>CAWJTH010000216.1:0-68949 GCA_963845495.1 uncultured Chitinophagaceae bacterium
AAAATAATTGTTGAACAAATCGATGGTAGTTGTTTGCGAAGGGTCGTACACATCAATGTTTTTAACCCACCTAATTTCAGCTTGCACCATGTCGTAATTGGCAAACAACACTTGGTTGGTAGTTTGTTGTTGCATGGTATATTCCGCTTTTGCCGGGTTTGGTTTAAATGTGGCTGGCAAAGTATGCAGTTTAGTAATACTTGGCGTAAACGTTGCCAAAGTAGCCGGACCGTAATAAATAATATCGTGTTTAAAATTGGTAAGATCATGCAAAATGGCTACCAGATCAGCAGCTTGCATGTTGTTCAATTCATCGTTGCTTAACGTATAATTAAACGGATTTTTTGCACCATAACTTGCATAAATAGTTAACCCGCTCATAATGGCAGCCTTGTTTAATTTAATGTCAGCACGTTGTTTTTGCATGCGTGCCACCAACTTTTTCAAAGCATCTTCGTCGGGCTTACAATTTTTTATTACGTTTTCAAACAAAGCAACTGCTTTTTCAAAGTTTTCTTGCAAACCAGTAATAGAAATGGTAGTGAATTCAGTACCAGCTTGTACGTTGAAATTGCAGGCCAGTTTGTAAAACTCCTTGCTTATGTCTGCTGCTGAATATTTATCAGTACCTAAAAAAGGGAAATATTGAATGGCGGCACTTAACATTTTATTGTTCCATGTGCCCATGTTTAAGCGATAGTACAATTTAAAAATCTCGTTGTCTTTATTTTGCGAGTAATACACCGTTGCTGCGCCAATTGTACTTTTCTGGATATCTTTTGTATAATCTAAAAACACTGGCTGTATGTTACTGGATGGCATCACTTCAACCGTTTTAAGAAAGTCGCTTTGTGCGTCGCGGTTTACAGCAACCGCCGTAATTGTAGGCTTTGGCACCTTTACAATGCTGTTGTCTTCACCCTTGCGCTTGTACACGGCCACGTAGCCATCGGTTACATATTTATTGATGAAAGCCACCAATTCAGGTTTGGTAACGGCGGCCATCGCATCTAAAAAAGATGCTTTTTTATCCCACATCAATCCTTTTTCTTTAATAAAAGAACTCATCAATTCGCTTGCTGTTGCTGTTATATTTTTAATGCTTTCCAGCTTATCATACTTGTAATTGGCAGCGGTCGATTTAATTAGGCTTTCATCAAAATCGCCCTTTTTCAACATGTCAATTTGTGCCATCAACAAGGCTTTTACTTCATCAAGGCTTTGACCGGTTTTTGGTGTGCCGTTAATCTGTAGCAAGCTATAATCTTTGAAATCGAAACCGCCAGCCGAAGCACGCAAAACTTTTTGCTGTTTGTTCAAATTCAAATCTATTAAACCAGCTTTGCCGTTGTACAAAATATTGCGGGTTAATTCCAGTAAAACATTTTCTTTAAAACTTACAGCGCCGGGCATCCGCCAAGCAATAACAAGGTTTTCAGCAGTTGGGCCATATACTTCTTTTACAATCGGTTCAGCCAAAGGTTTTTCGGGTGCAGGATTGTAAGCCATAACCGGCTTAGATTTCCACCAGCTAAAAGCGGCATCAATTTGCTTGATTACTTCATCTGCATTAAAATCGCCCACCATTACCAAAGCCATATTATTTGGCACATAGTATTTGTTGTAAAAATCTTTAATGGCCAATAATGATGGATTTTTTAAATGCTCAACTGTACCAATGGTGCTTTGTTGGCCATAATTATTGGTAGGAAATAAAGATTTCAACAGCATCTCATACACCTTACGATTGTCATCGTCCAAACCTCTATTTTTTTCTTCGTAAACGGCTTCCAATTCAGTATGGAACAAGCGCAAAACAGGTGCTCTAAAACGCTCGGCTTGTACAGCTATGTATTTGTTAACTGCATTAGCGGGGATATTTTCTTCATACACGGTTTCTTCTACCCAAGTATGCGCATTGGTACCTTGCGAACCCATGGCACCCATTAATTTGTCATATTCATTAGCAATAGCAAATTTGGCCGCTTCACCGCTTACGCTATCAATTTCGTGATATTTGGCTTTGCGGGCAACAGAATCACTAAAAGGTATTTTGTTGTAATCTTCGTATAATCCATCTATTTTATCCAAAATTGGTTTTTCTTTCGCCCAATCCAAGCTACCATATTTATCGGTGCCTTTAAACAACAAATGTTCTAAATAATGCGCAAGTCCGGTATGGTTACTAGGGTCGTTGTTTGATCCTGCCCTTGTGCCAAACAAGGTTTGGATTCGCGGCGTTTTCTTGTTTTCACTTAAAATAACGGTCAATCCATTCGGCAAAATGTAAAACCTAGCTTTTGTTGGGTCGGCAGTTACATACTTATACTTTAGGTTGCCCGATGTTCCTTCTTTCCACTGGAATTTGCCCTGTGCGAAAGATTGTGTTGTAAGTGATGCCAACAAGATGGCACCCAACAGTAGTTTTTTCATGGTGATTAATTGAATGCGGAAAATAAGCATTGCCGTTTGATAGCTGTTAAAAAATATGTTGATACCTTATTTTTATTTGATGAGGGGCATTTAATTGATATAACGAAGCATTTCCGAAATTATTTAGTTAACTCAAAATGCTAGTTATTGATTTTCACCATAACCAATGACAAAACAAGGGTTGATAAATGACAGACGACAGTTGACGGTATTAAAACACCGCCATCTTACATTTTACGCCTGTCATCTGTCAACTGTAAACTATTCGAGTAGCAACTCGCATGAAAAATAGCAACTAGCAAAGTAGGATATTTAATCAGCTATAAAATTAAAAAAAGCTGTTTAAACCATTTAACAATTATCTTTCGGCTAATTTACATTGTGCAATTCTCTGTTATGACCATCTTTCTCGACTTTGACGGTACAGTAGTAGAGCATGCTTATCCAGAAATGGGGAGGTACAACCCGACTGCTTTAGAGGTTGTAAAAAAATTACAAGAAAAAGGGCATATTATTATTTTAAATACCTACCGCAGCAATACCAACGATGGCACACTGGAAATAGCACTGCGATATGTAAACCTTCATCCCGATATACAATTACAATCAATTGCGCATACCAAAGAAAAAATTTTTCCACCGCCTTTTACAAACGGAGCAGGCAAAGTAGCTATTTATCAATCTAGCAAGGGAGAAAAATATTTATTTATAGATGATACACAAATGGATATTCCACTTGTTGCTGCCCCAACAACAAAAACAGATATGGTAGATTGGGTAACTGTTGAAAAAATGTTAGCAGAAGCGGGTATCTTATAATCGGCTTACAGCCGGGCTTATCTCAAAAAAAATCCAAATAACGTGAGTTTTAGATAGTATTTACTGATAATCAGATACTTGTTGTTTAAAATTTGTTCGCAATACGAGACGTTCCTACGGAACGAGCATTTATATGACGACCTCCGACCTAAGCCCTTACCAACGAAACGTTCCTACGGAACAAAGGAACACTGCTTTTGTTCCGTAGGAACATTTCGTTGGTAGTAAAAATATATTTAGATGCTTTGCCCTCGTTCCGTAGGAACGTTTTATGCCATTAAACTCAAGATATGATCAAGTTGTTGGTCTGATCAAGCTTAACGGCAAAAAATATTTAAGTATACAACCGTAAGGACCCAAAACTTACGTTAAATAGCTTCTCCATCAATAAATCATCAAAAAGAAACAATCATAGAAACGCCTCGAGATAATATTGTTTTGTTATAAACTATTTAAAAAATCTAGACGGATTCAATAAAAATCCTATCGGGTGGCTTTGAAGACAACTTTCCCTCGTTTAAAAGCCACTATACATCGTTTGAAAGCTGTTGCACATCGTTTGAAAGCTGTTGCACATCGTTTGAAAGCTGTTGTACATCGTTTGAAAGCTGTTATACATCGTTTGAAAGCCGTTGTACATCGTTTGAAAGCTGTTGTACATCGTTTGAAAGCTGTTGTACATCGTTTGAAAGCTGTTGTACATCGTTTGAAAATGGAAAAACATCGTTTGAAAGTCGGTTTAAACCATTTGAAAGCAAAATATGGTTGATTGAAAAATTAAAATATTAATGCTTCCAGCTAAGAGCAGTGTTCAAACCCTATAACAAACCGATACAAAATGTCAATGCTTTAATAATTCTTGTTTACAAGTACACAAACCAAAGCAACGGTAATTTTACAAGCAAATAATATTGCTATGTTAAATAATAGGTTGGCAAATCTTTACGAAAGAGACGTTCGAAAGCTAATGGAAGAAGTAAACTTATTTAAAAATGAAGAAGACATTTGGAAAACACATGGGTCGGTAAAAAACGCAAGCGGTAATCTTGTATTACATATTATTGGGGGCTTGAATCATCTTATCGGTACAATACTTGGGCAAACCGGATATGTCCGCAATCGGGATCAAGAATTTACCAGCCAAGGGAGTGGAAAGAGAATATTTGATAAACCAACTGGAAGAACTTATTAAAATGATCAACAAAACAATCAACGCTCTTACAAAAGAAGATATGGAAGCTGAATACCCAATATTTTTCGATGAGCCAAAAGCTTCCACCGGCTATGTATTGCTACAATTATTGCTTCATTTAAATTATCATCTTGGGCAGGTAAATTACCTCCGCCGCGTTATTGATTAAAATCGTTCGCGTTGCACAACTTAAAGTGTAAAAAGCTAAACATTTATACCATAAATCTAATAGCTATACTTTATCCCAGCCATATTTCTTGGCATAGGCAATTATCCAACCTACCACTTCATTATACGTTTCTTTACCGTGCGGCTGATTGTTCAATTTCAAATAATGGTCGTAAGCCCAATCAATAACCGGACTGATAGGGTTTTTATATTTACTAAAAAAGGCCCGGGTTAGTTTATGGTCTTCTTTCACCTGCCATGGTAATTGTTTAAAATAATTTTTAGCCAAAGCCGTATCGCGGTAAGCAATTTCGTTTAATGCATACCACATTAAATCGTAATAAACACTGTATTGAAAAGCAGGTTGGCTCGATTGTTTGCAAGTCATATAACCAATTAAATTGGCTTCGCTTTCGCTTGCGTAGCCAATTTGGTGGGCCATTTCGTGGCAACATACATAAGGCACAAAAAAGCTTGGTATCGTTTGGTTCAATTGCGCTTCCAGCGAAATAGGATTGACATAACCCAAAAAGCCCAAATAATTTCCCACGCTGCCCAATGTAGCCCGTTTTACCGAAAGGGTTTTATAATTGATAAAGGGATAGGCTTTTCCTGCCAAGGCATAATCGTTTTCGCATTCTTGTTTAATGTTGGGTATCGTTTCTTGAACATTTTGCCGAAGCCGAACGGAATCCTTGCAAATCAATACCAATCTTGATTGTATGGTGTCGGCAAATTGCTGCAAATCGGCTTTTGAATATTGAGCCAGCTTTAATTGAAATTGGTAAGCACTGCCCAAGCGGTTGTAATTAAATGCCCACATCCAATTGAATAGGATATAAACAACCATAGCAATAATAGCTATTTTGCGCAAAATTGTTTTCCAGCGACCATTAGACAATTGTCCGCGGCGCAAGCGAATAAAAAAACCGATTATTTTTACCAATAACCAGATTGCAATAATACCGTACATTAAATCGCCGATGCTAAATGGCAACCAACCGAGCAAAAAACGCATGGTGCGGGCAATGTATGGATAAATACCTACCGAATAAAACGATTCAATAAAAGCAGGGAACTGGTTGATAATGATGGTAATAACCGTAAGCAAAATCAGCACCACTAGTAATTTATTTTTGGCGAAAAATAGCCTCATCAATATTGTTTTGGTTTTCTAGTTCAATTATGGGTTACGAAAATATGGCCACTTACCAATTATTTCAACACAAATTTTATTATTGAATAAGAACAAATTTTATGTGTTTAGTGCTGCATTTCTCTTAACTTTTTTTCTTGGTAAAAGAAAGAAGAGATACAAAGCCCTTAAAATGGGGTAAATTTTCATAGTAGCTGTTGAGTTATGATGTTTATTCACTCGTTTCGCCAGCTTCTCTTACTACTTTTTTCTTTATAAAAGAAGTAATAAGAAACTCAAGGATAATACAGTAAAGTGTTGGATTATTATGAGGCTGTTTAGCCTTTTATAGCACGAAACGTTGCTACGGAACGAGCTATATGATTAAAACTTGGTCTTTTTTCTACCCACAAGTCGTTCCGAAGAAACGTTTCGTGCTATTGAAAAGAAGTTTAAACTGCGTCATTATAAACTTTAAAATTTTTGTGTTGAACTTTTGAAATTTACCACGCCATAATTACAAATCAATTAATGATGCGTTTTTCCATATTTTTTTAAAGCTTCTTCAACGGGCAGCTTTTTTACTTTTAAAATATCGTTATCCATTTTTATCGCGTTATAAATATCAATGTTGTCTACCTCGGTTGTTTTTTTACCAAGTCCTGCAACAATAACATCAAAAGTATATGCCTGTTCAGTAGTAGCAATCAACCAATGAACATTGTTTTTATCGTCTGATATGGAAGAGAAACTGCCAGCTTTTCCCTGTTCCTCTATACTTTGTTTAATAAACATGTGGTCGCCTTCATCCCGCAACCGATTATATTGCCGCAATAAAAATTCTCCTTTTAAAACCCTGTGGCAAGATGTCATATTTTGATGTCCGTGCGGTATTATGGCACGGTCTTTCTGCATGCCAAATATCCTTCCTGTAAATGAAAACTTTTCAATCCCTGCTATCGCTGGCAAAATAGGATCTTTAGTAATTACGCCATAGTCTGGGTATTCAAATGATTTTATTGCCTTGTCAAAATCGATGAGTTTTAAAAGATCTTCTAACGGTAATTTGTTATGGAATTCATCAATCTTACTTTGCCACTGCAATTCCGAAATTTTATTCACCCTCAAATCACGGCACATAGCATGCAACTCTCGAAGCCATTTATTTACATTTGGCTGTACTTTTTGTGCAAACAGATCATGGGTAAAAAGTGTCTCCAAAAAGGCTACACTTGTCATAGTCATTAAAAGGTTTTTGGTAAAATTCCGTCTGTCCACGATAGTAAGATTTAAAATTGCCGTTAACTGTTGGGGCTTCGCCTTTCAAAGTTAAATGATATTTGAATTGAGCTAATTTTAGTATTATTTGGTAGTGTCTCAGTTTGAAGTTGAGCATTAAAAGTTTCAGTGTTTCTGTGCCTCAGTGGCAAATATTGGTTTGCCACTGAGGCACAGAAACACTGAATTGAGATATTGATTAATCTTTTTGCTTTGCGGTCAAAGCATTAACTTTCAAACTGAGACACTACCTATTATTTACATTTAAACACTTGACAGATTCTATAATTTCTACTCTACAATTTTACTTATCTATAAAATTTATTTTTTTTAATAGCTATTTACATAAACAATACGCAAATGGGTTACTTTTACAAATCCCTTTGTAAACCCTACAGTCTTAAATCTATGAAAACCGAACAATATCATTATATCAATGATAGTTGGAAGCATGTTGATTCGTCCACTGCTTTGCCAGACCGCTCAAAATGCCAACTTGTTTTTGTTTTTGGTGCTCCGCAAATAATTTCCCAGCCAACAGTATTTAATTTTGTTAAAGAACAATACCCTTCTGCAGATATTGTTTTTTCATCTACGTCTGGCGAAATAATGAATGATGAAGTGTTTGACGATAGTGCTGTTGTTACTGCTATTGAATTTGACAAAACAGTAGTTAAAAGCGTGGTAACCGATATAAAACAACACAACGGCAGTTTTGAAAGCGGCCTTTTTTTATTAAAGCAATTGCAAGGGCCTGATTTAAAATTGGTATTTGTAATTAGTGATGGCACACATGTAAACGGAAGCGAATTGGTTTCGGGACTAAATGAAAACAATATTAATAACGTAATTATAACCGGTGGTTTAGCAGGCGACGCGGCAAGGTTTTCCAAAACCTTTACCGGTTTAAACGAAGTGCCTACCGAAGGTAAGTTGATTGCCTTGGGGTTTTATGGAGACGATATTGAAATTGGCCATGGATCTTCGGGCGGTTGGGACGAATTTGGCCACGAACGTACCATCACCAAATCGGACAAAAATGTATTACATGAAATTGACGGCAAAAATGCCCTTGATTTATATAAACAATATTTGGGCGATTATGTAAGCGAGTTGCCCGGTTCTGCATTGTTGTTTCCATTGTCCATCAGAATAAATGGATCGCAAGAAAATTTAGTGCGGACCATTTTAAGCATCGACGAAAATGAAAAATCGATGACTTTTGCGGGCAACCTTCCCGAAGGCAGTAAAGTAAGGCTGATGAAAGCCAATTTTGATAAATTAATTGACGCAGCTTCAACGGCTGCCGATTTTTCAAGCGTTGAGAAAAAGTCACCATCGCTTGCCATATTGGTAAGCTGCGTTGGACGAAAATTGGTGTTACAAGAAAGAAGCGATGAAGAAATTGTGGCGGCTAAAGAAATGCTGGGCGGCAATACTTGTATTACCGGTTTTTATAGTTATGGCGAAATTTCGCCTTTTAAAACAGGCACCAACTGCGAGTTGCACAACCAAACAATGACCATTACTACCATTACCGAAAATTAATTTTAGCAGACCAATATGCAGTATCATAAAGTGCTTGAGCGGCAAATAAAAAAGCTGTTGCCAGAAATTTATTCCAGCAATACTGATTTACTGCCTTTTTTAACAAGTGTAAGCAACGCCTACACAACGTACGAAAAGGATAAAAAAATAAGCGACCATGTATTTGCCATCAGCGAAAAAGAATACCAAGAGGTAACCAACAACCTGCACGAACAAAACCAGATCAAAAATAAATCGATATTGCAATTAAAGGAAGCGATTAAATCGTTGGCCCCTTACAGCACTTCAGATATTGATGGCGATGATGACCTAATAAAAATCATCGGTTTTTTACAACACCAAATTATTTTAAGTAAAGAGCTGGAAAGCGAACTGATAAATGCAAAGGAAGCCGCCGAAAAAGCTGCTACTGCCAAAAGTGATTTTTTATCGGTGATGAGCCACGAAATACGCACCCCGCTAAATGCTATTATTGGTTATATCCATTTGTTGCAGCAAGAAGAAACATTGCCAAGCCAAAATGAATTTTTGCGCATTTTGCAAATTTCTGCTGATAATTTATTGAGCCTTATTAACGATGTGCTTGATTTTGGCAAGATCGAAGAAGGCAAAATTGCCTTTTCCGAAAGGGATATCGACATTAGGCAGTTGGTAAACAATATAAGGCAGGCCAATAAAATAAGGGCCGAAGAACGCGGCAACCGGATTAGGGTAATGTTCGATGAAGATATTCCCATGTTTATAAAGTGCGATGAAATTAGGTTGACACAAGTATTGAACAATCTTATTTCAAACGCCATAAAATTTACCAGAAACGGCAGCATTACCATTGAAGTATTGTTTAAGAACGAAACCGACACGCATATTGAATTATATTTTGCTGTGGCAGATACCGGAATTGGCATTCCCGAAGAAAAGCAACAATTGATTTTTGAACGTTTTACACAGGCTAACAGCAACATTACAAGAGAGTTTGGCGGCTTTGGTTTGGGCCTTGCCATTATTAAAAAATTGTTGCAATTACAACAAAGCGACATTGGCGTGGAAAGCACGCCTGGCAAGGGTTCTAAATTCTTTTTCTCACTGCTGTTTCATAAAAGCAAGGTTACAGTTAAAGAAGAAAAAAGTGTGGATACCACACGCCCCGACCTTAAAGGCATTCTTGTTTTATTGGTAGAAGATGTGGAATTTAATGTAATGTTTGCCAAAAAACTGCTGAGCAATTGGAATGCGAATGTAGAAGTTGCCGAAAACGGATTGGTTGCCATCAACAAAGTGAAGGCAAAAGATTACGATATTGTTTTGATGGATATCCAAATGCCGGTGATGGATGGATTGACGTCTTCTTTGCGTATCCGCGAATTTAATACCAAGGTGCCGATTATTGCATTGACGGCTTCCACATCAAGCGAGTTGCAGGAAAAGGCTTTTGAATGTGGCATCAACGATTATGTATCAAAACCTTTGAACCCTTCACAATTGTTTTCCACTATTTTTAAATATACGTTGGAGAATGTGTGAGCTTTGAGCTGTTAGCTATGAGCTTTGAGCTGATTGGCAGATAAGCTGCTAGCTATGAGTTGTGTGGGTTGATTAGCAAATAGTTAGATGGAACTTCTGTTTGTTTGGACTTTACAAAAATAGATGAAAGACTGTGTTGGTGCGCCCCGGATGGGCAGTAGTACCCCGTAAAGCGCCTTCTTTAATGGATAATTGATAATTTATAATGGATATTTTATTTAGTGAATTGGCGCTGCGGAGTACTACAGACAGCCGGAAAAGGCGCCCAAGAAAAGCTTTGAGCTGTTAGCTATGAGCTTTGAGCTGATTGGCAAATGGATTGCGCTTTATATTTTTCTTAAATAAATAATTTACAAAATCAAGTGAACGGCTCACAGCTCATTGCTCAAAGCTAGCAGCTAATCGCCGTCTCCCATTTATCAAGTACGGCTTTAATATCTTCCAAAGTAAATGGCTTTTGGATATAATCGACCATGCCGGCACGCTTGCAAAGTTCCTTGTCTTCAATGGTGTTGTTGGCGGTCATCGCAATAATTATGGGCTGCGGCGTTACTTCGGCCATAATCCTAATCGATGCTTCGGGGCCGTCCATTTCGGGCATTTGCATGTCCATAAAAATTAATTGGTAAGGCTGGCGTAATGCCGCTTCCACTGCCTCTACGCCGTTTGCAACCGTATCAACATGATAACCAAAATTAGCCAGCATGGCTTTTACCACCATTTGGTTAAACACATTGTCTTCGGCAACTAATATACCTATGCTTGTTTTACTTTGCGCAACAACAGGAATAACTTGCACCTTGGCTTCAACCTTTTGTGTTTCAGTACCTAATACCTTATTTATGATTTTATGTAAATGGCTATTTTTCAGCGGTTTACCTAAAACCGATATGAATAAACTTCGTTCTTCATCAGTTAGCGATAACGACGAATAAGCCGAACTGATTAACATAAGCGGGATGTGTTTGGTACGCTCGTTTGATTTTAAATGTTGCGCCATTTGCAAACCATCTAATACCGGCATTATCATGTCGAGCAATGCAAGGTCGTAATGATTGCGTTGCATGGCGGTAATGGCTTCGTGCACATTTTGCATGGTATCGGCTTGTATGCCCCAATATTCAAATTGTTTTTTTAAGATGGTAAGATTGATGGCGTTGTCATCAACAATAATTACCCGTTTATTGCCTGGCTTAATAACTATCGGTAAAATATCCGATTGGGCAGCACATTCCTTGCAAACTTGTGTGGTAATGGTAAAATAAAAATTAGAACCCTTTTTTTCTTCGCTTTCGATCCAAATATCGCCTTTCATAAGGTTTACCAGCTTTTTGCAAATAGCCAACCCAAGTCCGGTGCCGCCATATTTGCGTGAAGTAGAACTATCAACCTGCGAAAAATTATGGAACAATTTATCAAACTTGTCTGCGGGAATGCCGATGCCGCTATCTTCTACCAAAAATTCTAATTTAATATTGTCGCCGTCATTTTCTATTGTGCGTATATACACATACACTTGCCCAACATCAGTAAATTTTATACCGTTAGAAACAAGATTTACCAAAATTTGGCGAAGCCTAGTAATGTCGCCCAAAATATTGTCTGGCACATCGGGTTCAATAAAATAGAAAAGCTCCAAATGTTTTTTATTGGCGGAAAGCCACAACAAATCAAATGTTTCTTCTACCACGGCCCTAACTGACAAAGGCCTGTTTTCCAATTCAAGATTGCCGGATTCGATTTTTGAAAAATCCAAAATATCGTTGATGAGGATAATCAACGTTTCGCCGCTGATGCGGATGGTTTCCACAAATTCTTTTTGCTCATCGGTTAACGCAGTGTGCATCAACAAACTGGTCATCCCAATAACGCCGTTCATGGGTGTACGGATTTCGTGGCTCATGTTGGCCAAAAACTCCGACTTGGCATTATTTTCTTTATCGGCCCGTAAGGTTTCTTGTTCCAACCTTTCATTTACTTGTTTCAACCGCTCGTTGGCCAAATACAACGATGTCACATCTTCAAAAACCCAAAGCATGCCTTTTAATGAATTGGAAATAATGGGCGTGCAGGATACATTCAAAATATGCTTTTCTGGTTCTCCTAAATGCCAGATCCAATCTTTTATGGCACCGCCATTGGTGCCAAAAAGTTTGGCCGCCTCTTTGTTTATCTCGCCGCTATTCAATGTATTGTTCCGCAGTTTTGCCATGGCGGCCGATAAAATGGTGGGATGTTGGCCACCGCTTTTTGGCAAATGCAGTAATTTGGCAGCTTGCGGATTTATCCAACCTTTTTGTCCGCCATTGTCAATAAAAACCACTGATTCGGGAACGGTATGCAAAATAGCATTGAAACGAGCGTACACATTTTCCAAACTTAATTTAGTATTGCTTTGCCAAAGCATTTCGTTCATGCGGAGTTTGGCTATTTCGGCAAATTGATTAAAAGCATCATCAAATTGTTGCGGGGTTTTCCAGCAGTACAAAAGCAAAGCGTCGTTGCCGCTATCTTCCAAACAAATTAAAATGGCAGATGAAACTCCATCCAACATTTCATGCAATTCATATTTTTCGTTGAGCGGTATTTGTTGCCACGAAATAATATTGTCGGAGCATTTACTCAATAATTCTTTTATCGGTTGTGGGTCTATCACCAATTCGTTTAACGTGCTGTTTAAAGAAATTTCAACCTTGGCAGTGCTATCATCTACAACTCTTATTAAAAAACTAGCATCCGCTTGCGTTAAATTACTCAACAATTGGGTGCATTCCACTAACAGTTGGGCTGCACTCGAATGAATGCCCCATTTTGATGTTTGGCGGATTAATTGTATTATTTTTTCTTCCCAGTGCAAGTTGTCGAATTAATTAAATAAAAGATTGAATGGCACTGACAACTTCTGCTGGTGCACTTATTTGTGGAAAATGGCCTTTTGTTTTCACTTTCACCAAACTGCTGTTTGGTATTTTTTTGTGAATGTACTCTCCCACTTGTTCGGGCACGGCAATATCTTCTGTGGTTTGTACAATTAATGTGGGCGTAGTGCATTTAGGAATATCGGCACGATGATCGGATTGAAAAATTGCTTTTGCTACGGCGAGCGCAATATCAGGCCTTATCGCCGACAAAGTGCCAGCGAATTGTTCAGCCAATTGCGGCTTGTCATCTTGATTCATGGCAACCCGCGAAAAACCGCTTACCCATGCATAATAATTGGTATTCATGGCATCGTACAATCCATCTAAATCTGTCTGTTCAAAACCACCGATATAATTTTCTGCAGAATCGTTTAAATACCTTGGCGATGCGCCAAACAAAATAAGTTTAGAAAAAAATTGTGGCGCTTTAATGCTGGTTAATAAACTCACCATACCGTTTACCGAATGGCCAACATAAAATACATCTTTCAATTCAAGGGATTTACAAATATTTATAAGATCCGTTACATAACCATTTAACGTGTTATATCGCAATGGATTAAATGATTGGATATCTGATTTGCCGCCGCCAGCATTATCGTACAAAATAATACGATAATCGTTTTCAAATGGTTTTACCACTTCAGAAAAAGAAGTTTGATCGGTTCCAAAACCATGACCAAACATGATGGTTTGTGTTGACATTTCATTGCCAATGATCTTGATGTTATTTTTATTGATTAGGGTTGCCATATAAACAATTAGATGAGGGTTACAGAATTATATAATGGCAAGAAACGTTGATGTGCGAAAATAAAAAATTTAACGAATCAAAAGCAAAAAAAACCCCTTTATTACCATAACTAATCTTGATAAAACGATGAATGGCAATTAATTAAAATTGTTATCAAATTATTTAACACAAAAATGTATTTAATAAAATAGAAATAATTTTTAAATACATAATATTATATCTATTTTAAATAAAACACCTACTAAACAGGTATTAATCTTTTACTAAAATTTATTGTTTTTAAAACTCCCAAAAATTGCTTTTGCAAAAATTGGTATTTGGGCAAATTGTTTCTCTTTTATACAATCCCTAATAAATCTTGCATGTACAAAACTTATGTAATAAAAAAAGAAAATAATTCGTTGAAATAGCTTTGCATTTCTTCGTACAAATAGCAAGCGGTTCTTGCTCATGTAATAAGATCTTAATGGGCTATTTTTACCTGTTGATAATGATTCTTTGTGATAAATAAGCGCATCAATACAAATCCCAATTTTATAACCGGCACGTTTAAACATTTCGCACCAGTCCATTTCTTCGTAATATAAAAAATAGAGTTCAGGCATTAACCCTATTTCGTCAATTAGGTTTTTTCGCAGCATCATGGCAGCGCCATGCGCATAATAAGTTAGTTTATCAATCTTATTGTACTGGCCATTATCTGTTTCAAATTGGCCGATACATTTATTTCTTCCAGTATAAAAATTCATTTTTGTAAAGCCTGCGTATTGCAACATTGTGCTAGGGTCATAATAATGTATTTTGGGTGAAACCATTGCGTAGCTTGGGTTTTCATCTAAAAAAGAAACTAATTTTTCAATCAAATTTTCTGTGATAACGGTATCATTATTAATCAGAAAAATATAATCGCCAGTGCTTTGTAAAATGCCCAAATTATTGCCACCTGCAAATCCAAGATTTTCATTGGATCGGATAAAACTAAATTGTGGATATTTAATCGTCCATTCTGGCACCACATTGTTATTGCTGTAGTTATCTACAATTATTACTTCCAACAAGGGATAGCTATTCAATGCTATAATTGATTGAAGCAATTCTTCCGTAGCTTGTTGCTGGTTATAATTTATTGTAATAATGGACACTCGTTTCATTAAATAAAAAAAGTTTTGATCAGTATCAGTTATTTTCTAAAGAATTATTTTTATTATCGATAACGTCTAATAAAGGGTTATTCAGTTCTCCACTAAATTTTCTTGCAAATAACTTGTCTGACTTTAATAAAATATCTGCATCTTTTATCGTAAATGTTTTAGGGCTAACACCACCGGCCGACCAATCGATATAACGCAAATTATTGTTGACCATATTTTTCTTAAATGGCGAATTAAATAAAATAGTCTGGAAAATTAATTCATCAGCACCCCAAGTTAATTTAAAATAACGAACAATCTTTCGGTTTTTATTTAAAAAATTAACAATATATTTTGCCTGTTCACCAGTAATGGAAAACCATTGCGAACGGCCAACTGCTATTAAAGAATTGGGCAATTTCCGTTGCGGCAAAATGGCATTCATTACCTTCTCCAATAAATGTTTTCCTGGGAAATGATAGTTGGTTAAATGATATTTCGTTACTCTTGGAATAGCTTCCGTCCAAATATCGCTAACCGGATAAAACTCCATGAAAGCCTTATTGGGATTAGCTTTTAAGAAACCGAGTATGGTTGTGTTAGATTGGATTGGATAATCTTGTCCGCTTAATAAATTGATATAATCATAATTGTTTTTAGTTTTCAAAATAGCTTCAAACCCGTTAATGGTTGCTTGAACAATGCTATAAGCACCCCAATAAACTTTCTCTCTTTTTTCCACAAAAAAGACATTCGGTAGTTTATTTAATGGTAGAAATGGAGTAATGTTTGTTTTCTTATCAATGTGGATAAAAATATCAACGTCATCATGCGTTAATTGCTTAATAAGTCTTTCTAATTGATCAACATTGGAATGTGCTAAAATTAAATGGGCAAATTTCATACAATTATTTAACCTATTTTGCGATGCAATTTATATCTTTAACGAACTCTATTTTCAAGTATTTATATTTTCTATGAAAGAACGCTTTGAAGTATTGGATATATTTAGAGGAATATTCTCGTCGATGGTTGTTTTTTTCCACATGAGTGCCTTTAGTAAAACACCAATATTAAATAACAATTTTATTTATAATTCTGATTTATTTGTTGATTTCTTTTTCGTACTCAGCGGTTTTGTAATTACTTATAGTTATCAATATATTTCTAATTTTAATCAATTTGGCAAGTTTTACAAAAAACGTTTTTTAAGGTTGTATCCATTGCATATAATTATGCTGATGGCATTTTTAATAGTAGAAGTATCAAAACACTATTTATCTGCCTACATTCATGTAAACGAATTGGATAATGCAGATAATAATATGGTTACCTTTTTTTCTTCTGTGTTCCTTGTAAATTCAGTAAAAATACCTGGTGTAACAGATGTAAGTTGGAATTTACCAAGCTGGTCTATAAGTGCTGAAATGATTGCCTACCTTGTATTTGGGCTAATGATAATTTTTATTAATTCGGCGAAATTGTATAAAATAAGAAACCTGATGTATGGTGTGCTGTTAAGTTTAGTTTTGGTTATTTTCTATCAAATAACGGGCAGTTTTAAATTGACATACAGTTTTGATTATGGTTTTTTAAGATCAATTATCGGCTTTTTTACCGGCGTACTTTGTTTTAATGCCTATGGGTATTTAAAAGAATATCTACGTAATTTGCCAACTATTTTTTTTAACATTACAGAAACGTTGATTATTTTTTTAATACTTTTTCTAGTGTGGAATAAGGAACCGTTTAAACAATCGGAATATATTTATGAAATACTATTTTTCTGCTCCATTTTAATATTTGCATTTGAAAAGGGGTTTATATCAAAAGGCTTAAATAAACTAACGCTCCTTAAAAATATCGGCAAATACTCTTACTCTATTTATATGACGCATGCATTACTACTGAGTATTTTTAATATCGTTTTCATCCGTATCCTTAAATTACAGCCATCAGCTTATGCTTATCTTTTTCTTTTAAATTATTTACTAATTTATTTTGTTTCAAAATGGACTTATAAACATATTGAAATGCGGTTCTCGCAAAAAAATAGCAAACCTGCACCTGAAAAAATAATTATAGCTAACGAATTAAGCACTAGCTAAAACAATTTACCACATAATACTTACTACTTAATACTTGCCACTTAATTGCCGCTTTCCTATTTTCAGTAAATCCAAACAAGCCGAATAACCTGTTATATAAATACTTTTAAAAGAAAATTTCATATACTTGTTCAATGCCCAAAAACCAATAAATACTCCAACCAAAGTAGGCGCTAAAGATGCCAATGCAACGCCGTACACATTTTTAAAAACCGCTACACCAACAAAATCAAAAATTATATTGGCCGCCAACATGGCCAATACTTTTACAAAATTTACTTGTGGCCGATGGATCACATCAAGTGTAAGCGCCATAAATCTATCAACAGGATATAATAACGCAAAAGTCATAAAAAAACGAAAAACATTGGCAGCTTGTATGCCGGTTTCCGTTCCCCAATATCTGCTTCCGCCAATAATACCAATGCCAACATTGGCAAATAAAACGGCAATCAATCCGGCCGGCACCAAAATTACTGTTAGCATGCCGGCATACTTTTTCATGGTATTGATGACTTCATTTTTATTGCCTTGGTTATAAGCGGCAGACAGTTCGGGCATACCGGTTGCGGCAAAACTGCGCAGCGGAATTTCTACCAATTCCATTGGGCGCTGGCCAATATTATAAATGGCTAAAATGCCGGGGCCAAGCATAAAATTAATAATCCAAGTATCAGAAACCCTGAACAAATTGGCGCTAAGAGTGGTGCCTACACTGTATTTGCCGAAATTGTACAGTTCTTTCATGGTAGCAAAAGTCCATTTTTTAAATAAGCTTATTCTTGACCAATTATTGAGTAAAACCCAAATACCCGGCACAGCAAAACTTAGCAAATAAGCATACAAAACCATCGACAGAGAAAGCCTATTTAAAACGCCCAGCACTAAAACGGCGACGATAAAAATACCCTGGTTCATAAAGCGTAAATAAAGCAATCGATCAAAACGTTGATCGCCTTGCGCTACACATGTGGCAACAAAAAATGGCAACATCACCCAAAAACTAACACCAAACCAACGAACAAAAAGATTTAATCCTTCGTCGCGTATTTTATCTAAAAAAAAGAAAAAAGGCACATTTACAACTGTTAGCACCGCAGTAATTAAAACCGCTACAAACCAAGTAGATCCAACTACATCATCTGCCCGTTCTTTTGTTGACCCTGCATAAAATTTAATAAATGCAGTGGTTAAAAAGCCAGATCTAAATGTATCAATAAACATTAATGTACCTTGAAAGAACACCCAAGTACCAAATGCAGGAACAGATATTTTGCGACATAAAATTCCAACCGTTACCATTCCTAAAACCGACATGATAGCATTACCCGCAAGCGACAAAAAATGTTTATTTTTTAATTGTGCCAAAAGCTTTTTTATCATGTAGATTTTTGTTAAATTAATTGTTTTAAAACAATAGCAGATAATTAAATCGAAATAATTTAATTTTATAGAAGTTTATCTATCGAATTTTTTTATTAAATAATTATAAAAAAACTAAGATTAATTCTTGATAAAACTATTGTTTTACAAAGTAAAAGAAATATCGTTTAGTAAAAGAAATACAATGAAAGTTATGTTCATTTAATTTAATTTTACCACGTAAGGTAAAATTAAAATTACCTTATTATTTTTACAACCAATCTAATTTTCTTATGACGAATCATCCTTATCATTTTGATGAGGTAACGCTATTAATTACGCATTACAACCGCAGTGCATCGCTCGAAAGGCTACTCGCTACTTTTAAAAGCTTGGCTTGTAGCTTTGGTGGCATCGTGGTTTCTGATGATGGCAGCAAAGCTGAACATCAACAAAAACTATTGCAATTAAAAGATGAATTTAATTTCGAATTAGTGTCCACTCCTACCAATCGTGGTCTTGGTAATAATATAAATAAAGGACAGGATGCCGTGAAAACACCATACACATTATATATTCAGGAAGATTTTGTGCCAAAACCATGTTTTGCACAGCATTTTAACGATGCATTATTATTTATGCAGCAAGAAAATGATTTAGATGTTGTCCGTTTTTATTCCTATTTTAAATATCCTTACACCAAACCTTACAAAAATGGCTATTCTGAAATGGTTTTTAAAGCTGCACCTTGGTTTGCTAATCATTTAAAATTTTATTACTACAGCGACCATCCACATTTAAGGCGCAGTAACTTTTTGAGGAAATTTGGGAGATATCCCGAAGGAATAAAAGGCGATGAAACGGAATTTAAAATGGCACTTTCATTCATTAAAAAAAATGGCAGAGGATTGTTATTTGATAATTTTACAGGAATGATTGACCAAGCAAATAACAGCAGCGAGCCAAGCACCATGCAACGCAGTAATTGGCGAGAAAGTAAAAATATAATTGCATTGGCATTAAGGTCAATTTATCTTAAATATCGTTTTTTTAAGAATAGCTTACAGTTAGTTTTCTATAAATAATTTAAAAAATATTTAATTGCTTTTAGTTTAATTATTAGTTATTGTATAATTAATTTCTTATGCTTTATTTTAAAGATGTGACTTTGCTTATTACGCATTATAATCGCAGCAGTTCGTTAGAGCGGTTGTTAAAAACATTTAAGGAACAAAGTTTTACATTTGGTGATATTGTTGTTTCAGACGATGGCAGTAAACCTGAACAATTGGTTAATTTAAAAAAAATACAATCAATCTATGGATTTAATTTAGTGACCACGCCCAAAAACAAAGGACTTGGTAATAATATAAATAAAGGCCAAGATGCCGTAAAAACGCCTTACACTTTATATGTGCAAGAAGATTTTGTGCCATTTCCAATATTCGCCGAGAAATTTACAGTGGCGTTAAAAGCTTTAGAAGATAAGCCTGCACTGGATATTGCCCGATTTTATGCTTATTTCAAATATCCATTTTTACAATTTTATAAACATGGTTTTTCTGAAATGCTTTTTAGTGCTTGGCCATTTTATTGGGGATATAAAAAATTTTATTGCTACAGCGATCATCCGCATTTACGACGTAGCAATTTTTTGGAAAAATTCGGCCGTTATCCTGAAGGTGTAAAAGGCGATGTGACGGAATATCGCATGATGATGTCTTTTTTAAAGAACAAAGGCAAGGGTTTATTTTATGAAGATTTTAAAAGTTTATTCGACCAAGTAAATTCTTCGGCTGAGCCTAGCACTATGAAAAGGAATTATTGGCGAAACGCCGGTAATCCAATTGTAAGTTTTGCGAGGCATATTTACCGCCATTTAAAATTTAATATGGATTATCATTTTATGAAACTTTAATAAAATGACAATCTATGTTCTATCTAAATAAGATTTAATTTAATAAATAAAGCATGTCATTTCTTAGTTTACCAAATTGGATAAAGCCACATTTATTTACGGACAAAAAATTTTCGGAACTTACCACCGATGAATTAGCTGATTTACAAAACCGAATAAAAAAATTTAAAGATTACCAACCAGATGTAAGCGTAATGATACCCGCTTGGAACGAGGAAAACAATATTTATCGGACGGTTTCATCGTTGGCTGCTAGCAATACGTCATTAAAGGTTGAAATTGTTGTCATCAACAATAATTCAACCGATGGAACCGAAAAAGTATTACAAACTATAGGCGTACGCAATTATTTGCAACCGATACAGGGCACGCCGCATGCACGCCAAATGGGGCTTGACAAAGCAAAAGGCAAATATCATCTCTGCGCAGATTCAGATACTTTTTATCCGCCAAATTGGATTGACAGAATGGTATCGCCGATGCAAAAAGACAATAATATAACCGGTGTTTATGGCCGCTATTCGTTTATTCCGCCAAAAGGCAGTAGCAGATTAGGACTTTTTTTTTATGAATGGATGGCCGGCATATTTGTGCGCATCAGAAAAAAGAATAGGGAATATTTAAACGTTTACGGTTACAATATGGGGTTTGTAACTGAAATTGGCCGAGAAACCGGCGGTTTTAAAGTAAATGGAAACCGTGTTTACAACAATATTAGTGGAAGCGATTATGCCAACGAAGCTGAAGATGGTCGCATGGCATTAAATTTAAAAACAAAAGGCCGACTGAAAATGGTAACCGACAGCGATGCACGGGTTTTTACATCGCCCCGTCGTTTGCTAGATGATGGCAGTTTGTTTAAAGCATTTTTAAACAGAGCCAAAGTGCAATTATCGGGTTTAAAGATTTATTTAGGTGCTAAAAAATAATTTTAAAGATTATTTCCAAATACGTTTTATAAAAATTAAAACTGTTGTGATAAAATAAACAAATATTTTAAAATAAAAGCATTACTTTTTTTATAAAAACCGTTGGATATTTATTTTATATCCAACGGTTTTTAAATTATATCTAAGGGTTAAAAAATTCAGATAATTATAATTCTCTTCGATTTTTAAGAGAATCAAACGATTTAAAACGATATTCATTTTTATTATTTTAGCCTAACAGTCTAAAATAAATCCCCAATTATTAAAATAAAATCCAACGGTTTTTAATGAGAAATTGCAAGAAAATTGCGATTAAAACAACATTAAGAACTACTTACAAGGAGCAAACCCCATTTTACATAACAAATTCATGTATCCTAACATGTTGGGCTATTTTAGCCTGTTAAATTATTCTAGGATACCATAAGCAAAAGATAAATTCCAAAAGTTATTATAAACACTTTGGGAAAGTTTTAGCGTATCTGTTTATTACTAGGTTTTATTTATGTACCAATCCAAAAATCTATGAAAAGATTATACATGGCATTTTTTTGCTGTGGCTTTGCCTTAGTTTGTTTTTCGCAAGCGCAACGCATAGCAATTACCAGCATTACGCCCAGTTTATATACCGGGCAAGATTACTCGCCATGGCTAAATGATAACATCGATAGTTTGGTAGCCGATGCATGGCAAGATAATATGCAATATATTGATGTGACTTTGCAACTGCAAAGCAAAACGTTGGTTTCAAAACTAACATTTTACGATGGACAAGGCGTTTTCACCACCAATCCAGCTTACATCTATGCACTAAAAGATGGCGAAAAAATTTACTTGGGCAAGTTTGAAGGGCTTACTTACAACACTTTTGTTGATCTTAACCTACAATATCCCATTTTGGCCGATGCCATTGTCATCCACAAATACAGCAACAATATTCCGCAAAAAGTTCAAATTTTTGGCCAACCTTATATCGATAGCGCCACAACGCCAGAGCCTGCAACCCGGCTTTTTTATACTACGCCTATTCCCAGCGAAAACACCGGCCAAAACTATAACGAGTGGCTGAACGACGATGTAGACAGTACGATAGATTGGGGCAATCAAAACAGTTTTAAATACATTGATGTAAAATTGCCTTTGCAGCAGCGTAGCAAAATAACAAAGTTTTCTTTTTGGGATACCGAAGGCACTTTTGGCGACGATCCCTGTTATTTTTATGCCATAAAAGACACCCAAAAAACTTATTTAGGCAGTTTTATTGGGCCAGGTTATATGATTTGGGATGACCTTATTTTGTCACAAGGAGTAACCGCCGATACTATTTTAGTGCATAAATATAGCAGGTACATCCCCCAAAAAATAAATGTGTATGGCGAACCATTATTGAAAGATCCACTGGATACATTGATACCGCCCGATGGCCGTATAAAAATAACTGCCGTTCTTCCAGCTGAAAATACAGGACAAGATTATTCGTCGTGGCTGTCGGACAATTTGGACAGCTTGGTACCAAATTGTTATGCAGAAGCCAATTTTAAATATACCGATATCACCCTTACTTTGGCAAGCAAAAGCAAGGTTGGCAGGCTATCGTTTTACGATTATTCTGATATTTTTGATACCAATCCCGCCTACATTTACGCTAAAAACGATACCACCACAACATTTTTAGGAACATTTATAGGGCCGAATTATAAAGTTTTTGACGATTTGTTGATACCGGATAGCATTGTTGCAGATGCGATTATCATCCATAAATATGGCAATAATATCCCAGAAAAAATAAAAGTATTTGGCGCTCCGTTTACTGCACCTCCGGTAATCGATTCTACCCCAATCGTAAAAATACCCATCGATCCAAAACGTTGGTATCAATTGGATAATGTAACCGATGGCATCAATCAAATGTTTGATGGCGACACCAACACAACTATTTATGCGGGCTACGGAAAAATATTAGCGAATTATGATGCTTATTACCCGTTGGGCAAAAATGAAAGCATCGATTTGACGGGCGTTAAATTTTACGACGGACAAGGTGCATTAGGCGATTTTCCTGTAACCATGTCGGTAATAAACGACCAAGGGCAAAAAATACAAGTAGCCACTTTTAATGGTAACCAATACAATGCGTGGGTGGGCCCTTATCCAGATAGGCAAAACAATACGCTCAATTTCTCGCTTGATAGCACTATAAAAAATGTACGCTACATTGTTTTAAATTGCTGGTATCAATATCCAAACGAAATTCAATTGTTTGGGAAATATAAACCGGGAACAATTGATTCATCAGCCGCCATTGCCAAAACCGTTCGTTTTAAAGATGCCACCGGCATCAATGCTTTTGAATGGGATTTTGAAAACCCGAACGATCCGATGAATATTGATAGTGCCAGTTACGCAGGTGTAAAAAACTTTACCGCCGTACGGCATTACATGGATTGGGAAAAATTAGAATCAGAAGAAGGCAGTTATACTTACAGTCCGGTGCATAGCGGCGGATGGAATTATGACACCATTTATCAACGCTGCAAAGCGGACAGTATCACTATTTTGGCTTGTTTAAAAACTATACCTGGTTGGTTACAAGCCACTTATCCGGATGACCAAAAAGATGCTGAAAATACACCTGTGGCGTACGGTAGCGATTTTAGCGATCCGATGTCGTATATTAAACAGGCAAAAATGGGTTTCCAATATATTGCCAGATACGGCAGCAATACAGCGGTTGACCCAAGTTTGCTAAGCGTAAATGCGCAACCACGGTGGAATTTCGACCAAATAAATGTGGTGAAAATTGGAATGGGTGTAGTTAAATATATTGAATGTGATAATGAACGCGACAAATGGTGGAAAGGCAGAAAAGCTTACCAAACGTCTTACGAATATGCGGCTAATTTATCAGCCTTTTACGATGGCAACATGAATACGATGGGCCCAGGCGTAGGTGTTAAAAATGCAGATTCAACCGTAAAAGTAGTAATGGCTGGTTTGGCTTCGCCAGATCCATCGTATTTACGTGGCATGATTGAATGGTGCCGATTGCACCGCGGTTATAAACCAGATGGCAGCGTAAATCTTTGTTGGGATATCATCAATTACCATTTATATTCTAACGATGCCAGCTCATCGCAAAGCGGAAACGCAACCCGTGGTGCTGCGCCTGAAAAGTCAGAATCGGCTTCAGTGGCAAGAGCTTTTAGGCTGATGGCGCACCAAGAAGCTGGCGATATGCCGGTTTGGATAACGGAATTAGGTTACGATGAAAACCAAGGTAGCCCGTTAAAAGCAATTCCGATTGGTAACAAAAGTGTGTTGCAAACACAAGCCGATTGGGATCTTCGTTCAGCGTTGTTATACGTGCGGGAAGGTGTTGAGAAAACTTTTTTCTACCAGTTGTATGATGATAACCCTACCAGTCCTGTACAATTTGGGTCGATGGGTTTCTTAAAACCAGACAGAAGCAGAAAGCCTTCCGCTGATTATCTTATGCAGGTAAATAAATTAATTGGAAATTATACTTATGCAGAAACGTTAAACAGCGATCCTTTGGTGGACAGATATGATTTGAACGGCAACCCAGCCTATGTGTTGATGATTCCCGACGAAGTTGGAAGAACTGGCACTTATTCACTTGAATTGGATAATGTTGATTCGGTAAAAATTTGTACTCCTTTGGCCGGCAGCGATACTATGCAGACGCAATATGCCGCCGTTGTAAATGGTAAAATAGATATAAATGTAACCGAAACGCCTGTTTTTGTATTGCCGTTAGCTGCAACAAGCAATCTTAGCCATGCCATGAAACAACAAACATCGATGGAAGAAACCACCACCATAAATAATGTGGTAGAACTTGCAAAAAAACTAAATGTTTATCCAAATCCTGCATCAAATACAGTAACGGTTACCGTTGCAGCCAACAATCAATTTAATACGCAAATAAATATAATTGATATTGCAACCGGCAGAATTTGTATGCATGTGCAAACAACGCAAGGTGATGGTTCAATTGTAAAAAATATTGATCTTTCTAATTTGGCGGCGGGCATGTATAAATTACAGATCGTACAAGGCAATAACATTCAATACAGGAGTTTAATTAAAACAGGAAATTAAAATAATATATTTAAAAAGATAAGTGCAAAAAAAACTTGCACTTATCTTTTTATTATTTTCAATTAGAAATGTAGTTTGGTATAGATATAAATTATTGTATGATAATAGCAAAAGTTTCTCACGGACTCGGCAATCAATTATTCCAATATGCAGCAGCACGCCATCTTTCCATTATTAAAAATACCAGTTTATGTTTTGATGCCAGATATTACCACCACGATTATGCAACTGATACGCCAAGACAATTTAAACTAGACAATTTTAATATTAAATATAAATTGTTAGAGCAATCTCAGTTGCTGGTTTATCTTTCAAAATCAACCAAACTTATTCCCAATAGAACTTTTGTTCCTTTTTTTCAATTAAAGAGTGAAAAAAACAATCAATTTGACGCAAGTGTTTTAAAGGCTAATTCGCTATTTATTTATTTAAAAGGTTATTGGCAATCAGAAAAATATTTTGCTGCAAGTGCGAATATTATTCGAAAAGAATTGTCTTTTTCTTTTTTACAACATGATAAAACAAATCACTATCGAGAATTAATTGCTGCGGCAAATAACCCCGTTTCGTTGCATATTAGGCGTGGCGATTATGTTAACAATCCTGGTTTTAATAACCAATATGGTTTTATTGGTTTGGAATATTATTACAAAGCCATTGCAACTTTAAAGGAAAAAACGGGCAACTGTGATTTTTTTGTTTTTAGTGATGATCTGAATTGGGTAGCGGAAAATTTAGATATCGGCAGTAATTACATTTTTGTTGACAATAATAATGCCGATGGTGATATGGCCGATTTGCATTTAATGAGTTTATGCAAGCATAATATTATTGCGAATAGTTCATTTAGTTGGTGGGGCGCATGGCTAAATAACAATCAAAATAAAATTTGTACATCGCCAAAAGAATGGTATAAAAATAAACCCGGTTTTGTAATGGATGATTTAATTCCAGATACTTGGATTAAAATATAGTTGAATTTGAAAGATAAAAATCTTTGGTCATTATACTTTTTTGTTTCGAGACCAAAAAGTAGAAGATAAAAGAAACATAACGTCTTTAAAGATTTGCGGATTCAGTTTAATCGTAAAAAAAAGAACGCTATTATCAGCATTTTACCCATTCGTTTTTATCACTATTATATTGCTTAATAACTTTAGCAGGATTACCAACCGCCACACTAAACGGCGGGATATTTTTGGTAACAACACTCCCAGCGCCAATTATAGAATGTTTGCCAATAGTAACCCCAGCCGTAATTACGCTGTTGGCACCAATCCAAACATCATCATCAATAAAGATTTGTTTAGTGGTTACTTTTTGTAAAACCGGTGGTAAATTAATGTCTTCGTAACCATGGTTTAAACCAGAAGCAACAATGTTTTGCGCTAAAATTACATTATTGCCAATATTAATCGGACCAATCATTACATTGCCCATACCGATGGTGGTTCCGTCACCAATTAAAACATTGCCAACGCCATTGTTGATTGTTGCAAAATCTTCAATTACAGATTTTTTTCCCAACGAAAACCGATTAAAAGGCAAAATATCCATGCGGGTGCGCCTGCGTACGATACAGCCTTTGCCCCAAGTATGAATAAAAGGATTTAAAAATGTACGAACCCACCAACGCGGTCTGTGTTCATTGCTTGGAATAAGCATCCAGTGCGCCAATTGTTTAAGTTTTGGATCCGATTTTATTTTTTCAGCAAACGACATTTTTTAAATTATAATAATAAATAATTAAAGAAAATTGAGTCGGTAAAAGCTATCGTATCTAATATATTTTAATAGAAAATATCCGGATTTAATACAAATACTAATGTCTAAATACTATTTTAGATCCATTTACAGTAAAAATGGCTTTGTATATTTCTGCAACATTGTTTTCCCAGGTATGACTTGCTGCAAATTTTTTTCTAGTATCTTTTAAAAAAACTCTGTCTGTTTTTAAAGCAATATCAATAAGCGAAATATATTCTTCTTTGTTATTTGCCAAATAAGTATAGTCTGCAAAAATTTCCATTGCCTTTGTGTTGGTTGCTACTACTGGTTTTCCCATTGCTAAATACTCATCAATTTTTCTTGGATAATTACCAATAGTCACCTCATTTAAAATTTGCGGATTTAAACAAACATTAAACGAATTGATATAAGCAGGTAATTCATCGGGCCTCTTTGAGCCCAAAAAAAACACATTTTTTAAATCATGTAAATGGCTTGTTTTAAATTGTTCATCTTCAGGCCCAACCAATACAATATTATATTTTGGTAATTGTTTGGCGATATGTTCAAAAATGGCAATATCTAAGCGAAGTGTTTGCAAAGCACCAACATAACCGATAATTGGTTTATAAGTAAATGGTTTTATGTCTGCTGGAATTTCGTAGCTTTCTTTTGAAAAAATTGCCAAATCGCAACCTTGTCCAACATAAAAAGAATTGTGGATTGTATTGCCTACAATAATCAGCCAAATAAGTAGAATTGGCCACACACAAATCGCTTTTGGCAATTAATTTTGGTTCCAATCTTTCGCCGTGGCGCTTCCAATAATCTACGGCCAACATATAATCCCTTGAATAATAAATACTCAATTGGGGTTGTAACATTTCTTTTAAATAAAAGCTACGGTAAATATCGTTATCATTAAAAAGAATGACATCTGAAAATCCAAGATTATCAATGGCAGACTGAATGTCTTTTGCAATTCTTTTATTATTAATACGATTAAAGAAATTAAAAAGATTTTTATTTTTTAAAAAACTGACGGACTCGGAAATTGATGCTGGATATAAGTTCCAAAGATTATCTTTTATTTGAACTAATCCGTTTTCTTTTCCTTTTATGATATTTAAACGCTTTTGTATTTTAGGGTCGTTTTTATTTTTCCATAAATTAAAACGATCTAAGGGCGAATTAACATATAACACTTTATTATGTTCGCTAAATTCAATGGCAATGTTTTTGCAATTACTGCCAATTTCAACATCCCATGGCTGTTGACCAACAATAACTATGCATTTACCTTGTAACAGCGGTTGGTTCATTGGCTTATTAATTTTTGTTTTTGTGTATCCAATCGCATTACCACATTAATTAGCGCAATAATCAGGTATAAATAAATGCTGGTTGGAAATTGCACAAAAGCTTCCTGCGGATAATCGCCAATATTAAATGCAAATACAATCAGCAACATGGCCAAACTAACACTTTTAAAAAAAGGATCTTTTACCCTGTAATAATTATTCACGGCCGTTTTTAAAACGGTAAACATTAAAGTACAAAATAAAAAAAGCCCAACCCAACCTAACTCTACCGCTACCCGCCAATAGCCGCTATCCGGCGGAAAAACTGCCAAATAAGAATTGGGTGCAAAACGTTGACCCCACGCACCAGTCGAACCAAGCCCACCACCAAACGGATGTGTAAGAATATATGGCTGAATTCTTTTTTGGTTGGCCTTCCGCACATTGTAAGAAGCATCGTTCGACGGTTTAAATGCCGTTTGAAAACGATACAACGTATAATTACTGGTTGGCATAAAAATTAATGCCATAAATAATAATACACCCGTTATTGCAGCAATAAACATGGCTTTATTCATTTTTAAAATTGCCAATAACGCCAAAGAAATTGGCGGCAAAATGTATGCACTTCTTGTTCCTGAAAAAAGCATCACATATATAAATAATAACGCCATTATCCCAAGAATAAATTTCTTATTTTTTGATAAATTACTCGTTATTAAGCCAATGCACAATAAGCTACTAGCTACCATGTTATAAGAAAAAGTAACCGGATCAGCAAAAATGGAAAACTTTCGCCAATGGCCGTCGATCAACAAAAGTGAACGTACATCTGGGTTGTCGAGGCCGCTTTGTTCAAAAGGAAGAAAACCAATATACTCTTGCCAAAGTGCATACAGCGCCGCAAATACTGATAGTGCCAGCCATAATTTGATGATGAATTTTAAAAATTGTTCTGTACGGATATGATAAGTAAACACAAAATACATAAGCATGACCATAGCAACGCTGCGTATGGTGTACAGCCAAGACAAACGCGATTCAACGGCTGGATTTGCAACTTCCAACACATTGTATAATATCCACGCAATAATTAAATAAGTAATTGGGTTTTTATAAATATCACCTGGCGGATTGTATTTAATCTTTAGCAGTAAACCCATTATCATCAACACTTCCATCCCGTCCATTAATGTACCAATGGGAAAACCAATGCCCCATTTAATTACCCACATCAATAAATAAGCGCTAAGCATTACAATGGAAACACCAAATTGTGGATAAACAATTATGGAATATATAAATGGAATGGCAATAAAAATAATAATAACAAAAACACTTGGCAAAAAACCATAAACAGGAACACTATAACCAACCAATGCGGCTATTGCTAACAATAAAAATATGCCTATCGGTGTATTAAATCTTTCTGTGATAATCGACTTTTTAAAATACGACCACACACCTATTCTTTTATTTAAGGCGGGTTTATTTATCGGTATTTCAATGTGGTTGTCCAATTATAAAAAAAGAATTTTAATAAAAAGAAAATATACGCTGATAAATATGATTGCCAATGCAACCTTGCGAGTGTACAATGCCATATCAATTGGTTTTTTCTCTATTTTTTGATTTGGATTTGTCCGCATTATTATTTTATTTTAAAAATTTATTCCTCTGCTTTAGCATCTACAACTTCAGCATGGTTAAAATGTTTTGTTGCTACCGATCTTTTATTTGCTTTTAAACTATGCGTAAGGGATATGATTTGGTAAAACATGAATTGCGGGATATTAAACAAAGATTTATAAATGCGTTTATCGGTATCGGAATGTTTTAATGCTAATATAAAACCAATTGCGAAGCAAATAAAACCAGTTAGCCAAACGATAGACAGCAACGGATAAATAAAAATATTAATCACCAGCAACACAAAAGAAAGGATAAGAAATATAAAAAGCGGCGGTCGTAACAATACCAACCCAAATAAAAATTGGTTGGCGCTAAACCGAACAATTCCTTTTGAGATAATAGAAAAGCCGAATTTAAAATATTTAAACCAAGTGTTTATCCATCTAGCACGTTGGTTTACCAATTGGTTCGATTGGGTTGTTTTTTCATCGTACACAATTGCTTTTTCGGCAAATGCAATCCTCATATCTTTACTTAAAATACTGGCTTGCAATACTTTATCAAACCCAGCACCAATAATATCTTTATGTTCTAGGCATTCGTTATAGAGTTCGGTTGTGAAAGCCATTCCCGAACCAGCCAACGTTGCGGACGATCCTGTCTCAAACAATATTTTTCCATCATAAAAATGATAATAAATATCCCTTGCAGCATCTAAGCATGCCAATGTAGTATCTAAATTTTTAGGCATCCTTACGCCTTGTACTGCCTTAAATCCCTTTGCAAAAAAAACATCCAACTGATTTAAATATTGTGGATCAGTAAGGTTGTCGCTATCAATAATCGTCAGCCGTTCGTGAGGCCGTATAAAATGATGGATGGCATAAAAGTGAGACCTGGTATTGCTACTCAAAGCTTCCGGTGGACGTAAAACCACTACCTTATCGTCATTAAATTTCAAATTAGAAACATCGCATTTATCGGCAACTATGTAAATAATATAATTATAATAATCCAATTTTAATAATGAATTGATTACAGCATATAATCCTTCCGTTTGCTCATACGCAGTTACAATAATGCCATAATCTGATTGATTAATATTTTCATTAAAAGCTAGCTTTTCTTTATTGGTTATTTGATGGATTAAATAAATAATAATTGGAAAAAATAAATGAAAGCCTATGGCCAATTGCAAAACAACCCAACAGATTAATAATAAGATATTCATATTTAATTGTAATTATGCAGTTGGTGACGCATATTTATTAAATACCCATCCAGCAAATTTGCCACTTTGTTTTAGCCAAATTACTTGTTGTACATCTTGGTCAGTCAGTACTTTTTTATTTTCAAAAACGGCAATTATTTTATCGCAACATGCAGCCCATTCCCTTGTTTTATTTCCATTTTCCAATGACTCAGTATCTATAATAACAATATCAAAAGGCAGCGATTCAAACGTATTTTTTATTTTTTCTTCGCTGGCAATTTCAAAAGGCGAACGGCTTTCTGCTGTGTTGCCAACTACGGTTACAAATTCGCTGTTATCTACATAATTCAATTTAAAAAGATCTTCCATATCAATAGAAGGTTTTAAAATTTTTGATATAGATGGATTATTAAAATTACCATCTACCAATAAAACTTTTTTATGCATGGTAGCAAAAGCATAAGCCAAATTAATAGATAAAAATGTAGCACCAGCGCCCGTTTTTAATCCTGTAACACAAATTGTTTTTTTATTACCAAGCTCCTGTGCCACTTCATAACGAATGGATCTTAGCAGCGCTTTTTGTGCAGCAAATTCGGGATTGTCTGCCATCACTGGCATTCCAAAGCGTAAATAAATCAACTGCGTTGCCAGTGTGTTGATTTAAATATCCCAACACTGGGAATTGTGTTTTTTGTGCAAGCTCAGCAGGTGTTGTTATTGCTTTATCAAAGAAAAACATAACGAACAAAATAACTACGCAAAGCGCAAACGTAATAATGCCTGCAACCAGCACCAGCAATATCTTTTTAGTTGGCGCTCCTTTACTTGGCATAGCAATTTGCACCTGTGAAAGTTTTACGATATTATCCGGATCGGTTCCCAGTCCATTATATTTATTTAACACATCAAGATATTCGCGACTGGCAATATCAATATCACGTTCGTAAGATTGAATTACTGCTTCAAAAGGAACCAATCTATTAAATCGTTGGTTAAATGCATCCAATTCCCTGGTTAAACCATTTAAACTATTTTTGGTTATATCTCTCTGCACTTCCAAGCTTAATTTTTGCCCCATCAAATCCTTCTCTGCACTTAATGGATCATAAATATATTGGTCGTTTAAAGCATTAATTTGGCCATTCATTATTTTTTGTAACGAATCCATGCCTTTTTTATAATCTTCATCATAATTGCTTTTTAAATATTGGTCGCTAAGTGCTTGTAATTTAGTTTTGGTCTCCAATATACCCCTGTTCAGTTTAGTTAAAGCACTTTCTAAATATTTCCTATCATTCGGATTAAACTTGCTGTCTATATTATTAATTGCACCTGTGTAAGATTCTATTTCTTTTTGCGCATCTTGTTTGCGGGAATCAATTAAAACAATGGTCGTATATAAAATTTTTGATTGTTCATATAAATTCAATATTTTATTTTGGATTTTATAATCCTTCAACAATGCAATTTTAGCATTCATTGCAACATATTTCTGTCGCAACATTTCTGCTAAATAATCCGATGTTTTTTTCTTATTTTTTATGATGATGGAATCATAAGATTTAATAAATTCTTTACAAATAGTATTTACCACAAAAGGAGACAATTCCGCATTTTCAGAATTATATTCAACTTCAATATAATCACTGTTATTTTTTCGGTGAATATTTAAATTATTATTAATTGTTGCAGCATCATATTTCATTGATTCTAATATTTTTTGCTGCTGGTTGTCGCTATTATCCCAGAGATTTAATTCTTCTTCTTTGTCATATTTATTTTTAAAAAAAACAATCGACTTCATTTTCTCCTTTTCCTCCATCGCCTTTACCAGCTTCGAAGGTTTTCTAAACGGATCAGGCTGCGATAAATCATGTATAATCAATAAGTAAGAAACCTTATCGACCATCTTTTTTAACTTCATCATTTCTATCACATTGGTAAATTGTTGGCTTATTTGCGATTCTTGAAAATTAATTCCACCAATGCTTAAAGTGTGCTGTGTTTCATCCACTAAACCTGTTGCCAATGTGGCTTGCGCAGAAAAGTTGGATGGCATATCCCTTACCAAATAATAAGTAACGGCCATGCTTACAAGCGGCACGCATATAAGTACCAACCAACGTTTGTATAATTGTTTAAAAAACTTATTTAACTCCATACTTTTTCTTTAAATCTAAAAAACCGGTTCCTATTAATTCTTCAATTGATGAAATAGCTGCAAGCACATTCGCTTCCGTTTCCAATTTAGATTGTATATTCCCATTGGTTGAAATAGCAACCTTGCTGTATTCATCAAAAGGCAGTTCGCTTTTTTCGTATTTAATCCTTACGCTTTCCAATAAAGCTTGCCCTTCAATTACCGTTTTTGAAATTAATCTTAATAGAACGGATTGTTGCAAATAATTATAATATCGCTTTTTAACTTCTGCTGTTATAGTAAAATTATATTCCGATGCCTCGCTATCAAATTCTTTAATTTCTTCTTTTGCTTGCTTAATAATAGCAGGCCGTTCCAATAAAGATCCGATATTTAAAAACAATCCAAATTGATATCCGTTTAACAAAATTGGATTGGTTGCACTGCTTGTATTTACACTTGGCGGCTGTATTACGTAAGAAAGTGTTAGTGGTTCAAACCAGCCTAATTTTTGCTTTTGTAAATTTGCTTTTGCTGCATTTACCCTTGCTTCAAATAATTTTATACGCGGATAATTTTTTTTTGCATACGCAACAAGCGTATCTAAAAAAACATTATCCACATCTTGCATAAGCGTTTGTTGCTGCGCAAAACATAAGCCGTTTATCAATAAAAAAATAATAAATAAACATTTTTTCAACATATTCAATTATTCAATTAATTTTTTAAATCCTGTTTAAATAGCCGTTTTTCTTTTGGCTTTATCCCACTTTACTGATTGTTTGCCTAAAAAATACCGGAAGATACCAGCAATTACGGCCGTATTCATCATACAGAAATAAAATGGAATAAATAACGCTTTTATTTTTACCGACTTATTTTCAAAATACCAACCCGCCAGTGCCAGACTATAAAATAAAATTTGCAATGCCAATATTGGTTGATAAATAGTTGGCAATGTGCCAGCTTTTATAACAATAAAAATATTATCTAACAATAAAGCGATCATCAAAAAAGGAGTAATTGTCCAACGCAGTACCCGGTGGCTTACATATTGAAACCACAATATCGGCCTTGGAAAAGGCAACAGCATTTTGCGTAGCCAAATAATAGATTGAATGCCACCAGCCGCAATCCTAATTTTACGCTTGTATTCTTCCTTTACATTTTCAGATGAATATTCCATGGCGTAGGCTTTTGGCTCGTACACAATTTTATATCCCTTTTGGGCAATGCGCATCGATATCATAAAATCATCGATCAACGAACTTTTTGGTACTGGTATATATAAAGATTTTCGCACACTAAAAAGCTCACCAGCAGCACCAACAACGCTGTAAAGCTCTGAATCCCAAGCTTTTAATTTTGATTCATATTTCCAATACATTGATTCGCTGCCTGCTGCATCGTCTTGTTCTCCGCTTAAAACCTTTTTTTCTCCTGCTACAGAACCAACTTTTTTATCTAAGTAATGCTTACAAATTTCTTTTATAGAAGCGGTATTTAGCATAGTGTTGGCATCTGAAAAAATAAGAATTTCGCCTTTGGTAAATGCGATGGTGCGTTCCATTGCGGCTAATTTTCCCCTTCGTTCAGGCTGATGCAATAATTTTATTTGCGGATAATTTTTTAATTATTTCCGGAGATCTGTCTGATGAACCATCCGTTACAAAAACATATTCAATTAAATGGCTGGGATAATCCAAGCTTAATGAATTGGTTACTTTTTCGTCCAAAATATATTCTTCATTAAACACAGCCACTACAAAACTTACGGTCGGCCACTTATCAGCAGATGGATATAATTGTTCTTTTCTACCAACAATTAATCGTTTTATTACAATTAAAATAAACAACACAATGCCATAACCAATAAAGGTGTAAAAAATAATTATAAACGCTATCCAAAAAAATAAAATCATTTAAATAAAAAATTAAAATGAAATATGGAAATACAATAATTTAAATATGTATTCTTAAAAATTATATAATTATTAAAATGCTGCTAAACATTTTCTTTTTGAAATAATGCCGGTATAGTTTTGCAAATAATTTTTACATCGAATAATAGGCTATAATGATTGGCATATAAATTATCAAGGCCAATTCTTTCTTCTTCCGACATTGGGCCGCCTTTACCTCGTTTTGTTACCTGCCATAAACCTGTTAATCCGGCTGGGGCTAAAAACCGCTGTGTAAACATGTCGTTGGTTAGTTTTTCTGCTTCGTACAATGGCAATGGCCTATTGCCAACAATGCTCATATCGCCTTTAAAAACATTAAACAATTGCGGTATTTCATCAAGGCTTGAATTACGTAAAAACTTGCCAAGCTTTGTAATGCGTGGATCGTTGCTGATCTTAAAAAAAGTATCTTTTGCATCTTTTTTACTTTGTAAAAATAATTTCTCACAAACCTGCATGCCGGTATCATCGTATAAAAGATTTTCGCAAGCAATATTAACCGCTTTGCATTCCTTGCAAAATAAAAATTCATTTTTAGCTACAACAGGCTCAATCGGCGCACCAGTTGGATTAGCATATTGATTTAGATGGCTTAACGATTTCAATTTTTTATCGGCATCGGGCACCATGGTCCGAAACTTATAAAAATCGAATAATTGAAAACCTGAACCAACCCGTTTGGAGATATAAAAAATAGGGCCTTTTGATTCCAGCCTTATCAGCAAAGCAATAATTGCATAAATGGGCGAAGTAAGCAGCAACACCAATCCAGATACCGTTATATCGAAAAGACGTTTACCAAATGGTGTTTTGTATCTGAAATTTATATTATTTGGATTTTGAACTATTCCATTGGTAACCAACCGTACAGGAGGATTATCTATTATTTTATTTAATTCATTTATAAAATTAGGATTGCTTACATCGGCAATTTCAAAAATGCTGGTAATGCCTTCTCGCACTACAATTTTTTTATCGTTAAATGTAAAATGATCTGACAATAAAACAACAGGGCGACCAAGGTGTACAAAATAGAGCATCGTTTTTTGCATGGCCGCTAAAACGGTTTGTTCGTGTATATCAGCACAAAATATTATTATATCAAAAGGAAAAGGGTTATTGCTATGATATTCAATAAAAGAAATTGCCGAATCAAAATCTTTTACAATAAAATTAGCTTGCAAAACATTTTCCAACAGCTTAAAGCGTAAAGGCATTAGATTAATAAAAGCAATTTGTTTCATTTAAGATGTCTTTATACGGCGATAAAAAAATTAATTAAATTGTAATACAAATACAATTCGGCTTAGTTTTTGTAATATTAAAAGCGGTTTAATATTATAATAAATTGTCCCTATTCATGGTGCAACATATTTCTACCGAAATAAAATTTATTATTATTACAATAGAATTATTTATTTAGAAGTAATTATTTTAAATTAAAATAATTCTAATCACAAATTGAATTTTTATTAAAACAAACCTTCCTTTAAAAAAATTAATTCCAATAAAATATAGTTATTGCAGTAATAATTTATTACTGTTTAAAGAAATATTTTAATTAATTAGAACTTAGCTGATTAATTAATAAATCTTTCCATCCTAATTCTTAACTCTAACGGGTTAAAAGGTTTTGTGAGATAATCGTTGGCACCATATTTAAATGCCTCGATTCTTTTGCTGCTAGTGTCTTCGCCAGAAAGGACTATGATTGGTGTTTTTTTAAAAAAACTGTATTTGCGTACTTCTTTTAAGAACTCAAAACCACTCATTTGTGGCATATTTAGGTCTAAAACAATCAGTTCTGGTATGTTTCCATCCAATAACCATTTAATGCCATCTAATCCGTTTTTTAAAATTGTAATATCATAGTCTTTATCAAATTGTATTTGTATGATGATGCCAATTGCCGCTTCATCATCCAATAAAAGCATGCTTTTTTTCTGATTTTCAGCCATTTTATTTTTTAGTTTTGGATAGAAATGCATTTAATAAACCAATTAAAAAAAATGTCTTTAAAAGGTTCACGATGTAAAATAACTAAAAATAATTCAGATATGGTTGTATTTACCGATTAATTTAAAAAATTGATGGAAATCAATTGAATAATATGGGGAAGTTGGTGAGAAATAAAACTAATTTGTTTATTTATATCGAATTTATTTGGTTGTAATTGTTTTGCTTCTTTTTCAGCCATTAAAATAGAATCAGTAATTTTTGGCATAAAAAAAAGACTTACCAATCCTTTTAATTTATGCAAATAACTTGATGCATCAATCCACTCTTCAGCCTCTATTGCATTTATTGATTGGCTTAATAAAACAGGTGCATTCTCTATCAAATTATTTACAATAATCTCCATATTTTTTTTATCACCATTTGTAATTTCTTTTAAATAGGTAAGATCATAATTTGGTAAATCTTCTGCCGCTATGTTATTAGTTACGGTATTGTGAGCGATTGTAGTTTTAATTAAGGCAAGTATTTTTTCATAAATAACTTGTGGTGCAAAGGGCTTTGAAATAAAATCGTTCATGCCCGCAATTTTACTTTTTTCAATTTCTGAAAGGTCTGTTTCGGCTGTAACCGCTATTATTGGAACGTTGCTATATTGTTGGCCACAGTGCCTTATTACCATGGCAGTTTCAAAGCCGTCTAATTCTGGCATTTGCAAATCCATCAATATAATATCAATTTTTGTCGCTTCTAATTTTTCCAACACTTGCCGTCCATTTTCTGCTGTAACTATGGTAGCGCCGGCATTAGTTAGCACTTGCGTTATTATCATTAAGTTTAAAGGAGAATCATCAGCAGCTAATACTGATATATTTTGCAGTGGTTTTGGCATCATTGGAAATATATTGGCATTGAAAAATAAAAGCAGCAATAGAAAAATATCTATTGATTTTATCAAATAATTTTATTGTAATTACCTTTATAAAAAGAAAATTACAATAAAATATGTTTTACAAAAATGCCTTAAATTATTAAACAATTAGAAATTAATAAATATTTTATTATGCTTCTTTTTCCAACGCTGGCAATAATTCATCCATCAATTTTTCAAAATCAGCCACCAACTTTCCTAATTCGCCTGTCATATCTTCCGTCAAACACAATTCTTCTATCCGCAATATTTGTTCATAAAATGGGATACCCATTTGATTGATGGATGGTTTTATGCGGTGCGCAAGCGATTTTATGGTTTTAAAATCGTTTTGCTTCATCGCATCAATTATTTTTATAATCGTGCTGCTGGCATCGTTAATAAATATTTTTACCAATAACTTTAAAAAATCTGAGTTGCCGGGGCTAATAGCTTGTAGTTGTTCTAAATTATATAATGGTTGCTTTGCAATAACAACTGGTGCTATTATGTTTTCATCAATAAAAACCTTCGTTGTAACTGGAATTTCTTTTTTATCAAGCCATTTACAAAGCAATCCCAATAATACATTTTCTTCAAAAGGCTTTGCCAAAAAATCGTTCATTCCGGCAGCTAGGCATTTGTCTCGTTCGCCTTTTAATGCGTTGGCGGTAAGTGCTATAATCGGTAAATCTTTGTGCGTTTCCCTAATTATGGCAGTGGCTTGTAGCCCATCCATTACAGGCATTTGCATGTCCATCAATACCAAGTCGAAGTTTAATGAATTTACAGAATCTACTGCTTCCACGCCATTTGTAGCCAATGCCACCTTCATGCCGTTTTGTTCCAGCACGGTTTGCGCCACCAATTGGTTCATTTCATTATCTTCTACTAATAAAATATGCTTGTTTTGCAATAGCGAAGTATCTACTGGCATTCCTTCATTTATTAAAAGATCCCTTTCATTTCCTTCCTCAAAATTAAAATTGAGCGTAAAAGTAGTACCCACATTTTTTATGCTTTCTACGCTTATTTTTCCACCCATCAATTCCACCAAATGCTTACTAATGCTCATTCCCAAGCCGGTACCGCTATAGCTCCTCGCTATGCTTTCATCTTCTTGGGTAAACTTATCAAACAAAATTTTTAAATAGTCTTCCTTCATGCCACGCCCGGTATCTTTTACCTGAACCGCAATATCCCATTTGCCATTAACCATGCCGTTATTTTTACAAAAAACCGATACTGTACCACTGCTGGTAAATTTTACAGCATTCGTTAAAAGGTTTATAAATACTTGTTTTAACCGAAAAGGATCGCCCAAAAGAATATTGTTACAACATTCGCCGTTTTCTACAATCAGTTGTAAGCCCTTTTCTTTTGCGCCATACGCTACCATATCAATAGAGGTGGTTATTACTTCTTGTAAGCGAAAACCGATCTGCTCTAGCGAAAGTTTACCAGCCGATATTTTTGAAAAATCAAGGATATCGTTTACAATCACCATCAAACTAGAAGTGGAATTACTAATAGTTTTTAAGTAAAATTGTTGCTGGGTTGATAAGTCGGTTTTTTCCATCATCCGCGTCATGCCCAACATGGCGTTCATGGGTGTTCGTATTTCATGGCTCATGTTGGCCAAAAAAATATCTTTAGCGCTAGCCAATTGTTCGGCGGCATCTTTTGCCTGCCGCAATTCATATTCCAATTGCTTTTGTCCTGTTATATCCAAACAAGCGCCAATGGTGGCAATGGTTTCCATTTGGTCGTTTTGCCTTGGTGCACCGCTTACATACCACCATTTTCTTTCGCCGCTTTTTGTTTGTATTTCTACTTCGTAGGCATCGCTGATGCCTTTTTTCCGCAATCCTTTTTTTTGTTTGGCCACATCCGCATTTACATAAATAAGTTCCGATAACCGTCCGTCCAACTCATTTTTTGTATAACCGCACATGGCATAAAAAGTATGGTTGGCATACAAAATTTGTTGGGCCGCATTAAATTCAACCAACCCTACCTGCATATTTTCAATTAGGTTACGGTATCTCTTTTCAGCTTCTATCAAATTTTTTTCAGCTTTTTTGCGCTGGGTGATATCTGTATATTTCCATAAATGCCCTTTGCACTCACCTTCAATTATAAGCGGTGCGTAATCCCTTGATAAAAATTTACCGTTGGCTAGTTCAATTTCTTCGTTAGCTGCTGGTTTACATTCTTTTAGCAGCGCATGCCGCCGCGACATATAAATAGTAAAATCTTTAAAACGATGGGTATTGCGTAATAAAGATTGCTCAATATTTTGGCCAACAATTTGTTTTGGGGCTAACGGGATATCAAAAATATTACAGAATGATTGGTTGCAGAGAACCACGATATTATGTTCATCTTCTAACACAATGCCATCTTGCATATTGGTAACCAAAGTAGCCAATTTAACGGCGGTTGAAGTTAGCTCAAACTCGGTTTGTTTTATTTGGTTGATGTTGGTATGTACGCCAATAAAATGCGAAGGTTTACCCGAAACATCCCTTGAAAGTACAAAACCACGATCCATTATCCAAACATATTCCCCTAATTTGTTAAGCGTTCGATATTGGATGGAATGTGAATCTGTTGCATTATTGGTATAATTCCTTTCCATTTCTTCCACCTTGTGCAAATCATCAGGGTGGATGCTTTTGACCCAAAAATTTGGATCTTGGCCATATTCTTTTTCTGTAAAACCAAGCATCTCTTTAAAAGTAGAAGAATAAAAGGTTTTATTGTTGACAACATCGTATTCCCAAAGCCCATCGCCAGAACCTTCTAGCGCAAAGCGCCATTTTTTCTCGTTTTCCTTTAAGCTTAATTCGGCTTCTTTTTGCTTTGTGATGTTTAGTAAAATGCCATTGTAAAGTAGGTCGCCATTGACGGAATAAGACGGCGTAGCAGAGCTGATCCACCAATAAATGGTGCCGTCGCCCATTAAAAAACGTATTTCTTGTTTCCAAACTTTTACGTTTTGGTAGGTGTTTTCCAAACTTTCAGTCCAACGCTTTTTATCTTCTGGATGAATAAACGGCAATATTTGGCTGGTGTCTGACACTTTTAAACCTAGCATTTGATGCAAAACGGGGCTTACAAAATTAAACACGAACAAGCCATCGGCATTTTTTTGTAGTTGAAAAACAATGCCTGGCAAATTATTTACCACATCCCTAAAAAGCCGTTCATCTGTTTCTTTTTTTAACCCTGAATTTTTTTGGGTTTCAGTTTTTTGTATTTGCTGTAAAGCATTTTGTAATGCAAGCTCTTTTTGTTCCAGTTTATCTTCTGCGGCTTTTCGGGCAGCTTTTTCAATTTCTAATAAGCGCTGCAATTCTTCCAAAGCATTTATATTGGTCATAGAATATTTAAAGATTGAGTGCGATAGGCCAATACCTTTTGCAGGAATTGTTAATATCCGTAAAGTTAATATTTGGCTATAACTTTTTGTCTTTAATTTTTGAAGCTGTTTAAACGTTTAGGCTATAAACACGGCGCAGCAATGCTAGTGCTGATTTATTGTCTTTTGTCTTCATCTTCTTTTCTTTTATAGATGATAGCCAATACAACAACGATTATAATTGAAACTATAGATGCGGTAATAATCATGGGTTAAAAATAACAAAAACTGCTTGTTTATAAATGAGAATTTATCATTCTCTTCCAATGCTTACATATTTTTCCGTTCTTATTTTCAACCACAAATTACGGCAATAAGCTACGCTTGTTAGGCGTAGCTTACTTTGCACTCAGTTTATTCTGCACTTAGTTTAATGGTATCGCAACCTTTGGATGGCCAAAAAAGGATATTATTGAAGTTAAGGGAACAATTATTGTTCAACTATATGGCGGCAATTACAAGGCAATTTTATTTTTATAGCTGCGAAGAAATAGATGCATTTCTTTTAATGAAAGCAGCTGGTTTAGTTCAATACTATGTATCAGATCGGTAATGGCAATCGAAAAAAAATGGCCAAACAATGGATTATTGGTTTGTTCGATGCCTTTTAGCATGTTGTACACACCCGTAAATATTTTTTTTATTGGTTGGGGCAACACTAAATCGCCATCGTGCAATGCCGTCATCGGATAAGTAAACTGGTCAAGTTTCTTTTTAATGTCATCATATTTAATATTGTCGTATAACAACATAACAGATGAATTATCCTTAATCGTTTGTAATGCTGCCTCCAAAAAAAATTCTGGTATAACTATTTTCTTTTTGGAAAGGCTGTCTATGTAAGCTACTTTATTTTTTTTGATGTACTGCTCCCAACAAGGAAGCGCAATGGCAGCTAGCCTTAAAGCCAACAATAATTGTATAGATGGTTCTAACTTTAAAATCCAATTGTCATTATCGGCCACCAATTTATCCGGCACGGTTTGAGCTGAAGATATATCAGGCTGAGATAAATGATCTTGTTGGACGATAATTTTTCCGGCAATGCTTCTATTTACCTTGATGGCAATAAAAAAAACAAGTATGGCCACAACAAAAACGAAAAAAAATATAAGCGGTTCATTTTCCATATCAATATTTACGACTAAAGAAAATGAAATTACAGCGATACTTTAACGAGTTAGGCTAAATGTAATATGTGGATGGATGACCGTAATAAACGGTAGGGAAAAGGTTTATGCTTTCAATATCAACCTCATAAATTCTTCTTTTCTGCGGCGGGATACGTCCAGTTCGGTGCCGTCGTTCAGCAAAACGGTTCCGCCATCGCCCTTACTATATTTTTTTAGATAGGAAAGATTGATAATATTTGAATCGTGTATGCGAAAAAAATCTGTGGCCGGTAATAGCTCTTCAAAATCTTTCAGCGTTCTGCTTACCAGCATCGTTTCTTTATTGGCAAAATAAAATTTACTATATCTGCCATTGGCTTCGCAGCGTACAATATCGCTCATTCTGGTGATAAAAATCCCATCCATCGACGATAAGGCTATTGTTTTATCCAATGCATTTTTTTTATCTAAATGATCAAATAAAACTTCATATTTTTTTGTGTTCTTTTTTTTGTTGATAGCCGATTTACATGTTTCAATGGCATTAAAAAGATCCTCGCTACTAATTGGCTTAAGCAAATAGTCTAATGCGCTGTAGCGGATGGCATTAATGGCATATTGATCGTACGCCGTTGTAAAAATCACATCAAAATTAATGTTTTCTATTTGTTTCAGCATTTCAAACCCGTTCATTACCGGCATTTCAATGTCTAAAAAAACCAGTTCCGGTTGGTATTTTGCAATGCTTTCGATTCCCTTCAATGGGCTTTCACAAATATCAACAAGATCGATATCGTCTTTGTGCCTGTTTAGCATTAAGGACAATGTTTTTCTGCTGGAAGGTTCGTCGTCGATGATAATAGATTGGATCATAGCATATTATTTTAGGTTTTTAGATTGGCACGTTTATACTTACCCTTGTTCCCACGTCTTCTAATTTGTCGTTTTTTAAGTCGGTTATGGTAATACCTATGGGTGCATCATTGTTTTTATTTAGCCCCCGTAATCGCTTGTTGGTTATTTCCATGCTAAGTGAATGATGGGCTGGTTTTGACTTATTGTACATTTTTGATTTTTCCCTGCCCACGCCGTTGTCTTCAATAATTATTTCGAGCCAGGTGTTATGAAGCGTAAATTGTATAGCTATATGGCCATCGTTTTCCTTGTGCAAAATACCATGCAAAACTGCGTTCTCAACAAACGGCTGTATTAACATGCTAGGGATCATGATGGATGGAATATGGATATTTTTATCAACCGTTATCGAATAGGTCAATTTATCGGAAAAACGCAATTGTTCCAAGTCTAAATAAAGCGTAAGCAGTTCTATTTCTTTACTTAACAGCACCATGTTCGATTGTGTGGTATCAAGTATAAACCTTATCAATTTAGCAAATTTATCCAAATATTTCTCCGCATTGGCGGCATCATTTTCCATTACAAAGGTTTTAATGGAGTTTAATGCATTAAAAATAAAATGCGGGTTCATCTGGCTTCGCAACGCCGTTAATTGTACCTCCGCCAGTTGCTGGTTGATGCTGACTAGCTCGTTCTTTTTTTGCCTCAATGCTTTTTCAGATTCCAATACATTTATTTTAATGGCCACCATATCTGCAATGGTGGTAAGCAATTGTAAATGGCTTTTGGTAAAAAAACCTTTTTCTGGATGTTCGGAATCAATTACGCCAATTAACACATCGTTGGAAATAATAGGAACGCAAATTTCGCTACGTCTTATTAATTCATCTTTTCGATAGCGGTCATCCTTGGTTGTGTCTTCTACCAAAACCGCCTGTTTATATTTTGCTACATATCCAACAATTCCTTGCCCCAGTGCCACATCAAACGGCTGCTTTGTTATTTCTTCAAGCGAACCTTTTGGACCGTAACCAGCCTTTTGTACCAGTTTGGTTTTATCCTCATTCCATAAATAAATAATACAGTCTACAAAACCCAACTTTCCTATCAGGTTTTTGGCTACGTCCCACAGTACATCGTCAATATCGTTTTTGTTAAGTAGTGATGTGGAAAAGAAATTGCTGATTTGTTCCGCCTGAAATTGGATCTTATATTTTTCGGCCACCAATTGTTGAAGGTTAGTTTTTCCTTTTTCCAATATTTTAATATTTTTTTCCCGCCATTTTATAAACAGGTATATACTTAAAATAAACAAGGCAATTAATAGAAATCTAAACCAACTGGTTTTCCAAAAAGGTGGAACAATTTTAATATGCAACGTGGTAATATGCTTACAAAATACGCCATCCCTATTGCAACATTTTAGTTTCAAAGTAAAATTTCCGGGTGGTAATTGGTGGTAGTAAACAACGTTTTCGTAATCGGCCGCAAACCATTCTTTATCAATACCTTCTAGCTGATAATAGTATTTTATTTTATTGCTTGAATTAAAATAAATAGAAGCGAATTCAATTTGGATACTATTTTCATTATAAGATAAGGTAACTGGCTTTTCTAATTTTATAAGGGAATCAATGTAAACTGTTTTGCCAAATACTTTAAAGCCGGTAATAGTTACATCTGGCGGCGTACCCGAATTAGTAACTGCTTTTGGATCAAAAACGATAAAACTTTTGGCTGAACCAACCATTAATCTACCGTCTTTAAGTCTGTAAAAATTGTTATTGAACGAGTTTTCAATAATGCCATCGTCTACCCCGTAATTGGTAATAACATAATTGCGCATGTTTATTTTACAAAAGCCGCCCTCAAAAGCCGCCCAAAGATTATGTTCATCATCTACTGTAATGGCAAGTGCCAAATTGTTTGGCAACCCATCTTTACTAGTAATGGCCTTAAAGGCTTTTGTATGCTTATCAAAAATATTGATGCCACCCTCCGTTGCCAAAATCAGCGTGTCTTTATTGTAGGGAAATATATCCATCACCGTATTATTGCTGATTGATTGTTTATTGTTTTTATCCCTTACAAAAGAGGCAACAAATTTTGAAGCGTCTTTATCAAACAATTGCAACCCGTTTTCGAAAGTGCCAATCCATATTTTATTATCATCTTGCAGCATGCATATCCCTCGTCTAAAGCCGTTTACTTGTGGATTTACATAATTTTTGTAAGAAGTGGCTTTCTTTGTTTGTCCGTCTATTTTAATAAGCCCCTTATTCCAATGGCCGATCCAAATATTATTTTGGGCATCTTTTTGCATAGCCAAAATATTACCGTGCAAAACGCTATCTTTTTGCAGCGTAATCTTTCCGGTTTTGGTTTCTAATCGCAAAATATCCCCATCTTGGTTGGGTGCCCAAATATTACCGTTACCGTCATCAAACAATCCCCATATTTCATTCGCACCTAAACTAAGGTCACCTTCTCCGCGATACAGATAGCGATGTTTAAATTTCAGGTCTTTATCCAACTGCACAATGCCGCCATTTAAACAATAATAACTCACGAAAATATCACCCGAACTGTTTTGCAAAAAACCGGATACCGGCCGAATGGTCAAAAAATCTATCGATGCGTCAACATTCAAGCTAAAAGTTACAAAATGCTGGTTAGTAGGATTGTACAGGTTTATGCCTTCGGTTGATCCGATCCATATATTTTTTTCCCTGTCTTCTGTAAAAACAAAGGCCCCGTCGCCGTTTGCGGGGTGCAGTTTGTAAGGGATACCATCGTTTGCTTCTTCCAATACAAATGCATTTTTCACCTCGTCATAAATAGCAATTCCCCTGGATAATAATGAAACGATTACTTTGTTGGAAGATGTTACAAAAATACCACCTAAGGCTTCTAAAAACTGAAAAGCCGGGGTTGCATTGTGGGCATCAAGCCGTTTAAAAGAGTAGTATTGAAGATTGTTGTGTTGAAAATCGTATTTGTAAAGTTTTCCGGCGTAACTAGTGCCAATCCATAAATTGTTCTTTTTGTCGAACTTGATGGTGACTGGATTTTCTTTTAAATTGAATATAGGCAGGTGATTAGGGTTGTTGTTTTTATCGAACAATTGTTGCGTTTTAAATTCCAGTTCTTTTAAGCCGTCGGGTGTAGTACACCAAAAATTACCTGCACTGTCCAAAGTGGCGCCTAGTACGTAGGATTTGTCATCTTTAAGACCAAAAAGTTTGTTTTTGCTTTCAAACCGATGGGTATTTTCGTTGAATTTGAAAATACCGCTTCTGCACGACAACCATATCTCGCCGTTTTTATCTTCTAAAAACGCCCAAATACCCCTTAATTTTTCATTATTATTACCAATATTTTGATCAATACTTTTAAAAACACCTGTGGCTCTGTCTAAAATACAAGGTGCTCCACGGTCGGTACCTATCCATAAGCGTTCTTTGCTATCTTCAAAAATGGTGCTTATCCAATCGGTTTGCAGTGCAGTTGAATCGTGTTGATCAGATACATAAGTAACAAAACGGCTTCCGTCGTAGCGTTGCAGCCCTGTTTGTGTACCAATCCACATATACCCTTTTTTATCTTGGCAAATGCTTGATATCCTGTTGCTTACAAGGCCATTTTCTTTAGTAATGTGATGAAAAAACAATTGCTGGGCAAAGCCATCGCATTCAATCATCAAAAAAATTACGATCATTGAAAGCATCGGCCCCCAAATATTTCTACTTTGATCGGTCATGGTAAGAATTCTAAATGCAGTACTGGTTCGAAGGCAATAAAACTTGAAAATATAACATCTATCTTGAAGCCAGGTATGACGTGTGTTGACATTTGTATTAAACGGCGGATATTACGTAGTAAATGGCTGGCGCTTTCATTTAAAAACAATGAACTTTACCACCATTACAATTGCTGACAAATAATTGAGAATTGCAAACTAATATTTTTTATTGATGATGACAGGCAAAATATTGTTGAAGCGTAACAGCAAAAACTTTGGTGCCGGCTTTTGCTTGTTAAAGATTGAATTGCCCGAACTTGTTCATAAAATCCCTTTGCTCCATCCAAATGAACTGGCATATTTTTCTACCTTAAAATACGACAAGCGAAAACTAAGCTATTTGTTAGGAAGAATTGCTGCGAAAAAAGCGATTTGCGAAATAATTGAACCACAACCTATTTCGTCTTTTTATATTGATTTTGGCATATTTCAATTTCCTGTGGTAAAAAATTGCAACACAACAAATATACAGGTGTGCATAAGCCATTGCGATAATATTGGGACAGCCTTGGCATTTCCAGAGGAACATCCTTTGGGAATTGATATCGAGAAAATTGATGCCGATAAAATGAATGCCATTAAAACCCAGATTTCTGCGAAAGAATTTGATTTATTGGCTGATAACAATTTAACCGAAGTGAATGGCGGCACTATTGTTTGGACTATAAAAGAAGCCTTGTCGAAAGTATTTAGAACCGGAATGACACTCGATTTTAGCGTATTGGAAATTGAATCACTAAAAAAAGATGGACGATTTTACGTGAGTAGTTTTCGTTATTGTGCACAGTACAAGGCAATTACCTGCCAAGCTGGCGATTATGTTTGCTCCATCATTATTCCCAAAAATACAGAACCCGGACTGGACATTTTTTGGGACACTTTTATACAAACTGCGGCTACTAAGACTGCTATAATTAAAATGTCATGAACGTTGAAACATTTTGTGTAAGTCATCAATTCATAAAAAACCAATGTTATTTTTTTTATGATGACAAAGACAATGGCGTGTTGGTTGACCCTGCATGGAATTATCATTTAATAAACGATTTTTTGGTTTTTAATAATATTGCTTTAAGGGCAGTTTTATTAACGCATGCGCATCCCGACCATACCGATTTGGCACAAAGGTTTGCTGCAAAATATAATATACCCGTTTACATGTCGGCTGCAGAAATAAATGATACGGGTTTTAATTGTACCAATCTTACAGCAGTTGAGCATTTGCAAATTATTACCGCGGCCAATTCCATTAAAATCACGCCGATTATTACGCCTGGCCACACTGCTGGCAGCACTTGTTATTTGGTTGGACAACATCTTTTTTGTGGCGATACCATTTTTATGGAGGGCGTCGGTATTTGTGAAAACGCTGATGACATGTTTGATTCTGTTCAACTGCTAAAATCATCATTGCCTTCAAACACCCAATTTTGGCCGGGTCATTCATTTGGTCAATTGCCGGGCAAAGACTTGGAATTTTTATTGAAAAACAATATCTATTTCCAATTTGAGAAAAGAAAACATTTTATTGATTTTAGGATGCGGAAGAATCAACCAAGTCAGTTTATGTTTAGATAGCTACAAGCTTTGAGCAGTGAGCTGTTAGCTTTGAGCTTATTGCAATTAGGGAAACAAACGGATTATTTTAAGGAAATTTTTTCTCGCAGAAAACGGAGAAAACGCAGAATAAAAGGTTTTACAAACAAATTAGTAGAATATTGCAACTATATTATTTGAAATATATTTAGTTTTCCAATTAAGTTCTGCGTTTTCTCCGTTTTCTGCGAGAAGCAAATAACAAGCATTTTACTTATGCCAACGGCTCATTGCTCAAAGCTCATAGCTAACAGCTTCCCCAGCTGTTCTTCTTCTCGTTTATACAAATTCATGATTTGAATAGTTGTAGAATTTGACGAGGGTTTCAAATTATATTTTACGAAATTGGCGGCGGTACCGGCTGGACCAAGATCGATATACAAACAAGTGCCTTTGGTTTCGATGTATTCCACTACATTTTTAAAATTGCTGTATTGGCTTGCCGCTTCCCAAAAATAATTTCCGCATAAACAGTTCATTTCTTTTGCTTTTATACCTGAAATAAAACTCGTTTTTGATTTTGCAAAAAGCGGAACATGGTTCATAAAATAATTAAACCCATTCTTTGCACCATCAATTAAAGGCGAATGGAACGGGAAACTTACCGGAAGCCTGAAAAAAGAAATACCCTGCGTTTGCAAGGCAGATTGAAAAAGATTAATTGGTTGAACAGCCCCCGACAAAGTAAAATGCCCATCAAAATTATCGGAAGCTAGGTATAAATTATGCTTGGCATAAAGTTCTTCCATGTTTTTTGAACGTTCTGAAACTACCGCCATCATTGTTCCTTCTGCATTTGTTCTTACTATACATTTTGCTTGTTCAACAGCGGCTTCCATGGCGGTTTCAGCAGACCAAAATCCGCTGGCTACGGCTGCGGCAAATTCGCCCAAGCTATTGCCCGTAACGTAATGTGGCGTTATGTTTAGGCTTTGCATTACAGCATACATAGCAACTTCTACCGCCACAATTGCTGGGTGCGTAATCAACACATCATCAAAAGGCAGTTCGCTTTTTCCATACAATTCATCAATCAAACATCTATTCAAATGCCTCTGTACAATGGTATTACTTTCCTCAATACTTTTTCTAAAAACACTATTATTTTTAAACAGCTTTTCACCCATACCACGGTATTGGCTACCTTGGCCGGAGAAGAGAAAAACTATTTTGGGTGAACTGGACATTGGTTGAAACGATTATTTGAAGCGAAAACATTAATGACCTACAAAATTTTGACCTTCGAAAGAAAAAGGAGATCAAAATTGTCAGCCTGAGGTTCTCGAAGGCACTTCATGGTGCGAGCAACAATATTGCCAATTAGATTGCCGAGAATGGCTTCGAGAATCTCAGCCTGACAATCACGGTATTTGTTATATATCTCATTATCATCACGATTTAAAACTTGCCTGTCCAACATTTAATTCATAACTTATTCCCTACTTTCCAAAAAACGACTGTATCCGTTCTGCAACCTCAGGTTGGTGAAAAGTAATCGTATGCATGTGCAACTCTTCGTCGATTATGGTTGGAATTTTAGATTTTAATTCCGCGGTTAAATGCGCTTTCAGTGTAATCAAAGACAATCTCGGTTTTTCCGCCAAACAGTTGGCCAATTGGATGGCTTCTTTCAATACTTCAGCTTTTGGCACTACTTTTAAATTGCATCCCCGTTCTTTTAATTCCGCACCGCGATAATTTTCAGCGGTGTACAACATTTCATTGCCGATGGCATTCCCAAGCCGTAACGGAACAATATGCGTAGCGCCCATGCCTGGCGTAAAACCGTATTTCATAAAGTTGGTAGTGTACACATTTTCGCGACCTAAAATGGTAAAATCGGAATACAGACCAAATACAAAACCACCGCCCACGCCATGGCCTTGCATTGCAGAAATCACCGGGATGTCACAATCCATAGGCATGGTGAAAAAATTAAGGTCATTGAATTTTATCTCTTCGCGATAAATAGCAATCAATTCTTCCTTGGTTCCGCCGCAGCAAAAATAATTTTCATAACCGGTTAATATCACCACTTTGTAGCGGTTGCTCCTTTTAATTTTTTCAAAGGCTTCAACAATGCCTTCAACCAATTCTCTAGAAAAGGTGTTTCTTGAAGCTTGATCTTGCATCGTTATTTGAACGACGCCATTTCCTAATTCGGAAAATGCTACTACTTGTCCCATGGGAATTGTCCGTTTTGTATAAAGTTTTTAATATTGGTTTGCACTTTCGTGGAGCTTACCAACGACGTGATTTTTTCAACTGCCAATTGTTGGGTTTTATGGTTGATGATCCACAATTTCGACATGTAATCTTTCAGTTCTTTGATGGTTGCTGTTTCCACTTTGGTTAGCCGAAGCAAGTTTTTCCTCACCGCTTCGTTTAAATTATTGGTCACTTCATCTGCCAATCCAATTTGGCTAGCCCGTTCTGCCGAAATGCCTTGCGTAATCATCGTCATCCATTGTGCTTTTTGAAAGCCAACCCTTCTAATTAAAAAAGGCATTACGCAAGCTGGCAACAGGCCAAACAAAATTTCCGACAATCCAAACGTTGCCTTTTCATCCGCAATTACAATGTCGCTGGCCGCCACCAAGCCAATTCCGCCAGCATTTACTTTGCCTTCTACTTTCGAGATGACGATTTTTGAACACAACGAAAGATGCAATAACATTTCATAATAACCGTTCGGGTCATCGCTAAACAATGCATCTGTTCCGCCGTCGCTTACTGCTTTAAAGTCCATGCCGGTGCAAAAATGATCGGGCAAACCTTCTAACACAATCACTTTTATATCAGCATTTTCTTCCAGCCAATATAAAATGTCCATTAACTCTGCCACCAAAATTGTATTGATGCTGTTATTGGCTTCAGGCCGGTACAATTGAATACTGGCAACATTTTTTTGCAGCCGCACTTTTATGGTTTGGTATTCGCTTTGCAAGGTTGCTATCATACAAATTCGTATATGCGGTGATAGTCTTTTATTTCCGAGAAAACCAACCTGTTTTTGCCTTGCACATGTTTAAAAGCTTCTGGGAAATCGTTTCTTTTTACTTTGTAATTACGTGTTCCAAATTTTAGTTCGGTGTTAGCGTCAAAAGTGTTTTCGTATTCTTCCATTGATAGTGTGTAGCGATCGTCTAAATGTTTCGACAAACTAAATTGTTTCATTTTTGCTTGCGATTGGGCTGTAACTACACCGCTATAAAACTCTGAGCAGCAACCAGATCCGTAGGAAAATACACCAATTCGTTTAGGTCGGGTAAAGTCGCCATTATCAATTGTGCTAGCTAATGCAAGTTGCGTGGTGGCGCCCATAATATTGCCTACCCGCTGGCAATAATTTAAAGATGGAACAACTCTTTTTTGAAAGTCTGCTTCAATCTCAGGCGGTTTTGAACCCTTAAACTTTCGCATATTGGTACGATGTGCCCCTTTTACCATGCCGCCAAATGGCGTGTGAAAAGCAAGATAATCGAAGCTGGATTGATAATCAACGCCATCTACCCTTTTTTGATATTCTTTGAAAGAATTTTCGCAGCAATCCAAATAAGACAGCAACGACAAATCTGCATCGCCAGCTTCTTGATCGGGAACGGGGCGGCAAGTATCCATCACTTCGTAGCCATAGTAACCGTTGGCACCATTGTCAATTTGAAAAACAATCGGGTTATCGCTGATGAGCATGGCCACAGCGCCGGAGCCAGTACTTGGTTCTGCAAAAGACATTTCAAGCGAACCTGTGGCGAGGCTCATGCGCATGATATCGGTGGCAATCACTAGTACTTTTTTACCGGGCGAGGTTTGAGACAAAATAAAATTGACCGCCATTTGAAAACCTGCTGCGCCGGAATAACAAGCATTTTTCAGTTCAAATAACCTACAATTCCTGCCTAATCCCAAATAATGATGGATGTAAGTGCTCATCGATTTGCCAAAATCAATGCCTGATTCTGTGCAGGTAATAACCATGTCGATGCTGTTTTTTTCCTCTTCGGATAAACTATTGATAATCGGCATAGCCGCGTTTACCCCATTTGAAATCGGGTCTTCAAACGGCATGGGCACTGTTTTTTCTTTCATCAATAATTTCTCGAAACGGTCATTGTCCAAGTTTCTGGCTCGTGCCAGTTCTGATACGTTGAGTGCTGCGGATCCGCAATAAATATTCATTGCTTCTATTCCTGCTTTCATTTTTTATTTTTTAAGGATGATTTTTTATAGTGATTTGATATTAGATTATTTATAGTGATTGCTATTAAATTATTAGTCGTAGGGGTTCGCCCCACGCTGGTGGATGTCGCCCTTCGGGGCTTGTCTTTTCGGGGCTGTCATCCTGAGCTTGTCGAAGGGCTGCCCCCGATCTTCTTCGCCAATTTGCGAGTTAGATTGCTATGAGCCCTTCGACAAGCTCAGGATGACAACCCTTCGACAAGCTCAGGATGACAACCCTTCGACAGGCTCAGGATGACAGCCCTTCGACAGGCTCAGGATGACAACCCTTCGACAAGCTCAGGATGACAACCCTTCGACAGGCTCAGGATGACAATTCCCTCGAAATATCATCTTTCTATTACAATCGAAGTATTCACCCCCCCAAAACCAAAGCTGTTGTTAATGGCGTATTCCACTTTTGTTTCGATGGAATTGTTTGTTACCCAATCAATTGCATCGGTTATGGGATGCACCAAGTTTTTGCTTGGATGAAGAAAATTTCCTTCCATTTGGACAAGCGTTGCAATAGCTTCCACCAATCCAGCGGCTGTTAATCCGTGGCCGATGAGTGATTTTGTACTATTGGCTTTTACACCTTCTAAGCCGGCTGCCATTATTGCGTCCACTTCGGTTTTGTCCCCAATTCGCGAAGCAGTGCCATGCGTGTTTACGTAATTTATTTGCTTCGGTGTTAGTTCAGCCATTTTTAAAGCCGCTAACATTGCCTTTGCTTCACCTTCGGTTGATGGGTTTGGGTTTCTGTTGGCATCTAATCCAACACCAAAACCTGTTATTTTCCCGTAGGCTTGTTTGCTCCTTTTTGTTGCATGCGCTTCATTTTCAAGAATGATGCAACCGGCGGATTGGCCGTAAACAAATCCTACACTATCCGCATCAAAGGGCCGACAAATTGCTGCCGCTTCCATACCATCTGCCAAGGCCATTGCCCCCAAAGCGGTAAAACCTTGGTATTCAAAAACCGACAAATCCATCAACGGCGCAACCACTAAAACAACGTCATAATCATCACTTTTTAACAATCGATGGCCTTGGATAATCGCCATATTTCCACTTGCCGAAGCTGCGCCAATGCAATGGCCTTCGCCTTTTATGCCCAGCAATTCAGACAATACGCCAACAATATCGGTATCAAAAAAATTAAGTCCGTATTTGGGATTGATGAACCCTAATTTGTTGCGATATTCTTCTTGAACCGAATGAAATGCGGCTTGTTGCGTATTTGTTCCGGCCGACACAATGGCTATTTTCGACAAATCAATATCGGCTTTATCCAAACCCGCATCTGCCCAGGCTTCCAATGCGCAATAAACGCCGCAAGCTGTACTTGCAGAAATATTCCGCAACCTTTTGGCATTTGCGACAATGGTTTCATCCAGTTTTATAGAGCTTACTGCATCTTTAAAATTGAAGCCATTCAATTTTGCCACCGGAAATTTAAATAACGATCCGCCTTGCTCAAATTCGGTTATTGAAAAATTCGTTCGTCCGTTTTTTAGTCCGTTTATAAAATTGTTCAATCCGATTCCAATTGGCGAAACAACGCCCATGCCAGTTATTGAAGTATTTTTTGTGAAAATCTTCATGCGGCAATGCTCAGTTTTTGGGCAAATACTTCTGATAATTTTTGCGCAAACATGTCTGCCAATTCGCCCAAATTGCGGGCCGCATAAAAATTACAGCGTGGCACGTTTAGGTGAAGGTCTTCCAGCGTTTGTTCAATCAGTTCGGCCCTGCCAACTGAATCTAAACCTAACGGGGACAAAAATGCAGTACGTTCCAATTTGCCATTGTGCAGTTCAGGAACAATTTGGTTGATGTTGAAAGAAATCAATTCAAAAATTTCGTCGGAGTTCATGTTTTTTGTTTTTTATGTTGATGAGAAAATAAGTTTTTGTTTTATTGCGTTTGATAATGGCTTATTAAATAGTGATTGACTATTGACTATTGACGATTAACGATTTCGAAATAATCATATCGGCCAACTCATTGATTGTTTGCGCCCGTACAAAATGGATGCGTGAAACTTCTAGGTTCAACCGTTCAAGGGTTAGCGTTATCAGCTCGCCCCTGTCTACTGAATTAGCTCCCATTTCTACAAAGCTTTCATCGAGTGAAATGTCTGTTTCTGATAATTCAGGAATAATTTCAAATAAGTTTTCTTTGATTAAACCGACTACTTGTTTTTTCATATTGATTGGATTTTTATGGTTATGATTTTAATGGCTAAACTTATCTTTTCACCTACTTGCTGTGCAATCAGAACGTTTTCGTCAAAATGCTAATCGCTACGTTTTCTATCTTCTTCTTTTTTTCTTAGCAAAAAAAAGAAGCAAAAAAAGCCAAGGCTACGAAAGAAAAGGCTAAAAATTCTTATTGTTGGCCGAAAGAAAAAGAACTCGTCTTAGCATACGTTTAGGCGTAAATCCCGAAGGGCTCATCCGCCTGAGGCGGATTCTTCCAATACAGGCCAACAATAAGAATTTTTATGCACTTTTCTTTCGAAGGCCGATTGACAAAAAGATTGCTAGTCAACGGAATCATAATTTAAACTCTTGCAATAAATTTCCTCTTTTTACTTTTAAATTTTTACTTTTTAATTATTTATTCATTAATGCTTATCAGCGTTTCCTTCAACAATTGCGCTGCGGACTCCATCATCATTACGCCAATTTTATCTACGTGACGGTTGCGCCAACTTTCCAGCGCTGTACCTTTTACCCATTGGTTAAACGAGCCCATTGCCGGGCCGGTATGCACCTGAAAATTTACTTTTTCTTCCATCCTGCCATCAAAAGCCAATTTACTGCTGTGGCCAAAATACCAGCGGAAAACCAATGCCATCTTATGTTTTGGGTTTTGTGTTGCTTTGCTAATTTCTGCGTGGTCATTTTTATTCAACAAGCGATTCTTGGTTTCTTCCCAAACTGTTGCAATCGGTTTTTTGAAATAATTTTTTTCTAATTGTTCAATTGTTTTGGCAGGTATTTCTTCTATTGAATTATATTGGTTGTACAGCGCATACAATTTGTTTGCCCTAGCGGGAAATAAAACACCTTTTTTCATTACCTGAACTTTGGAACCTATTTCAAACATATCGCCAGCCGGCGCATAATCGGTGTCTTGCACATTTATTTCTTGCAACAGATCTTTCACCGCATCGCTAGTTCCAGCTTCTACCGTACATTGGTTGATGGAACCGGTTACTACAAAATCGGCTCCCATAACGTAAGCGCAGGCAATAGCTTGCGGCGTACCGATGCCGCCCGCCAAACCAACTCTTATTCGTTTGTTATAGGCATACTCTTTTTCAATTATTGTTCTTAATTGTTGGATGGAAGGCAGCAAAGCCAAGGCAACGCCACCATCGGTATGGCCACCAGAATCAGCTTCCACACAAATATCATAACTCATGGGGATGTTTTTTGCCCACAAAGCTTGCTCGGCAGTTATCAATCCTTCGCCCAATAATTTTTCGACTATTTTTTGCGAGGCAGGCCGCATAAAATTTTCGGCCACTTCCGGCCTTGATACTTTCGCAACAATCCGATGATTGCAAACAATTTGATTGTTGTTGTCTTTTCTTAATCCGCTTAACCTAAAATAAACCAGCGGCAACGAAACCTGCATGTAAGCAGCAGCTTCAATGTTTTGTACGCCGTATTTTAGGTACAGTTCAACGGTTTTCATTTCTAGCACCGTGTCCGTGAGGCTGTTCAATAAATTCATCCCATATATTTCACCAGCTTTTAATTGCTGCTGGATGTATTGGATATTTTTTTCTATTTCCGGCACCGACATTCCGCCTGTTCCAAGAAAGCCAAGCATACCAGCCTTTGCCATACAAACCACTAATTCTTTTGAGGCTATGCCCCGGTACATGGCACCGCTCATGTAAGCGTATTTAATGCCATAATCGTCCTTAAATGCTTTGCTTCCAAGCCTGGTAGATAAATGGCCGTTTGGTTTTTTGGTAGACAAATCTGTAATGGCTGATATTTGGGAAACTGGTTTATAAGCTGGTGCGTGTTCATTTATTTCGGTTGGGTTACAAGTCGAATCAACGCTTTCTTTTATTTCATTTACCATTTTGGTAAGGATAACGCCGCCAATTTCTTCGTACATCGAAACGCCCTTGCTGATTAATGTTTTAACCGTATCCGTCCATTGTACAGAGCTTGCAATTTGTTGGCTTAACAATTCGGCCACTTGGCCATCCTCATAACATGTTGCGGTAACATTGGCTATCACCGGAATTTTTAATGGCGAAAAAGTAAATCCTTGTAAGAATTTGGCAAACTCTGCGGCGGCAGCAGCCATGTACCTTGAATGAAAAGGAGCACTTACAAACAACGGGATAATCTTGATGCCTTTCGAATCAAAATCGATCACCACTTTGTCTATTGCGGCTTCTTTTGCCGCTATTACAAATTGCGTCGGTGTGTTATAATTAGCAATATCAATGTCATTATAACCTCCATCGGCTAATAACTTTTTTAATTCCGCAGCAGTTAATCCCAACACGGCAGCCATTCCGCCGCCAGAGGCTGCAGCCATTAATTCTCCCCGTTTTTGTACCAATTTTAACCCGGTTTCAAAATCAAAAGCACCGGCTGCCAACAATGCATTGTATTCGCCCAAGCTATGGCCAATTAGGTAATCTGGTTGTGAGTTTGTTTGCTGTTGATAATAAGCCAATGCATTTACAACATACAAAGCAGGTTGTGTGAAAGCTGTTTTCCCCAACAGCCTTTTTGGATCGGCCACGCAAAGTTCTTCAATGTCATAACCAAGTATATTGGAAGCTAGCGCCGCCTCTTGGCGATATATTTTAAACAGCTCTTTTCCCATTCCTCTGTATTGTGAACCTTGCCCGGGAAACATGATGGCCTTTTTCATAAATATTGGCTGATTGAGACATAAAAGTATATCACACTTTTCCTTTTTTTGCTCACATGTAATAGACGGATGAGTTGGAGTAACAAGCGGCGATAATTATAAAAAAAGGCAAATCGAGGCTATATTTGTTAGTTGGATTAATACAAGTTTGTAGTGATTTATTTTTCAAATAAGTTGTAATTAAGATTGTTCGGATACAATTTCGCTAAAAAGATATGTCACGCAGAGAACGCAGGGGCCGCAGAGGAAAAACGGAAAAATACTGATTTTTTTAGTCTTCTATCTTTTTACATCCTTATAACTCACTCATTTTCCCTCTGTGAAACTGTCTTATTTTTCTTAACCGTCAACATGGATTAATCAAACTTAATATATTGACTATCAATGGCATTCGAAATGAAATTTGTATAAAAAACCACAGGTTTCACCCTGTGGCTATAATATTACTAGTATTAAAACTTCGTCAAGCAAGCATATCGCTACTTTTAACAACCTTATTTTCTTCTAAAAATTTTACCAATTGACGGTTAAAGAATTGAGAATGGAACAAGGGAATGTAGTGCTGGGCAGATTCTATTTCAAGATATTGAGAACCACTTATTTTTTGGTGGATATATTCTGAATATGCCGGCGGGGTCAGCTTGTCGTTGCTACCCGAAATAATGGACACAGGAATATCAATATTATTGAGCTTATCCCGATAATCATGACCCATTACTTGAAGGGCATAAAACATGGCTATTTGATTGTTGAAGGATCCCTTTATTGTATTTTCATCAATATTGGCAAATTGAGTGGGCGCTAATCTGAATAAATTACCAACAAAATCTTTTCTCAGGTTTTCAAACATCAGTGTGCTATTGGAAATAGTACTTGCTATTTCCAGCTTTGTCGTGGTGTTCACCAAGGTTAACGATTGAAAATATCTGCCATGGTTTTCAGCCAATATTTGCGCTATAAATCCACCCATCGACCAGCCCACTAAATGAACCGTTTCTTTTATTTTCAACACCTCTAATATGTAAATCACCTGATTGGCAATTTCATTTAACGTAGCCAGCGATGGATTAAATTCGCTTAACCCATACCCAGGATAATTGGGTACAATAATCTGGTATTTCTTTTTCAATTCTTCCACTTGCGCCATCCAAGCTATGGCCGTACAATCAACCGGGGGCAGCAATACGATGGTTTCTTTTGCTTCGCCACCCGTAAAAACTTCAAGGTTTATTCCTTTATAATCAATAAACTTTCTTCTCAAGCTGGGAATCAACACTTCATAATTGGTTTCAAACAATTTTTTATACGATAAATTAGGCTGTAATTCTGCAACAATGTTGGGATTATTCACTTCCGCATTTCCCAATTTTACCGCTGCTTTGCTATTGAGTCTCGCTTCAATTACAGTTGCTAAATCAGCAATACTCCTACCATTCATCAAATCGGTTATTTCTATTTCCACGGCAAAATGTTCTTCGGCCTGCTGCAGCAATTTCATCGTCGAAATAGAATCAATTCCATATTCTTGCAAATCCGCATCCTCGTTAAATTCTTTGGCCGGCACTTTCAATCCCTTTGAAAACAAATCAATTAACTGGCTGGTTATGTTAGATTTATTTATTGGGTCATTACTTTTAAACCCGTTGATGGGCTTTGCTTCCGACAAATTATTAACAAGATTGGGCAACTTAACAGCCGGCATTACTACGCTAGTTTCTTTCACTAATAATTTTTCTTTTGGCGATTCCAGCCAGTACCTGTCTTTGGCAAAAGGGTAAGTTGGCAAACTAATCCTTTGTGGTTTATTGGATTTGTACAACAGGTTCCAATCAATGTCAGAACCTTTCACCCATAAACTTCCCAAGGCTTTATGTTCTTTGTTTTTAATGGAAATTTCGATGTAAGCTTTCCCGGCTTCGCCGTTGAGGAACAGACCAAGATTACTTTTTTTACAATTCCCAGTCTGAATGTCGCTAGTCTCACCTTTTAAATAATCAGTTAGTTGGGCTAGCAATTCGGTAGTATTGTTAACAACCACGGCTAGTCTTTCATCCATTGCTTCCCTTCCTGTTTGCAATGTGTAGGCAATGTCGTAAATATTGGTGGCTGGATTTTTGTTCAAATAAGTTTTAAGATTGATTACGTGATCATTCAATCGTTCTATATTTTTTGCTGATAAAACGATCAATGCTGGGGCAGCATCTTCATAAATTTCATTGTGCAGCGGCAAGTATTCTTCAATCACCATGTGTGCATTTGTGCCGCTAAACCCAAAACTACTGATTGCTGCCCTTAGCGGTTCACCATTATTGCTCTTCCAAATTTGCGACTTTTCCTGTATTTTAAACGGGCTGTTGTTAATATCAATCAAGCTGTTTGGCTTTTTGTAATTAAGCGTGGCGGGTAATTGTTTGTGTTTTAACGATAATAAAATTTTTATAATTCCCGCCATGCCAGCTGCCAATAAAGTATGGCCGACATTAGTTTTTACGCTTCCAAGCCCGCAAAACTGTTTTTTTTGTGTAAACGATTTGAAGGCCGCAGACAGTGCTTCAAATTCTATTGGGTCGCCTAATCCAGTGCCGGTTCCATGCGCTTCTACATAACTAATGGTTTCTGGATGGATGTTGAATTTTTTATACAGGTCTTGTTCCAGTTCCTGTTGAGACAATGCACTTGGCGCAAAAATGCCGTTTGTTGCACCGTCTTGGTTGGTCATGCTGCCTTTTATAACACCATAAATATGATCGCCATCCCGTTCTGCATCTTCCAGCCTTTTCATTATTACCACTCCAACACCTTCGCCCGGCACAAACCCATTGGCCCTATTATCAAAAGTATAACAGGTGCCATCTGGCGATAACATGCCTGCTTTGCTGGCAAGCGTGTAAAAATTTGCCGTGTTCATAATGGTTACAGCTCCGCTAATCACAATATCAGCATCGCCACGCTGAAGGCTGCTACATCCTAAATCCATAGCAACCAACGAGCTTGAACAAGCCGAATCGATAGATATGGCCGGCCCTTTTAGGTCAAGAAAATAAGATATTCTGGAAGCTAAAATGGCGTTTGAATTGCCCCACATGGCCGATGCGGGAATCCCTTGGATAGAAGTTAGATAATCGCCCGGGCCAACACCAACGTACACGCCGCATTTCCCTGCTTTCAATTTTCTGGGGTTGATGGCGGCATCTTCGATGGCTTTCCAGCAATGCATCAAAAACAAACGTTGTTGCGGATCCATAGATTCTGCTTCGCCACCCGATATTTTAAAAAACAAAGGATCAAACTTATCGATGTCTTTAATAAAACTTCCCCATTTGGAATAGGTTTTATCGGGTGCCGATTTATCTGCACTAAATTTTTCATCAATATTCCATCTTTCAACCGGCACTTCTTCGATCAAGCTTTTGCCGTTAATTAACGCATCCCAATATTCCTCCAAATCATTTGCAGCACCAAACTGTCCGCTCATGCCGATTATTGCCACATCTGTTGAATGAGTTGGCGAATGCATGTTAGCATGGCTATTTGTAGTTATTTGTTCTGTTTTATTTGAAACAATTGCACGATTTTTTGGTGATTGGATATCGCTGGTCTGTATTGTTTCCGATGGCTGTGTTTTTTCATTTCCAATTTTACTGCGAAAGGTTTTACCTATAAAAATTGCAAGCTGCCTAACATTGGGATGATTGAAAATATCGGTAGGTTTTAAAGATATATCCAACGATCGGTTGATGTTTTTTACAAAAGCGGTACCGGAAATAGAATCGAAACCGTAGTCCATAAACGATTCATCCACATCAAATTCTTCCACAGCAATTCCAATGGTATCGGCAGCAATTTTAGCTAGCTGGTTAGTCAATAAAACGATATCTACCACAAGTTCTTTTTTGATGGCATCCTTTTCTACAACTGCATTCTTTTGTAAATCATTTTTACTGGTTACAATGCTGCTAATAGCCGGCCTTTCTGTGTCAAGCAATTTAATAGCTGTTACTTGTGGCACTTTATTGCTTATCACAGCTTCCAATATTTTCATGCCTGCTTCGCAGGAAATGCTCCCGATGCCCATTAGTTCAAATTGATCTTTGAACGCTTCGCCAGTTGCTACACCAACTTCGCCCCAATAACCCCAATTGATAATGTAGGTTGGCGTGTTGATAATATTTGTCAAACTTTGGGCGTACGCATCTTTATAAGTGCAGCCTGCAGCATAGTTTGCCTGACCAGGTGCGCTGCTTTGCGATTCGATAGATGAATAAAAACAAATAAAATCCAATGGTTGCTTTGCAAAAACCTCTACAAAATGATGGCTACCAAATGATTTGGGATCAAATGATTTTCTAAAATCTGCCTCGCTCATGTTTTTTAACAACATATCGTTCAGCACAATTGCAGAATGAAACAAACCGTCGATTGATTGGTGGTACGTAGTAATTTCTTCGTATGCTTTTTCAACAGACGCCCTACTTGTTGCATCACAACTGATGTAAATCGGCCTTACGCCCCATTCTTCTATTTCATCTTGCAATGCAATAATTTTATCGTTTATGGCACTGCGACCTAACCAAATTACTTGTGCTGCATATTCTTTTACCAAGTATTCGGTGGTTACTTTACCGATGCCGCCAGCCCCACCAAGTATCACGTAGACGCCCTGTCTATTAAACCCAGATCTTTTTCCGGCTATTAATTGTGTAGGATATAATTTCCGTTGATAAACTTTTCCATCGCGATACGCTTTTACCAACCCTTCTTTATCAAATGGAATGGCTAGTACGTTATTAAATGAAGGTTTTTGCTCTTGTCTTGCTAAATCTACTACTCGTATATTCCACAAAGGTTGTTCTTTGGCCAATGATCCTGCTAGTCCTGCAATTCCACTTCCGGCGGCTGTAACTTGGTCGGTGGGTAGAACTTTTTGTGTGCTATGCAAAAAGAAAGTAATGTTCAATTGCTTGCTTTTATAAGACGAGTCAAGCAATGATTTTACAGTGCCAAACACGGCTAATTCCCGTTGGTTGATTCCATCTTCCAGTTGCAGTTCATTGGTAGTTAAACCTTGCAACAGGTAAATATCTGTCATGCCATCTGGCATTTCGGTCAGGTTGTTTAGTATAAATGTTTGTATATTTTGATTGGTAAGAAAAAGCTGTAAATCAAACACGATATCACCTTTAAAATCACCAGTTACCAAAATATGCTTCGCTCCGCCAAACTTTGCAGACTGATTTTCAACGACACTCATAGGCTCCCAAACCGGCAGATACGTTAAAGTTATTTCTGACTCTGAAATTTGTGCGGGAATAGTTACAGCCGCCATATCTTCTTTTATTTCTTTGCCAGTGTCAGCCTCATCCCGCAAAAATGATTGTAAACCACCATCATTTTGCTTCGCTGGAATTATTTCAGTTACATGGCACCCAGCAGCGATCCCGTGCAAAAGCGTAAGTAGGTAAACTGATTTTGTTTGGTTTAGTATTTGGGTAAAGCAGCGCCCAATCAATCATTGCGCCCTTCACCCATAAATTGGCTAGCTGTTCAAGTTCGCTTGCTTTTATGGCCTCTTCCACATAAAGCTCGCCAGCTTTTCCATTTAACGCATTATCTAATTTTTCTTTTTTCACATTTCCGCTGATTAAACCTTCAGTACGGCCATCAACATACGCTTCCAAATGAAAAATAAGCGTTTTTGTATCGGTTGAAATAAATGCTAACCTTTCATCCATAGCTTCTCGCCCAACCTGTAAAGTGTAAGCAATATCGTATATGTTTAAATTAGGATTAGACCTCAGGTGCTTTTTCAAATTATTTGCTTGATCCAACAAACGGGTATTGTTTTTGGCTGATAAAAGAATAATAGCAGGAGCTTGTTGAGTATAAGGCACTTGCTTAGGCGCAAGATATTCTTCGATAATTAGATGTGCATTGCTGCCGCCTGCACCAAAACTGCTAACGCCGGCCAAACGTAAACGGTTGTTTTCGGTTGTCCAGTCGGCCAATTGTTGCTGTACTTTAAATGGGCTATTTATAAAATCAATATTCGTGTTCAATTCAGATGAGTGAAGCGAAGGAACCAGTTGGCGATGTTTGATCTGCAACAACACTTTTGTAACACCCGAAATACCAGCGGCAGATTCGCAATGACCGATATTTGATTTAACCGACCCGATGCTGCAATATTGTTTTTTATCTGTGTCAAATGCACGGGTTAGGCCCGCAATTTCTACTGGATCGCCAAGACTGGTACCGGTTCCGTGAGCTTCAATATAACTTAAATCTTCTGCTGTAACACCTGCCCTACTCATGGCCTCCATAATAACAGATGCTTGACCTTTAACACCAGGCACCGTGTAGCCATTGTTTTTACCACCATGATTAATTGATGTTCCTTTAATAACCCCGTAAATATGATCGCCATCTGCAATTGCTTTATTTAACGGTTTTAGCAATACTGCGCCCACGCCTTCACTTGCCACAAAACCATCTCCGTTATTGCCAAAAGATTCACATTTGCCTTTGGCAGATAAAAAAGTAGCATGGCTTAACGCCAAAAACTTATTAGGATGGACACTTACATTAACGCCGCCTGCTATGGCCAAATCTGTATCGCCCAAGCGTAAATCATTGCAAGCCAAATGAATAGCTGTTAACGAAGAGGAACACATGGTGTCAACCGCCATGCTTGGGCCGCTAAAATCGCAAAAATAACTTACGCGGTTAGCAATACTCGCCGGGCTTGAACCAAGTATAATCGGATGATCGTTTTGTGTGCCTAATAGTTGATATTCTTCATACATTACACCAACATAAACACCGGTTTTTATAACCTTATTTTTAGCCGCACGTTGCGATAATTGCTTTGTTGTGTAGCCGGCATCTTCAATTGTTTCCCAAACAGTTTGTAAAAACAACCGTTCTTGCGGGTCGATGCGCTCGGCATGTTTTGGTCCGATGTTAAAAAACAATGCATCAAATTCTGCAACACCATCAATAAAACCGCCATATCGGGTGCTTATTTTACCTTCTTTGCCCTTTTCCGCATCATAAAAACGTTCCATATCAAATCTATCGGCAGGAATTTCTGAAATACTGTCAACGCCCGATTTCAAATTTTCCCAAAATGCTTCCATATTTCTTGCACCGGGATACCTTCCACTTAGCCCGATGATGGCAATTCCTTCATCGGTGTTCTCAATTTTTTTTGGCTGAAAATCCGATACTTCTATTTGCTGTTGATCAAGCAAAGGAAATGCTGGAGCAATATTTATGTTCGTTTCCGCTGTAACGGCTGGTTGTGCATCCGCATTTTGCGTAAGTTGCTCGTTAACATCTGTTTGCTGTTCGTTTACCGTAAAAAAACCAGCATGATTTTCAATAAAGTATTCCGACAGCTCGCTGATGTTGGTGTATTCAAAAAAAGTGGTAGCTGGAATAGTGCCAAAATCTTTTGACATTTCTTTGGCCAACATACCAATAAAAATGGAGTCGATCCCCAGCGATTCAAACGGTGCCTCAACATCAATCCTTCCCGCTTCCATTTTAAGTATCCGTGCAAATATTTTTTTCAGGTACATTTCTACTCGTTCTCGCAAATGCTCATCTTCAGCGCTATTTAATTTTTCTTGCTTTTTAATTGTTGTTTTAGCAGCTTTGTTAAGTTCATTTTGCAACATCAACACACCATCACTTTTAGCTACCACTATTTGCTGCGCAACTTCGGTATTTTGTGGCCACGAAGAGGGTTCTTCAAATCCTGTTTCCACCAATACATCAAACCAACTTTCGGCAGATAAACCCGGACTGCCTTCTAATCGAATTTCTTTATCCTCGTATAGCCACCAACCATCTAACAAGCCAAAAGTAAGGCTAGTAAATAAGTCTGTTTTTGCTATTTCGTTCAACATCAACAAGCCGTCTTTTTTTAACAGTGCCTTTATGTTTTGCAATGTATTAGCTATGTTTTTTGTTGCATGAACAACGTTGGTGCCTATCACCATATCAAATGCGCCAATTTCAATATTTTGGTTGCGGGGCGACTGTTCAATATTAAACAGGGCTGTTTTTAAATAAGGTGCCATGGTTGAAAAATGCGCATCGCCGTACAGCAAAAAACTTTTGGAAACATCGGTATACACATATTCGAGCTGCGTAGCATAAGGTGCTAACTTTTTAAAAATGATGACACTGCTACCTCCGGTACCGGCACCCACTTCTAAAATTCGGATTTTATCCCCTTCTTCCAGATGTTTCACTGTTTCCGAAACACTGGCTAATATCATATCTGCCAGCAGTTCATTAAAATAATCGGCTTGGTAATTACCCTTGTAAATTCCGCCGACCAAATCAAAACTACCGTCAGGAAAAATAACATCGGTAGCAAGTATTTTACCAGTTAAAATGGCTTGTAAAGATGCCAAACAAGCTTTTATGAGGTTGCCATACGGTGAATACTCATCGTTTGTATGAATGAGTTTGCTGATGGAATCACTTAAATTGAAATCAACTAATTCCTGCATTGTTGCCGCCGAAATGACGATTTTCCCATCGTGATTTTTTATGTAACCTGCCCGATTCAAAAAATTCATCAACACTTCGAACAGGCGATCGTACTTGTCAGTTATGCCAAGCATAGCCCGCAATTCATTTGCTGATAAAATGCTTTCTTGGCCTTCAATGCCCAATTGCAACAATACTTTCAGCAAGCCTTTGTAGCAAACTTGTTTTAAAGCATCCTCTGCCGTTTCGTTTTTTATGTACGGAGCTATAGTTGGTGTAAAAAAAGATAGCTGAGAAATTGTATCGATGGAAACAATTTCTTTATTGCGGTTAAATAATTTCATTGATTGTTTTTTTGGTTGGAACTATACCTTTTTTTATTAAAAGGTCATAATTGTTTAGGTTGATTCATATTTTGTCTTTTTCTTTATGCTTGCTCCTTGCCTTACTTCTTAATTCTTTTATCTGCTTCTTTGTCCTTCTACCCATCTTTATATTTTTACTGCCTCGTTTTTATATTCTTTCGCTTCATTTCAATATTGTTTCACCTCATTTTCATATTGTTTCACTTCATTTTTATATTGTTTCGCTTCATTTTTATATTGTTTTGCTTCATTTTTATATTGTTATATTACCATTTTTTATTCTTCCACTTCAATTCTATATTTCTTATTCTTTCACTCTATTTCAATATTCTTTTACTCTATTTCAATATTCTTTTACTCTATTTCAATATTCTTTTACCTCATTTCTTTATTCTTTTACTTCAATTCAATATTCTTTTACCTCATTTCTTTATTCTTTTATCTTACTTCTTCATTGTATTTTAAAGGCAGCAAGTATTTTATACTTTTTTCAATGTATTAAAAGTCTTGTCTTTTAATCCAATAATTTGATGGCTACCACTTGTGTTTTATTATTGCTGAGTACCGTTTCCAATATCTGCATCCCTTCAACAGTTGAAATACTTCCGATACCAAACAACTGCATTTTTTCGCGGTATGCATCAGACGATACGATGCCTGTTTCGCCCCAAAAACCCCAATTGATAATATGTACCGGTGTTTTTAAAGATTGTTGTAAACTATGGGCGTAGCTATCTTTATAAGTGCATCCCGCAGAATAATTTGCTTGACCAGGGGCTTTTATTTGCGATTGTACCGATGAATAAAAACACACAAAATCAAGCGTTTCCGATTTAAATGCATCAATAAAATGATGACTGGCGATGGATTTTGGTGCGAACGATTTTAAGAAATCAATTTCATCCATGTTTTTCAACAGCATGTCGTTCAGCACAATAGCAGAATGAAATAGTCCATTTATTTCGGGATGCTCTGCTTTGATTTGCTTGGCTGCTTTTGCCATGCTCCGCTCATCATTTGCATCGCATGAAACATATATTGGCCTAACGCCAAATGCGCTTATTTCATCCTGTGCACAGCAGATATTTTCATCAATCGGTCTTCTACCCAACCAAATTACATTGGCTTGATATTGTTTTACAAGATGCTCGGTGGTTACTTTTCCAATACCGCCTGCACCGCCCAATATAATGTAAGTCCCATTTTTGCGGAATTTGCTGGCTTTTTGTTGGGCTAAGTTTATGGGGTAAAGATTCCGTTCGTAACGATGGCCGTTTCGATAGCTAACCAACGATTCTTCTTTATTGTATGGGGTTGCCAAAACTTTTCCAATGGCGGACTTATCTAGTTTTTCCATTTCCACATCTATCACTTGGATTTTCCATAAAGGTTGCTCTTTCGCCAATGAGCCAATTAGTCCGGGGATGCCGCTTCCCGTTTCCTTTACTTTATCTAGCGCCAGCACTTTTTGTGTGTTGCCGGTTAGCACGGTAATTTTCAATTCTTTGTCTTTATAATCAGACGCCAACAATGTTTTTACAGCCTTAAAAACGGACTGCTCATGCTGCTCAATTTGTTTTGCAACCGACAAGTTTGCTGCTGGTTTAGACAGCCCTTGCAATAAATAAACTTGAGTGACAGAAGAAGCAATTTCTTGTAATTCTTTTACTACGGTTACTTGGCAATTATGTTCGGCAAAAACATTTCTGAATGCTGTTAATCTTTCAATTTCACCATTGCCCGTAACCAACAAACAATTGCCATTTGGTTGACTAAAAGACGCTTCGGTTGTTTTTACTTTTTCCCAAACTGGTGCATATAAAACGTTGGATTCGTTTTTATTAACTGCTTCAGGGTTTTCTATTTCTAACGGCATTGTTTTTTGAGAACCGCCCATTGGAAGGGTAACAAAGTCTTTAAAACTAAGCACTACTTGGCCTTGTCCATCCAATAAATCGACATTGTAA
>CAWJTH010000217.1:0-13665 GCA_963845495.1 uncultured Chitinophagaceae bacterium
CTGGGGGCGGCCCATGCGGCTCCTTCCGTCGGCCACTCTCAGCCGTGGCGCTTCGTGCTGGTCACCGATCCCGCCTCCCGGTCCCGGGCCGCCGTGCTCGCCGACCGGGCCCGCCTGGCCCAGGCGGCGGCGATGACACCCGACGCCGGCCGCCACCTCTTGGACCTCGACCTCGAAGGGATCCGTGAGGCCCCCCTCGGCCTCGTCGTGTGCTGCGACCGCCGGGCGGCGCCGGGGGGGGTGCTGGGCCGGGCCACGTTCGTGGACGCCGACCTGTGGTCGTGCGCCTGCGCCATCGAGAACCTGTGGCTGGCCGCCCGGGCCGAGGGCGTGGGCGTGGGCTGGGTGACGCTCTTCGAGCCTGGGGACCTGGCCGCGCTCGTCGGGGCGCCGGAGGGGATCGCCACCTTGGGCTGGCTCTGTGTCGGATGGCCCGACGAACGACCTCCGGAGCCGGGACTGGCGCGGCGCGGCTGGTCCGAGCGGCTGGCACTCGACGAACTGGTAATTCGCGACCGGTGGCCGTCCGCAGACTCGTCGCCGGTCCCGCCCGTCTCCCGGCTGGCCCCGCCGGCCCAGACGGCCGTGGTCGCGGCCCGTGACCGCGCCGACCGGATCCTCGCGGCGCCGGGTTCACTTGGCGTCCTCGATCGGGCCATCGACAAGGTGCTGGCTGCGGGGATCCCGACCGCAGGCGACATCCTGGTGATGGCGGCCGCCGACCATCCGGTGGTCATTCGCGGTGTCTCGGCCTACTCGGCCGGCGTGACCCGTCACGTGACCGAGGCGGCTGTGGCCGGCACCTCGGTCGGGGCGGAATGCTAAAAAGTCAAGCACTAACGTTATTGTTCTTTTGCTTGTATATTGTTTCTTTTGGACAAAAAAAACATTCACCTGCCGATCTACGTTTGGTGGAAATAAGTAAAAAACCAATGACGGATAAACATTCAAGATCAAGCAAGCTACTGGTGCAAATGATTTTGACTTCTACATCCGATAAAAAAATAAAAGTTAGGGATAAAGACTTTCTTTTTCTTTCTGAATTTAAAGATTTTGATTATAGTGATGGATATTTTGAAGTGCATACCACCACCGATAAAGGTTCGGATTCAACTGTTAAAGTAATGAACGACTGTGATTTTCTTTCAGCTTCAAAAAATAAGGTTATTATTTTATCAAAAAATCAATCGATTACTTACTCGTTCGATTTGGCATGCTATTACCAGTTTTTCGCAAACCATAGTTATAAGGTTAGGTTTTGTTATAAATTATCTACATTAAACCCAGCATTTAAGGATATTTTTTCTGACTGGGTCACGGTAAAATTTTGATTAAATGCGGACAATTAGAAGAGCATAGATAATTCTAATAATTTTTGCTGTGGTGCATGTACTTCACGCACCACAGCTTTTTTATCCCCAACAGCATCTATATAAAACAATTTAAGCATCTCAGCAAAATGAAAAATAAAATGATAATTGCATTCCTTTTTATTGCAATGTTTATTGGAAAAACAAAAGCCCAAATTCCAATTTATAAACAACCGTACAAGCCCCTGAAAGAATTTAAGGGCGATATAACGAAATATTTTCTCTACAATGTGATAGATATGAAAGATGAATTGATAGGCAAAAAAGTCAGTACTATTCTTGATATACTGGAACCTGATGTAATAACTTATCTACCCTTTTTTCAAGGTTCTTATTATACTACCGGCCTAAACTTATTCTATAACAATATAGATACCACAATAATAAAGGATAAAAAGCAAAAGGAATTGGAATTGCACTTCAGCTTTTACAAATAAGATACCCTGGGATAGTATGATAGGATTATATAAGAAAAACAAAAAACTATGGACTTGTGAGGAAAAACAATTCTATGGAAAAAGCATCATAAAAGACATCCAATTGATTTATTGACAATAAACAACAACATGAAGAAATATTATTTGTTGATTTTTTTAATGCTAATAAGCATGGCCTATGCACAAGATAAAACAGGCGCCGAAAAAATACCACCCATCAATATCGATAGCGTCATCACCTACCAATCGATGTACAAAACGGTGGCAACCTTGGCCGATGATTCTATGCAAGGGAGGCGTACGGGATCAACAGGCGCAAAAGACGCAGCCGTTTTTATTGCCAAACGATTTGAAGCGGCAGGATTGAAATCTATTGCGGGGAACGACAAATATTTTAGCTATTATGCCACGATAGAAGGTTATCCGGCAGATGCTATTAATGTGCTGGGTGCTTTAAAAACAAGCTGCACAGCAAGCTTGGATACCATTGTTATCTTCTGTGCACATTACGACCATATCGGCCGAAAACGTATGGTGCCGGATGGAGAGGACAATATCTGCAACGGCGCAAACGATAACGCATCCGGGATTTCCATGTTGATTGAGTTGGCCAATTATTATGCTGCCGTCAAAAAAAACAAGTACACACTATTGTTCATAGCTTTTTCAGGTGAAGAGATGGGTGAATTGGGTTCTACTTTTTTAAACCGCACATTGGATAGCAAAAAAGTGGTGGCAGTTATTAATTTCGATATGGAAGGTAGGCAAATAGAAGAAGCACCCGGCCATTGCATGGTAATTGCCGAAACGGCTAATGCCACCATTACAAAACTAAACAGGCAACTTGGCCCGTGGCAGCAGTTTTTTATTTCAGATCAATTTCCCGGAGAAAAATTAGAGATGCGTACCGATAGTTATTCTTTCAGGCAAGTAAAAAACTGCTTTAGCATTATGTGTAGTTCACCAACCGATAAGTATTACCATACAGTAAGCGATGAAACCAGTACCATTGATTTTGATTTTTTGTTGCGCTCCACCAAAAAAGTAGCTGTTGCCTGCGAAACATTTACAGATTGATTATGGTATAATATGCCGCCTTTGTCTGTTTTTAACCATGTAGGCACGGGAATTCCTCCACAAGTGTTCGAAACCTAGACATGATAGGTTCGAATAATTTTCTAAATAATAAAATACTTTAAAAACTGTGTTTTTTTGTAAAACCGTGTTTGTCAGGCTGAGCTTGTCGAAGCCATAGTTGGTAAGAACAAGAACTATTCGACAGGCTCAAGGTGACAAACAACTAGATTGCTACGAGTGCCTTCGACAAGCTCAGTATGACATGAAGCAAGCTCAGGCTGACAATTTTGACAATTCTTTTATTGATAGCGGCACTTTCTTTTGTTAAGATTTAAGGTTTCCAACACTTGTGAAATTCCTCCTGGGCCTACGATGTCACTTCCTCAAAACGGAAAATCAGTCCCTCAAAACAGAAAGTCAGTCCCTCAAAACAGAAAATCAGTCCCTCAAAACAGAAAATCAGTCTCTCAAAACAGAAAATCAGTCTCTCAAAACAGAAAATCAGTCTCTCAAAACAGTCAGTCCAAAAGGAAATCAGTCTCTCAAAACAGAAAGTCAGTCTCTCAAAACAGAAAGTCAGTCTCTCAAAACAGAAAATCAGTCTCTCAAAGACGAAAGTTAGTTTCGCAAAACAGAAAGTTAGTTTCGCAAAACGGAATGCAAGCGCATCTATTATTAATCGTTTACCAGTAATATTGGCTTGGCCATTAAAACTACTTTTCTTTTATGGCTATTTTGTATAATAACTTTTGTTTAAATTGATGTTATTTTAACGTGAGTTTTGGATCTCTTGCCGTTGTATATACCTATGTGAAATATTTTTTCGCCGTTAAGCTTAACCAGACCAACAGCTTGATTATATATTTGGTTTAATGGCACAAAACGTTCCTACGGAACGAGGGCAAAGCACCTAAATGTATTTTTATTACCAACGAAATGCTCCTGCGGAGCAAAAGAAACACTGCTTTTGTTCCGTAGGAACATTTCGTTGGTAATGGCTTAGGTCGGAGGTCGTCATAATAAATGCTCGTTCCGTAGGAACGTCTCGTGCTGCTGAATAATGCTTTAGCCATTATCACCAAAAAAAACTGGACAATGCCAAAATTTTTGTCAATTTTAAACAACAAGTATTTCAGTATTAGTAAAGACTAGCCAAAACTCACGTTATCTTGATAAATATTAACTCAAACAACCTCAATAAATCTTATTCAAAAAAAATATTTTAAAAAACTGATGTTTTGGAGGAACTTTTGGTGTCCGGATTTCGTCTTGGTGTTAGGTGATAATTTTTTTGCCTATAAAAACATAAAAAACGATTTAATTATGAACAAAAGACATCAGCTTGAATTGAACATGTTTCAAACTACACAAGCTTATCTTGCCACCACACCTGCATTTATGGTTGTGCCGCCTGCTTTTACTATGGCCAAGATGCATTAAATGCAAACATCGCTCAAATACAAGCACTGGACAAGTTACTGGGACAAGTAATTACGGGTATCAACGGCGATAAAAAGGGACATAAAGTTGTATTGGTTACATCGCTTAGCAATGTTTCGGCTATTATTTACGCATGGGCGTCTGATCCGCTAAACTTAACCATCCGTAACCAAGTAAGCAATTCAGATAAGCGACTTAAACCGTTTAAAAGATACCCCATTGATTACGGCTGCCACCAACATTTTGGCGTTGGCAGTTGCTAATGCCGATGCATTGAAAGATTTTGGCTTAACAGACCAGCAAACGCAAACATTAGAGAAAGCTATTGGGCAATACCAAGCAACAAAAGACCTACCGCGTGGTGCAGCCGTACAACGTTCGGTCAACGGGAAAGCTTTGGTGCTACTATTTAGACAAACAAAGGTTTTATTAAAAACCAAACTCGACAAAATGATGTTGCCCATTAAATTAACTGATGCCAATGAATATGCAAAATATCGTGGCTGTAGAAGCGTGGTTGGTAATTCAACAACGGTAACACAATTAAAAGGAAAAGTAACCAGTATCGATCATCCCAAAGGAATTAAAAATGTATTGGTAACGTTGACAGGCGCAACCACGCAGCAATCAACTTCAGCGATAGGTATTTTTTCTTTTAAAGGAATTGATTTAGGTATTTATTCTATAAAGCTTACCGCTACGGGCTATAACGACCTTATAATAAATGATATTGAAGTAAAGCAAGGCCAGCTTAACACACAGAAAATTGTGATGGAGAAAACGATATAGCAGGTTTTTGCATTATTTAAATTAAAAATCTAAACATAGCTATCAATGACAATGCCCTCTTTGGAGGGCATTGTCATTGATAGCTATAAAAACAAACCACTGTTGCGCTTTTATTTAAACAATGGCGCAATTTTCTTCTTCGCTTTTTATTATTCTGCCGTTACCGGATCAATAATACTCTTTACTTCACTTACGGAATTAACCGGAAAACCGCCTTGTTGGGCATGTTCTTTTACCATTTCGGCATTTGGGGCATTGTAAATACAATAAATTTTATCGCCGGTTACATAGCTTTGTACCCATTGTATTTCAGGGCCCATTTTACGCAATACCCCACAACTGGTTTGTGAAATAGATTTTAATTGTTCGGCTGTTAAATCGCCTGCACCGGGAATTTCTCTTTCAATTACATACTTTGGCATAATCAAACGTTTTTAATATACAATAATTGGATTTTTATCATGTCGATATGTTAGATAAAAAACACTGGCATAAAGAAAATAGGCAGAATCGACAAATGCAAGTAATACCGTTTATATATTTTTTTTGCAATTATAAATTGCGGTGTATCAATGCTAAATATTGAAGCGGTTTAGGCTTTGGTTTATAAACAAACCTTTTTAAACACATAGTAACATAGGATAATTTAACGTGAGTTTTGGATCTCTTTCCCTTGTCTGCCTATGTGAAAATATTATTTTGCCGTCAAACTTGACCACACCAACAACTGGATTATACCTTGGGTTTAATGGCACAAAACGTTCCTACGGAACGAGGGCAAAGCATCTAAATGTATTTTTACTACTACCAACAAAATGTTCCTACAGAACAAAGGATACACTGCTTTTGTTCCGTAGGAACATTTCGTTGGTAATGGCTTAGGTCGGTGGTTGTCGTAATAAATGCTCGTTCCGTAGGAACGTTCGTGCTGCTGAACAATGCTTTGGCCATTATCAACAAAAAAATGGACAGTGTCAAAAATTTTTGCCAATTTAAACGACAAGTATTTGAGTATCAGTAAATACTACCCAAAACTCACGGATATTTAACTAAATCCTATGTTCCTATGTGTTTAATATGACAAATTGATTTGCAATTTTTTAAACACATAGTAACATAGGATTTAATTAACGCATCATTCAAAACAACTGTTGCAGGTGTCATAGTAGAAAGCAAAGCTTCTATCTAGTATTTCCTATGTTTGGCACTTCACTTATGAGCAAAATTGGATATTTAACTAAGGCCTATGTTCCTATGTGCTTAAAATGACAAATTGATTTGCAATTTTTTAAACACATAGTAACATAGGATTTAATTAACGCATCATTCAAAACAACTGTTGCAGGGTGTCATAGTAGGAAGCAAAGCTTATATCTAGTATTTCCTATGTTTGGCACTTCACTTGTGAGCAAACATCGGATATTTGACTAGAGCCTATGTTCCTATGTGTTTAATATGACAAATTGATTTGCAATTTTTTAAACACATAGGAACATAGGATTTAATTAACGCATCATTCAAAACGACTGTTGCAAAGTTTCATAGTAGAAAGCAAAGATTCTATCTAGTATTTCCTATGTTTGGCACTTCACTTATGAGCAAAATTGGATATTTAACTAGAGCCTATGTTCCTATGTGTTTAATATGACAAATTGATTTGCAATTTTTTAAACAAATAGGAACATAGGATTTAATTAACGTATCATTCAAAACAACTGTTGCAAAGTGTCATAGTAGAAAGCAAAGCTTCTATCTCGTATTTCCTATGCTTGGCACTTCACTTATGAGCAAACATTGGATATTTAACTAAATCCTATGTTCCTATGTGTTTAATACGATAAATTTGGTTTGCAATTTTTTAAACACATAGTAACATAGGATTTAATTAACGCATCATTCAAAACAACTGTTGCAAAGTGTCATAGTAGAAAGCAAAGCTTCTATCTAGTATTTCCTATGTTTGGCACTTCACTTATGAGCAAACATCGGATATTTGACTGAATTCTATGTTCCTATGTGTTTATATTTAAAACCGAAAAGCCGCCAGATAAAATCTAGCGACCTCTCATGCCAAAGCTACATAAACAACCCTGGGTTGTATAATTAAAACAGAAAAATAATGCTAAAAACATGCCAGTTTTCGCCATTTAGCGCCGAGTAATGTAGTGTACACTAACCCCATAAAACGAGTGGTTCTATCAATATATTATCCTAACAAAGTTATCATATTATTCTTCCAAACCATCATTAACAGACAGCACTACATGGAATTCCGTTCCTTCATTTAGTTTGGATGTGGCATAAACGGTACCGCCATGGTTTTCCGCAATCTTGCGGCAAAGCGCCAAACCAATGCCTGTTCCGGGATATTGTTTTCTTGGGTTCAGCCGTTGAAAGATAACAAATATTTTTTCGGCAAATTCTTGGTCGAAACCAATGCCATTGTCTTTTACCACAACATCTATGTACGTTTTGTTAGGATCAAGCCTTGCAATTTTTACAATATCTTTTTTGTTTAACTTATGCTTGGTAATAGATATAACGAGCTTCCTATCGGGCGAAGAAAACTTCAACGCATTATTGATTAGGTTGTAAAAAAGTTGCTTCATATTTAGCGGAACTGCTTTTACAACCTGCAATTTGCCAACATCAATCGTTGCTTCTTTTTGCTGTATCGCCAATTCTAAATCTATCAACACATTATTTATTACCGCATTTAAATCGGTATCTTCTACATTCTTTTCAAACTTTGATATGCTCGAAAAGTTGAGCAAGTCTTCTATCAAACGGCTCATGCGCTGTGCCGATTCGCTTATCTTATCAATATATAGTTTATTGGTCTCAGAAATTTCTTCTTCATGTTCTTTTAACCGCCCGGAGAAAATAACAATTTTACGTAAAGGTTCTTGCAAATCGTGGCTGGCTACATAAGCAAATTGTTGTAGTTCGCTGTTAGACCGTTCCATGTCGAAGTTCAATTCCTGTAGGTCGTTCGTCCGTTCTCTTACCCTTTGTTCCAGCTCTTCGTGCATTAATCTTTTATCGTGTATCTCCGTACACGATCCTATATAACCGGTAAACATGTCGTCTTTATCAAAGGTTGGCTTGCCTATTTCCAATATCCAGCGGTATTCCCCATCGTAACGCCTTAACCGGTACTCAACTTTAAACGGTTTCTTTCCGGCAAACGCTTCGTTGGCGGTAGTTTTTACTATTTGCAAATCGTCTTTATAAACCAGTTCTTGCCATTGGTTGTTCAACGCCTTTTCTAAAGAAGTGCCGGTGTATGAAAGCCAAGTGTGGTTGAAAAAATTACGGACTTTGCTGGTGCCGGACACCCAAATCATTACAGGTGCATTATCTGCCATATTTCTAAACCAAGCTTCCCTTTCGGCCAATAATCTTTCTGCTTCCTTATGCTCGGTAATATCTTCAATGCCGATTAATATTAATTGTTGGCGGTGTATTTTTTGCATAATCCTGCGGGCATTCAGCAACATTATCTTTTTGCCTATTTTAGGAAAAGTATGTTCCATTTGATAACCCTGTATTTGCATATTACGCGGTATCACATCTTCTAACAATTCTCTTAATTGGGGTATATTCCATTGTTTATTGCCTAATTCGTAAATCAAAATACCTTCGGTATCTTGCTCGTTTACCTGAAATATGCGGTAAAATGCTTGGTTTACGGTTTTAATGCGCAAATCTTTATCCAATACAATTACGGCTTCGCGTATGGTATCAAAAACGGCACTTGAATAATCGTACGATTCATTCAACTGTTCGTTGCGCATCAACAATTCGTTGTTGATGGTCATCAATTCTTCGTTGGTGCTATCCACTTCTTCCTTCGATGTTTCCAGCTCCTCGTTTATACTTTGCAGCTCTTCGTTGCTACTCACTATTTCTTCGTTGGCTGATTGTAATTCTTCGTTGCTGGCTTCTTGTTCTTCCACAATATTGCGCATCTCTTCCTTCACGGTGGCCAATTCTTCTTGCAATTGTTTTACCAATTTATCTTTTGAATGTGCAAACCTTGCGGTAGAAGGCAGTGCGTTTTCATGCTGCTGGAATATCACCAAAAAAAGCTTTTCATCCGTATGTGTTTTAAGCGGCAGCACATGGATGGTTACGGTATGCACTACATCTTTATCCTTCATTTCAACCCCTACCTTTTTTACCGCGGAGCCATTTTTATTGCAAAAGTGTATAGCACTGCGTAAATCAAAAGCCAAGCCCGGTTTTGCCATCTTCAACAAGTTTAAACTTGCTTTGCCGGGCGACGGTTCTAAAAAAGTACCTGTAGAACCGCGGAACTGTAATATTTCCAGATCGCTGTTTATCACCACACTGGGCGGTGCAAACTCTTTCAACAAAATATTATCTATCACCTGTTCAATATCGGTAGGCTGCGGAGGGCGGATATTGGGCAATTTTTTATTGGTGTACGCTTCTACATGGTGTATATCGGGTATGCGGTAGTTCATATCAAAAACCGCCTTGCCCGATGATTCGTTTCTTTTGCTAAATACCTTGTATTTCTTTTCGATCTGTGCAAATAAATTGCCCGAGTTGCCGATGGCTTCGCTTTTGCCCAATATTAAAAGGCCGTTGCTGTTTAGCGCATAATGGAACGTGGCAATAATTTTCTTTTGCAAAACAGTGTCCAAATAGATCATCAAGTTGCAGCAGCTAATTAAATCGAGCCGGGAAAAAGGTGGGTCTTTAAACACATTGTGGGGCGCAAACACACAAAGATCACGCATCGATTTTATAATGCGATAACTACCATCTACCTTGGTAAAAAAACGTTGGATGCGTTTGGGTGAAACATCCATCAAATCGTTTTTTGAATATAAACCCAAGCGTGCCTTCGCAATAGCAATTTCGCTTAGGTCGGTAGCAAATATCTGTAGCGAAGTAACGGCAGTCATTTCCCCCAATACTTCCATAAAAACCATAGCCAGGGAATATGCTTCCTCGCCTGTGCTGCAGGCCGGCACCCAAATGCGGATGGGATCTTTGGCATCTTTGGTTTTTAAAATACGTGGTATCAAGGTTTTTTTAAGGTATTCGATAGTATCGGGATCCCTAAAAAAATTGGTTACGTTTATAAGCAAATCCTGGTAAAGTATATTCAGTTCGTTGGTATGTTGGCGTAGGTATTGCAAATAATCGCCCAACGATTCTAATTTATACAACAGCATCCTGCGTACAATGCGCCTTTTAATGGTATTGGGCTTATAATGTGTAAAATCTGCCCCTGTTGATTTCTTAAGCAGCTGTATTATATTGTTTACTTCTTCATTTTCATCGCCCGTGTTATCATCCTCTACTTGCACATCGTTGTTTTGGGAAACGTGCATAATAGCGGGTTGCTTGCTCAGCCGCTCTAGTTCTTTTGCTATTTCTGCCGGCGAAAGTATCATATCAACAACGCCTTCGGCAATGGCCGATTTTGGCATACTTTGGAATTTGGCAGAATCATCTTGTGCAAATGTTAATCCACCGGCCATTTTAATTGATTTCAACCCATACGTTCCATCATTTGCATTGCCAGATAATATAATACCGATAGACCCTTCTTTTTGTTTTTCTGCCATCGATACAAAAAACTTATCGATGGGCATATTAATGGTTGGCCTTGGTTGCCGTGGATTTAATGTAAGTACGCCATCAATAATGGCCATATTTTTATTAGGGGGTAAAATGTATACTTTGTTGGGCTCTATTAACATTAAATGTTTGGCTTCCAGCACCTTCATTTTTGTTTCCCTGCCCAAAATGGCGCTTAGCATGCTTTTGTGGGTAGGGTCTAAATGTTGTATGTACACAAACGTCATCCCTGTTTCGGGCGAAAGGTTTTGCAATAGTTCTTTAATAGCCTCCAAACCGCCTGCAGAAGCCCCGATACCAACAATCGGAAATGTTTTGCTGGTTCGTTTTGTATCCTTTGGTTCTTTATCAGGCATTTATTTGATTTATACTACTGAACAATTAAATAATACGAAAAGTATACCATTTTTGCAATAATATGGATAATACATCCATATTTAAAATGCATTGCTAAACAATGTTGTAAAAACCGCGATTAAGTATTTAAAAGCATTAATTTTGAAATATTCTAATATTCTTTAGAACTCATTTTTGAATACATAATGGCGAAAAGCATACTAATAGTAGATGATGATGATGATGATATTGAGTTGTTTTATGACGCTATAAATGAAATAAGCCCCAATATTATTTGCCAAAGTGCTGGTAACGGGAAAGATGCATTAAATATATTGCTAAATGAAAATGCCAAACTGCCCGATTTTGTGTTTTTGGATATGAACATGCCAAAAATGGGCGGCAAACAATGTTTGATAGAATTGAACAAGAAGGGCATTATAAAGAATGTTGCGGTTATCATGTATTCTACCTCAAAACTAAAGGCCGATGTAAATGAATGCCTTGAATTGGGTGCCAAAAATTTCTGGACCAAACCAACCAGCTTTTCTACTTTAAAGCGAGATTTGATGCAACTGTTGAGATAAGCTAAAATAAGTTCAAACAGCTTCAAAGCATTTGCCCATCACTTTTTTATCTTCATTTAAGCATTTACTTATATAACAGTTGCATTACACCAATTCCACTACCCTATGCAACGAGGGTGATAAGATGTTTTGAAAACCCTTTCGGCTAAGCTTTTCAGCAAATTCTTCTTGTACCGTATGCTCGCCATGTACCAAGAAAATACCTTTTACTTCATCCGCGTTTTGACAGCTTATAAAACGTAACAAATCGTCGCTATCGCCATGGGCGCTAAGGCCGTCTAGTTTATTTATACTGGCATTAATATTACATTCGTCACCATACAGTTCAATCTTTTTTATACCGCTTAAAAGCCTGCCGCCAGTAGTTGATGGGCTACAATAACCACTCATTAAAACGGTATTTAAATCGCTTTGCAAACTTGTGTGCAAATGATGTTTAATACGACCGGCATCGGCAGTTCCACTGGCCGAAATAATTACGCACGGCTCTTTGTATTCGGTTAAAATGATGCTATCGTCTACACTATCAATATAAGTAAGTCCCTCAAAATCAAATGGATCGTCATCTATTTCAAGTACTTTTTGCATGCGGTCGTTAAAATGTTGCACATACTTTTTTATAACGCTGGTAGCTTTATGGCTAAGCGGACTATCAACAAAATATTTAATAGGCGGCAAACGTTTTTCAAGAGACAACTGATTTAACGTGTACAACAGTTCTTGTGTGCGGCCAACACTAAAAGCGGGTATCAATAACTTACCTTTTTTGGTGATGCAAGTATCTTTTATCCATTCATACAAAGTATCAACCGCATTAAATTTAATATTGTGTAGTTTATTTCCATAAGTGCTTTCCAAAATAATGTAATCAGCCTGTGGAAATTCGCCTGGTGGTGCTAATAAAATGCTTCTAAAGCGGCCAACATCGCCACTGTAACATATCCGGGTATCTTTTCCATTTTCTGTAATCACCAAATTTACAACAGCACTTCCCGCTAAATGCCCCGCATTGGTCAACAATACTTTTATGCCTTCTGCCGGCGCAAACCATTCGTCGCGTTCAACCGTTTCAAACAACGCAATTGCTGCCTCCGCATCAGCAACAGTATATAATGGCTCGGTATTTTCAACACTAACCCTTCCCTTTCGGTTGTTTTGTAGCGCTTCGTAGGTTTGTATTTCGGCACTGTCGTGCAATAGTATCTCGGTTAAATCCTTAGTAGCTGGCGTTGCGAAAATTTTACCGGTAAAACCTTCTTTCACTAACTTAGGCAATAAACCGCTATGATCAATATGTGCATGAGAAAGGATAACAAACGAAATACTGGCCGCATCAAAACCAAAATTGGCATTTAGTTCGTCTGTTTCGGCACCCAAGCCTTGGAAAAGACCACAATCGAGCAAAATATTAGTGCCGTTTTCTAATGCCAACAGGTGTTTGCTACCAGTAACCGTACGGGCAGCCCCATGAAAAGATAGTGTCATATAAGTATTGGTAATATTCCTTTTAGCATTAGTTATGAATGATGCAAAAAATATTTGACCGGATACTTAAAAAACGATGCCAATGCAAAAGCATCAACAGCAAAACGTTTAGTAAAACAAAATGACACCCAAAAGGTGTCATTTCATAAACAAATTATATTGACTTGTTTAATATTGTGGAGAACATACTTCTTTTAATTCAAGCACGCTATTAACACCTAATTTTTCGTAAATCTTGGTTTTAAAAGTGCTAACTGTACTTGGTTTTAAGTTTAGGCTTGTAGAGATTTCGCCCATTTTCTTTCCTTTTAACATCAACCCAATTACTTCTTCCTCACGTTTTGTCAATCCATCGAAAGGACTTCTTAGTGAAGAAACGCTATTTGGTGTTTGTAACAAATAGCTTTTAAATTTCTCTTCCATAAAAGTTTGGCCAGCTAATACTTCTTCCACGGCATAAATAATTATATCAGCGGAGTTTGTAATATCTACCACACCTTTTATACCCGAATTGTATAAGCGCTG
>CAWJTH010000218.1:0-17055 GCA_963845495.1 uncultured Chitinophagaceae bacterium
TACAGTGGACATGCCAACATTACTGGTAATGGCTAAAATCTTACTGGTAGGATAGATTTTAATGATGTTAGCAGCAACTTCTGGGGTGCTTGGTTCCAAAATGGTAACAATTAATTGAAATGCATTAGATTCTAACAATTCAAGTGCAATATTTGCATTGCTAACTGTTTGAATTTCCATTGCTGCATCTTTCGATTTAAGCAATAATTCCAGTCCGTAAGCCGTAATTTGGTGATTACCGATTAATAATAGTTTTTTCATTTGTTTTAAGGGATAAGGATTAAGTTAAAGCCGTTATAGATTATTGGATTATTGGGCAAATTTTTTTGGTCTACTTGTAATTATTTTTTTACTTACTAGAAAACAAAAGTATCGAAACACGTAGCTACATAGAAAACTGTTATGTGAAATGGGCTTTGCTCTATGTGAAAATGGATGTTTTGACGATATCATCTCGATTTTTATCTATTTAAAGCTAAATCCAGTGAAAAAGATTTTGAAATAGCAATAGAAATATTTTGTCTTATACAGAAAAAACGACAAAATAAATAGCGTATTTAGGAGAAATTTTAACAATTATGGCTATACAATGAGGCATAAAAGAGTATTGTCTTATTAGTTTGGTTAAAACCATAACTACACATTAGTAGCCCTTCTATATCATGATATTAGTATTAGATAAAATAATAAAAATATGATATAAGAAAACATAGATATAACGTATGTTTTGACAGGCATACGTTATAAATCCTTACTTAGAAAAGTAAACTTTTCAATTTTGAAAATCAGCTAAACGAATGTAGGTAAGATCTAATTTAAACATTCGGTAAAAAAAGCTATGTGACCATCTACAAAAGTCAATGGTGTAACATATTTTGCTTCTGTAAAATGCAATGATTTTGATTGCTGGTTTACCTCGTCATAATCATCCGCAAATTCTTTGTAATCATTTATAACCAAAGTAGCCCGCAGCAGTTCTTGTTTTACAGTTTCTGAAATATAAATTCTTTTTGCCAGCACGTCTGCCACAGCTTTCAATAATTCTGTGTCGCCATCCCCAATATTTAAAACGCCAGATACGCCTAAACCATACAATTTTTTAATAAAAGGAATGTAACTAGTTTCTGTATACACCAATATTGGCATCGCTAAGCCAGAAGCAATAATTTCAGTAGACAATGCCAAGGCATCCTTGTCGGAATTTACAATAGCTAAATCGTAAATATCATTTTTTAGCATAGTAGCCATCTCGCCGTTATTGCTTGCTGTTTGAATGTTTAAGTCTTCGTACCGCGACTCTAATACGGTAAAAAGATCCTGAACGAAAGCTGTTTGTTGCGGTGTTGCCATTAAAAATGTTTTCATATTTTATGCATTACTTTCTACCAACTTAATTGTCATGTTGAATGATCTTCAAAAAAGGAATGAAATTAAGGAAGTTTTATTTATAAAAAATTTTTTTACTCTTATTAGACGATATAAAAATGCAATTGGTTCCTCAAAATCTTTAAAAATTAAAAATATATTTTAAAAGGCCAAATTTATAAAATTACTTCTATCAAAATGTAGGATTAATATCTTTTTTAAAGCAATATTTTTCACTTAAAATGAAATTTTCATTACATATATTATAGTTAGCATTTTAGCAAAGTACTACTCGTAAAATTAAAATAATTAATAATATATTTTTGTTTAAAACTGAACTGACCTCAAAGATCTTCCAAGCAGCGCAAAAGCAACAACGATATATATTATTTGTAAACATAAAATAATATGTTATTTTAAACCAATAATACATTCCGCTTAGCCTTCATCGTCTACCAAAAATTCCGTATCAATATTCTTTTTCTTTTGGTTTTCTTTTGCTTGGATGAATCCCCATTTTATAAATCGATGTTCAACCAATAAATAATCGAGCCAAGGGTGTTCACCCCAACGCCATTACAGTCGATAGCGGATAACCATAGGTGCTGCCAATTTAGATTGCAAAAACCAGCAATCATATAGGGAATATTGGATTATAACAATTGGGATTTTTTGGGGAAAGTAATTGTTGATGAACTGAAAAAAATAGAAAAAATAAAATAATGATGTTTTATTCGTTAGATTTCATAAAAAAGGAACATTTAGTAGTAAAAAAATAACAATTACGCCAAAGGCTTATTTTCAATGCTTTATTATGCTTAACCGTTTAATGGTTTGTAAAAAAATATACAAAAATTGCTTTGTAATCGTTTTTGGCATGAAGCATGCAGGGCAAAATAGTCGACACGAATTTATTCTTTTTTTAAAAGCAAATAGGTGTTGGCATAAATATTTAAGCAAATAGTAATTTATGGAAAAAGTAATAGGCAAAAGAGGAGAAAAAGTGCTAATAGCGGGGTCATATAAATGTATAGAACATCCTAATTCATGGTTTTTTTTCAACAAAAACGAAACATTTCGCTTATGCCCTAGTTGTAAAAACGAGCATAAACATGAAAATACATGGTTCCTTACTATGGGGCAACAACCAACTCAAAGGATTGCCAAATCTGGCGTTAGTCATTTCTTATCGGCCTTATTCAGCCATTTTTAATGTTCCCGTTTTAATGCTTCGGCAATAGCTTTTTCCACTAAAGGACCCATTACTTTGTAACCAGCTGTTGTTGGGTGAACACCATCGTAGGTTAATTCAGTTTTCAAACCTTTCTTTTCATCTACCATTGCAGAATAATAATCAACATATACAATGTTGTTTTTATTGGCATAGGCTTTAATCATATCGTTTAATTGTATTACTTTCTCGGCTGGGGCAATTTCTGGCCTCCATGGAAAATGATTGGCGGGAAGCACTGATGAGAGCACTACTTTAATATTATTTGCCTTGGCCAAAACAGCCATGGAAACAATATTACCGAACACATTTTCTAACGCAATAGGGCCGGTATTTTCTGCAATATCGTTTATACCTGCTAAAATTACTACCAGTTTTGGTTGTAGGTTAATCACATCTTCCTTAAACCGTACCAACATTTGCGGCGTGGTTTGTCCACTTATGCCCCGATCTATATAAGGTTTACCTTCAAAAAAAATGCTGTCTCGTTCTTTCCAAAATTCGGTGATGGAGTTGCCCATAAAAACAACGCGGTTCTCGCCTGTTTTTGTTGGTGGTAATTGTTTATTGTCAGCAGCATATTTACCCAGATTTGCCCAATCATTGTGCAATAAATCTCCGCTTTTTTTCTTCCACAATTTCATTTGTTCTTCGTTTGTCTGCGCTTTTTCGCTTTGAACCAACAAATTCCGTTGTTTCAACCAATCTACCAAACGATCCATCCAAGAATCGGTTGTAATATTATGTTTTAAGGTTCCAAACCCGTGACCGCCTTTTTCATATATATGTATTTCGGCAGGCACATGATGTTGAACCAAAGCTTCATAAAATTTAATACTATTATCAACCTTTACCGCATTATCATCGGTTGCATGTACCAAAAATGTGGTTGGGGTATTATCTGTTACTTGTAATTCATTTGAGTAATAATCTTTTTTTGCTTGAGAGACATTTTTGCCCAACAAATTGTTTCTCGATCCGCTATGGGTAAGGCTATCTTGAAAACTGATTACGGGATAAATCAGTATTAAAAAATCTGGTCGAAGACTTATGTTTGTTGGATTTTCAATCAACGCTTTAGTATAATGTACACCCGCTGAAGCTGCTAAATGTCCACCAGCCGAAAAACCCATGATGCCGATTTTTGCAGGGTTTATATTCCACTCTGTTGCACGGCTGCGTATTGTTTTTATGGCTTGCTGCGCATCTTGCAAAGGGCCTATTTCTTTGTTTGGCATTGTTGCGTCTGATGGGATCCGGTACTTTAACACAAATACTGCTACACCAACTTTATTCAATTCTTTTGCCACCTCTGAACCTTCGTGGCTGGCTGCCAAAATTGAATATGCGCCACCCGGACAAACGATCACCGCGGTTCCGGTAGCTATGGCAGGCGATGGCAAATAAGCCGTAAGTGTTGGCCTGCTTACCTTGCTCACAATCATTATTCCATCTTTGTAAGTAATTGTTTCTTCATCTTTTCCCGCAATGCTGTTGGGGATACTATCGTTATATAGAGGCATTATTTGTTGGGCCTCTAACAAATAAGATTGTATTATTAGGAGTAAGCAAGCAACTACATATTTCATAAATTATTGGCTTTATTTGGGGTGCTGAAATTAAGCGGATATAATTTTACTTTTTATTTCCCGAAAAAAATACTTGAACAAAATAGCTTTTTGTTTTAAAATAAATATTTGTCCGTTAAAAGCATTTGGTTTATTAGAACGGGGTTTATTAAAAAAAAAATTTGTGTTTATTTCTAGCTTATTATAAATTATTTCGCAACAAAAGCGTAGCTCCTTTAGTTTTACAGCCCATAAATATTTGCTTAAATGAAAAAAACAAGTTGGGCTTTATATGCCTTAGTAATATGTTTAATGGCCGTTTCTTGCAAACTAACCAGCAGAAATGCCAAACCCGAAAAAGTTGGCGACCTTACCAACAATGATACGGCCACATTAGATGGCCATCCTGCTTGGATTATGCAGGGAAATATTTATGAAGTGAATGTACGCCAATATACACCGGAGGGAACTTTTAAGGCGTTTGAAAAAAGCCTAGACCGATTGAAAGATATGGGCGTGCAAACACTTTGGTTTATGCCCATTAACCCGATTAGTAAAACAGATAGGAAAGGAAGTTTGGGCAGCTATTATGCCGTAAGCAATTACACGGCCATCAATCCAGAGTTCGGTACAATGGACGATTGGAAGGAACTGGTAAACAAAGCCCACGACATGGGTTTTAAGGTGATTATTGATTGGGTGCCCAACCATACCGGTGCCGACCATTACTGGTTGACGACACATCCTGATTTCTACGTAAAAGATAGTACCGGCAAACCTGCCATGGCTGCCGACTGGGCCGATACCCGCAAATTGAATTATGCAAATGCTGAATTTGTGGACACCATGATTAATAGCATGAAATTTTGGTTGACGGAATCCAATATCGATGGTTTCCGTTGCGATGTGGCTACCGGCCCAACCGACAAATTCTGGCAAAAATGCATTCCGCAATTAAGGGCGATGAAAAACATTTTTATGTTGGGTGAAGGCGATACAGCAAGTTTAAACAAAGATGGTTTTGACGCAACTTATTCGTGGAGCATGTTTGCGATGATGAAAAAAGTAGCCAAAGGCGAAAGAACTGCCAATGCATTAGACAGTGTGCGTTTGATGATGGATAGCACTTACCCTGCCAATGCTTTAAAAATGACTTTTACCAGTGATCATGATGAAAATAGTTGGGGCAATGCTGATTTTGGAACAATGCCTGGCCCAATCAATGCACCATTTGCAGTGTACTCTTTTACCGAGGGAAAAGATATTCCATTGATTTATAGCGGACAAGAAGAACCTTTTTTACGTGCCATCCGCTTCTTTGATAAGGACACTATTACTTTTAAAAATTATGCAAGGGCTGATTTTTATAAGAAATTGCTGGCGCTACGTAAAACTAATGCCGCTTTGGCTTCTGATGCCAATTTCACAAAAGTTTCTGTTGGAAACGATAAAGCTTTGTATGCTTTTACCAAAGAAAAAGCTGGCAAAAAAGTATTGGTTATTTTAAACTTATCGGCCAAACCGCAACAAGTAAAAATAACCGACGCTTCGTTGCTAAAAGAAACAACCAACGTTTTTATGGGAACAAAAGAAACCCTGAAAACCGAATCTTGGGGAATGGAACCTTGGGGTTATGCGGTGTATGAGTATTAGCTGTGAGCAATGAGCAATGAGCTGTGAGCTTTGAGCCTTTACCTTAATTATTTTATATGGAGGGTAGGTCTTTTGGCTAACAGCTCATTGCTCATAGCTAACAGCTCATTGCTTTTTGTGAGCTTTGAGCCTTTACCTTAATTATTTTATATGGAGGATAGGTCTTTTGGCTAACAGCTCATAGCTAAAAGCTCATGCTAACAGCTCATTGCTTTTACAGGCATGGTTTTATTGTCTTTTTCAAAAATCCAAAGCAGCGAATGAAAAAGCAAAATTTTGAAAACCATCGCCAATATTATGTACCGCACCATTTTGTTTTTTATCCCGTTGCAATAACACTACTTGTTTTTAGCGCCACTTATATTTCCAAATTTCCTGAGCGTTCTTTGGAATGGATTTTTATCACCCTGCTTTTCTTTCTGCTCATTTTTTTGTCGTTTATGATGCGTCAGCATTATGCGCTTGGCAATCAAAATAGGATTGTTCGGCTAGAAGTGCGGTTGCGTTATTATCAACTTACCAAACAACCTTTTGATGCTGTTGAAAGTAAATTAACGTTCGGCCAAATTGCAGCGCTTCGCTTTGCGCCCGACAATGAATTACTGCCGTTGATTGAAAAAACGCTGATCGAAAACCTTTCCCCTAACGATATTAAAAAATTGATTATTAATTGGCAAGCTGATTATATGCGGGTGTAGCAAAAACCTATAAAGCCCTTTATAAATCCAATTATCTAAAAAACTGAATGGAACTTACAGATTTAATCAGCCACTTTCTGACCGTTCCACACAAAAAAATTATTATCTAAACTGCATAAAATATATTTGCAGCCGATTTGATAGTGGCAAAACATAAAAGGCAACCTCAAGAAAGCACAACTTTAACTTTAGCGGTTTGAAGGGTCAATTTACCGCTTATCCTAATTTAACCGTTGTTAACCTGTTATCAAAGCAGTTTTGCGCTACAATTTATAATACGAATAATAGATATATGATGTACAAATTTATCCCCGCAGTAATTTTCACACTGCTTTTTGGAGCCGTTTCAGCACAATATGGTGGCGGCCGTGGTGCCGGCGGCATGGGCGCAGGTATGCCCACGGGCAGGTTTTATGGTAAAATAGTTGATAGTAAAACCAACAAACCTATTGCAGCTGTTAGTGTTGAATTGGTTACCGCCAAATTTAACATGGTCACAAAACAAAGAAAAGATACCGTTTTAAATGGCCAGCTGACCGCTACCAATGGCGATTTTAGTTTAGACAATATCCCATTTATGGGCGATTACCGTTTACGGATTACGGCTGTTGGGTTTAAACCGATGGAACAGAAAGTTTCATTTTTAACGCCTGATCAACAGCAAAAAGTAGTGCAATTGTTTATGAGCATGAACGCTCCTAAAACCGATAGCACTCAAAAAGTAAAACCTGCTGGCAACATGATGGACGGCTTGAAAAAAATATTTGGCGGCGATCTTTCCCAAATGGCTGGCATGGCCGATAAAGATTTGGGCAACATTAAATTGGTAATTGAAGCGCAAGATTTACAAAATGTTACTGTTGTTGGCAATAGAAATGCTTTCACCATGGGCATCGACCGTAAAATTTTTGATGCCACCAAAGCAGTTGGCACGCAAGGCCAAACTGCATTGGAAGTAATGAAACAAATCCCTTCGGTAAATGTGGATGTTGATGGTAACGTAACCTTGCGCAATGCAACGCCAACGCTTTATGTGGATGGCCGCCCAACAACATTAACTATGGATCAAATTCCTGCTGACGCAATACAAAGCGTAGAAGTAATCACCAACCCATCTGCCAAGTTTGATGCAAGTGGTGGTACTGCTTCTATCTTAAATATTGTAATGAAGAAAAACAGGAAAACCGGTTACAACGGAAATATTAGGGCTGGCATTGACCAACGCGGTAAATTTAATGGCGGTGGCGATTTTAACTTGCGCCAACAAAAAGTAAACATCTTTTTAAGCGGTCAATACGGCGAAAGAAAATCTGTAGCCACAAGCGAAGTAAATAGTACCAATTATGCTACTTCCACTACCCCTGAAATTGATTTGCACCAAAGCATTAACAATACAACCACCGGTCATTTTGCATTTTTAAGAGGTGGTTTTGACTACTTGATGGATAACCGCAATACATTAACATTCGCCGGAACCATTGTAAGGGGAAAATTTGACGGTAATCAATTCACCAATCAATTAAACGATAGTTTATATAGTCCTGCCAAATTGCAACCATTAAACGTAACTGCACTTAGCGAAGGTGTTTTCCATAACAACGGCGGAACAGCTAGCTACAAGCACAATTTTGCAAAAACGGGCCATGAGCTAACTGCTGATGTAAACTACAACCACAGTTACAGCACCAACGATGCAAATACAACCACGCAGTATTTTAACAGTACCGGATCAATTGCTTTACCGCAACCAACTTTGCAAAAATCAACCGGAAACACTGCCAGCGACTTATGGGTAGTACAAAGTGATTATAGCAATCCCATTTCAAAAGATGGAAAAATTGAAGCAGGTGTAAGGACACAAATACGGGATTTTACAAGCAATAATGCTAACTTTTTGTATAGCTATACTTTGCCCGGTTATATTTCCCCCTCAGCATTAAATAGCAACTACAAATACACCGACCAAGTATTTGCAGCCTATGGAACATACACCGGCAAAGCGGGTAATTTGGGGTATAATTTAGGTTTGCGTGCAGAAAGTAGCAATTACAATGGCACTAAACTAAGTATAAAAGATTCATCTTTTAGTGTTAAGTATCCGGTTAGTTTGTTCCCAAGCGCATTTTTGAGTTATAAATTAAGCGAAAGCCAAGATCTTCAATTTAATTACACCCGCCGTATCAATCGTCCCAATTTCTTTCAATTGTTGCCTTTTGTAAACTATACTGATCCTCAAAACCTTAGTGTTGGTAACGCCGGTTTAAAACCTGAATTTACCAACAGTTTTGAAGCAAACTATAGTCTTACCATCGACAATAACAACAGTATTTTGGCATCTGTTTATTACAAACATTCAACTGATTTAATAACAAGGTATCAAACCACAACCACCAATCCTTTTAATGATAACAAGGGTGCTTATTTAACAACTTATATCAATGCAAACAGCGGTACTAGTTCTGGGTTGGAATTGACTAGCCGCAATAATATTACCAGCCATTGGGATATCACCACCAACCTTAACTTTTACAACTCTAAGGTAAACAGTACTAACTTAGATAGCGGTGGTACCGATAACAGCCGTTTTAGTTTCTTCGGAAAAATATTTACCAATTATCGTTTTGGCAAGGGCAATAGCTGGACATTACAGTTAAACGGTGAATTTCAAGGAAAAACTTTATTGCCATCAAGCGGAAGCAGCGGCAATGGCGGTGGCCGTGGCGGCGGTGGCGGTGGCTTTTTTATGGGCGGTGGCCAACAAAGCGCAGGTGCCAACGGCTATATTAACCAAAGCTATGGTATAGATGCAGCGTTGAAAAAGGAATTCTTGAAAAACAAAGCCGCATCAATAACGCTAAGTGTAAACGATATTTTAAAAACAAGGTTACGCGACACTTACAGCTACACTGTTGGCGAATTTGAGCAAGACTATAGAACACGCCGCGATCCACAAATTTTCCGTCTACAATTTGCATACCGCTTTGGTAAACAAGATGTAAGCTTGTTTAAACGCAAAAACTTAAAAGGCGAAATGGAAGGTTTGCAAGATGCAAATAGCGGACAGCAACAATAGTATTAATGGATAATTAATGAACAAATAATTGATAATGAGGCCGCTACTTTTTGGTAGCGGCTTTATTGTTTACCACCTAAGATACCTAAGAAAACCTAAGTGATTATTTAAAGTAGTAAGACAATATGTTTTATTATTAAAATATTTGCTTAGGTTTTCTTAGGTATCTTAGGTGGTTGGATACTAAATTTGCCCCATGCTGAAAGCCCTTTATGTTTTTTGGAACAGCCTGAAAATGGCTATGCAAGAATTGTGGGCCAATAAACTGCGTTCCATTTTATCGTTAGTAGGCGTTTCTTTTGGCATAATTTGTATTATTGGCGTTTTAGCCACTGTCGACAGTTTAGAATACAGCATTAAAAGCGGTTTGAAAGATTTGGGCAGTAATACCATTTACATACAAAAATGGCCTTGGGCCGGCGGCGGCGATGCAGACAGATGGAAATTTGAAAAAAATAGAACCGCCGATTTTGAAGAAACAAAACCCATAAAGGAACGCAGTCAATATGCCAGCGCCGTTGCATTTGTATTATTCAACGGTTCTAATTTATCGTATGGCGATAATATATTGACCAACGTAAACTGGTACGGTGTTACCGAAGAATACAATGATATTCAAGACGTTACCATTCAATCTGGTCGTTATATTTCTGGCGCTGAATTTGAAACAGGTAGCAACGTGGTGGTAATTGGTAACGACAATGCGGAAAAATTATTCGGCCAACCAGCTTATGCCGTTGGAAAAGAAATTGATTTGCAAGGTCGAAAAATGACAGTTATCGGTGTAATAAAAAAGAAAGGGAAAAGCCTAACTGGCGGTTGGGATTTTGACGATGTGGTTATTTTACCTTTTAATTATTGCAAACAAGTGGTAGACCAAAGAAGGGCCAACCGTTTTATGCTGGTAAAGGGAAAAGAAGGTGTTGCGGTGGCAGATTTAAAAGGAGAATTAAAAGGCATCATGCGTGGAATTAGAAAACTAAGCCCTACGGAAGACGACAATTTCGCCTTGAACGATGTTTCAGCGGGCAGCAAACAGTTGGAAAAGTTTTTTGGCATGGTAAATATCGGCGGCTTTGTGATTGGCGGTTTTAGTTTGGTGGTTGGCTTATTTGGCATTGCCAATATTATGTTTGTAACGGTTAAAGAACGCACATCACAAATTGGGTTGAAAAAAGCGCTCGGCGCAAAAAAAAGAACCATTTTAGCTGAATTTTTATTGGAATCCTCGCTATTGTGTTTAGTTGGTGGATTAATGGGATTGTTGCTTGTTTTTATTATCACCAAAGGATTAAGTACCGTAATGCCATTTCCTATTTTCATATCTGCCAGTATTGCTTTATTGGCTATTGGCATTAGTATTTTGGTTGGACTGTTGGCTGGAATTATTCCCGCCATTGGTGCTGCGAAATTGGATCCAGTGGTGGCGATACGAAGCTAAAGCTTGTTATTTAGTAACTATTAATAAGCAATCGACAACAATAGCATTTAATGTTTGTCAAAAAGATAACTTTGCAAAAATTTATTATGAAAACACTTGAGATAAATGTTGAAGATGAAGCTCTGGAACAAGTGTATTCTATTCTTCGTTCAATTGAGGGAGTAAAAAACATTAAGCAACAGGATTGGGAAGAAATAAATGCTTCTGATTTTTCTTATTTGAAAGCAATAACCAAATCTTTAGCCGAAGATTGGGACAGTGAAGAAGATAAAGATTGGGATAAAATTTATCAAAACAATGTATAAAGCAGGTGATGTAGTGTGGGCAAACTTTCCTTTCGATAATTCTAGCCAAGCTAAATATAGACCCGTTTTAGTTATTTCTGGAATGCTGGTTAATAATACGCAGGATTGTTTATTAATGCAAATCACATCAGTATCAAGAAGTGACGGATTAAGTTTGGCCATTGCAGACCAAGATTTTTTATTGCAACCGCTTTCAAAACAAAGTTTTTTGAGGCTTCACAAAATATTTTTTCTAAATCAAAATCTTATTTCAAGAAAAGAAACATCGGTTACACCTATTTTTTTGCAAAAAGTGGTGCAACAGCTTCTTCTACTTTTAGGTTAAGTATGCCAATTACCATTCTCGCTATCGAATCCAGTTGTGATGACACTTCCGCTGCAGTTTCCGTTGATGGAAAAATATTGTCCAACATTATTGCTACGCAAAAAGTGCATGAACAATACGGCGGCGTAGTGCCAGAACTGGCCAGCAGAGCGCATATCCAAAATATTTTGCCCGTTGTAGATGCGGCACTATTATCTGCCAACTGTCAACTATCATCTATCGATGCCATCGCCTTTACACAAGCGCCGGGATTGATTGGTTCTTTATTGGTGGGCGCATGTTTTGCAAAAAGTTTGGCATTAGCGTTAAACAAGCCTTTGATTGCCGTGCACCACATGCAGGCACACGTGTTGGCGAATTTAATTGCCGAAAATAAACCTGAATTTCCTTTTTTATGTTTAACCGTTAGTGGCGGCCATACACAAATTGTGTTGTGCAAAAGCCCGAGCGACATGAAAGTTATTGGGGAAACCTTAGATGACGCCGCTGGCGAAGCTTTTGATAAATCGGCCAAAATATTGGGATTGCCTTATCCCGGCGGGCCGTTGGTTGATAAATATGGAAAACAGGGTAATCCGGTTTTTACTTTTAAGGAACCACAAATCCCCGATCTAAATTTTAGTTTTAGTGGCTTGAAAACGTCTATTCTTTATTTTTTGCAAAAGGAAGTAAAGCAAAATCCGAATTTTATTGCTGAAAACTTAAATGATTTATGCGCTTCCATTCAAGCTAGGATTGTTTCTATCTTGTTGAATAAACTGACACTTGCCGCTAAAGAAACTGGCATCAAAACCATTTGTTTGGCAGGCGGCGTAAGTGCCAACAGCGGTTTACGGAATGGCTTCACCGAACTTGGCAAAAAACTTGGTTGGCAAACCTTTATCCCTGCTTTTGAATATTGCACCGATAACGCCGCCATGATTGCCATTACCGCCCACTATAAATATTTGGCAAAAGATTTTGCCGGATTGGAAGTAAGCCCGACAGCGAAAGCGGAATGGTGAACCTCACCTCCGGCTCCTCTCCACAAATGGAGAAGAGTGCCCCTGTGTAACTTCCATCCATTTTTCCTAATTTTCAAAATTACAATTTTGTTTTTTTGTTAATCTACGTTATATTGGAAGCTTATAATTATTTTGATCTTCTAACAATCGAGAACCCGTAGCACCCAATGACAACGTATGCCGCATAGGGGCACCTTTTTCCACCCGTGGGAAAAGGCGGGATTGAGGTTTAAAAATATTCAGCCCATTGGAAAAAACGCAATTAAAAAAGGCTTTAAAACCAATTCATTTGTGGGGTTTAGCCGTTGGCCTTGTTATTTCGGGTGAATATTTTGGTTGGAATTATGGTTGGAACGTAGCTGGAACAATAGGCATGTTGATTGCCACTTTGATTGTTACGGTTTTGTATTTGGCTTTTATTTTTAGTTTTACTGAACTTACAACTTCCATCCCGGAAGCTGGTGGCCCTTTTGCTTATGCCGAAAAAGCCTTTGGCCCTTTGGGTGGATTTATTGCCGGGATGGCAACGCTGGTTGAGTTTTTGTTGGCACCACCGGCCATTGCTTTTGCATTAGGTAGCTACCTTCATTTTTTACATCCAGCATTTTCGGTGATGCAGGTTGCCGTGGCCAGTTATGTTATTTTTACCATTGTTAATTGCTTGGGAATCAAGGAGTCAGCCGTTTTTTCTGTTGTCATCACCATTTTAGCGGTGGGCGAATTGCTGCTTTTTATGGGCATTGTGGCACCACATTTTGAGATAAAAAACTTTATGCAGAACCCTATGCCATTTGGTTGGGGCGGCGTTTTTGCAGCTTTGCCTTTTGCCATTTGGCTATACATTGCCATAGAGGGCGTAGCCATGGTGGCCGAAGAAGTGAAAGATCCACAAAAAACAATTCCCAAAGGTTATATTTATGGCATTCTTACACTGGTGGTGTTGGCCATTGGCGTAATGATGACTACAGGCGGTGTCGGTAATTGGAAAATGTTTAGTAGCATCGATTATCCGCTTCCGTCGGCTATTGGTTATGTGCTTGGGCCAACCAGCAAATACACACAAATGTTTGCCGGACTTGGATTGTTTGGTTTGGTCGCCTCCTTTCACGGGATTATTACAAGCTATGGAAGGGAAATTTTTGCGTTGGCACGAGACGGTTTTTTACCAAAGATTTTATCAAGCGTTAGCCCCAAAAGCAGGGTGCCGATTTGGGCGCTTGTTGTGGGAAGTGTTACCGGTATTATTACTTTGTTTACCGGCACAACCGATAAATTGATTACCATTTCGGCCATGGGCGCATTGGTAATGTACATTATTAGTATGGCCGCATTGTTTTCGCTTCGCAAAAAACACCCAAATTTAGAAAGGCCGTTCAAGGTTTTTTGGTATCCGCTAACGCCGATTGTTGCATTGGTTTTGTCGGTTGTTTCGTTGGTGGCTATGTGTTGGTTCAATGTATTTTTAAGTGAAATTTTCTTTGCATTTATGATTGTGGCAAGCGGTATTTTTTGGATTGTAAATAAAAGCAGAACGTTAACCCAACCGAAAAATGATGATTTTGATGGTCAAATCGACCTTTTGGACCATATCAATGATTGAGCATTATTTTCTACGACATTCAAAATGATGAATTACAGAATAAACAATTGTAAAACATTGGCCGTGCGGCCGGGATGGGCAGTAGTACCCCGTAAAGCGCCGTAATAAATGAATAATGAACAAAGAATAATGAATAATAAAATACAGTAAATTGGCGCTGCGGAGTACTACAGACAGCCCGATAGCCGCCCAAAAAGCTATTAGCAATGAGCTATGAGCGATTGGCAAATAAATGGCATTTTGAATATATTTTATAATTAATGGCAAGGGCTAAAAGCTCATTGCTCAAAGCTCAAAGCTGATATGTTTAACCCAAAAAACGCTGATTTAAAAACCTTACTTGCAAAGGCTTCGCCTTACCGCAGTGGCGATGAATTGGCAGGCGTTTGTGCGGCAAATTATAAAGAACGGGTGGCGGCGCAAATGGTTTTAGCTGATGTTCCACTAAAACGATTTTTGAGTGAAACGACGGTTCCTTACGAAATGGATGACGTGACCAGGTTGATGATTGATAACCATGATGCGGTTGCATTTGCGCCGCTCTCCCATTTTACGGTTGGCGATTTTAGGAATTGGCTGTTGACCGAAGAAGCTGACACGAAAACGTTACAACAAATTGCAAAGGGAATTACAGCTGAGATGGTAGCCGCGGTTTGCAAATTAATGCGCAATCAAGACCTGATTGCGGTGGCGAAGAAATGCGAAGTAGTGACTAAATTCCGCAATACAATTGGGCTGAAGAACCGCTTCAGCACTAGGTTACAGCCAAATCATCCAACCGATGATTCGATGGGGATTGCGGCCTCGATGGTAGACGGATTGATGTATGGAAGCGGCGACGCGGTGATTGGGATCAACCCCGCAACCGATAGTCCGGCGGAGACTTTGCGGTTGTTAAAAATGATGGATGATGTTAGGCAAAAGTTTGACATACCAACGCAAACCTGTGTGTTAAGTCATGTTACCACCACGTTACAATTGATGGAGCAACATGCACCGGTCGACCTGATTTTTCAATCGATTGGCGGCACGCAAAAAACAAATGAAAGTTTTGGGATTAATTTATCGATGTTAAAAGAAGCCCTTGAAGCTGGATTGGCATTGAATCGCGGAACGGTTGGAAGCAATTGTATGTATTTCGAAACGGGACAAGGAAGTGCCTTATCGGCCAATGCCAATTTTGGTGTAGATCAGCAAACTTGCGAAGCAAGGGCTTACGAAGTAGCGAGGCATTTTAATCCGCTGTTGGTAAATTCGGTGGTGGGCTTTATTGGTCCGGAATATTTGTATGATGGCAAACAAATTATAAGGGCTGGTTTGGAAGATCATTTTTGCGCCAAACTGTTGGGCTTACCGATGGGCATGGATATTTGCTACACCAACCACGCCGAAGCCGACCAAGATGATATGGATAATTTAATGGTGTTGTTGGGCACAGCCGGACTGAGTTTTATGATGGGTATTCCTGGCTCGGACGATATTATGTTGAATTACCAAACCACATCTTTTCATGACGCTTTGTTTTTGCGGAAAACGCTTGGATTGAAACCTGCGCCTGAATTTGAAGCTTGGTTGTTGAAACAAGGAATTATGGGGGAAAACGGAAATTTGTTACCGCCAAATTTAAAGAACGCTTTGTTGGGGATTGGTTTTAAAATGCCGTAGGGGTGGCCCTTGTGGCCGCCCTGCAAATAAAATTAGTATGATTGCTTTGCAATCAGGGCAGCCACAAGGGCCACCCCTACGAATTCAAATGATAAAAATGGAAGAAAATATAAATATATCAACAACCATAATAACATCCGACCTGTGGTCTGATTTAAAACAATACACCCCTGCCCGAATTGCGTTGGGAAGAACCGGAAATACCATTCCATTAAAAGAAGTGTTGGCATTTAGAATGGCACACGCCGATGCGAGGGATGCCGTTCACTCCGAATTAAATATTGATGATTTATGCAATAGGATGGCAGCTTTCCAAGCCAATTGTTTGGTTTTGCAAAGCAAAGCACCCGATAGAACGATTTATTTAAAACGCCCAGATTTTGGACGGACGTTGAATGAAGAAAGCCTCAAAACGTTGCAACTAAATAATGAAAACGAATACGATATTTCCATTACCATAGCCGATGGATTATCAGCCGCAGCGGTAAACCAACATGCAACACATCTTTTAAAAGATCTATTACCATTGCTACATAAAAACGGATATCATGTTGCTCCTATTTGCCTTGCAAAGCAAGCACGGGTGGCCATTGCAGATGAAATTGCCTTTTTGCAAAAAACTAAATTCTCCATCATTTTAATTGGCGAACGACCCGGACTTGGCTCAGCCGATAGTATGGGCGCTTATCTTACTTTTTCACCCAAACCCGGACTGGCAGACAATAGCCGGAATTGTATTTCCAATATCCGCCCGTTGGGTTTGCCAATAGAAATGGCAGCAAAAAAAATAATGTATTTTGTAAAAGAATCTTTTCGGCTACAATTGTCAGGTGTTGGTTTAAAAGATGAACACAATCTTTTAGAAAACTAATCTTGTCGCCCCTTTAGGCGATGGGGGCATTAAATTTGCCGCATGGCCAACACTTATTTTCAATTTAAACAATTCACTATCCACCAAGACCACTGTGCTATGAAAGTAACGACAGATGGGTGTTTGTTTGGTGCGTATGCTGCGCATTGGTCATTAAGTAATTGGGTAAATAAGTTATTAAAAGAAGATTATTTAAACATTTTGGATATCGGTTCGGGAACAATACAAGATGCCAACCGAACCAGTAAGAGGAAAA
>CAWJTH010000219.1:0-19851 GCA_963845495.1 uncultured Chitinophagaceae bacterium
TTCTTCTGACAGTGCATCTATATACAAGCATACAATTAGGCTTACCAATTACAGCAACCCCTATGATAAGGTTTTGGCATTGTCGAATGTTAAACGGGCAGGTTTTGCCAACCGTGTTGGTAGGGTAGGGCTACCGCTTGATGCGCCTAAAAATGCTGTAAATGTAAATACCGGCAATTATTTTAATTCTTTGCCAAGTAATATAAAAAATATAACGTTTAGCCACTCTTGGTATTTTGATGGTACTGTCAATTCGTTGTTTATGCAAGACTTGTGTGAAACACTTAAAGGCGATATAGATAGGAATTATATACCTACCCGTTTAACCGGTATCGATGGACTTGAACTAGATGTGCCAACTCTAGAAATTATTTAAATTGATTTACCTACTACTTCCATCCAATAATATAACCGGAAATATTTACAACTGAACTGCTCACTCGAAAACCCAATAAGCAATTTATTTATAAACCCATACCTTGTTTTAATTTTATCCACTCGTTCCATCGGCCCCCTAAGTAGGAGCCGATTTTTTTATTTACATTTTTTCAAGCATAAAATGTACAACATACATCATTTAACAAACCAATGGCAAATAAATATTTTTTGGATATATATAAATCCCCATATCTTCGCCAAGTCAAACACAAAAATCCACAAACATGTCACACTATGCGTGCATATTTATTTTTTGTATCCGGTATATTTACCGGAATATTAATTCTCCGCCATAAATTTTATTGTTATTACAGTGTCTATTTCTTATTATCAATCTTTGACAATATAAATATAAATAGCCAGTTCAGATAATTGCGAAAAGTAAGCATCAGTAAAAAATGTTGCAGGTGCCATTATATATTTTGCTTATAAGCTCCCAGATTTTGCAGAAGTCATTATAAAATTTGTTTGTAGGCGTTGCAGTTTTGTGAATGGCATTATAGATTTCAATAATTGATATTTCGATATTGCGGAGTATATTGTATGTTTCCATAACAAGCTTTACAATTTTGCGGACATAATTATGGCTTTTAATAATATGCCATACAGTTTTACACATGCCAATATAGTTTTCCATAATAGGCTTTACAATTTTGCGGATATGTTTATGGATTTTGCTTGTAGGCTCCGCAATACTTTTTTGTCAATCGTAAAATAAATAGGATCACAAAAAATAAAATAGACAGATAAATATTAACAAGCCATAGAGTGGTTATTCGCTTTATGCGATAAAATTTAATTCGCATCTTTTATAATCACAATTTTTAAATAAAAAAAATCATGTTACAGTCAGAAAAAATATTTGGCAATTTATTTAGTGATATACGTATTACGCCACCCAGACTTTCCAATTTTACTATTGATACCATTTCTCGTTTAAATAATGTAGATGTTTCCGGCCTTTTTAAACCGGCTATTATAAAAGTAATAGCAGCGCATACCCCTTTTCATGATGGGCTTAGTGAAATAGATACCTCTTTAGGTGAAAGAAAGGGCAAAATAAAAAATGTAAATGAGGTAAGGGCAGCTATTGGATTATTTATGACTGATTATGAAAGCGAAATAGCTCGTGCTTTAGGCGGTCGGGATACAACTAGCTTTATCATGTTTTATCCGAAGGGTAAAACGGAATATAAAAGGGCAACCAAGGGACAAATGCCTTTGCTGGTAAAAAGGATTGCTTCTCTAGCCACTGATAATGCTGCTGCGTTAGGGGATAAACTTACCCAACAAATACAATCTTTTGAAACATTATGGCAAGCTGCACTTGAGGAGGAATCAAACGTAAATAGTAATTTGAGCGATGGCCGAAGTGACCGCAATACTTTGCGTTATAACCTAGAAATGGCGCTTTTGAATGTAATACATTTAGTCGCTTCTGAATATCCAGGCGATGTGGCCAAGTGTAATAGCTTTTTTAATTTTAAATTATTAATGGGTGCCGGCCGTAAAGCTGCAGCTGCAGTGGTGCCAACGCCGCCAGCTATGGGATAGTTTTTATATGTTAATGAAGGAGGAGGCTGCCATTAGGCAGCCTTTTCCTATATTTCAAGTTTGTTTTATAGTTAAATTACATCAACAGTTTGATTGTAGCCAGCGGCGCTGAGGTATGCCCCTTCTTTCCCGCCTACTGCCTACATGTGCTCGCATATCATAAGTTGGCTGCGTGTCCTCGCCGTAAATTTGAACTAACCCATTGCCGTTGCTAATAGACGTATAACAGTTTTTTAAAATTTGGAAAGACGATTTTATGTGGCCTTCTTTATCAAATTGCGTTTCAATAGGATGAATAATATCAGAAAACCAAGCTGGGAATAAAAAATCTGATACCAATACGGCATTCCCGTCTACATCTATCTTGTAACCATATTCATCGCTTTCACAAGCGTCACAATTTTCGTAGGCATAACTTACCAAAGTCCCATCTATATTGTGTTTTATGGCATATTTATTAATGTATGGATCGCTAAGCATTTCTAAAATTTCATGGCTTGCACATACAGACCATTCTTGATTTTTTTTCTTGACTGTTTTTGCAAAAACTTTCCCCATAGGCAATTTATTTTTTGAAAGGTCGTGTATACCTAATTCATCAGCATCATTAGAAGTACCTAAAATAAACAATTGCCAAGTGTCAGAAGGAGCTACTTCATTATTCCTATAAAATGTAATTTCTGCATCTTGTCCCCATATTGGAGAAAAATCATTTTTTACCTGAATTTGGATTGCCTTCATAACACGTTCTACCTCGTTATCACTAATATCTGGATACTTGTTAATCACTGAAATTTTAATAGTTGCCATAAGTATTAATTTTGTTGACTGAAATAACTGGATGTTTTCAGCCAGATTATGAATATTAGATTTACCCGACAAATTTTTATATTTAATATTTACCAAGAAACGGGAAAAACCTCGGCGCCATAAAAGAATTTCACCTGATATAAATGTAGAAAACACCTATTTATAGGGCAATACGTGTTTTTACCTTGCAAGCATTATTTAATCAAAAAAAAAATTATGCCTACAAAAATTATTACTGGAAACTCAGATCATTTAGCAGGAGTTATTAGCCAAACCGATTTAGAGGATATAACTAATACTTTTGAAAACAATTGTGCAATTAGTGCAGTAGGAACCACTATACCCGCAGGAAGGCAATTTACAAAAATTAATGCGGTAAAAATTCCTATAAAAGCTATGAAACAATTAATCTCAAGTGCCGATAATGCCGACACAGATTTTATTAAAATAAAATTTGGCATAACGTTACCTAACCAACTAGATTGCCAAACAGGTACAAAAAGCGAAGGGAATCAACTAACTGTTGTTTTATTAATAGAAGAAAATAATGCAATCGGAGAACGAAGCACCGCTGTAACTGGTCGAAACAAAAAAGCTAATTTTGTACTTACAACAGGTTTTAGAGCCTCTCAACCAGTAAAGGCTGGGCAAGATACTCTAGCAGACCCATGCTGTCCTTGGGAAGGAGGAAATAACGGATAATCGTTTTAATTTATTCAGATAATAAGTGTGAATAAAACATTTTATCTTTAAGATATGAAGATAATAACCGCCTCCATTTTTATGGTGGAGATTTTTATGTGTTTTATATTAAGCCTTTTTTTTAGAAAGAAGGGACTAAGTGTTGAAAAATACCTTGTTCCTTTCTTTCTTTTATTGTTTTGCGTTGAATCTTATTGTGGTTATTTATACAGTAAAAATATAGATAGGCATATTGTCTATAATTTTTGGTTTCCGATAGAATTTATTTTTTATGGTATATTTATCACCGCATTTATTAATTCGGTTAAAACAAAGTTTTTTTTAAGAATAGTCTTATTTATATACTTTCTTGGAATAATTATCTATTATTTGTTTTTCTGTAACATAACCAAATTTGCGTCAAAACCTTTTTTACTTGGTGCAGTCATGTTAATTTTGGTTTTATTAATAAAGCTTTATGAAATATTAAATAAAGAAATTACTTTTAACCCTTTAAAAAATCCAATTTTTTGGTTCATAGCAGGGTTATTACTTGAAAATATATGTAGTTTTTTCTTTTTAGGTGCAATTAATTATCTATCTATAAAAAATGAAAGTTTACTTAAGGCCCTAAGTTTAATGAATGTTATTTTCACAGATGTTCAATACTTTTTTTTCTTGCTTTATTTTTATTGTAAATGGAAATATCAGAAATAACATATCTAATTATTTTTGGCACCATTGCTTTTTTAATATTTTTAATATTTATAATACTAGTAGTATATAGATATCATAAAAAAAACAATCAACACTTACGCCAAATGTTAGAAATAAAACAGTCCTACGAACAAACCCTCCTCAAAACCCAACTCGAAACACAAGAACAAACATTCAACCAAATAAGCAGGGAACTACACGATAATGTTGGGCAATTGCTTAGTAGTACCAAAATGTTTCTAAGTATTACCGAACGCAGCATGCAAAACCCACCGGATTCATTGATTACGGCGAATGAAACGTTGGCACAGGCAATTAAAGAATTACGCTCATTGTCAAAATCGCTGGATAAAGAATGGTTGGAACAGTTTAATTTTATTGAGAATCTCACCACTGAAACCAATCGCATTAATGCTGCTGATGGTTTGCATATTTATTGTTCGCACCCAGTTTCCTTGTCTTTAAAGCCTGAACTACAAATTGTGTTGTTTCGTATTGTGCAGGAAATATTGCACAATGCTATTAAACATGCCGAGGCAAAAAATATTCATATCAACATCACCCAAAATGCTTCTGGTATCCATATTTCTATTTCAGATGATGGCAAAGGATTCGATATAGAAAATAGGGGATTGGATGGCAGTGGTATCAACAATATAAAACACCGTACCCAAATGCTGGGTGGTACGGTGCAATGGCAAAGCATTTCTGGCAATGGAACCGGAATCATAATTGCGCTACCCATACAAACCGAAATTTAATGAGTATTAAGATTGGATTAGTAGACGATCATGAAGTGTTTTTGCGATCCTTGGGCATGATGCTGAATAGTTTTCAGCAATATGAAGTGGTGGTGGAAGCTGGCAACGGGAAAGAATTACAAGAAAAGATGCTTTACCAACAGGTATTGCCGGATATAATGTTGATAGATGTGAACATGCCTGTTATGGATGGCGTACAAACGGCTACCTGGCTTAGTAAAAATTATCCGGCAATAAAATTGGTAGCGCTTTCAATGAAGGATGATGATAAAACAATCATTGAAATGTTACGGGCCGGTTGCTGCGCTTATTTATTGAAAGATACAAATCCCGATGAACTGGAAATAGCGCTGAACGAAGTAAATAAACATGGTTATTACAATGGCTATTTGGATAATCTTAATTATCAAAGTTTGTCAACGGCCGATAAAGATGATGTTATTATTATTTCTGAAAAGGAGAAACAATTTTTAGAATATATATGTACCGATATGACATACAAACAAATAGCAATTGCTATAAATGTTCCAGAATATACTATTGATGGTTATCGGGAAGCGATGTTTAAAAAATTAAACGTACATAGCCGGGTTGGTTTAGCCATGGAAGCAATACATAAACATTTGGTGACGGTTTAATAATTATAGAATGGTAATTAGTACCTTTTTTAATTAAGCTCTAAATATAACATTAAATAATTTTCATTACTCAATAGTCAATAAAGAATATTGGCTTTCTCTATTGCGTATTGAATATAGAACGTTAATTATTACATCTTCCCTGAACTAAGCGGTATTTATTTGTAAATAAAGATGAATTTGGTTTTATCGAAATCATTTGCCCGCTCATTTTATATAAAGCAAAAAAATTGAAAACAATCTTTATATTTATCCAATAGATATAAAGATTGTTTTCATTATTATTTCAACCTAAAATCATACCCCATGTCTATTGTTACTTACGATGAAAACTTTAATGCTGACGAGTTGCAAAGCGACAAACCAGAAATTATTTCTTTTCAAACTATAAGAAGGGCAATAGGTTGGCTCGCCATATTATTGCCCTTTGTACTAATACTTGGTTCGTCGTTATGTGGCAATTGTTGTGTAATACAACCATCTGTTAGCCATTATTATTACACCAACATGCACGATATTTTTGTGGGCGCATTTTGTGCTATGTCTTTGTTTATGTTTTCTTATAAAGGATACACAAAAACAGATAGTTGGGCCGCTAATTTGGCGGGTTTATTTGGTTTAGGAAATGCGTTGATTCCTTGTAATCCTATATGCAATACTTATGGATCTTGCTATTATTGTCAAACCAATTTTATTTCTTTTATTTCTTTTAGTCATCATGATGCAGTGCATTATACGTTTGCGGGACTATTTTTAGGCACATTCGCGTATATGTCGCTTTTTTTATTTACTAAAAGTGAACATGATAAAAGCCATCAAACTAAGCAAAAAAGAAAGAGAAACGTTGTTTATAAGGTTTGTGGTATTATCATTATTTTTTGTATAGTTAGTATTTTTGCTTACAAAAAGCTTTTTCATCCAAGTGTAACATCAATAGTTACTTTTTGGCTTGAAACCTTGGCAACGGTAGCATTTGGTATTTCTTGGCTTACAAAAGGAGAAGCATTATTGGGTGATCATAATAAATAAATAGCACTTAATGCCATTTAATAAGAATAAAAATTACAAATGGATATTCAATAATCAAAACTCAATCTTAAATAAAAATACACTTGCCTTTTTCTGTTTAAACGTTGAACCATGAGTATTGATTATTTCCTTAAATAGTATTAAAAAAATCTATTTCAATATCTATAATAAGGAATTGAAATACAATCCAAACTGAAATATTTTCTAGTGCTTTTTAAATAAAGTGGCTTGTTTTTTTAATGGTATATTTATGTATACATTGGTGCCGCTTCCATCTTGTTTCGTTTCATAATGGTAGGAAGCATTTAATTTAAGGCACCTTTGTTCAATGTTTTTTAAACCACTACCTCCACTTTTTAGCTGTTCAATTAAATCAAAACCCTTTCCATTGTCGTGTACTTTTATTGATAATAAGTTACTGCTATAAGTAAATAATATATCAATTTTTGACCCGCCTGAATGTTTAATTGCATTTTGTAATATTTCCTGCACCATTCTTAAAGTGTTAATTTGTTGTGCCGCATCTAGCGGTACAATTTCCACATCTGATTCTATTTTTGATTCAAACGCTACATAAAAATGGCCTATTTTATTTATTTTATCGCACTTGGTTTTTATTTGTTCTATAATATCAATGGGCTTTTTCTTTAGTATTTGGGATATATCCCGCAAATCCTCGATAGTTTTACTAATCTGCTCGTGTACATCTGTTATTTTCTCTTTTGTTTTATTGCTCCAATCTATTGATAGTATATATTGCAGATTAAGTTTTGCAACTAGTAAATCCTGTCCTTCATTATCGTGCAACTCTCTAGAAATATCATTCATTATTTCGATTTTTGCTTCTTCTTCTTTTTGCCTTTGCCTATAAATAAGCGCCATGCTTATAATAAAAACCTCAAGAATAATACCAATATGAAAAGTTGTTGGCGGAAACAAAAACGATAAAGTACTTGGAATAAATAGCCGTTGAAGAGAACCAATCAAAAAAACCGAAGATCCGAACAATATAAACAATGCGCCTTTAAAACCTTTATTAACGCAATAAACACAATTGGCAATAATAATACAAATGCCTAAAAGTGTACTTATTTTTGCCCAGCTAAAAACAATATTCTCAATATGATAATTGGAGGAGGATGAGAATACATACGCATGCACAGCCGCGCTGCAAAGCACATTTATTTTTAAAATATTCGATAACCGAGAAAGCGGTTTATAATCTTTAAGTTCCTTTTTTAAGAAGTTTTGAACTACGTGCATAAGTATTGCAATAGCCAAAGCTCCTATCGTCATATAAGGGGTAAGCCTAAAAGCTTTTTCAGAATCTAAACCTAGGAATTCCTGATCCAACAAATCGTTTTTCATCACCACTAAAAAAAGCAATACAATATATAATGCATACCATAAGTGAAGCTTTTCTTTTAGTGCAAAAAATAAAGAAATATTAAGAACAAAAAATAGTATTAATAAGCCTACAATAATACCAAATACGAAATAAATATTATTTTCAAAAACTTTTAAATCGTTGGGTTTAATCAATGCAAACCCAAATGATTTATAAGCGTTGCTTGCGTCAATGTTTAGATACAGGGTATCAAAGCTATTTTGGGCAATTACAAATGGGAAAACATGATGTGTAAATTGATACGAACGGTCCTTAAATCTATATTTAAGACCAGTATGTGCTATTTGCTTAAATACACCATTATTTTTTTGGAATAATAATCCTTCATAAATACCATCGGGTGCCATTAACAGCATTAAGTTGCGGCTATTGCTTTGGGTATTTTTTATAATAATTCTAAACCAATAATAATAAGGATCATAATTAAATACCAGCACAGGTTCGTTGCTAGCTTTAGTAAAGCTAGAAGGAAACTTTATAACCGAGTCTATTGTAACAGGCGTAGTTGTTCTTAAAAAAGATGTGTACTCGGTAATGGGAAAACGAACTGTGCTATCGCAAATTGCAGCATCAATTACTTGGCAATAAACGGATAAGGAACTGATCGAAAGAAATAGCAGTATCAAAAGTCGGGTTAAAATTCTCATAGTAATACACCGTAAACAGTTTCAGTTATTTTGGATAAAATTGCAATATTATAAAGGATGGGCAAGTCGCTTTTTTGCTAAATCTTCGTACACTTTTGCACGTATTAAGTTTACATTTCCGCATGGGGCATGTTCAGGTATGGCATGTCCTGGCGAGAAACTGGTTTTATCGTCTAATTCTTCAATTTCGTCAATATCTTGTTCTAACAATGTTATAGTAGCTACATGATGAAACTTTGTTTTCCAAACTACTGTACAATCGTCAATAGGTTCAGTTTTTTTGCTTTTGTGAAATTGAACAAATAATTTAAAGGATACTTCGCTTTTCAATAAATCTTCTTTGAGTCTTGCACGCAAAAAATCTTTATCATCGTGATCTTTATCCGGCATTACGCTGGTTATTGTTTTTAGGGGTGTTGCCCGCCATTTAATAATTTTATGTTCACCAAAAGAATAAGGTGTGCCGGAGTAATATACTTCTTCAAGAATATTAGGTGTTTGTATCCGGTTTTTTAAAAAAGCAAGTGCTGCTTTAAAGTATCTAAAGAATATTGGAATGGCATTAAATATTTCTGATCGATTGCCTGCCGCCACTTTTATTGCATCAAGCTGTAAAGAAGTAAGGGCCGGAACAAATGTTTTACTATTGCTTAATATAATATCTTGTATTATCAGTTTTTCTTTCTCTGTATCTTCAAAATTTCCAGATACTAATACTTTAATAGCCATTCCCCTAACTGCTATTTTATCGTCTGCTGATGATGTTGAAGCGCCATTTGTAAAACGTATCCTTGCTTCATAAGTTTTATTGGGTTCTTTAAATAATCCCACTTTTAAATGATCTGCAAGTTTATCTTCAACTTTTAATCTGGCTTTTGCAAAACCAATACTTTTTGCATGAACAGCCCTTAATGGCTTGTTGTTACCGTATTTTTTTAATAGTGTTTTATCAAGATAAGCTATAATCTTATTGCTCATGCTGTTTATTTGTGACATCGGGCATGCGGTATTTAATTGAGGGGAAGCCATAATTGTTGTTTTGGATTAATTGGAGTTTCTATTTACAGCAATAGAGAATTCTTGTAAAAGACCTATTACGACACAATAAATTTAAGCGCTTCAATACCTGGCATAAAAAAATATGCTCCGCCAACCACAGTCGTAAATTCTGGTACTTCTTTGTATCTATTTCTGATCTTGTCTTGCGGGGTTGTAAATTCATGGCAATGAGGCTGATTGGCAGTTGGCCGAGGGGAAATGATTGGATCAACCTCATTGCACAAATCCCCAAAAGTTGATGTATTTGCCCACACACTTTGTACAAATTCAAATTGCCTTTCTATATCAGAAACCAGACATATAAAATGCAAACCCCTGTCTTTTGTGGTGGCTGAAGTTTTATACTTCTTTTTATTTAATTCCTCGATCATTTTTTCTACATCAAAATCTTTTACAAGCGGTTCTCCATAAATACGGCCCCTCCGTAACATCCTATGTTTTTTGGATAAATGGATTGAATCAATAGCGCCACGGCCGGTATGCACTTGGTCGCGTGGATTTGTACGCCTTATATGCGCACCTAATGGGCAATTAACGCCATCTTTATCCTGTGTGGCGTAGCTAAAGGTATTTATGTGCTTAATAGGGTATGGACTTATTGGGCATGTTACCAATGGTTCGCCTTCGGGCCATCGGCCAATCATTTTAGCGGCAAGTTTTACGGCTTTGTCTATTGGGGGAAGAGTAGTTTCTTTTGAATGTTTAATGTGAAAATCCCAAAATTTTTCCACGTGCTGTTTCATTTGCCTAAACACTAAATAAGTACCATTTTTACCTAAATCTTTTTTGTCTGAATGGCCTGGTAATAAAGGTAACTTATCGCTATTTTTTTGTCCAACATTTATATAAGGACTTGGTGAATAATTATTATAATCATTTTTATAACCCAAAATAAACTCACCGGGATTTAAAAGTTTATCATCATCTAATTGATGTTTCTTAGATTTTGAGAGTCCTTTAATAACTGGTTGTGATATTCCATCCTGAAACCCAAAATGCTCTTTCGAAATATTTGGGTCGTACTGAAAGGTGTCGCCCATATAAACCAAATCTACGCCTTGTTTATTGTTGCAATAAATAGTATGTATTAAATTGTTCAATTTTGTATTGTCCTCGGCATATAACATTATTACACAGTCTACCGGATTGCTTGCATTGCCCCAGCGCCAATTGTCGGGCTCATTATTCATAGTATCGCCCAATATATTAGAACGTTCTTTTATTATGCTAAAATCATCATCTAAATAAGTAAAAGCCATACCTTCTATAAACTGCCTTGAAAAAGTACGGCGTACTTCCACGGGTAAATCCAATGCTAGTAAACCACTATGTGTAAATGCAATATGCACAGCCTCTTTGGGGTCGCCTTTATCAGTTTGGTATTGTTTAGCCGGTTTAGCAGCGCTTGTTATATGATTGGCAATAAGATAGTTAAAGTAGCTTTTTGCTAAAGTTGTGTTTATTATTTTTAATAGTATATAACAAGCAGAATTTAAGGAGTTGTAACCCCTTGAAATTAATCCTTGCATATCCTTTTTGCCTGCGTTCAATTCTTTAATCAAGGTATCTAGTTCGTTTTTTTTCATTGATAAAAAGGCTATTAAATTGAGTGATAAATACAATATGGATTATAATAATTTCAACCATTCCTTAGCGTCATCTTCGTTCATGCTTTTAAACAAACCTTCCCTTATTTTTCTATTTTTATTAATAATATCAACTGTAATGTTCGGTTCGTGCGCATACCATAAATCCGTTACAAATTGATCAGCATGTATTGCATTCATATACCCTTCGGGATCATCTGTAATCCCCCTTTTAAACAATAATTTAGCATCAGGAAAACCCATTCCATTAGTGAATATAAAATTGATACCATTGGACGTTTTTTTATCGTTTAAAAAATCCCGCACATAAAAATCTGTAGTATTAGAATAATTGGAAAAGAAAACCAATCGTTTTTTATTATTTACTACAACCCATCTAATTGTACTAACTGTAGGAACATTTAATTTATCAACGAATTTGATAAGCCATAAAACCATAGCATAGAAATGCCTTCTTAAATTTCCCGCTTTAAGTGGAGCAGCAGCGGTCATTTCATTTAATATTGGATGAAGTTGGGTTGCCGTAATTTTTCTAACATAACTATCTTCCGGTCTAGGTGCGGTCAAGTTTTTCTTGCTAGAAATATATTTTAAGATTATTAATAATAATATAACCAACAATATTACTACCGTCACCAATGTTGTTAATGTAGTAGCGATAATTTCTAATAAACAATTGTTTTTGAATGGATTAGCAAAAAAGGCAATTACAATAAGTAAAAAGGCAATTATAAAATATGTTATGGTAATGCGGTTTATTGCCAAAAATTCTATAAAACTTTTTTTAGTGGATTCATAAACCCATTCATATTTATCTTCGTTCACCTTAATATGGCGCTGTATAAGTATTTTAATTTGTACCGCCGTAAATTGCTCAAGTGTAATTAAATGTTGTGCTTTGTCAATATAATCCTCAATTTCATTTCTTAATTCTTTTTCATTTTGTACATCTTTTTTTGTGATGCAATTATACCGTGAATTAAAAGCGCTTGAATGTTTATGCGATTTTAAATAATAACCAACTACATCATCTTTTATTAAATCGCCTTCTGGAAAATCAACACAATTTCTAAATATGTCACACAGCCCTTTTTTGCTTGTTTTTATTAAGTCTTTTAGATGATTGGAAAATGGGCCGAAATAGCTAGTGGCAAGCACAAAAGTTGCTGGAAGCATTTCTCCATGATAATCTTGGGCCGGAAGAATTACGCCAGAAGCAAATAAAGTAGTTTCTGAATCTTTAAAATAAGACAAACTACTATCGGTACTGTTGTTTAAGGATTTTAATACCTTTTTTAAATCATTTATTTTTCCTTCTTTTATTGTAGCAGCCACAGTAAATCCTGAGTGAATTCTGTGCATGATGGGAGATTTTGGATTGGTAGATTAAAATTACAAATTCTATTAATTCATCATTGGACATTATCCAAATATATAGAATTATTTCCAGTTTATATAAACTTGCTAGAAGTATTTGTGGTGTTAAAAAAACTAAAAATTTATAGATTTTCAAGGATAGTCTAAAGTACATTTTCATATTAACCAACTATCAATTTATTAGCCTATTAATTTATTTTAATTGCTTAAAATAGAACCAGTTAAATATTGAAAAATAGATTTGGAGACTGTAACATGTTATTACGATAGATTTTATAAAACGAAGCCGTTTTAACTTTTAATCTATAAGCATGAATCGTTCCTACGGAACGAGCTTAATATCAATTTTTAATTTTTTTCTACCCACCAGTCGTCCCTAAGGGACGTTTCGTTGGTAGAAAAAATATCGTTTGTACGAATTTTTTATTGCGTTCCTTCGGAACGCTTCGTGCCAATACTGTTTTATTGTAAAACCTGAAAAGTTTAAACAGCCTCAACACATAAAAGATGCCAACCCCGATAAGTTGGAAAGGCTTTAAATGAAGTAAGTAGGAAAGGTTATTAGAATGGTGATACCAGTAATATTAATTATCGGCGCCTATTGACGAATGAAGAGACGCCGATAAATATTTCGGAAAACGAGACAGTATTTTTAATATACGCTTGTACTGATACAACTTATAAACAAATTGCTGCAGCGATAAACATTCCCGAACATACGATAGATAATTGCTGCGAGGCGATGTTTGAAACTAAACGTGCGTAGCTTTGTTGGTCTAGTTGTATAAGCAATACAAAAAATTTTAGTAATATTTAAATAGTTGTATTTTATATTAATTATTTCAATGTTAATTATTTTTAATTAATTAAAAAAACTTTATCAAACTATTTTATTAATTTTTATTTTTAAGATGAGCATTGCATTTTACTCTTTCAAATCATTAATTTGCTCATTTCAATTAAAAACGACCGTTTTTTCATGTTTTTGATGGTTTTTAATACAAAAATTCGCTGCTTTAATGGATGTTAAATTGCATGCGTTGATTTAATTCTTACTTATTTAAAATAAACTAGTCAGCCTACATAACTATATCATACTAAAATAATAGAACTATTTAGTGTTTTCTGCATAATTTACCATTCAATAAATCGTTGTAAACTATTTATTTTAGCGTTTTACTCCATCAAAAATTGCAATTGCTCACTACAAGGGTTTCTATAGTTGTGTAGAAATAGTTTTGTGTCTGTAATCGAAAAAACATCGACATGACTATTTTTACATCGCGTTTTTTGCTCATTTTATTTACGGCTTATTTATCACAAATAGCCACAACAACAAACGCTCAGTATCATGGTGGTGTTGATGATGGGCAAAACGTAGTTTTAGCTAGTAACCAACCTTTGGGTCGTAATATTTTTTTAGGCGGTGTTGATGATGGCACCAATGTTTCAGTTGCTGCTAGCCAGGCTTTGGGTCGAAATATATTTTTAGGCGGTGTTGATGACGGTACGAATGTCTCTATTGCCACCAGTCAATCATTAGGTCGTAATATATTTTTAGGTGGTATTGATGATGGCACTAATGTCTCCATTGCTGCCAGCCAACCTTTAGGCCGAAACATATTTTTAGGGGGCATTGATGATGGTACTAATGTTTCTTTATCAAGTAGTTTGGGGTTGGGCCGCAATATTTTTACCGGCGGCGCAGATGACGGATGGGCTATGGGTACTGCTTCCAATGTTAAGCTTCCCATTACAATTTCAACATTTACCGGCAATTGGCAGCAAAACGATGCTTTGCTTAATTGGCAAACAGCCACTGAATCCAATTCATCACATTTTGAATTGGAGAGAAGTTTTGACGGCACCAACTTTACTTCCATCGACAACATAAACGCTGCAGGGCAAAGCAGCACAATACGCAATTACAGTTATACTGATGTTGGCGTAAAATCTTTACTGCCGCAATCTTCGCCTGTTGTTTATTATCGATTAAAATCGGTTGATAAAGATGGGACGTTTGCTTATTCCGGCATCGTTATTTTAAAAGCTGAAATCGGTAGCCAGATTGAATATGCAGTTTTCCCAAATCCTGCAAAAGATTACATCAATATTACTGCCGATGGCACATTGCCCAGCAATGCTTTCATACGTTTGGCTGATGTTACGGGCAAAGTATTATTGCTCCAAAAAATGGTATCTAACAGGCAACAAATGCTTGTTTCTAACTATGCTACCGGTACTTATTTCCTTCAAATAATAGGAGACAACAAAGTGATTTATACCCAAAAAGTAATTATCCATAAATAAAAATAACCAACAACAAATAATCAAATTATCATGAAAAGAATTTTCTTCTTAATGGGCCTGTGTGCCATAACCTTACTTACAAAGGCCAACAATGTACAAATAACAAATGTGTCCACAACAATTACCGGAGGCGTAACCGTATTAAACTTCAACATTCAATGGGACAATAGCTGGCGTGGAGGCCCGGGTGGAAACTGGGATGCCGTATGGGTTTTTGTTAAGTATAAAGATGAACGGTTATTTTATAGCCACCTCGATTTTACCGGTACCGATATAACTGTGCCTGCCAATCTTACCGCAACCATTCCCGCCGACCATAAAGGTTGCTTTATTTATAGGAGTGCCGATGGTAGTGGAAATATAACATCTTCCGCTATTTCGCTGGGCATTTTACAAAAGCCAGGCTCTTACGATGTAAAAGTATTTGGTATTGAGATGGTGAACATTCCGCAAGGCTCTTTTTACTTGGGTCATAGCGGCGGCAATACCAGTAACTTTGGCCAAGCCGGCACCGCTGGTGCAACACCTTACCCAATAACTAGTGCAGCGGCTACAACAATTGGTACCGCAGCAGGAAACTTGTACGATTCTCGGGTTACAAGTTCAGCTATCATCCCTGCTACTTGGCCAAACGGCTTTAATTCTTTTTATATTATGAAATATGAGTTATCGCAGGCTGGTTATCGCGATTTTTTAAATGCTTCACCGGTATATGCCAATTATTTATTGCCCGAACGTTCTGAATTAACAGGTGGCAGTGGCGGTAATTATGCCACAATTGGTACCAAACTTTTTCCATTCTATTTGTTTCATGCTGACCGTAATAATCTTTATGTAAGTGGCAGTTATGGTACCGAAGTGGTAGGAACCAATGCGAATGGCGATGCAACGTACAACGATGTGAGTGATGGGGAATGGACAGCTTGCAACTTTTTATATTGGAGCGATGCTGCGGCTTTTCTAGATTGGGCAGCATTACGACCTATGACCGAATTTGAATATGAAAAAGCAGCAAATGGACCTGCGGCCATCAACTATCCGCAATTTGCAAGTGGTACTTATTTTCAAGTAAATGCTGCAGGCGGGGTAATAGGTTCTTATACCAATGCAGAAACAATCGATCATAGCAATTTGAACAACAATTTTTTGAATACCAGTGAGACCGGTATTAACGGTCCATTGCGTGGCGGTTTTGCGGCAGATAACCTTTCCACCCGCCAATCATCAGGCGGCAGTTATTATGGTGTAATGGAATTAAGCGGTAACTTATGGGAACCTGTAGTTACCTGTGCAAATGTAGCAGGTCGTAGTTTTGTCGGGACAAACCTTGGTGATGGATCAATAAGCGGCCTTAGCGGCAGGTGCAACGTACCTACTTGGCCTGGCGTTCAAAACGACGTTACCCAAGCCAATGCTGCCGGAGAAGTTGACAGATTAAATACTGCCGGAATTGCTAAAAAAGGTGGCGGTTTCGATCAAAATCTATATTCAGCGATAAGCGATGTAAATTATGACCCAGCAACGGTTGGTGAGGCTTACCCAACAACCCGGGCAGCGGCAAGAGCTTTTGGTTGCCGGGGTGTTAGGTAAATTATTTTATTTATTAAAAATGCCAGTGCAAATCGCACTGGCATTTATGTTTGGAATAGTTGTATCTTTTAACTAAGCGTAAAAAAAATTGATACAAGTAATTCTCCAGCATAAGTCTTGAAGGCGCCTAGCTTATCTGTCGGAACATTTTCTATTATTTTCTTATTTCATAGTACAGTTCTACCATTCCGCTTTGGTAGGCTGTTACGTCTTTTAAATGTAATGGTTGTTCTTGCTCAATATGATTAAACAACAATAACCCTTCGCCCAAAATAATAGGCAGAATTGATAACCTTATTTCGTCTGCTAATTTTAAACGAATAAAATCTTTGGCAAGCATAGCGCCGCCTACAACCCAAATATTTTTATAGTTTGGCTGTAGGCGTTCATTCACAAGCCTGTTTAGGTCGCCCGAATAAGTTTCAACGTTCTTTCTGTCAATCGGCAGGTTTTGGTGGGTTACTACAATAGTTGGCACGTCTCCGTAAACCCATCCATACAATTTTGAAAGTTCCAACGCATGTTTATACGTCCGAGCTCCCATTACATAGCAGTCTATGGTTTTAAGAAATTGCTCCGCTTCTTCTCCGGTAACTCCTTTCTCATAGTAGTCAGATGTTTCAAACCATGAAACACTATTGTCTTTTTTTGCAATAAAGCCGTCAAGGCTCGAAACGATATGGATTGTTATTTTACATGCGTCTGTTGTCATTTGTAAATATTTTTTTTGTCGAACTGTTTTGTGTGCTAGTTCTTGTCTTTACGAACTAGGCTTTTCGAATTGAATTTTGTTTAGTCTTTCTAATTTGTAAGCATAAACCGAGGCTAGACCCACCGAGCATGAAGGAAAGTAAAAGCGATTTAGCTTTAATGCGCTGCTGGCTCAAGCCCATATCGTATTGCTGCTTCAAGTATATCAATGTTTATATCTTTCAGCGTTTTAAACTTAATGCAATATCCGCTTACACTTGCCTTGCCTATTTTTTTTCCATACGTTTCGGCTAGGTATATTTTATCTTTTATACCCATGATATAGACTGAGATACCGGTTGTGTTTGCACTCATACCAATTTGGTAAAATTCTCTCGTTGTTCCATTCGAATATTTTATGGTGTACGATCCGTATCCTACATTAGGATTAGAAACAGTTTGATTTTCGCTGTTTTTACCATCCAAGAACCATAATTTACATTCAGGCGACACTTGAAGTGTGAGCCGGTGCAACTCTTGCATGTCACTACGTTTTGGTTCAGGTTGGCTGGTAATATACTTTTTGATTTGTTCTTGTACGTTCATATAAAATATAAAATTACGGGCTGCTTATTTTGCCAAGTCGGTTTAATAGGTCAGCCTTTTTTTAAATCTTGTTATGCGCTGCTTTTGTTGTCGGAGTGGTTCAAGTTGGCTATAATTATTCAGTAAAGTTTGTTATAAAGGATTTTTTATTTTTACCGAGTTGTTCTGCCAGCCCAATAAGAAGTCCTTCTGGACCTCGTATATAACAAAGTCGATATGACTCCTCATACTTAACCACTTCTCCTACGAGTTGCGCACCAATTTTTTGAAGCCTGATAAGCATCTCATCAATTTCTTCCACAGCAAACATAACGCGTAAATAGCCAAGAGCGTTTACTGGGGCGTTGCGGTGATCGGCTACAATGGGCGGGTTTAGAAATCGTGATATCTCGAGTCGGCTATGGCCATTGGGAGTTACCATCATTGCAATTTCGACATGCTGGTTTCCTAGTCCGGTGACACGCCCAGCCCATTCTCCTTCTATCGTGGCCCGCCCTTCAAGTATTAGGCCAAGCTCGGCAAAAAAAGCAATGGTCTCATCGAGGGATTCTACCACAATGCCAACATTGTCCATGCGTATTAAGTGGTTTTTTGCCATAACCTTATTTACTTGTTAATTGAAATCATGATCTCTATTTAGCGTTTCTATTCGATTAAGTACATTTCTGAGAGACGCTGTCCCTAAAGTAGGGTACAACTGCTGATGTATTTCTGCTAATAACTAAAATATAATATAATCTTTCATAAACGTTAATCGAAGTTTTGAAATGTTTAAAACTATGTCATTTATATTTCTACCAACGAACAGGTATTGCCGAAATGTAGGGAATAAAATTCCGTCCAGCCCAGTTACAGATGTTGAGTAAAGATAAAAAAGATGATGATATGCACATAGCTAAATAGATAGGCCAAGCTGCATATGCGGTCCAACAGCATTAGAACAGTTGAACACGCTTCCGCCATGCATTTTGGCAAAACACTTGTTAACAGTAGTTTTAAATAAACTAATTTTTGCTGCAATTACTTATAGCTGGTAGCTCCATAAAGTGGATCAATACAACATGGCAATCCATTAAGCTCAACTAAATTTTCAATTTGTGTTTTAATTTCTTCCGGATTAAATGTACAAGTGAAATTATTCTTGGATTTATAAATATGCATACGACGATCTTCACTCATAGAAACCTCGCCTTTATATTTATTTACTTCCATTATAACCTTATAGATAATGTTTTCATAAAGCATAAATGCTTCTATTGTGAAAGCATTATCATTTTCCGAAATTACTCTTACTGGAGTAATTTCATTGCGAACGGCCAGTTTTAAATTCTCATCTATTTTTACATCTACTTGCCATGGGATATCATTTTCGTTTGATATAATATAAAATTTTCCTCGATTTGAACTTAAACAATCACAGAAAAAAAGTGTATACGCAATAATGGAATCTTTTGTAAGATTAATATCGGAACTATTTACTTGGTGGATAGGAATTGAATTCCAATCCACGGCAATCGGTTCTACATCATTGTATAAAACGTATTTGTAAAATATCTTTTCGGAATTTAAAAAAGATATCCGATATAAATTATATGTCTTGTAAAATGACTGTGTTATTCGTTCTAATTTAACTGATGTTGTATCACTAGGAAGGCTAGTAACCTTTTTAAATTCAATTAAAATATTTTCTTTTTCAGGCGAAGGTATTGTGGTAATATTTAGGTTTTCTGTTCTTATCTGGGTGCGTATTTTTAATATTCTTAAAAATTCTTCTTTCCTTTTTCTAAAAGTTTCTGCTATTTCTTTTTTATCTGTTTCTTCAAAATGAGCTGCTGTTATTTCTAAACCTCTATGCAACGCATCATTATAAATACCCAGAAGTTCTTTTAATTTTTCAAAATCATTTAAAAAATAATTAATAATTTTTGG
>CAWJTH010000220.1:0-25977 GCA_963845495.1 uncultured Chitinophagaceae bacterium
CTTTTTATGTCCTCTACTTCGACGAGTACGTATTGCTGAAGCGTTTTTTGGAGCAAACCATCAATTCCGCTTAATCTTTTTTCCCGCAGATAGTAAAGGATTTTAACCGCCGATTTAATATGATGATCAAAAATCTTCCAAAATTAGCGTTGCATTCAATCTTCCAAAATCTGCGGGATGATTTCTACTGATACCCCATCGCTTGCAGATTAAATAATTCCGCATAGCGGCCATTTTTACTAAGTAAAGCTTGGTGGCTTCCTTCTTCCAACAATTCGCCTTTTTCCAACACCAAAATCCTGTCGGCCATGCGAACGGTGGAAAAGCGATGCGAAATCAATACCGCCGTTTTGCCCCTTGTTAATTCAGCAAAACGTTGGAACACTTCATATTCTGCCCTTGCATCTAAGGCCGAAGTCGGTTCATCCAAAATCAATAATTGTGCATCTTTCATGTACGCACGGGCCAGCGCAATTTTTTGCCATTCGCCGCCCGATAATTCCACCCCTTGGTTAAAACGTTTACCCAAAGCTTGGTCGTATTTGCCGGGCAGTTTTTGCACCAATAAATCGGCCAAGCTTTGTTTGGCGGCATCTTCAATCAACGGCCTGTTCTCGCTTTCAGCAATATTGCCCACAGCAATATTTTGTGAAACCGTCATTTGATACCGCAAATAATCTTGAAAAATAACACCAACGTGTTTACGTAAATCGTCTAAATTATATTCCCTCAAATCGTAACCATCCAGCAAAATACGGCCTTCGGTTGGGTCGTACAGCCTTGCCAATAATTTCACCAAAGTTGTTTTTCCGGCGCCGTTTTCGCCAACCAACGCCAGCTTTTCGCCAACATGTAAAGTGAAGCTTAAATTGCGGTTGGCCCACTTATCTGAATTCATATATTTAAATCCCACATTTTCAAAAACAAAACCTTGCGTAATAGGATTAGGAAACGGCCTTGCATTATCAGCCAATTTTATTTTGGGTTGAATATCGAAAAAATCGAAGAAATCTTTTAAATAAATAGCGCCTTGCGAAACGGCAGTAAACCTCGATAAAACTGTTTCCAACAAACTACGCAATTGCCTGAACGACCCTGCCCAAAAAGTAAGATCGCCAAGCGACAATTTGCCGGAAGTGGTTTTTGAAATGATATAAACAAAAGCACCATAATAACCCAATGTACCCAACAAAGAAAAAGCAGTTCCCCATAAAGAGCGTTTGATGGACAGTTGTTTATTGTCCCTATAAAACTTGTTGGACAATTGGCGGAATCGGTCGATCAAAAAATCAGACAAGTTAAAAATCTTCACTTCTTTAGCCGTTTCATCACTAGCGCCCACGTAACGCAAATAATCCAATTCCCGCCGCTCGGGCGTTTGTTTACGACTAAGCGAATAATTTTTATCGTTGAAATAATACTCGCCCAAGAAAGCCGGCAACACCGCCACCACTAACAACAATATCAACCATGGATTAAAAATGATCAATCCCGCACCCAGAAAGCCCATGGTAATTAAATCTTGCACCTGTGCCAACACTTGCGATAACAACATGGTGCGGCCAACTGTTTGTTGCCTTGCACGTTCTAGTTTATCGTAAAAATTAGAATCTTCAAATTGATCCAAATCAAGCGTGGCAGCGTGTTGCATGATGCGGATAGAAGTATGATTGGCAAATAAATCGCCCAACAAACTATCTACCAGCGTGGTGGCCCTGCTTAAAATATCCGACAAAATAGCCAGCGCAAATTCCATTGCCACCAATGCCCATAAATGATTGTGGTTAACGTTTTCGCCACGGCCGATATGCACCACTTGGTCGATAATCAATTTGGCCACATACAATAAACCCAGCGGAATAGCCGACCGCACCATACGCAACAAAGCATCGGCAATGGTTAACGCGAGGACTGGTTTGCCAAACCAATTTAAAAAACCGTGGCAGGTTAATGAGCGCCGAAATTCTTTCTTTAATTGTAAATGTTGCCATGTAAGGTTGTAATACAATGGGAGAGGGGGAATTGTTTGGAGAAGTTGCAAGGTGATTGACCTTTCTCGAACATCAAACCACGATGCAAAACCGAACAAGTTCATTTATCTTTCGTCCTCTTGCCAATGTTGGTATGTTCCCTAAACACTTTACTTCCGCATAAAGCACCCACGCCGATGCTGTATTACGAAGGTCTCTCGCCATTGATGGTATTCAGATATTGTGGAAAATGGACACGCTAAAAAGATACTTGATCCCCTTCGTTTGTTTCTTGCTTTATGGTTATATATTCACATATTTCCTATCAAAATTTTTTTGCAATGAAAAGCATACTCACGCTTGCCTTTATCTGCTGCATTATCGCCAACAATAGTAAAGCCCAGCCATCACTTAAGTTGGATTATATTGCTAAAATACCCATCGCCATAAAAAATTGCGGTGCTTTATATACTTACGATACTACAGCATTTGCCAAGAAAAAATACATTATGGTAGTTGATTTTCAGGACAAAGGCTTATTGATGGTTGCCGGAAAACAAGTGCCTTTAATATTGACCGATACGAAAACGGTGAATAAAACAACTAACGTACAAACGTACAAAGCTGCCGGATATCTAGTCGTTTTATCAACCAAAACAATTAAACAAACCGCAAAAATTGATACCGAAGAAGGCACCATAGAAGTGACAAAAGGAAAGGATAAATTAATATTAAAAATTCACGGGCAATCTGGTTGCGATTCATCGAAAGAGGAGGGTAATTAAAACCACAAGTTTTCCTTTAGGATATTCCTAGTATCTCCTTTACACTTCCATTGTTATTTTCCCAATTTTTAACCACTGGATCATCAGTTATCATTTTTGATATACGATCAATTTTGTCAGAAGCTTTTGCTTCAGTAATGGATAATTGTAAATCAGCTATTATCGCATCTTTAATGTCCTTGGTGCTTGGTGCCGTGTTGTAGTTTGGATCCAATTTAATGTTGCACCATGCCCTATTAAAATAAATAATGGCTTTGTTTGTTATTTCGTCATTGCTTTTAAATAGCTTGATAGCTTTAGTTAAATTATCAAGGGCGTTTTTATAAAAACTTGTCGAATCTCCTTCAATCGTTGGATCTTGACTATCTTTCAAAGAAAAAGCCAATTCTGCATAATTTCTGGGGCTTTCAAAATTGTTGTTTATCTGGATCAATGCTTGAAAGATTGGTATTGTTCTTTTGATTTTAGATCTTAGCTGGTCTTTTGCCTTTTTGTTCGCCACATCATCAGGTGCTGGTATTTTTGCTTTTTCTTCCTCAGAAAGCTTGTCATAATCAGATTTTTTTGCATCTATTGTCTTAATGTCTGTCCAAGCTCTCTTTCGCATATTAACTGCATCTTTAAAAATATCGCTAAGCACACTTGCAGACGCACACTTGAAAGCTGCAGCCAAATCATTCACTGGGTAGTCCTTCTCATCATCCTTTAACGATAATTGTGCGCTTGCCAAATCAATGGCCTTTTTATCATTCTCGGCTTGCGATTTTATAATGTCGTATACATCTTTCTTACTTAAAGACTCTTGAATTTTGATTAGATAAAGATAAGTCCACAAATAAACCAATAGGAACCCTAAAATGGAAAATAGCACAATAATGCTACCTACTACCAAAGATCCATTTTGTTCAGATGGATTATTACTTTTTAATACGTTACCAAGTGATATGCAAAGCTGATTAAATCTGTCAATTATTTTGTGTATCTCTACGAGACCGACCCCAACAATAATTTTAGTTAGCCAATCAGCGATCTGTTCTAAATTGGTACTAGGTTTAAAATTTGATTTATCGTTATTTGTGTTATTGGAAGATTCACTATTGGTAGGGTTTCCGCTATTGTCCGAACTATTGGATCCATTTGTTGAATTTGAGGATGTAGTATGCGGTATCCCAAAAAGAAACCCAATTACTCCTCCAGCAGCAATACTGGCAAAAGCCAAAATTGTTACCACCCCAAGTATATTTAGGAAAGCTGCCAAATGAGAGCTAACCTTAGCAGACCTATCTGTTGTTTCAGAACTATTAAAAGTTCCTAATGAATAAAAAATTAAAAATATTGTAGCAATTAATCCAAAATAGAAAGAATATTTAAAGGCTCGGCCAGCCATTTTTTTATAAATATCTTTTTTTGTTTTATTTTCAGACGTTGCATTGTTTGGCATTTGGCAAGTTTTAGTGTTTGTAGTAGCTTTTTATCTTTTAAATTCTTATCGAAAGTTTCTCATTTTCAATACCTAATTGAGACATTGAATAACAATATATGGTGCAATAATTACAATTGCAAGTGTTAAATTAAATAATTTCACTACGGTTCATAACTTCACAAATCGGAGTCTTACACTTTTAGATTTTTATGTCACAGCGTTTTGACTCCGGCCATTCGGCTAGTGGTATACGAATAAGTACAAGAACCATAACCTTACATTTAGCGGGCTAATTTCCTTGCTACTAGTATTTTAGGCTTCTACTGTGTTTCATTTACTTTCAATTTACCACGAATCAAAACCTTGGTTTTCCCATTTTGCTACCGTGTTTTAATTCGGTCACCTCAGTTCACAAGATACAAACCTAGGCAACAGCCACTTTTTGTTTAAAGACACTAGTTTTCGGCTTTAAAAGGCTTTTAAACCACTTTCAAAGGATCCTAAGCCGTTTTCAACGACTACCAAACCACTTTCAACGACTCCTAAATCATTTTCAAAGCCTCCTGAACCACTTTCAAAGCCTCCTGAATCACTTTCAAAGCCGCCTAAACCGCTTTCAAAGGCTCCTAAACCACTTTCAAAGGCTCCTAAGTCGCTTTCAAAGGCTCCTAAACCACTTTCAAAGGCTCCTAAGCCATTTTCTTTCTATCGTGAACAGTTTCTGAACGACCCCGAACAGCTTTCAAACTCAGCGAGAGATATAAAATATGAATAGTAATTTTCTGCCTTATTTTTTTAATCGGATAAATAGATTGAACAATAAGGTATTTTTTTCCATGAAATTTTATCGTATTTTTATTAAGCATCTAATAATCCAATTTCTATGAAGCAAAATTTTACTTTTCTTCTTTTATTGCTGTGTTCAGTTTTTGCCACAGCGCAGAATATTGCGGTACAAGTACCAGCTAGCAATGTAAGGTTACTAAAAACATTTCAGCTTACTACACCCAGTGCGCCCGGACCGATCCTCAATTCGGTAACTGCCAATTCGCTATATTCTGATGTAACCAATTTTACAGGCCAAGGGTTTGCCAATGGCGGAGCTACCTTGGCTAGCGGTACCACCAGCACTTATATGGTGGCAGATGATATAACAATGGTTACCAACTCAACTTATATTATAAATCAATTCCGTTTTTCGGTGGCCAATTTTAATAGCGCAGCTGTTGCGGCCCGGGCTAAAGTAAGGCTTTACATCTCGTCAGGCACAGGCGCACCTAGTACTCTTTTGGCTGCTTACGATTTTAACCCAATTGCTTTTCCGGCGTCAGCCATAAATGTGTTTAGTTTTTCGCTACCAACACCATTAAACTTAACCCAAAAGCAGATATGGGCAGGCATTTCTTTCGATGATAACGGAGGCTCAACGGGTGCAACGCTTGCACAACTTAATTTATTGGGGCAAGGTATATTTGCTCCGGTAGATCAAGGCAGCAGTCAAGACCTTTTCTTTGAAACTTCCGACGCAGGCACGTTTACAACTAACAATCCTGCTGGTTCATATTATAGTTTTAATGGTAACCCAACTGCTGACTATGGTTGGGAATTTGTAAGCAGCACTCCGTTGCCGGTTACCTTAACTAATTTTATTGGTACAAAAAATGGCAAAACCAATTTATTAACTTGGGTTACCGAACAAGAAACAAACAGTAGCCAGTTTTTAATTGAACGCAGCAGCGATGCCAACAATTATAAGCAAATAGGTAGCATTGCGGCTGCAGGCAATAGTAGTAATCCGCTGGATTATACATTTACCGATGCGTTGCCAAGCGAAGGCATCAATTATTACCGGCTAAAGTTATTAGACAAGGATGGTATATTTTCTTATTCCAAAACTGTGATCTTGTCATCCACCCAAACTTCAATTGGTATTTTCCCCAATCCTGTAACAGATGTGGTAAATATTTACCTTAATAATACCGCGTTGTTGCAATCAAAAGTAAATATGTATGATGAGAACGGTAAATTGGTGCAAAGCATTTTGTTAACGGATAATCAACAGAAAATAAATGTGCAAAAGCTTTCAAAAGGAATGTACACATTAACTTTTGTTGACGGCAGCGCACAGCATTTTATAAAAGAATAAGAACATAATTATAACCATCCTGTAATTATTAACACCACACTGGTTGATAATTATAGGATGGTTTTTTGGCGCTAGGAGTTGCTTGCAAACCAGAAGTCTTCCACCACATCTGTTAAACAATTCTAGCTAGCAACAAGCTTTTCCTAATTCTTAGGCAAAGCCTCCTTTATTAGCTAATTGATTTTTTTTTCGCTTAAATTATCCTTTTTGCTTATTTTGACATCGCAACTAAAACTTTTGTAATGTCATCCCAACTTTTCCGCAAAAAAAATACCGAACTGATTCTTAAAGATGCCGCTGAAGGTTTCGGCGATGGGGAACATGGATCAGGCTTAAAAAAAGTACTTGGCGTAAGGGATCTGACAGCCCTTGGCATAGCAGCCATTATAGGCGCGGGCATTTTTAGCACGGTTGGCAGGGCTTGTTACGACGGCGGCCCAGGCGTTATCATTCTTTTTTTAATTACCTCGGTTGCCTGTGCCTTTTCGGCGCTTTGCTATGCCGAATTTGCTTCCCGTGTACCGGTTTCGGGCAGCGCCTACACCTATTCGTACGTGGCATTTGGCGAATTGGTTGCTTGGATTATTGGTTGGGATTTAGTAATGGAATATGCTATCGGTAATATTACCGTTGCCATTTCGTGGTCGGGCAACCTTACCAGCTTTTTACACAATATTGGGTTGCATATACCTGATTTTATTTCTACCAGTTTTTTGGAGGCCAAAAATGGTAGCACCAAATTTCTTGAATTAACTGCACAACACGATCCTGGCGCCGCCGACTTTGCAAACATGCACAATGTTTGGGTAAATGCGCCGCATATCGGTTCAATACCGATTATATTTAATTTGCCGGCTTTGGTTATTACAGGGCTTATTACTTGGCTGGTATTTAGGGGCATTAAAGAATCGAGAACTTCAAGCAACTTGATGGTAGCTTTTAAGTTGTTGGTAATTTTTGCAGTTATTGCTATTGGTTTTTATTATGTAAACCCTGCCAATTGGCATCCGTTTATGCCCAATCATTTTTCTGGGGTAATGAAAGGTGTGTCGGCTGTGTTTTTTGCTTATATCGGTTTCGACGCAATTTCTACCACCGCGGAGGAATGCAAGAATCCACAACGCGACCTTCCCAAAGGCATGTTTTATTCATTGATTATTTGTACCATCTTGTATGTATTGATAGCGTTGGTATTAACCGGAATGGTAAATTATTCTAAACTAAATACCAGCGATTTTTTGGCCAATGCCTTTAACGAACGGGGACTTAATGTATTGGGAGGAATAATTGCATTGAGTGCTGTAGTTGCAACAACTTCGGTATTGCTGGTTTTCCAAATTGGCCAGCCACGCATTTGGATGAGCATGAGCCGCGACGGGTTGCTGCCCAAAAAGTTTTCGACCATCCATCCAAAGTTTGGTACGCCTTCTTTTTCCACTATCCTTACAGGGTTGTTGGTTGGTATCCCGGCCCTCTTTCTTGATTCGGCCTTGGTTACAGATTTGTGCAGTATCGGTACCTTATTTGCCTTCGTGCTTGTTTGCGGCGGTATCCTTATTTTACCCAGAAAAGAGAAGCAAGTTGGCAAATTCCAGGTGCCATACGTAAACGGCAAATATTTGGTGCCGCTTTTATTTGTGGGTGTTATGGTTTTTATGGCCATACAATATCCCCAATTTCTTAAAAACTTTTTTACAATGGTGGATAGCGCCCATCCTGAATACTCGGTTAAAAATGTATTTTTTGAACGGCTTCCTTACTTCGCTTTTTTTATTCTTACGGTATTGATAGCCGTTTACAGTTATCTGCGCAGCTATTCCCTTATCCCGGTATTGGGATTGGTTTCTTGTTTTTACTTGATGACCGAATTGGGGATCACTAATTGGCTTCGGTTTATAATCTGGCTGGTGTTGGGCTTGGTTGTTTATTTTAGCTACGGAAGACACAATAGCAAATTGCGGACAGAATAACTGCTTAATTCAAGTTGTTAGTTATTGGTTTCATACAGCTAATGATGAAACAAGGGTTGACAGATGACAGATGACGGTGATTTAAACACAGCCATCTAATATTTCAAGGCTGTGATCCGTCAACTTTTCGAGCATGAAGCTAAAAATCAAAAACATAACTAGCAACTTGAGTTATATAACCAAGTTGTTTGTACAAAAAGCTTTTGATAAATGAAAAGACAATTCTTTTTGAAATTAAATCCACCACGCCCAACTTTTATGTTGGACATGACCACGGAGGAGCGTACCATCATGTTGCAACATGTAAGTTATTGGACTTCATTGCTAAATGAAGGTATAGCAATTGTTTTTGGGCCAGTATTTGACCCAACAGGCGGTTATGGCGCAGGCATTGTTTCTGTTGATAGCGATGAAAACCTGCAACAAATAATTGCCAACGACCCTGCAAACGGACTAAACCATTATGAGTTTTATCCAATGAAGGCTGTGTTCAAACAAAATTGAACATGAAATTTTAACTTGTAATTTGTTTCCCCTTAAGAAAACAAATTACAAGCGGCTTTTTTTTGAAGAAAAAGCACTAATAAAAAAGCTAACAAATAATAGTGTCCTATTTTTTGTTAGCTTTTTTTTATTTTTTGGTTTTAGAAGTTGTTGTTTTAGTAGGAGCTTTTTCCGCTTTTGGCTTTGGTTCGGCTTTTGCTTTTGCTACAGGCTTAGCGGCTTCTTCTTTTTTAGGAGCAGCGGCTTTTTTAGGCTTTGGCTCAGCTTTAGGCGCTTCTTCGGTTACTACTGCTTTTGTTTTTGCTGGGGCTTTTTCAGCTTTTGGCGCTGGTTCAGCTTTTGGGGCTGGTTCCTCGGCAGCAACGGTAATTACGCAATTATCAACGTGAAGACCGTGAACTGGGGCGTATTTATCGGCGTTGCCATCATTTACCCACCTTCCATCGCTTAAAAAATAACGATAATGATATGTTCCTGGTTCCAATGCTACTTCTGCTTTAAAAGAACCATCTTTTTGTTTTTTTAGTGCAATGCCTTTGCTTTCATCCCAACTGTTAAATTCACCAACTAAGATTCCGGATTCAGCGTCACCAACAATATTGGCGGCAAGCGTAAAGGTTGTTTTTTTTGTCATAAAAGTTAATTTGTTTTATTCGGTTCGAAAATGGATTTGAATCTTCGATTGGAATACAAAAATATTTTAGTCACACCTCAATACAAATATTCGGAAAAAGTAACCCTGTACACGGATTTTTTTAGAAATTTGACTAGATTTTAATGTTAGTAAAAAGGTTGTCATTCCCAATTTTTTGATTTTGATTAAACATAGATTAATTGTAAATCACTCAAAGACATTGTACGTTTGCAAAAATCATTCCAGCAATTTTATATATTTAGAACAATATGAAGTTTGAATTAGGCGATAAAGTAACGATTAAGCACAGCAACGATGATGGGAAAGTTGTGGAAATCATCAACGATAAAATGGTATTGGTTGAAGTAAAGGGCGTACGTTTTCCAGCTTATACCGACCAATTGGATTATCCATATTTTAAAATGTTTACACAAGATAAAATTGTGCAGCCACCCAAAAAACAAAAGCTGTATATTGATGACGTAAGAAAAGACAAAAGCACAAAAAAATACAAGGTTGCCGAAGGTGTTTGGATAAGTTTTTTACCGGTGTACGATAAAGATATTTTTGATGATGATATAGTAGAAACGTTGAAAATTTATCTCATCAACCAAACAGATAATAGCTTTAAATTTTCGTTTTGGTTGCGCTATCGCGGCGAAACAGAAATGGAATTAAAAAATGAAATTACTGCGTTGCAAGATTTTTATTTAATGGATATTCCCTTTGAAAAATTAAATGATGCCCCATCGTTTGAATTTGATTTTTCGCCATTGCCCGAAAATAAAAAACTGGCCGAATATTTTGAAGCTTCCTATAAACCAAAAGCTAAACAAATCTTCCAAAAAATAGAAGAAGTGAATAAAAAAGGCGAAGCCACATTTGCCTTTCTTTTATTTGACAAATACCCTGAAAGGCAGGCCCAGCCTGAGAAAGTTGATACAACTAAATTAAATAAGGCTGGATTTAAAGTGTATAATTTAAAAGATGTGCACAAGCATATTCCACCTGCACAAAGCGTGATTGATTTGCATATTGAAAAGCTACATGATACACCGGATAAATTATCAAACCTTGAAAAATTAACGCTTCAATTAAGCACGTTTGAACGACAATTAGAATTAGCGCAATTAAATCATTTAAAAGAATTTACCGTGATCCACGGTATTGGCTCAGGTAAATTAAAAGATGAAATCCATGAAATTTTAAAGCATAAAAGCGGTGTAAAATCTTTTGTAAATAAATATCATCCGTGGTACGGTTACGGCGCTACGGAAATTTATTTGGAATAAAATGAATTGGAAAGAGGCTGTCTAAAAAGGCAGCTTTTTTTATGCGGAAAATTCATGGTTGGGAGCCATGGTATTGACAATTTTTTTGGAAAAAAAAGCTAATTTTTGGTAATGTTCATTTCTTCTCATTATAAATGTTATTTTTCCTGTTTGATTTAAAGCCAATTAATATGAACAAGCCTATGCGTGGAAAATTGTTGAATATCAGGTATCGCTTTATTCTTTTCATTTTCATTCTTATTGGCAAGAATGTTTTTGCAAACCTAAATATCGCCGAATCAAAGGCGCTGATACAAAGAACAATTCCACAACAAGCCGTTTCATTTGTGGTTGAGCCTTTGCGACAAACCGATAAAGATGTTTTTGAAATTGAAAGCAAAAGCGGTAAAATTATTTTACGTGGAAATAACGGCGTCGCTGTAGCATCGGCCTTATATTATTATCTTACGGAGTATTGCCATTGCCAAATAACTTGGAACGGTACCAATTTAAATTTGCCGAAACAATTGCCGGTTTTAAAAGGAAAGCTGGTTAAGAAAACGCCGTATCAGTATCGCTATTACCTTAATTATTGCACCTTTAATTATAGCATGAGCTGGTGGAATTGGGAACGATGGCAAAAAGAAATTGATTGGATGGCCTTGCACGGCATCAACATGCCCCTGGCCATAACCGGTGAAGAATATACTTGGTACGAAGTGTATAAACAAATGGGTTTTACGGATAACGAATTGAAAGGCTTTTTTTGCGGCCCATCTTATTTTTCTTGGTTTTGGATGGGTAATTTAGATGGTTGGGGCGGCCCGCTGCCAGTAAGTTGGATGAAAAGCCATAAAGAGCTTCAGCAAAAAATAGTTGCCCGAGAAAGGGAATTGGGCATGTTGCCTGTGTTGCCGGCATTTACGGGGCACGTACCCGCCGCATTTAAAGCAAAATTTCCCCAAGCAAAATTAAAAACCACCAACTGGAACAACGGCTTTGCCGATACCTATATTTTAGATGCAGCCGACCCGATGTTTGCGGAAATCGGTAAGAAATTTCTACAATTGCAAACCAAATTATACGGAACAGATCATTTGTATTCTGCAGATACATTTAACGAAAATGAACCTCCTTCCAGCGAACCGGCTTTTTTGTCCAATTTAAGCAAAAGTATTTACGAAGGCATGAAAGAAGCGGATACCGCCGCGGTATGGGTAATGCAGGGCTGGTTGTTTTATAGCGATCGGAAATTTTGGAAAGCACCACAAATTGAGGCGTTGTTACAGGCTGTACCGAACGATAAAATGATTATTTTAGATTTGGCCGCAGAAATTGAACCCATTTGGAAAACAACCCAATCGTTTTATGGCAAACCTTGGATCTGGTGTATGCTCAACAATTTTGGCGGCAATGTAAATTTGTTTGGAAGGATGGAGGGTGCCGCAAACGACCCGGCCTTGGCGTTGAGTGATATTGCCTCCAAACGCATGGCTGGCATTGGTCTTACAATGGAAGCTATTGAACAAAACCCTGTGATTTATGAATTGACCATGCAAAATACTTGGCAAACACAGCCCGTTAATTTGGATGACTGGCTCCCAAAATATGTGTTGAATCGCTATGCAACTACCAGCGACAGCTTAGTTAAGGCATGGCAATTGTTGCGGACTACGGTATACAACGGCAAGTTGATAAGAGACGGCGCAGAATCAATTATTACCGGCAGGCCAACGTTTGATTCTACCACGGTTTGGACCAGGACAAAACTAAATTATGACCCAAAAGATTTATTGCCCGTTTGGGATCTATTCAACAGTTCGGCCCAAAAGGGCGTAAATAGTGATGGTTTTCAATATGATTTAATTGATGTGACAAGACAAGTTTTGGCTAACTATGCATCGATGTTACAAAAAAAATGGGTAGCAGCTTTTAAAGCAAAAGATAGTATTACCTTTAAAAAGTATAGCGCTGAATTTTTGGAATTGATTAGCGATATGGATTTATTGTTAGCCACCCGTAAAGATTTTATGCTTGGCCCGTGGCTTGAAACCGCCAGAAGCTGCGGCGATACTGTTGCAGAAAAAAATCTTTACGAAATGAACGCCAGGGACATTATTACGCTTTGGGGCGATGCAAATAGCCCGCTGCACGAATATGCCAATCGTCAATGGAATGGATTGCTAAATGATTTTTACAAACCACGTTGGCAGCAGTTTTTCACCATGTTAAACCAATCGTTGGCATCGGGAAAAGAACCAGATTTTAAGGCATTCGAAGAAAGCATAAAAGCATGGGAATGGAAGTGGGTGAACGAACAAAAAGCATTTCCTACAAAACCGATTGGAAATAGCATTTTAATGGCGGAAAAAATGTATGGGAAATACAGAAGAGCTTTGAGCCACGAGCTTTGAGCTGTTAGCTTATTGATACAGAAGAAAAAATATTATTCTTAAATTAATTCTAAACAAGGGCTAATAGCTAAAAGCTAACAGCTCAAAGCTATAAAATGAGTAACAATTCAAACGTAGTCCAATCGCCAAGGCTTGTTTCACTAGACGCCCTTCGCGGCTTCGATATGTTCTGGATCATGAGCGGCGAACAAATTATCCATGCGTTGGCAAAAGCCACCAATTGGCCAATATTCGTTTGGATGTCGGATCAATTGCACCACACGATTTGGAATGGTTTCACGTTTTACGATATGATATTTCCGTTGTTTTTATTTATCGCAGGCGTATCATTGCCATATTCTTTGCAAAAGAAAATGCAACAACGTGGTGTTGAAAATGCACGACAATTACCAGCCACGGAAAAGAGAAAAATTTATGCTTCAATGCTCAGGCGGGCATTAACACTTGTTATTTTAGGCTTTGTGGTAAATGGCATTTTAAAATTTAACGGACTTGAAAATACCCGTTTTGCCAGTGTGTTGGGAAGGATTGGGACCGCTTGGTTTTTTGCTGGGATTATTTATTTGAATTTTAATTTACGCGGCCAAATTATTTGGCTGGCAGCCATTTTATTGGGCTATTGGGCGGCCATGATGTGGATACCCGTTCCTGGTTATGGGGCTGGTGTGCTAACTATGGAAGGCTCGTTGGAATCATACATCGACAGGTTGTTATTACCTGGAAGGTTGCATGATAAAATCCATGACCCCGAAGGTATTTTATCAACTATTCCTGCCATTGGTACTGCATTGTTGGGCATTTTAACGGGCAGCTTTTTGCGCATCGGTGAGGAGAAATTTTCCATGTACAAAAAAGCGCTTACGCTTATTGTGACAGGATTAATTTTATTGACAGTAGGATGGGCGTGGGGCTTGGTTTTTCCCATTAATAAAAGATTGTGGACCAGCTCGTTTGTGTTGTATGTTGCGGGATGGAGTTTAATATTGTTTTCTTTTTTTTATTTCGTCATCGATGTGTTGAAACTAAAAAAATGGGCTTTCCCCTTTATCATTATCGGTTCTAATTCCATTCTTATTTATTTATGCTCTGAAGGATTGATCGATTTTTATTCCACCGCTGATTTTGTATTTGGTGGACTTGTAAGCAAAGCCGGAATATTGTGGCAGCCTGTGTTTGCCGCCATATCCGTTACACTTGTACAATTGGTGTTTTTGTATTTTTTATACAAGAAAAAAATATTTTTAAGGGTTTAATCTGTACGTTTTCGCAGGTTTGATGCCCTGTCATTTTCTTTGTTTCTAGATATTGCGCATTGGCCAATCATATTTTGTTTGTGGCAAGGTGGCCTAAGTAAATGAATGCCTCACTTTTCTTGAATTCCGCAGCTGCAAAATGCGCTGTGCTGCGTATGGTTTCCGCTGGTAGCACCCGGTATGTCGGATATACCTGTTTCCCAACCCACATGATGCCCCAACTTTTATACCTGTAATCGCTTTGTTATTTTTTTAGGATAATTACTAAATCTCTTTAAAAAAGTTAACATTTTGCATACATTAGTCTTATGTAATTGGAATAACCATTAATAAATGTTTAAATAAAACAACAATGAAAAATCCAATCTTTAAATTGGCCCTTTCTTTTCTCTTCCTATTTTTTTCGTTTTGTACGCATGCACAGCAGCTGCCGAAAGATGTATTGCTGCGGGTAGTTATTATACGGCATGGGGAAAAACCAGATTCAGGTGATAATCTTTCCTGTGCCGGGTTAAACCGGGCGTTGGCGTTGCCTGCTGTTTTGGATACTGTTACCGGCGTTCCAGATTATACTTACGTACCAACTATCAGCACGGGTAAAAAAACCAGCAGTGTACGTATGTTTCAAACCGTTACTCCATTTGCCGTTCAAAAAAACTTGACGATAAACAGTGAATATAAAGAAACTGATACGGTCAAAGTTGCAAAAAAAGTGATGGAGAAAAAAGGTATGGTACTTATGGTTTGGGAACATGGTAATATACCTGGGCTAGCAAGAAATCTTGGTGTTAAGGGAAATCTAACCTGGAACGGAGCAGATTTCGATAGTATCTGGATTATTGATTTTAAAAAAGATCCGACGGGAAAGAAAAAATCGCCAACGCTAACCATTGAGCAGGAAAATATTACTCCCCCACAAACCTGTCCGGGGTAATAATGTCTGTTACTTTTTGGCATGTAGGATTGACATATCAGACACCAAACATTAATATATTTCGAGACCTTCGCTTGAACCGTGATGGGAAGATTTTGATATCAATTAGCGGCAACCAATCATGCGAAAAATTATTAAAAAGGATGAAACTGACCAACAATACTGAGGGATAATTTAATGAAAATTTATATCAATTCTATCTATAACATTAGTTACAATTATATCTAAAGTGAATGAATATTAGCTTTGAACAACTTAAAGCCGAATTTTATAGGGTGCTTTTGGCACACGGTTTTACAAACGGTAAAGCAAGTATGATTGCCGATATTTTCGCTGGGAATAGCCGGGATGGAGTGTACACTCATGGTCTGAACCGGTTTCCGGTATTCATTCAATACATAAAAGACGGGCTAATAGATATCCATGCGGAGCCTGTCATGACAAGCCATAACGGACTTATTGAAACTTGGGACGGGCAACTTGCACCAGGTGTTTATAATGCCAGCTTGGCCATGCAAAGAGCGGTACAGCTGGCCAAAAAAATGGTATCGGGATGGTCTCGCTAAAAAACACCAACCACTGGATGCGTGGTGGAACATATGGTTGGCAAGCAGCCGACGCAGGATGTATTGGCATATGCGCTACCAATACAATTGCGCTGATGCCGCCATGGGGCGGTTCGCAGGCAAGACTAGGTAATAATCCGTTGGTAATTGCTATCCCGCGGAGAGCCGGCCACATAGTATTGGATATGGCGATCAGCCAGTTTTCATATGGTAAAATGCAGGAATATAAAGCGGCAGGAAAAAAGCTACCGGTTGCAGGGGGGTATGATAAAAATGGTGCTTTGACGACAGACCCTGCAACCATCATGGAATTAAAAAGCCCTATGCCTATCGGTTATTGGAAAGGTTCGGGTCTTTCTTTGATGATTGATTTGCTGGTAGCGGGCTTAAGCGGTGGCAGAACTGTTGCTGACATCACCGCTAGTGAAAAGGAAATTGGTATTTGCCAGTTATTTATTGCTATTGATGCGGCCAACGTTTCTGAAGGGTTGATTGATCAGGTAATAGGGTTTACAAAAGGCGGATCCGATGGTAACATAAGATATCCTGGGGAACATACGCTCGCATGTCGCCTTAAAAGCATGTCCGAAGGAATACTGGTGAATGATTTGATTTGGGAAGAGGTATTGAAAATGTAAGAGGTTATTTGGTATCGGTAAATGTGGTCGATTACCTGGCATAAGACCGAAGTGTGGTAGTGCCGACGAAATTGCATACTTGACCGCTAAGTTGTAATCGGCTATTGGTTTCCGTGAAACAAGAAAATAATGCAACATATTTTTTTCATATCGGTCTTCCTTTATTCTTTTACTTTAGCCCCGGCCACGATGGTTATCGGGCCCATTAGTCCCGATGCTGGCAATACCGGTATGCGAGGCCCGACTGCGCGGTTGGCGTTAAATGGCGGCGGCCCAGGTACCAGTATTTTTTTATCAGCGGGCAGTAGTGCGTCACCAGCAATCCGGTTGGTCCACTCGTTGGTCACTTTTATTTCAATGGTATTTTTACCGGCTTTCAGCTGGCTGCCCAAGCTGGTCCGGTATGGCGCATGCCAGAGGGTGTCGGGCTTACTCTCGTTAACGGTGACCACCGCGATATCGCCGACGGCACCTAGGTCTATCGCTATTTGGCCGCTTTTCAACCATTCCTTTTTTACCTCGAATGTTTTGGTATAAGTAGCTGTGCCTGAGAAATATTTGATCCCATCGTCAGTACTTGCTGTCCACGATTTTAATTGATCCAAGTGTTGTACACCGGTTGGGGCACCCCAATTGGCAGGGAAGCTTAACTGCCAGACACCGCCAATAGTAGCTATCGGTTTGTAAACATGTTGGGGTACCGCTTTGCTGGTTTGCCTGGTATCTTTATCGAAGACCACGAACACGCTTTCCTTGGGCTCCAGCAGAAGCGGGACCTCGGTATTGTCCTCGTGCATCTGGTACGCAACTTCCTCGCTGTTCCCATGATCGGGATGCCATAACTGCGGTTCTTTTCCGGTTATGCGGAACTTCACCTGCAGGTTTTGAGTACTATCGGTCCGGTTCACCACTAGATAGATTTCCCGGTCGCCGTCGTGGCGGTGTATCCAGGAAACCTCGCTCAGCGTACGGTGGTCTTCTAAGTCCGGTCTTACGCCGTTCATTTTTAACACTCGGTCAAGCGGTAAGCCCCAGACGACTTTGCCTTTGCCATAATCACGCATGGTCCGGCTGATGCCATCCAGGTCGGCCCACATATCAAACCCTGTCTGGGTCATTTCCTCATCGGCGAGCTGGAACTCGGTCAAACCCGGAGGGCTTACAGGTTTAGGGCCAACAACGATAGCGCCTTCCTTCACCAAGGCTTGTACCTTGCGTAATACCGGCAGGCTCATTTGATTTGTCTCGGGCAGCACCAAAATTGAATAAGTTAACCCGTCTGGCAATACCAGTTTACCTTTATCATTGACCAATACACGGGTCAATAAGGCATCGGCATTGATGTAATCGAATGAATAGCCTTCGGGTGTGGCCGGTTGGATGCCTGCCCCCCAGAAAGGCATAGTCGATGGGGCGCCTTCATTTAATAGATAAACGATATCTGCGCTGTATAAACCTCTTTGCAACATATAGGAATTGCGGGCTAGGTAGGTCATGAATGGCCTGCCCAGTTCAGCCCAGGTAATATTCCGGTTAATATGCGTGCCCACCATGGTATTGCCCGGTTTGGTATCCAGCGGCTGCTGGGCCGATGTATGGAAAACCAGCCTGTTCAAGCCCTGTGTAAACCAATAATCGACCAGGCTTTTTAATCGGGCAGGCGCTTCGTAGTTGCCGCCGGTAAATGATTCAGCAGCGACCAGGTTTTTGCCATAAACATGCGATGCAGACGCCGCACCACGCATATCCTCATAATACATCGATGAGGGGTGTAGGTCCTTTACCCAAAATTCGCCCATCGGAATATCTACATATTTTTTATTCAGCAAAGCATCTTCGGTCGACTCTAACGAAACCCCGCCAGCCTCGCTATAAGTCTTGATCCCATCTTTGTGCAGGTAGTCCGTTACGGTGCCATAATGGTTCTGCGCAATCAGGTCGACAATAGTCCTTCTGAAATCCCACAGGAAGCGTTCGCTGATCGCCGGCTCTTCCACTACATAACCCGCCAAGGCTGGCATATAAGGCAATAGGCTATAACCACGGCGTTTCTGGAATTCTTCCGGCATGAGTTCGGTCCAGTTGGTGATACCGGCTTCCCAGCTATCCATCACCATATATTGCAGACTTTTGCCATACAACGGCCCCAAGGCTTTTTTTAAAGGAGCAGTATAACCATCCATATATGCCGATACGTCCTGCACGCTCATTTTATCGGCCTCGTAACCGGAGCCGGCTGGTACCGCCGGGCGGTTCTTCGCACCGGTAAGCGCATAGCCAAAGCGTAAAATGGTCCAGTTACCTTTGGGCGGGGTCCAGTTTAACGTGCCATCAGTCGACATCTCAGACGGTTAGATCAACGATATCCTCTTTTTTGATTAGTGCATCTGTCGATTGTGGCGGCGTTTCTACATTACTGTATTCGAACAACTGGTTGAACCCGGCTTTTTCTTCCCACCTATTAATCCTGGCACCAGAATGCAGGGATATCTCGGTCATGGGGTAATCGCCGATCGGCGCTGTGGTTGCTTCCGAGATTACCTCCCCAGGCTGGGGCGCTGCGTTGGTAAAGACCAGTTTGAAATATTTAGCCGTCACTTCAGGAAAGGCATAAGTCCGGATATTGCCGCCCCTATAGCCTGATTTTCCTGGCGTAGTTGTTAATGTTTTGAAGTTAATGCCATCGTTACTCGCTTGGATCTTACCAAAAGCTATCCCTCTGCCGCGTGCAGCCAACGTGATCGCCCTAGCATGGAAGGGCGTATTGTAGGCCAATTGTATCCACGCAGTCTGATCGGCGGCAACGGGTATGGTAATGCCTGTACTCAGATCTTGGTCAAATAAGGCAGCGGCATCGCTTACCACCCCTTTTGAAGTTGTTACAATAGGATGATCGTCATCGGACAGTTCCGCAGGCGGCGTTCGGAAAGCAATCACCGCATAATCTTTATAAAAACCTCCGCTATTTTTTCCACCGGATAACAGCGGCCCGGGTCCTTCGTTCGCAGGCGGTCGCTGCAGTTTCAAGCTGGTAGCCGGTGTTTTGGCGGCATCCACGCGGGTTTCGCTCCACACCAGCTTTTTCATGGCTTGTTCGGGTTTAACCCATGGCCCGCCGGTTAGGCTCCAGCCTGCCGAGGTGAACATCGCCATTTCGAGGTTGAGCCGCTGCGCCTCGGCGGCGGTATGTTTCAGCGCATCCAGCCATTCGGGCGAGCCGAAAACGATTTTATCGGGCACAGTCTGCCCACCGCCCGAGGCTACATCGCCCATTTGCATTCCTTGTATGCCCACCCGTTTCATCCACTCCAGGTCTTTGGTGATGCCGCTTTTGGTCACATTGCTGTTCGTCCAGTGCCACCAGGCACGGGGCCAGGCAGCCGGCGGCGGATTGTTAAAGGATGAGCGGATATCCGCATCCTGTGCGAAGAGATTGAAACTGAGAGCCGACAACAGGGATGTCACGGCAGCGATTATCAAATGGCGAAATTTCATCTTTTAAGTTGTTTCATCAGCATTTTCTCACGGCGAAATATTTACTAAAGTTACGGTGGCATCAGCACTTCCAATCGCAGTAACGATCATCAGGCATTGATGCCAGCGCCTTTGGTATGGGTACCGTGAAAGCGGCGCATAAGCCCTTCAGTTCGTTATAGTGACGTCCGTAAATATTTTTTATGGCACTGCGTTTATGGTAACGGAACCACCCTCCAAACCGGGCGCACTGGCTTTAATGATGATCTTACCGCTGGGCCCATTTGCTTTGATCAAGGCGACGCAGGTGCCTTTGTAGGTATTGCGCTGCGTTGCCTGGTAACTATCGTGATCGTTGCGGTCAGCATTATCAACCGCTGCGATCGCCCCGTTGCCGCTGATACTGAACCGGATAAGCTGATCATTGTTCGGGCAGATCACGCCGTTGGCATCTACAATGGCGGCGGTCACAAAAGATACATCGTCCCAATTATCCGCAATTTTAGACCGGTCGGCCGTTAAAATGATTTTTGCGGGTTTGCCGGCGGTTTTTAACTCATCCGTAGCAACTTCTTTGCCTTTATTGCGGGCAATAGCTTTCAGTGTGCCTTGCTCGTAAGGTACCTGCCAGAACAAAGACGAGTCCAGCGGGGATTTATGTTTCACGCCCAGCGATTTCCCGTTTAGGAAAAGCTCGGTCTCGTCGGCATTACTGAAAACTTGTACCCGTGCTTCTTCATAATGAGCAGGGTCGGCCGGCGTCCAGTCTGATAAAAACTCGACCCCGCCGCGTGCCACTGCAGCGGTAGGGCCGTCAAGCACGGGGGACGCAGTTCCGACAGGTGCGGCTCCGGGGGGTCTGTTACGCACCGGTCTCGGCGGGGTTGGGGAACTGCGCTGGATATAAACTACAGGTTTTTTTGACCACCAAGCCGCACGTTGCAAGCCGTTGGTATGCCAGCCGCCGGTACGGTCGAGCAGGCCGAAGGTAGCACCCCGGCTGGGCCAAAAATCTTCACCCAGATAATCGATCCCGGTCCATAAAAATTGGCCCGACATATACGGTTTATCCCGTAGCGCCAGCCATTGGTTCAGTACGTGCGTGTTCTCGGTGCCGATGACGACTCGGTCGGGATGCGCATCGTGGTAGGCCATCAGCTCGTTTTCCCGGTAGTTCTGTCCGGTGATGTCCATCAATTCGGCAAAGCCGGTCTTATAAGCCTGCGAGTTGCCGTTGGGCTGCAATAGGGCCATGGTCACCGGACGTCCAGGATCGAGCTGGTGGATCAGGTCCTGTTGCTGGCGGTACTTTTTAAAGCCGGAGGAATCTTTCAGGTTATCGTGGATCTCATTACCCACGCTGTAAATGATCACCGATGGGTGGTTGCGGTCACGCATTACCTGGTCGCGGGTATCCTTGTCCCACCAGTCCGCATAATAAAGGTTATAGCCTTTCAGTGCGGGCGGCTTTGCGGTCATCCAGCTATCGAAGGTCTCATCCATCACCAGTAAACCCATTCGGTCGCACAGATCAAGGAATTCAGGCGCAACCTCATTGTGCGAGGTACGAATAGCATTCACGCCGATCTCCTTTAGTTTTTCGAATCGGCGCTCCCATACCCGTAATGGGACGGCCGAACCGACCGCTCCGCCATCATGGTGCAGGCAGACACCATAGAGTTTGATGTTCTTCCCGTTCAGCCAGAAACCAGTAGCCGCTTCGAAATGCGCATCCCGGATACCGACCGGGGTACTTAGGTTATCGGTTAAGGTTGTACCTGATAATAGTTTGGTAAGGGCTTTGTACAACACTGGATGATCCACATCCCAAAGCTGCGGATCGCTCACTTGGATGTCCTGTATATAGGTGAAACTTTGCCCGGCGGCAATGCTCTGTTTGTTTTCAGTTATCTTAACTGCTTTTCCGGTTGGATCAATGATGGTAGTTTGCAGGGTATAAGTACCGTTCTCGGCGGATTGGTTATTTACTTTAGCCTCTACGTGAATGGTGGCTTTTTGCGAGCTTACTTTCAGCGGCTTGATATACACACCCCAATGATCGAAATGGGTCATTCCTGTCGAGATCAGATGTACGTGGCGGTAGATACCTGAGCCGGTATAATAACGTGAGGCAGGCTGGTTGCTGTTATCCACCTTCACGGCGATGATATTGGGTTTGCCGCCGAAGTTGAGGTGCCCGGTCATGTCATAGGCGAAACTGACATAGCCATAAGGGCGTTTGCCGAGGTAGAAACCGTTGATCCACACTTCGCTGTTGCTCATCACCCCATCAAACTCAATGCTTACCTTGCGTTTGGCTTCGCCGGCATCCAGCGTGAAGTATTTTCGGTACCAGCCTATGCCAGCGGGCAGGTAGCCGCCGCCGCTGCCGGTGGGGTTTTGCTGGTCGTAAGGCCCTTCGATGCTCCAATCGTGAGGCACATCCAGTTTACGCCATTGTGAATCATCGAATATGGGGTTATCCGCCCCTGCGGCATCCGCTTTGATGAAACGCCAGTTTTTGTCAAAATTTTGGATATCGCGGGCCGATTTGACCTGGGCGAACACGTGGCTCAGCATCAGCATCCATAACGCAATCAATGCTCTTTTCAAATATCTCATGGACAACCGTCTTTAAATTGGTAGTGGCAATATATACCGATATCAACAGGAGAACCGTCATGCACTATCAGGTTCAGGCTACTTGGGGCGGACATCCTCCTCAAAGTGCACAAAGAGTCGGGTTTAAGTGGTGGCTATCGGATTTTTTTACCTTGCGGAGTTCGCGTTTTAAATTTTAGTGGCTACCTAGAAAAGGAACACGAATTGTATTGCTAATCAATTTGTTATATGACCATGTCCGCCTTTTGTCCACCTCATGCCGGACAGTGGTGATTGTTAAAATTGCCTGCTTTGCAAAGCAAAACGGAATAGCGTGCAACACAAAAATTGCCCAGTTCAATATTTACAATTAATTTTTCTCAGTTGATATAGCTTATAGATTAACGTATTTTCATTCATTTGGTCGAAATGCGTGAAACGGCTTTGATAGTTTCATTTTATAAAACCGAGGATTCTTCTTACAGGTTAATTGAACATTGTTTTGAATAGCAAACGGACTAAAACGAATGAGCTTGCACAAGCTTTTACCGGCCATCGTAATTCAATTTATGATAACTTTCAACTTATTGTTCTTTTTTGGATATTGGATTTAGAATATATAGACTACAATAATGAACTTAATGGAAAGATTTATTTATTGTAATTAGTCATATTTAATATCCTCTTTTAGCAAATAGTAAAGACAATAAAATGATCGTTTTTATGTACTGACTATATCTTCCACTGCTTGTGCCCCCATGCCCTGATGTCGTGCGTAGGAGACCCGGGGCAGAAATGGAAGGCAAGCTTTTTGGCCCGTTGGCCCGGCGTGTGCCTGCCAATTACTTTCGGAAGATATGCCATATTAAATTGCTGGGCCCGGCTTTGATCTGCCCCTTAAACAACAGGTTATTCATCCGCGGCAGCGTTTCGATAAAGTATGCGCCGATGGAGTGCCTAGCCCCAGGCCAATATTTCCGCCCGTTGACGCAAACACCCTATTTTTTGTCTTGATTGCCCTTAATTTATTAGATATCAACAATTATTTTTGTTCCCATGATCAAACTACTCCTGACTTCTTCCGGTATTTCCAATAAAAGTATCAGGGACGCGCTCGAACAGCTCTTGGGCAAGCCCATCAGTGAGTCGAACGCGCTGTTCGTTCCGACAGGCGTTTACCCATTCCCGGGCGGCCCGAATTACGCCTGGTGGCCGATAGCAGGAAAGATGAAAGGCGCCCTCGTTGACCTGGGCTGGAAAACCATGGGTCTTTTTGAGCTCACCGCACTTCCCAGTATTAAAAAAGATATCTGGGTATCTTCGCTTGAGGACGCCGATGCGCTGTTGGTTTGGGGCGGCGATCCGCTGTACCTGGCGTACTGGTTCGAACAATCAGGACTTACAGAGGTATTGACTTCGCTAAACAAAGACCTGGTGTATGTTGGCGTGAGCGCGGGCAGTATGGCTGTAAACGCTATTTTTGGCGAGACCGTAAGTAACCCGAGGGCCGGCAGCGGAACGCCGCTGACTATGGAAAATATGGTATTCAATACAGCAGAGGGCGAAATCAGCAAGATCATTCTTTACAGGTAAGGGTGCAGGGCTAACCGACTTCGCGGTCATCCCACATTTTAATAACCCTGGTTTCCAGGACGCTTGCGGACTAAATGCGGAAAAATGGGCTGCAAAAATTCCTGCAGCCGTTTATGCCATTGACGAACAAACCGCGATCAAAGTCGTAGCTGGCCAGGTCGAAATCGTTTCGGAGGGACAGTGGAAGTTTTTCGGTAAGCCAGCTTGACATAGCCGTAGCCTTTTTATAATTATACCGGTTTTGCCCAGCTGGAAGGGGTGGGGAGCGAATATTGGGCGCCCGTCAACCCGTTGTTGTTTTCGATGGCTATGGCCCTTTCTCGTTAAAAAACGTTTATTGAGACAAAAATAACGACTTCAAAAGTTATTTACACAACACATGCTAGCTGTTGCTTTAGTTGATAATAGGCCTGTAAATATGGAAGTTGCAAGTTATGCGTCCGCTTTTTGGTAGTCCTATTTTGCTAGCGGTGAAGTCTTTCCACATTAATTTTGGGGAAGGCTTTGTTTTTCTGCGATATCATTGGCGATTTTTTGAGCATCTGAGGCAATCTCCCGGATATGTCCCGTCGGCCCAATCCAAAAGCCACAGAAGTACAAACCGTCTTTGCCAAAATATTTTTGTCGGTTGACGCATACTTTTAAATCTTCAAAACGATTTTTATCAACAGCAATGATTTTCGCATTATCGCTGTTAAACCCAATGCAAGCAACGATAACGTCAAAATCTTCTCTCTGTCCGTCTGAAAAATGAACACTATTGCCTTCTATGTGGTCGATGCCACCATAAACCCTTATATGCCCTTGCCGGATATGCTTAACGGTGTCGATGTCCAAAAGAGGAGTAGTCCTGTTTTTTTTAATTTCTTCGAATGGACCATAGGGCTTTTTTGTCAACCCCAGTTTCGTGATGTCACCAAAAATCAATCGCGTTAACACGGCAGTTATTTTATCGGCCACACGGGGAGGAAGCCGGCTCATGATCAAACTCAGTTCCAGTATAGGGATATCGGCAATGTCCCGTGGAACTATATTTACAGGAGAGCGGACGGACATGAAAGGGATAGCCGCTTGTTCGTACAAATCGATAGCGATTTCACAGGCGGAGTTTCCAAAACCCACTACCAATACTTTTTGTCCTTTAAAATCTTTGGCGCTTCTGTATTCGCAACTGTGCATGATCCGGCCCGGGAATGTTTCCATTCCTTCAAAGGAAACAGGTTTGGGGTTGCCAAAAGCACCAGTGCCCATTATCAGGTACTTTGATTTGAATCTTCCTTGGTTTGTTTCAGTAACCCAATAATCATTTTCTTTCCATATTGATTTTGCTTCCGTATTGAAAATGGGGTTGATGTTGAATTCTTTTTGATAATCTTCCAAATATTCTACGACCTGTTGGCGGGTTGGGTATCGTGGTATTGTGCTGTTGAATTTTTTGTAAGGCAAATTGGAAATCCTTTTGTTAGTATGCAGATGCAGGCGCTCATAGTGATAACGCCAAGGCGAAGCAATTTGCAACTGCTTTTCGATAATAACGTATTCGATACCCCGCTTCTGCAAAGTGGCGGCCAAAGCCAAACCCGATACGCTTGCACCAACTACGAGGGTTTCTGTTTGTTTCATGATAAATCATTAACCAGAGCAAGTGAAAGTGACGCACGGCTCAAAAATATGCAAAACCGAAGGTACAAAAACGCATTGATCATCGAATTATTCTTACGCCGTTTACATTTTTTGAGACAAAGAATCATTGTTGTTTGTCAAGGTTGATTTGTGATTATATTCCAACTAATTTTTTGAA
>CAWJTH010000221.1:0-30102 GCA_963845495.1 uncultured Chitinophagaceae bacterium
TCCTCAAAACAGAATTCAAATTTAGCGTTCCTGCTGTGCGAGGCGTCCTCGCCTCGCACTAGCCATTTTATCGGCTCTGCCGATGTTTAAGCAATTCTTCCCGGATATTCCAACAACGCTTGTTCCAAGCAATCCATTGCATGGTTAATGGCATCTACGTTTATCACATAAGCTAACCGTACTTCTTTTTTCCCCAAACCTGGCGTGGCATAAAAACCAGTTGCGGGTGCCAACATTACAGTTTGCTTTTGGTAGGCAAAACTTTCCAACAGCCATTGGCAAAACTTGTCTGAATCATCAATCGGCAAACTGGCCATGGCATAAAATGCACCGCCAGGATTGGGGCAAAATACGCCGGGCATAGCATTCAGGCGTTTTACAATCGTATCCCTGCGTAATTGATATTCAGCTTTTGGGCCATCGAAATAATTGCTGGGCAAATCAACCGCAGCTTCGGCAGCAATTTGTGCAAACGAAGGCGGGCTTAATCTTGCTTGCGCCAATTTCATTACCGCATCCAACACTTGCTGGTTTTTAGTTACCAATGCGCCAAGTCTGGCACCACAGGCGCTGTAGCGTTTTGAAATCGTATCCATCAACACCACATTATTTTCTGCACCAGCTAATTCCATGGCCGAAATATGTTTGCCGCTATAGCAAAATTCACGGTAAGCTTCATCTGAAAAAAGATACAAATCATGTTTGATGATGATTTCTTTCAACGTGTCCATTTCAGCTTGACTATACAAATAACCTGTTGGATTATTGGGATTGCAAATGACAATAGCCTTGGTTTTCGATGTAATGGCCTTTTCAAAATCTTCGATCGGCGGTAGGGCAAAACCAGTTTCGATGCTCGATGGGATCGGCACCACCTTCACTTCGGATTCAACCGCAAAACCATTATAATTGGCATAAAACGGTTCGGGAATAATTACCTCGTCGCCCGGATCTAAACATGCCATAAAGCCAAACAAAATAGCTTCCGAACCACCGGTGGTTACAATAATTTGGTTTTGGTTCACTTCTATGCCAACGCGATGGTAATATTCCACCAGCTTTTTCCGATAACTTTCGTTGCCGGCACTGTGGCTATATTCCAGCACTTTAAAATCGCTATGGCGAACAGCATCCAATACCATTTTTGGGGTTTCGATATCTGGCTGGCCAATATTTAAATGATACACTTTGGTACCACGTTTTTTGGCAGCTTCTGCAAACGGAACCAGTTTACGGATGGGCGATGGCGGCATGTGTTGCCCACGTTGGCTAATTTGTGGCATATAATAATTTGAAATGGCTGATTTGAAGATTTGAAGATCTGTTTCAAATATGTTGCCAGCAAAAATAAAGGAATGCAGATTTTCCCCCGAAGGTATTTGTTCAGGAAGGCTGGAGAGCGGTGGGGAACCATGACTTTTTTAGCAGGATGCGCAGTTGCAATTTGCGTAATTGCCTCCAAGTGTCTGTGCGTTCTTTCGTAGGCCTTCGGTTGGGATTTTTGGTAGCCGACACTACTTCATGCAACAATTAATAGAAATACAGTATTTTACTTTTTATTTCAAAACATTAGTCGGTTTATACATTGAACTGGAAAAAATATCGATAAATTGCTCCGTGATAAGAATTTGTAAAACGATTGAAAGTTGACTGAAGCTAACTGGAATGTTGCAACCAATTGTACTACACGAGCTGGGATTAAGGATGTTTCTTTGATATTTTATCAGCACAATCACGCTATACAATCAGTTTCTTCACAGCTTCTGAAGCAATAATATCCATGAAACAATTGATTAAAATCGGTCGTTTATTGTATGGCATCGGCATTGCTGCTGTTGGGATACATCAATTGATCATCAAAGATTTTCGCCCAGAAATTTTACCTCCGTTTCCTGCTTGGGCGCATCAATATGTTATTTTTCCAATCCTTGTAGGATTAGCATTGCTATTTGCAGGGATTGTTATTTCGGGGATGTTTAAAATTAAATGGGTAAGTGCCAAAAATGTATGCCTTTATTTAGGAGGTTGTTTGCTTATACTGATCATTACTTGTCAATTGCCATATATTTTGGTGTTCAGTCCTAATAAGTTTTCGCGGTTAGATGTTTGGTTTGGGGCTGGTGAAGAATTGACATATTGTGGTGGCGCATTTGTAATAGCCGGTTCATTGTCAAAAAATAATCTTAATGACGACAGAAACAATTTTTTTACGTTGGCGTTAGAAAAATTTATTCCGGCGGGCGGTGTTTTTTATTCCATTCTTATGATATTGTTTGGATGCAGTCATTTTGTTTTTGCTGATTTTGTGTCTACAATGGTACCAAAATGGATGCCTGGAACGCCTTTATTTTGGACTTATTTTGTGGGCGTAGCGCTCATCGGGGCAAGCATAGCCATTATTTTCAGGATCTGGGTTAAAACAATTGCATTATTATTAGCCTTCATGCTTTTTCTTTTTTTTCTTTTTTTCCATATTCCAGATGCTATTGCAAATCCTTACCAAGGCGGCGGAAATGAAATTGTACGTGGAATTGTTGCGTTACTTTTTTGTGGTGTTGCATTGGTTATTGCATCAACAAGTAGGTTTGAAAATGAAACAACTGCCGTTGGTGCGGATTAGAAAACCGCATCAAAAACAAATTGTAGAAGTCAAAAACGGAGCTGTCGGCGTTAGAATTTCGCAAGCTTTTAATTGAAGCGAGAAATATGACACGCAGCGGCGCTAAGAACGCAGAGAAAAAGTAGAGGCTGTAAATTATTCCTTCAGTTATTCGAGGCGTCTTGCTTCGAACAGTTAATTGCATTATGCCGAAACACAAGACAAGTTATCGGTTGAGTATTCTGGCTGGTAGCATAATAATGCCTTTAAATAGACCTAACACACCATCCACTGCAATACCAAGTATCCTGAACGGGATGGTCAATAACCAAAAAATGGGATACAATACCAAAGCTAAAATAGCCAATGGCCAGCAAAGGATAAAGAGTATAATCCAAGCGATGAATTTAAGCATGGTGTGAAGATAATAGCTGTATGAACGTTGTGGAAGGGAAATTGGATGAGTGGTGGGGTAGGAATTGGATTGGTAAAGGGTTAGCCACTAGCGCAGGTCTCCCGACCTTCTGTCCCAGCGGGGTTTTCATAGCACGATCACCAAATTGTTTTGATCTCACATGAAACCCCGATGTGTAACGTTTCCCTGAATGTGAGTAACCATCTGCAAGTAACCTAAAACATTTTTGAACATGTGGTCTATTTCTGTCCCAGCGGGGTTTTCATAACACGATCACCAAATTGCTTTGATCTCACATGAAACCCCGATGTGTAACGTTTCCCTGAATGTGAGCAACCAACTACAAGCAATATGAAAACATTTTTTAACGTATGAACTGTGTCAAATGTCCATATAATTCAACGGCTTAAAATGTAGCCAAGTGTGTAGTTCGTAAAACGATGCACTGCTATGTTCATATGCCAAATAATCTTTTGCCAGCATCCATTTTCCACTTACCGGGTTATAATGGATATAATTTAGTTTTTGTAGCAGAAAAGCATGTGTCATGATCGGTTTCGCATCAAACGAATCCTTGAAAACTTTATGGAGCTGACCTCTTTTCTTTTCCCGAAGGGTTACCATGTTGGCGAGCTTGGTTAATGTTGTTTTATCCGCTAATCTTTCCAAGCGATTGATGATTTCATAAGCCATAAACCTTTTTCCATTGGCTATAATGCTATTAAGATTAAAACCAGTTGCTTGGAAATGCAAGATGACATGCAGGTGATTGGGCATGATCACATAAGCTACAACATCGGCATTGTATGTTTCTTTTAAAGTACCAAACCATTTATAAACAAGGTCGTAAGCTTGGACTATTTCAAACAACGGCAGCCAATTGATACAGGTAAAGGTGACAAAATAAGTAGAAAAAGTATCGCTGTGTTTTAGTTTGATAGCCATCGGCCGAAGGTAAAAACTTTGTGTTATGTTGTTTGCTAGCAGTTGTTTCTTGATATTCGGAGAAACGTTACACATCGGGGTTTCACGGTAGTCGTTGATAATTGGATTTTCGTGTGGTGAAAACCCGCTGGGACAAAAAAGATTTTGCTTATAAAATTGCTAATTGACGCTGCTCGGCAGAGTTACTTCAAAATTAGATAAGTCGCTTTTATGTCTAGCGGGGTTTTCATAGCACGAACATCAAATCGTTTTGATTTTGCATGAAACCCCGATGTTTAACGGTTCTCTGAATGTGAAAAACCAATTACAAGCTACTCAAAACTTTTTTGACGGCAAGTGAAAATCCCGCTAGAACGTAAGTAGTTATTAACAATTTGAAGTTAGTAAAATAAAACGCCTTTTGGACATCAAATTAGAAAATTAAAAGTAAAATCTTTTACACAATTTAAATCACCAGATTCTTTCAATTTATTAAAAAATTCTAGAAATTCATTACAAGCGTCTATATTTTGATTTGGATTTTTAAGCTCTTCTAAAAATGCTTCCTCAGTATCAAAAAGAGTAATGTAAAAATCATTTAATCTTTTTTTATGTTCTTGATTCCTTTGACAAGGAATTATAATGTCCTTTAAAAATTGGGCAAAGTCGTTTTTTACAATGAATTCTTTAAATAACAATCCAAGTTCTTTTTTTTCAACAACCTCCTCTTCAGTATAAATTTGTATTGTTTGATTGTACATGTCCCACACATCACTGCTTAATTTGTTATTTCTATTTAAAAAATCAGTATAAATCTTCTTACACCAATTTTTAATTTGACTATGGGTAATTATTAATTCATCACTAAATCTTTTTAATATAAAAATGCTTAATTTAAACATATAACTCGAATAATCCTTATTTAAGGGACTATCGAAAAGTTCCCAAATAAATTTCTCGTAACTAGCAATATCATCTCCATATATGTTTTTGAGTACATTATTGTAATCCTTTGTCATTCCTCCAAACAAATCGACGAACGCATTTGGATTGAACAAATTTTTAAATGGGGGATTAATTGGCGATGGTAAATTTGTAAAATGTATTATCCCCCAAATTAATTTTTCGAATTCGTCTTTGCTGAAAAATTGAGTTTTTTCTAAGCTTACTTGTAAATCTGTTGTAACATTTGCTAAAACTGCTTTTGATATAAACTCTTTAAAATCCTCTAAAGATTTTGAAAATGCAATTTTGTATTCATTTTCATCCAATCTTCCTTCAAGCGAAAAGTCGAAATATCTATTAAAACAGGACGCTTCAGTAATAGAAAGATGTTCATTAAAAGATAACTGGGATACTTTAGAAAAGGCATGCCCAGTTTTTGGAGGAAAAATTATATTTACTAAGCTTATAGCTTCTTTTAATTTTTCTAGAGTTAATGAGATTTTATTAGAAGATAAATCAATATATAAAAGGGTACTCTCCATTTTCCCATCTACTTTTCCTTTATAGTTTAATGTTAACTTATGTGTTTGAGTAGAATAAGCTTCTCTTGTGAACACCTTATCTAAATACTTATGTTTATTGTGATACAACTCATTATAGACCTCAGGAAATTTCAATCTTAAAACATTAATTAAGATATAGTTTGGCAGGTATATATTGTTTTTAATTCTGTCAAAGTTTAATAATAAAACATTTAATAACCTTTTTACATCTCTGAAGGTTTTAATATAATGACCTAACGTTGGTTCAACGTCATCTATGATAAAAGTGATTTTACTAGATGGCTTCCTAAATTCAAAAAGAATTTCCTTTTGTGGTTCATCCAAGTATTTTAACAATAAATCATAAAACTGATTTTCATAAAGTTTTTTATCATTATTTAAAGGCAAATAATATTCAAGTTGAAAAATTTTTTCTATATAAGAATCTGTATTTCCAGACAACGCATCCTTTATACTATCTATCAAATAGTTTCTGTCAAAAGCAACTACAAAAAAAGTGTTTCTGAAATTTGCAGTATTTCTGATTAATCTTAATACTTCTATCGATTCTTTATTATCTAATCGATCAACATCATCAATATAAATAATAATCCGTTTATTTAAACTTTCAATACTTGCGCTTATTTCTATGTTTTGTTTTACCAACGATAGGTTGTTACTCCCTTTGTCAAATATTTTTATAATAGATGACACACCGTTGTCATCAATGGATTTGAGAAGCTCTTTCGAATATTTCAAGAGTTTGTCCTTCAAATTTCCATCATATTTTCCTAATGTTATTGATAAATCAGAAAAGAAAAGTTCTATGATTTTTTCTGGGCTTCCCGCCATCCAAGGATTAAATTTTAATTGAATAATTTTCTTTTCATTGCTTAACAAATCTTCCAAAGTATTTATAAAAGTCGTTTTTCCCGAACCCCATTTTCCAATAATACCGATTGCAAAAGAGGTCTCCGTACTTATAGTTGCAAGTATTTTATTTTTTAATTCATTAATATATTCTAATCGATTATTTATATCAGTTTCTTTATTTTTTATGATTATCGGTACATCTGTATAAAATCCATCTTTTGAATTGACTTCATTTTTTGCTTTAAAACTTTTTATAATTATTATTAAATAATAAAATAAAAGTGCCGTTGCCAGAATTAAAATGATATCTGTATAATAAATTTTTTCTAACGACTTACCTTTAAGTCTTTTATATATAAATTCAATTGTAAAAAAACGATAGTGAATATAAATTACAGAAGCAGTGACAATCCAATAGCTAAAAGTTTTTGATAATTTATATCCTTTGCTTAGAACGTATATCAACGTTGCAATAATCGAAATGCAACCTATTACAAAAAAGATATTTAAACTAGTGGTTGAATCATCTACAGATGAAAGTAAAGGTTTAACCAATATCGATTTTATGATTTCGGTAGACTTACTTTGAAAAATGAATGAAAAAACCAATGTCCATAGTGGATATTTGAATTTCAGGTATTCTTGCGAAATTCCTTTTTTAAAAATTTGATATCCTCGTTCGATTGATTTTTTGTCGAATAATAATTTCATGTTTTCAAAGATGTTCGAAGTAATGTAATACTTCGTCAAATCTATTAAAATAAAGCCTTATAAACATTTATTGATCTCACATGAAACCCGATGTCTAACGGTTCTCTAAATGTGACGAACCAACTACAAGCAACTCAAAACATTTTTGACATGCAGTTTATGAACGCAGTTTTCACTACACATCGGAGGTTTCACAGCCAGAAACGAATAAGTATAGTTCGTGAACGTACAATTTGCTCTAAAAAACCATCTTCAACCGCCTTATCGTCAGCTTTCAGCCGCCAAAACCTTATTTACAGTCGCCAAAAGGTCTCTTACATTGGCCAAATTATTGTTTACAGCCGTCAAAATCAAAACTTACAGTCGCCAAATAACTGCTTACGGTGGCCAAAACCAATCTTACACTGGCCAAATTGCTTCTAACAGTCACCAAAACACTACTTACACTTGCAAAATTGTTGCTTACATCGGCAAAATAGAAAGTTACATTGGCCAAATTATTGCTTACAGTCACCAAATCACAAGTTACAGCGACATATAGTCAGCTTACGGTGGCCAAATTCCATCTTACAATCATCAAATTATAATTTACATTGGCCAAATTGAAATCTTACATTGGCCAAATCGTTGCTTACATCGGCCAAATTAGTTGCTCACAGCCGCTAAGTTTTTATTTATTCATCCATACTAAATTGGGTGGGCGTATTAGCAAAAACAATAAGCCTAAATAATAGGTACAATAGTCGTACAATCGCCTTGTTTCTTAAAAAGGATATAAAACCTAAAAAATATTTTTCTTGCAGAGGAACTTTTGTCAAACTTTTTTCGTCTAGGGAAAAGGAAAAATTACTTAAAAAAGTAAATAGTCGTTTTTCCACCTTTTACTAACTCAAAATAAAAACGAAGTTTGCTATGAATGCAAGAAAATTTGTGAAATTGAACATGTACCGCACGGTTAAGCAATTGTGCGATGCGAATTTGGGCATTATCCAAACAAATGCGGGATTTATGTCGGTGTACAATAAGTTTAACGACACCATTACGCTGATTGAAACAGCTTCTGGCGGTGCCAGCGAAGTAACAACTGGTATAACCGCCGATAAAAACGATGACAAAGCCACCGTTTGCGACACGGCCACCACTATTGCCGGTTTCGTATATGCGTTTGCCAGCAGTGTAAACAACAACACGTTAAAAAATAGTGTTGATTATTACTACAGCGTATTGTACGGGCTAAAAAAAGAGGAATTACTAACAGTGGTTGACAGTATTTATACCCTTGCTAACAATAATGTAGCGGCGGTAACCGATTTTGGTGCTACCCCCGAGGCGTTGGCCGATTTCCAAGCAGATATTACGGCGTACAAAAATTCGGTACACAGCCCAAGGTTGGCGCAAACCAACAAAAGCACGCACAACGAAAACTTGGACAAGTACTTTAAAGCCGAAGACACTATTTTAAACGAACAAATGGACAAGGTTGTAATGGTGTTTAATAAAAATTACCCTGATTTTGTTACCAGCTACGGAAAAGCAAGGATTATTATAGACAGCCCCGGCAGCGGAAAACCGGATGAAAAACCTAGTGGGCAATAAGTTATCGCATTATTAAGTAATTTGGAAAGGTTGTATCAATATAAATTGTTACAACCTTTTTTTGTGGCGGCTTTTAATTGGGAAAAGGAAGAAAGGAAAATTCAATTATTGTTGATTTTGCGGAAATGTTCAATAATAGCGTATTAGCCTTCAAAAGAACTATATAGTTTGATAAATTGGCTCATTTTACCGCCCGCCGACCTTAAATCTATCAGGTCAAATATAAACCAACTGAAAAACGTTGCCACCGCAACCATAAAACCCTAATTTACTACAGATTTCCGGAATTGCTAGAAGTGGCTTCCTGGAATTCGGAGAAGCTTTACACATCGGGGTTCCATGTGAGGTCAAAATTAATTTGATGCTCGTGCTTTGAAAACCCCGCTGGCATGTTAAAGCTTCATAAAAGTTATTGATTATAGCAAGGTTTTGAGGCAAAAACGCAGACTTTGACTGTCAGGCTGAGCTTGTCGAAGCCATAATAGGTGCGAACACGAACCCTTTTCTACAAGCTCAGGATGACAACTACCAGATCACCACGATTGCCTTCGACTAGTGAGCTTGTCGAACTATCAGGCTGACATCAATTTTAACCGTCAAAACTTACTTATGCTCTTATAAAACATCGGTCAAAAATAATATCAACTGCAAAACGTTGCCACCGCAACCATAAATCCCTACATTTAAACCACAGGTTTAAAATACCTGCTCTAAAAATCAACAACATGAAGCTTCCTAAACCAATAAATTTCATCACAGCGTTATTGTATATATTTTGCAGTGCATGCCAAGCCATAGCCCAGCCGCCCATCCGCGATCCGCATACGCCGGGTTATGTATCGGCCACGGAATTACCGGATGGCGCTATTCCTTCGCCCAACGCCAATGGGAATTTTATTATCGGCCCTACACATAATCCTGCACCGGAATCGACGGTACAGGCTAACGTACCGCAGGGCACCATATATCACTTTACCATGGATTCGAAAGACAGCAAAATTTATCCGGGCATTGCCCGGGAACCAAATACATTTGGCACTCCAGATCCGGCAAATCCTGCTAAATTGATCGTTACTACAAGTCACCCGGCTCCCTACACCCGCCAGGTGGCGGTGTATGTTCCAAAACAATATGTTGCCGGTACTTTGGCGCCTTTTATAGTTGGCGCCGACGGGCCGGACAATTTGCTTTTTACGGTATTGGACAACCTGATTGCCGAAGGCAAAGTGCCGCCGATGATCGCCATCTCTATCGGTAACGGCAGCGGCGATGCCCAGGGCAGCGAACGGGGCCTGGAATACGATACTATGAGCGGCTTATATGCGGAATTTGTTGAAAACGAAGTATTGCCGCTGGTGGAAAGCAAGTGCCAGGTAAAACTAACCAAAGACCCTGCCGGCCGCGCTACCATGGGTGGCAGTTCGGGCGGATCATGCGCCCTCATCATGGCTTGGTACCACCCTGAATGGTATCACCGTGTGCTCACTTATTCGGGTACTTATATCAACCAGCAATGGCCCTACAACCCGAAAACACCGCACGGTGCATGGGAATTTCATGAACACCTAATCCCGGAAAGCCGACCAAAACCATTGCGGATATGGATGGAAGTAGGCGACCAGGATCTTTTTAATCCAAACGTAATGCGCGACAATATGCACGATTGGGTGGTTGCAAATGAAAATATGGCAAAAGTATTGGCTGCTAAAGACTATCCCTACCAGTTTGTTTTTGCCCGCAATGCCCGGCACGTTGATGGTAACGTAAAAAAGCAAACACTTCCCGAAGCGCTGGAGTGGCTTTGGAAAGATTACTACCCGGCAAAGGTTACACAATAACTTATAGTTTGTGTCCCAGCATTCTATGTAAAAACCAAATAAAATGCTGGGATAAATTCTTTAAGTTTCTTTTCGCTCTTCGTGCCTTTGTGGTTCAAAAACTATCGAATCAGAATACTCGTTCCTTGTCGTAGCACTACCCTTCCTAGGTAATCAACACCTTGGGCCATGTAAATAAATGTTTCTGTGGCTTGTAGTTCGCCATTTATTCGTCCATCCCAACCGGTATTTGTTTGGCTGGTGTTAAATATCAGTTGGCCAAAACGGTTATATATTTTAAAATAATTCAAGGTTGAAATACCCACCAAAATCGGTTTCAACACATCATTTTTCCCATCGCCGTTAGGCGTAAAACCCGACGGCACAAAAATATCTGGCCCGGTGGTAAACACTTTTACCAACACACTGCCCGTGGCATTGCAACCTGTTGCAGTGTAAGCCGTTACATAATATCTGATAGAATCAATTGGACTTGTGATGGTTGCCACAGGGTTTTGGATAGTGGTACTACTCAACCAAGTGCTGGGCGTCCAAACATAAGTTAATGCGCCGGAAGCTTCCAATTGTAACGGCTGCCCAAGCACCACGCTGGTATCGTTTCCAGCGCTGGCCAATACTCGGGGAACAACGCTTACAATAACCGTATCGGTAAATGGTTTAGGGCAATAAAATGTATCCCGAACCGTCAATAAATAATTGGTGGTGGCAAGTGGACTAGCAATTGGATTTAAAGTGGTGGCATTGGTAAGCGTTGCCAACGGCGACCACGAAAAGTAAGCTCCGGTAATACTTCCATTTAGTAGTGCCGAAGCGCCGTAGCAAATAGTGGTATCGTTTCCCGCATTTGCTTTGGGGTAAGGTGAAACGTATACTTTAACCGAATCATGGTCTTGGCAATGACCCAAATTTGCCGTTACATAATACGTAATAGTTGATGAAGGCGAAGCTTTGGGGTATTTTACAAAGCCGTTACTCAGCGTTGCCGAAGGCGTCCAAACATAACTAAGGGCATAGCTTATTGGCCGCAGCGTAATGCTATCGGTTTGGCAAAGCGTGGTATCGTTGCCTGCATCCACCGTTATAAATTGCAGCACATTTACTTTTATTGAATCGCTGCTTACGCAACCCCCATCGGTAACGGTAACGGTATAAGTGGTGGTATCGTACGGCCACACCAGCGGATTGGCACTGCTTGGGTTTTTAATGTTATAGTTTGGTGTCCACACGTATGTTCCCGTGCTTTGCACAATCAGCGGCAGCGTATCGTTGCTACAAATCAATGTATCATGAAAAGGCAAAGTAATCGCTGGTTTATCATTTGCCACCACCGTTTTTGTAATAGTGTCCGAACAGCCTTTGTCGCTGCCAACCGTTAGCAAAACCGTTCGTATACCGGGGTTTGGATAAGTATAAGATGGATTTTTTATGGTGGAAGTATCAGTTGTGGTGGATAAATCCCCAAAATCCCAACTCCAGCTATTTACGGTTCCATATTTGGTAGCAGTGGCATCTTTAAAATTAAAAGCCGATGCATAGCAACTGCCTGTAAAAGTAAAATTCGGTACAAAACCTGGGTAAACCTTTAATGGTGCGGTTGTAGAATCTGAGCATCCAGTGCTGTTGGTTACTTTAAGCTTTACGATGTAAGTGCCGGTATCAGCGTACACATACGTTGGCGTGGCTTGCGTAGAAGTATCTTTTGTTGAAGTCAATACCCCAAAATCCCAATAATAATTGGTAATGGAAGAAGCTGTTGACTCATTTTGAAAAGTGAATGAAAAATTACCGCAATTAATATAGGATGCTTCCAAAGTGGCAGCGGTTAGGCTACAATCACCCACTACAATTTGCAGTTCTTTTTTTAACGATTGCAATAATACCCCGTTACGATATTCATTTACATAAACAGCAATATCATATTCACCTGTAGTGGCAGGTGCTGTGCCAGAAATTAAACCAGTACTAGAATTGATAGTTACATCGCTGCCCATGGGCTGGGCTCCGCTATAGCCCGAAAGATAAGTAAGTGATGGATACGGTGGCGCAGATGGTGCATTGGTGGCGGTATTACCACTTGCATTTTGTACATCTAAGCCATCACCAAAAGAGTAGGACAACGAGTCGCCGTCAGTATCAGTGGCAGAAAAGGGAAGGGAAAAAAACGAGTTGTGGCAAACAATGGCCGTGTCTTGGAAAACAAATAGTGGACTATTATTGATATGGTAATCAATCCCATTCATCGTGCCCGGGATTTTGCTGGTGAAAGTAATGCCTGTATTGCCCGAATTACTAATATTGATAATGCCGTTTACCCGTTTTGCATCTTGAATGGTTAAAACATAACCGTTCGTATTATTAGGAAGTTCAATTGTGGTTTGATACGTATAAATATGGTAACATACCGGCGTGGCGTTACTGATACAGCCCGAGGGATTATCGGTAATACTATAATTTGAATTGGTAAGGATGGTTTTTGTCATGATGCTACTGTTGCTGTTAGCATCAAAAACGCCTAAAATTACGCTAGCTGTTGGGCCGGTGGTAGTACAACTGGTGTATAAATAAACGGTAACCTGATAGTTGGAAGTAGTGCTGGAGCTACCAACGCCTTTGTATTCGTATTGTATCCAGCCGCCTTTAATGTGCATGCCAAAAACACTTTGGAAACCAAACAGCAGTAAAAAAACGACTAACCATTTGCATGGTTGTTTGCATGTTGCTTTTTGGTGGCAATAATTATTGGTATCTTTTTTAAGACAATGGTTTTGGTTTTCCAAATATTGGTTCATTAGGCTTGTCCGTAAAAATAGTTTGATTTTGGAGATAGAGGCAAAAAAAAGAGATGTGCTGCCCAAAGATCAAAAAATATTAATTCAAACAAGGTCTGGGAGCGTCTAAAAGTGAGCAAAAATGCGTTTTGTTTGAACTACAGAACAATCCAATTTTCTTTGCGCCCTTTGCTTCTTTGCGGTTAAATATTTAACCGCAAAGAAGCAAAGGGCGCAAAGGCAAAAGCTGTTAAAAACTATCTTTCAACAACCATTAATATCGGCAACTTGCATTATCCGCCAATTTACCGTGCCTTTAAATAAGCAGGATTTTGTTATATTTGGCCACCATCACTATTGCTTTGTTCTTGCAGGGAGCAGGATGGCGTTTCCTTGCATTTTTCTTAAATTACAACCATGGTTGCAAATTTGAATTTGGATTCGCTTTTTAAAGGCTATTTCAACAACAACTATTCTTACGACGAACTGTTGCAAAACGATGGCAACCTGCGGCCTAATTGGGAAACTTTTTTTCAATCTTTCAATGAACTTGGGCATGCCGAAATAAATAATCGAACGCACGATATGATGCGTTTGATGAAGGAAAATGGCGTTACCTACAACATTCACGGCGACCCTTCTGGCTTAAACCGCCCTTGGAACCTTGATCTGATTCCTTTTTTAATTACCAAAAACGAATGGGATACTATTGAAGCCGGATTGGTACAACGTGCCGAACTGCTCGATTTGGTGCTAAAAGATATTTATGGTGAAAGGAAATTGATGAGAAACGGCCTTTTACCCATGGAATTGATTTACAACCACCCCGGCTTTTTGCGCCAAACGGTGGGCATAAAACCAACAGGCAAACACCATTTAATTGTTTACTCGGCCGATCTTGCCCGTAGCCCCGATGGTAAAATCTGGATTTTGAACGACAGGGCGCAAGCACCTTCCGGTTCGGGCTATGCGCTGGAAAACAGGACAGCTATGGCACGGGTATTGCCCGAATTTTTCCATGGTTTTCAAGTGCGGCGATTATCACCTTATTTTAATGCGCTGCGTAATGCGCTTACCGAAATTGCCCCGGGCAGAAAACAAAACCCACGTGTGGTAATTTTAACCCCCGGCCCCAGCAACGAAACTTATTTTGAACATTCCTATCTTTCATCTTATCTCGGTTTTACCTTGGTACAAGGCGATGATTTGATGGTAAAAGGCAATTGCGTTTGGCTAAAAACAGTTGGCGGCTTAGAAAAAGTAGACGTGATTTTAAGGCGTGTAGATGACGAATATTGCGATCCATTGGAACTAAAAAGCGATTCTCAATTAGGCGTTCCGGGGTTATTGCAAGCAGTGCGCAGCGGCAATGTTGCCATTGCTAATCCACTGGGTAGCAGCGTGTTAGAAAATCCTGGCATGATGCCTTTTTTAGAAAACATCTGCCAATATTATTTTAAGCGCAGCCTTATTATGCCCACCATTGCATCGTGGTGGTGCGGCCAACAGAAAGAATTAAATTATGTATTGCAAAATTTACCGTCGCTGGTTATTAAAAGAATTTTCAGGAATTCGGAAATCAGTCGCACGTACGATGCCAGCACTTTAAGCCAACAACAATTGGCTGAACTAAAGGAGCAGATTAAAGCCAACCCAAGTTTTTATGTAGGCCAAGAAAAAGTTGTTTTCTCTTCTACCCCATCTTTTGTAAATGGCAAAATTGAACCACGGAATGCTTTGTTCAGGGGATTTCTGGTTAGTAATAAAGATAGCTATACCGCGATGGCAGGCGGGCTTACCAGAACAGCAGCAACCGCTGGCAATTCTTTGATTTCTAATCAGTTAGGCGGTATAAGTAAAGACACTTGGATCATTTCTGCAGAACCGGGGCAAAGCCAATCTCAATCGCAAAGCCAAGGGCAAACCCAAATTCAGGTTCGCACAAACGTGCCTAAAGAAGTGATTGCTTATCCTATTGCAGGCCCCAACAATATGATTCCCAGCCATACTGCCGAAAATCTTTTTTGGGTAGGCCGATACACAGAAAGATTGTTGGTAAATGCCCGTTTTCAACGAACGGTCATGAAATTTTTAGCCGAAGGAAACCGTCTTTTGCTGGATAATTATATGGAAACAGAAAAGTGCTTGCTGGAAGCGCTTACCCAAGTAACATTTACATACACTGAGCATAAAACAGTTGAAAGCGACGGCACACCGTGGCCGGAATTAAAAGATATTTTATTTAACGATAGTCGATCGGGCAGCTTGGCTTGCAACCTTCAACATTTTAAAAGAACCGTTTACGCCGTGCGAGACCATTGGAGCACCGATACTTGGCGGGTAATGCGAAATATGGAGGAAGATTGGGCAAAAGCAACTGTCTACAAAGGCAGCAACCATAATAATATGTTGGATGCGGTTGACAGCCTTGTCACATCTATGGTTGCATTTATTGGCCTGAACCGGGAAAGCATTTCGCGGGAACAGGGTTGGGTAATGCTGGACATGGGTAGAAAAATTGAACAAAGCTTGATGGTTATTTCCATGCTGCGGGCTACATTGGTAAATAAATTCGACGAACAAGTTGAATACAACCTACACGAATCGGTGTTGATTACCAACGAATGTTTGGTAAATTATCGTTACAAATACCGGGCGCACATCCAATTGTCGCTGGTGCTTGATTTATTATTGCTCGATCCAAACAACCCGCGTTCATTGATTTATCAACTGGATCGATTAAAGGCTTATATCAACAACTTACCAAAAGTAAAGCCTGGCAATGCTTTGGCCGAACACGAACGATTAATTTTGGAAGCATATACTTTATTAAAATTATCCGACAAAGACCATTTATCGATATTACATGAAGATGGTTGGGGCTATCCCAATTTAGAAGAATTTTTATCAAACATGTATGGTTTGCTTTCAACCTTGCCCGATGTTATTTCCAAAACCTACTTTAAACACGCCCAAACACAAAAGCAATTGTTTACGGCGGAAATTGTTTAGTAAATGGGTAATAAGTAATTGGGCAATTGAGTAACTTTTAAGTAGAAACAGATTCCTTTTGCAATTACCTAATTACTTATTTACTAAATTACCATTTCAGGGGTTACAAATTATTTAAAAGATGAACTACCGCGTTGTACATAAAACAGATTACAAATATTTCGATTCGCTGAGCCAATGCCACAATATTGCCCGGCTTATTCCCCGCAATACAGAAGCGCAGCATTGTAAAAATTTTAAGATCGACATTGACCCATTGCCAGACGTTTTTGAAAGTTATGACGACTTTTTTGGCAATAAAGTGTTTTATTTTTCTATTGAAAAAGAACACAAGAAATTAACCGTAACCATTACTTCAGAAATAGAACGGCCAACGGCCAATGCTTGGGAAATAGATATGTTTGGCTACGAACCTTGGGAAAACGTACGCCAACAACTTTTTCAAACTTACCCTGAATTTATGGAAGTGCGGCAATACATTACCGAAACACCAATGACAAGTTATGATGCCGATGTAAAAGCCTACGCATTGCAATCGTTTATACCTGGCAGGCCTTTGTTTCAAGCTGCCAACGATTTGATGCAACGCATTTTCCGTGATTTTGAATTTATGCCCGGCTTTACCACCATTGCCACGCCTGTAACCGAAGTATTGAAACAACGAAAAGGCGTTTGCCAAGATTTTGCGCATTTAGCCATTGCTTGTATCCGGTCGGTTGGTTTGCCAGCCCGTTATGTTAGCGGCTACATTGAAACGCTGCCCGCAGCCGGAAAAGAAAAATTATTTGGCGTAGATGCTTCGCATGCATGGTTTTCCGTATTTCTGCCACACCGTGGCTGGATCGATTTTGACCCTACCAATAATCAAGTGCCCAATCAACAATATTTAACTGTAGGTTGGGGGAGGGATTATAGTGATGTGGCACCCTTAAAAGGTGTAATTGTTGGAAATGGCCCGCACGAACTCCGTGTTTCTGTCGATGTGCGAAGGATTGGGTGATGGATGGTTGATGGTAGATGGATGGCGGACTTAAGAAAGCATGGCAGTGTTTTTTAGTCCTTTAAATAAAAAATTAGCCCAAGCGTGCATTTAATCCATCATCTACCAACCGCCAACTTCAATTTACCATGGAACAATTGTTGATTACTTCGACTTGAAAACAAAAATTGATATGAAATTATTTACATGTAGTAACTGCCAAAATTTACTTTACTTCGAAAACAATGTATGCTTAAACTGTGGTCACACTGTTGGGTTTGATGGCGCTAAAATGGCTATGAAAACTTTGGAAGCTAAAAAAGATGGTACTGGTTTTATTGATATTGCTGAAAAATCAAACGGATATCATTTCTGCGAAAATGCAAAACATGCTACCTGCAATTGGATTTTACCTACTTCAAATACAGACGCTTATTGCGAAGCATGCAACTTAAACCGAACAATACCAGACCTTTCCACAGCTGTTAACCAAGATCGTTGGAAGAAAATAGAAATAGCTAAACATCGCCTTATTTACTCTTTAAATAAATTGGGGTTACCCGTACAACGAAAAGTTGGGAATGAGGAAGAAGGGATTGCATTTGATTTTATGGGCGATGATGCCGTTGCCCATGTGATGACCGGCCACGACAATGGAACGATTACCCTTAACATTGATGAAGCGGATGAAGTAGCGAGAACAAGGCACAAGGCCGAATTGGGCGAGAAATACAGAACCTTGTTGGGGCATTTCCGCCACGAAATAGGCCACTACTATTGGGATGTACTATTGAAAAACAATCCAACGGAGTTGCAGAATTGCCGTAAATTGTTTGGTGATGATACCAAAGATTATGAACAAGCATTGCAAACCTATTATGCAAATGGTGCACCTGCCAACTGGGCCGACGCATTTATTAGCCCGTATGCAACATCGCACCCTTGGGAAGATTGGGCTGAAACTTGGGCCCACTACTTGCACTTGATGGACACACTAGAAACAGCGCATAATTTTGGCATTGCCATCAACCCTAAAAAAGCCAACGCTGATTTAGAAATGAAAGCAGTAATTTCTAAAGACCCTTACACCTTAAAAGACTTTGAAGAGATTATAAAAATGTGGTTGCCGTTAACTTTTGCCGTTAACAGCCTGAACCGCAGCATGGGCCATGCTGATTTTTATCCATTTTTTATGTCGCAGCCGCTGATTGAAAAGTTAGCCTTCATTCATCGTTTGTGTTGGCAACAAAGGGATAACAATAATGCGGGCTCCGCCAATATTGAGAAGAAATCACTATTTGCCGGTTTGTTCAAATAATAAAAATTCGCAAAAAAACCTATAAGGTCTTTTTCGAGATACATCGATGTAAACCACGAATAGACTTTATAGGTTTTGAAAGCCCCAACTTACTGTTGCTGCGAAACAAGATGACCGTTGTGGCCGTGCGCCCGGGATGGGCAGCACAAGTGTTCGAAACCTAGAAAGAAGCATTTCAAATACTTAAAATCGCTACATTTTTTTTATCTTCTTCTTTTTTTGCTTGAACAAAAAAAGAAGCAAAAAAATTCAAGGCTGCGAAAGAAAAGGCTAAAAATTAGTGTTTGTTGGCCGGAAGAAAAAAAACTCGCCTTATTATTCATCAAGGTGCTGGCCTCAAAGGGCTCAAACAGTTTTTTCTTCCAAATACAGGCCAACAAACACTAATTTTTAGCCTTTTCTTTCGAGGCCGATTCCACTCCCTAACTGTTCAAGTGTCCGTTAACCTTTTGCAGTTAAATATTTGAAGTTTTAAGGTTTCGAACACTTGTGGATGGGCAGTAGTACCCCGTAAAGACGCCTTTTTAGTGAATGGGAAATTCAAATTGTGAATGATTGCCCCAAGTAAAGTGGCGGCTGCGGAGTACTACAGACAGCCCGATAAGGCGCCCAAAAAATATCTAAACAATAATATTTCGCCCACGGCAAAAACTTGCCATGCTTAAAACTTTTGTTCGGCACAATTCTTTTAGTGCCAATTACATATTAATCATTTTAAAATCAGATAATTATTGCGAATGGCTACAAACCCGTTTTGGTCTTTTTGGATGGCTGGCTATGAATGTTCAGATAAATTAAATGCTTTTGGAAACAGGGTTGATTTGCTGGAAACCACCGGCCATTTACAACGCTTGGAAGACGACTACAAAGACTTAGCTGCGTTTAACATCCGCACGGTTAGGGAAGGTATTAGATGGAGCAAGGTAGAAAAGAAGCCATATGTATACGACTGGGAACCAGTTGGTTATATGATTAAAACTGCCAAGGAACAAGGCATACAGCAAGTTTGGGATTTATGCCATTTTGGCTATCCTGATGATCTTTCACCGCTGCATCCGTTGTTCGCCAGAAGGTTTGCTTCGCTTTGTAGGGCCTTTGTGCAATTTTATCGAAGTATTGATCCCGACGGAGCTTTGATTGTGACGCCCATCAACGAAGTGAGTTTTATATCGTGGTTGGGCGGCGACGCAAAAGGCACGACGCCTTATTGCGAAGGCCAAGGTTTTGCGGTAAAATATGGCTTGATGAAGGCTTATATTCAAGGATCGTGGGCACTGAAAGAAGAAGACCCCACCATAAGGTTGCTAACAACCGAACCGTTGGTAAACATTGTTCCGCCTTTAGATGCAACGCCGGAAGATGTGATGAAAGCCATTTCGGCAAACGAAAACCAGTTTCAATCAGTGGATATGCTTTGCGGCAAACTTTGTCCAGAACTTGGCGGTTCACCAGAATTGTTGGATATGTTGGGTTTTAATTTTTACTACAACAACCAGTGGGAGGTTGGTTTCCATAAGTTTTTGCCTTGGCGCAACCTAAACCCTGATCCACGCTGGGTGCCTTTGCGAAAAATGCTAAAAAATGCTTACGAGCGTTATGGCCGGCCAATTGCATTGACAGAAACTAGCCACCCCAAAGAAGATAGGCACTTGTGGATGAATTTTATAGGCGAAGAATGTGCTGCACTGGTGCGGGAACATATTCCGTTTTATGGCGTGTGCCTTTACCCAATTATTGATCGGCCAGATTGGGATGATTTAATTGACTGGCACAATGCAGGATTATGGGACGCTGAATTTAAACCGGGCCAACCGCCCGGCCGTGTGTTATGCAAACCTTATGCTGCTGCATTATTAAATGCCCAACAATTGGTGAAGCAAGAAAAACTATTGGCCATGCAAACGAAAAATAAAATTGAATTAACTGTTGAGAAATATGTAGATATGAGTACTACTATTTAAAAACACCGAAGCATTTAAACTTAAATCCTCAATCAAACTTTGATTAAAGGATCATCGGCAATTATTTGATACAGTAAAGTTTATAACTAATTGTTTATTAAATTATTGGAACGATTTTATTGATACTATAAAAAAATATAGATGTTTATTTTAGGAATTAACGCGGTATTTCATGATTCCGCCGCATGCATATTAAAAGATGGAAAATTATTGGCAGCAGCCGAAGAAGAACGTTTTACACAAATAAAACACGGTAAAAGGCCAACGCCGTTTTCAACTTATGAACTGCCTTTTAATGCTATTTATTATTGCTTAAATGTAGCTGGCATCCATTTAAAAGAGGTTGACCATATTGCGTATTCTTTTGATCCGGAATTATATAAAATTGATGTTTATCCGGGATTGGATGATTTATTTTTAACTGGTATTAAAGAAGCGCCGCAACATTTAATTAGTGGCTATCCGCACCATTTGCGTGAAAAATTTGTGGGTGCCACAACAAACGATTTTGAATGGCATTACGTAGATCACCATATTGCACACGCCGCCAGCGCTTATTATCCATCGCCATTTAAAAGTGCCGCTGTTGTTACGTTTGATGGCCGCGGCGAAAATGCCACCACTACTTATTCGGTTGGAAAAGAAAAAGAATTAAAACGTTTCGGACAAGTAGATATGCCAAATTCGTTGGGCATGTTATATGAAATGGTAACCACACATTTAGGTTTTTTACACTCATCAGACGAGTATAAAGTAATGGCATTGGCATCGTACGGCAAGCCCGTTTTTGCAGACGATTTTAGGGAAATGATACAAATTGGAAAAGATGGATTATACACTATCAGCAACGAAAATTTAACGGAACGGTTTGGCCCGCAACGGCAAAAAGTTGATCCGTTTGTTGAATTACATTTTAATATCGCACATTCATTACAATTGGTGTTAGAAGAAAAAGCACTTGAATTAATTGATTGGGTACACCAAAAAACGGGAGAAGAAAATTTATGCATGGCAGGTGGCATTGCATTGAATTGTGTTTTAAATGCAAGAATAAGAGATAAAAGCGCATTTAAAAATGTTTGGGTGCAACCGGCTGCAGGCGACGCTGGCACTGCATTAGGCGCTGCCATTTGGATTGATTTAGCAGTGAGAAAAGAAGAAAGCGCAAAAAATGACTATGAAGTGGAAGGTGCTTATTGGGGCCCGGAATACAGCGATGAACAAATTGAAAAATTTTTGAAATGGGCAAAAGTGCCTTATAAAAAAATGGAAAATGTAGCCGGGGAAACGGCTGATATTTTAGCGGACAATAAAATAATTGGGTGGTTTCAGGGCCGCATGGAATTTGGTCCCAGAGCATTGGGAAGCCGCTCCATTTTGGCTTCGCCCATTCACCCGTCTATGCAAGCAAGGTTGAACGAAGTGAAGGATCGTGAGGATTTTAGGCCAGTTGCGCCGGCAGTTTTGCAAGAAGATGCAGGCGAATGGTTTGAAAATGCTACATACTCTCCGTATATGCTTTTTGTTTATAATGTGCAAAAAGATAAAACAGATAAAATACCTGCGGTGCGGCATGTTGATGGAACTGCACGCATACAAACCGTAAATAAAAATCAACATCCACGTTATTATGAATTATTAAAAGCTTTTAAAGAAAAAACCGGGGTTCCGGTTTTGGTAAATACATCCTTTAATACGCTGGGCAAACCAATAGTTTGCACACCAAGAGACGCTGTGGAATGTTTTTGGTCGTCGCCTTTTGATGCATTAATTATTGGTTCTTATTTAATTGAAAAGAAATATGGATAAATTAATTTCAGTAGTTATTCCAACTTATAAAAGGCCACAATTATTATTAAAATGTCTTCAATCGCTTTTATTGCAAACCTGCAATAAAAGCGATTTTGAAGTAATTGTAATTAGTGATGGGCCGGATTATTCGATTGAATTATTATTGGAAAGTTTTAATCAAAACAATTACACATTTAAATACGGTTGTCTTGCCCAAAAAGCTGGGCCCGCCGCTGCAAGAAATATGGGTTGGAAAATGGCTTTGGGAAAATTAATTGCTTTTACAGATGATGATTGTTTGCCGGATAAAGATTGGTTGAAAAATTTATTGTCGATGTATAACAATGAGGAATATATCACTTATTCGGGGAAATTAATTGTTCCTGTATCGGCCATACCAACCGATTATGAAAAAAACACTTCCCATCTTGCAACAGCAAGTTTTATAACGGCCAATTGCTGTTGTACTAAAAAAACACTAGAAAAAGTGGGCGGATTTGACGAGCGATTTTCTTTGGCATGGCGGGAAGACAGCGATTTAGAATTTAAATTGATTTTAAATAACATACCCATTATTAAAAACAATTCTGCCATAGTAGAACATCCTGTTCGACCAGCACCTTGGGGAATTAGTATTAAAGAGCAAAAAAAAGGGATTTACAACGCTTTGTTGTATAAAAAATATCCAGGGTTGTATCGAAAATTTATTCAGCCAAAACCAGCTTGGGATTATTATTTAATGATTCTTTTACTAATTGGAATAGTGGTTGGAATATTTACAAATTTATATATTAGCGTTGCATGTGCATTAATATATATTATTTGCTTATTCAGTTTTATCAAAAAAAGGCTCACAAATACTTCCCATTCTTTAAGCCACATTACCGAAATGGTTTATACATCCATTATAATTCCATTTTTGTCGGTTTATTGGCAAATAAGTGGTGCGTTCAAATACAAGGTATTATTTTTTTAACGCGATAAAATAAATTTAAATTGGCTACAAATAATAATTCTTTAGAAATAATTGATGCAAAAAGGAAGCCCGCAAAAATTGCCATTTTTAGGGCGCTGCAGTTGGGCGATATGTTATGTGCTATCCCCGCAATAAAAGCTTTGCGTAATAAATTTAAAGATGCTGAAATAACATTAATAGGCTTACCCTGGGCTAAATTTTTAATAACTCGCTTTCCTGATTATTTTGATAAATTTATCCATTTTCCAGGCTATCCCGGCTTGCCTGAACAAAGTATAAGTCCAACATCTTATTTTGATTTTTTGGCTAAAATGCAACAAGAAAAATTTGATTTGGTATTACAAATGCAAGGCAACGGTAGTATTGTTAATCCAATGGTTGAATTATGGGGCGGGAAATACACGTCGGGGTTTTGCATTGATGGGCATTATTTTCCAAATAACGGTTTGTTTTTAAATTATCCTGATAAAATACATGAAATTGAAAGACACCTTAAATTAATTAAATTTCTAGGTATTGAATTGTGCGGCAATCATCTGGAATTTCCAATTTTAAGTACAGATGTTGACGAATTAAATGAATTGCATCTTCCGATTGAGGCCAACAAATATGTCTGCATTCATCCTGGCTCCCGAGGGGAATGGCGGCAATGGCCAGTTGACCATTTTGCTAGCTTAGCAGATTATTGCGTTGAAAATGGTATGCAAATAGTAATTACCGGAACACAAGATGAACTTGCTATTACCAATAAAGTTGCCAATTTAATGCAATACAAATCAATAAACTTGGCTGGTAAAACATCACTTGGAGCAGTATCCGCTTTAATTAAAAATGCATTTGCGCTAATTTCAAATTGCACAGGCGTATCACATATTGCCGCAGCATTGGAAACGCCTTCTATTGTAATAAGTATGGATGGCGAACCAGAAAGATGGGCACCGTTAAATAAAGATTTACATTTTACAACCGACTGGACAATAACACCTGATTATAATTTGGTATTAAATGATTTAAAAAAGCTTTTTGTGAAATATAAAACAACTTCAAAATCGCTAAATTCAATTAGCGTTGATTTTTAAATCTAGCATTTCTGGTATTTGATCCAATTTATTTAACCTCAATATTTTAAATACTTCATCATAAATTTCTTGTGGTTGCTGCATTTTAGGCACATCGGGATGTAGATATTTTGTCACAAATTTTATTATTTCATTTTTACTTTTTAAATCATCAGGAACCTGATAAGGCAATATTTTCCCTTTTGCTTTCCATGGTAAATGCTGCGGATTTGTTAGTGCATATAAAACAATAATAGGAGTATTTGTTGCAGCAGCAATATGTATGGCAAGTGTATTTACAGAAATAATAAGTGGGGCGTTTTTAATTAGCAATAAAAATTCTTCCATATTTAATTCACCTCCGAGTGAGAATGAACCAGAACCTGTTTGTTGTGCTAAATATGTTGTTAATTCAGTTTCGGATTTTGAACCAGTAAATAACACTTGGCAATCTAATTGCTGTATTATTTTCTTTGCAAGTATTATCCAATTTTCTTTTGGATAATTTCTTTTTCTTCGCTTACGCCGGCATGGGCAATTATCCACATTTTATTTAAATCAATTCCAATACTACTTAAATTGCTTTGCAAAGCAAACCAATTATCACTTTTTATTTGTAACAACAAATTATCGCATTCAGCTTTTGCACCAATAAATTCTATTAATTTTAAATCTCTTTTTACTTGGTGTATTATGTAAGAATATGGTTCTTCATCAGGCAACCAATCTGTTAATAACCCATAGGGATTTTCACGGCAGTACGCCAATCTTAAAGGAATATTGGCCAAATAAGCCAACATAACAGATGGCATTGGGTTTTGGCTGTATACTGTAAAAATTATTGCAGCATCAAAATTTTTATTTTTAATTATTTCAATTAGTGAATTAAAGTCACCGTCATTAAAAGCATTATTTGATTTTACCCAAGATAAATCATAAACAATCATTTCATCAATACATGGAATAAATCCTACAATTGGCTTTCCCATGCTGGATGTGAGCAAGGTTATATGACAATTAAATGTTGTTTTTAAAGCTCGGATTGCAGGCGAAGACATCAAAATGTCTCCCATGTTATCAGGCCGTATAATCAATATCTTTTTACATGTTTTCCATTTATTGCACATGTATTATTTCATTTATAGACTTTCGTCTAATATGTTTAGCCGCTTCTAAAAAATTGGATGCCGTATAATCCGGTTTTCTCCACTTATTTATCAGCCATTCCGTTTCATTTCCATTATTTATCAAAACACTACGACATCCAGCTTTTTTACCTGCCTCAACATCATTTAAAATATCGCCTATCATCCAAGATTTATTCATGTCTATTAAATAATCCTTTTCAGATCTTTTTAACAAACCCGGAAAAGGCTTACGACAGTCGCAATTAATTGCATAGGAGGCCACAATACCATTCGGATGATGTGGGCAATAATAAAAAGCTTTAATATCAATTTCCCAAGGAAACAATAAATCAATTATTTTTTCTATCACATTTACAAGGTCTGCCTCTTTAAATTTGTTATAGGCAATACCTGATTGATTAGAAACAAGAATAAACTCAAAACCTAATTTTTTTAAGATTGACAAACCTTCACCAACACCCAGATTAAGCGTAATTAAACTTGGGTTAACATTATATGGTATGTCAGGAATTAGCGTTCCATCTTTATCTAAAAAAATTACTTTTCGCATTAAGTCAATTATAAATTATTTTAGAATTAAATTTTGTTTGGCCAATTACCATGGATGGCAAGTAATTTTTATTCACTTTTAATATTTGGATAATTGATGGTTTTTCCATAGCAATTTTATTAAATTCTTCGTATAAATTATGCATCATTTTTGCCACACGGTTCCAGGTAAATAACGCATTCACCCTTTTAACACATTGTACTTGCATTTGTTTTAACAAGCCTTGATTAGTTAATAGCAACTCAATTTTTTGAGCTAATGCAACAGGATTATTAGGAGGAACTAAAAAACCGGTTTTGCCGTCTTCAATTGTATCTTTAATGCCACCAACATTTGCACCAATTACAGGTGTACCGCAAGCCATTGCTTCTAATGGGGTAATGCCAAAAGGCTCATACCAAGGCGTGGTTATAAATATATCTGCAGCTGAATAATAATACTTCAAAAATTGCCTATCCTTCCTACCAACAAATGTCACTTTTAAATGAACATTTAATTCAACAGCAATTTTTTGAAGTCTTTTTATTTCAGGATCTTCCATAAAGGCGACATCACTATCGCCACCAACTATTAATAAACGTATATTATCCAGTTTAATTAAAGGCAATGCTTTAATTACATTATCAACTCCTTTTCGCGGCACCATTCTGCCTAATTGAAGAATGATATATTCATCTTTATTTACCCCAATAAAATTTCTTGCCATTAATTTATTTATTGGCATAAACTCTTTAGCACTAAAACCACATGGAACAATATTTAATTTTCCAGAATCGGCACCATAATGTTGTATTAAATCTTCTTTATCTTGTAAGCATTCAGCAATAATTACATCCGCATCTTTTACAATTTCTTCTTCAATTCTTAACCGATCGATTGGAAATCTGTCAGCTTCAGGCTGATGAATTTTGCGCACATGTCCCAATGCATGAAAAGTAACTACATAAGGTATCCCTAATTCAAATTTAATTTGCGATGCCACATAAGCCGACATAAAAAAATGAGCATGTATTAAACAATATTTCAAATTATTTTCTGTAATAAATGCAATCATATCGTCCTTAAATAAAGGCATATAATCCAATAATTCTTCTTTTGGAATATGTTTTATTGGCCCAGCTTTTACATGTATCACCCTTATTCCTGGCAACCAATTAATTACTTTTTTTTGTGTTTTATCTTCCCAGCGGGTATAAATATCAATACTATAACCAAGTTTGGCCAAATGTTTTGCAAGTTCCGCCACGTATACATTTTGCCCGCCAGCATCTACCCCGCCAAGTGTTGCTAGAGGTGATGCGTGTTCGCTTATAAAGCCAATTTTTGTTTTCATATTATCCTTCTTTATGTTTTAAAAAAGACTTTAAAACTTCTTATATAATCTTTCAAATAAATTTTGCCAATCTCTTACAAACCGTTGAATATTATATTTATCATTTGCAATTTTTTGTGCTTCTTTTCCCATTGTAATTGCGGTATGTTTATCACCCAAAAGCATTTGCATATTTTGAATTAAACAATTAAAATCAGTATTAATAAACCCAGAAACGCCGTTGGTAATAACCATTGGCAACTCCGTGGTTGCCAATCCTACAATAGGCAGGCCAACCATCATCGATTCAAGCAAAGAGAGACCTAAGCTGGTGTAACGGGCTGGGTGGAAATAAAATCGATATCTACTTAAAAACTTTGGTAATTCAGGATGTAAAACTTCGCCAAGCCCAATAGATTCCGTTCCCATACCAATTAATTCGATTGGGATTTTTTTTGAAGCTTCCATGAATAAATCATAGCCGGCAATTCTCCCACGCCTTGGCAAATTATTTATAACTGCAATTCCCCTTTCTAATTCGCCGGTATAATTAATACCCGTGTTGGTTACACCATGTTCTATTACTTCAACCCGTGTTCTATTATTATCCCACATTAACTTATTATAATGTGTAACATGTACTAAAGTTATCTCCGGATCATCAACCACATGCTTTGTATTTACTGCATGCAGACCCGGTGTATTATGCTCTAAATAAATACGTGGAAGTTTTCTTTGTTCAGCACTAAGTATATCATATTGGTCTTTTAAATAATTTTTTTCTGATTGAAAAACAATGCAATCAAAATCAATTGCAGCTATATCATTAATTGCAATTTCAATTACGTTGTCCCCAAATGGAAATGTTTCCCCACGGCCATGATATCCTTCCTGACTGCGATCATCATGCACGGGAATATATATTAAATAATCACCCATGGCTAAATAATACAAATAACTTCCATGAACATGCCATGTAAAAATTTTCTTCATAAGTATTTTAAATACTGCTGGTTTAATATGATTAAGTACTGAAAACTTAGCTTAAATAAATATTCCATTTAAATTAAACAAAGGCGAGGCCTTTATAAAAACTATTTCATCGTGTCTCTTTTTTCCATTGGCATTGCGGTGTCAATATTTTTATATCTGCTATTATCTTTTATTCCTTTCTTCCACATTTTATTCTTTTTCATTGTACTATTGCTTGATGACCGCACACCTATTGAATCTTTTTTATTTTTGTATGGCGTCCCTTTTTTGGTCGATTTCCAAGCGCTATCTTGGGCTAAGGCCCCCAAACTATATGTGCAAAATATTGCAATAGCTAACATTATTTTTTTCATACCCTCCTATTTTTATAGATATTAAACTAAAATTGCTTTATTAATACTCATCTAAAAGTTATAATCGAACTAATAATAAATTAAATAGTTTTTATAAATTTCAATAAATATTGTTTTAGCCTAAGGGATCAAAGGAATAATACTAAGTATGTATGGATTATTCTAACTAAATTCAATAAAAAATATGCCATTGAATTGTTTACCTAAAAAAGACGCACGCATATTATATTTTCTTTAATTAAGTATAAGAAAGGGAAGCCTTGGGAAATTTTATACTCAAGAAAAAAAATTGATATAAATTGAATGCTACATGGTTCACGTATTTTATCGATTGTTAGTTTGAGCAAAAGATCAAATTAAGTTGCCCGTTTTAACGAAAATTCTAATTTCACACCACTTGAATGTTAAAGTTGATAGCAAAAAGTAGTCTTTCAATTTGTCCTGTTTATTAAATACCTTACTGCAATAGAAATCCCTTCGAACTTAAACAACAGCACGATAACATACAAATATTTGCTAACCACTTGATATTAAAAATGTTTTGATGTGCAAGTTTTAATCTGTTTATATTTGCTGTTGTTACCACTGTGTTCAGCGGCCAATACATACTCTATGTTGTCATAATGCATTGACAGCTTTTGAGCCGTACTTCTACTTTACGGCAATTACCTTTTTAAGACTTGAACTTTAACAAATGGAATTGGGCTTTATGCTCATATTCCGGAAAACAATTGATATAATATTATTTAAAATAATGAACATTTCGCCTATCCTTCATTTCGACGGTCACCCTGAGCACAATGGAGATGAGACAAAAAAAACTCAGGACTTGGATGGTGTTGGCAACAGTGATGGTTTTTTGTATGACATTATCAACACTACACCAGATTTAATTTATGTGATCGACCTTAAATCACAGAAAATTATTTATATTAATGAAAAAATAGAGGACGTATTTGGATATGACGCTAACCATTTTTATCAACAAGGGAGTGACTTTTTACATGATTTGACACATCCAGAAGATAAGGAAAAAAGGATTGCTGATTTACAAACAGCAACTGACGGGGACGTTATTACATCAAATATTAGGTTGAAAAAGAAAGATGGCCTTTATCATTGGTTCAAAATGAAGGATAAAATTATTAAAAAAGGCAATGATGGTTCATTATGGCAATCAATAGGTTCAGGATTTGATTCTAATAACGGAGATTTGACAACTGCTTTTGATGGAAACCATGAACACGCAACTGTGCAAGATGTTTTAAGAGAACAATCGAAATTGTTGCACGGCATTGCCAATGCAATTCCTGATATTCTTTTTGTGCTTGATCTTAATACAAAATCAATTGTGTATGCAAACAAGCAAATTGCAAAAGTGCTGGGGTATGATGATTCCCATATATCACAAATGCAACATCCCATACTTAAGCAATGCAT
>CAWJTH010000222.1:0-56962 GCA_963845495.1 uncultured Chitinophagaceae bacterium
GAAATCAACCATCATCAATATGCTTTTTCCGCAATATGATTTACGCACGACCGAAGTAAGCGATTGGAGCGGCAAGGGCATGCACACCACCACATTTGCAGAAATGTTCGATTTGCCTGCAGGCGGCCGCATCATTGATACACCCGGTGTTCGCGAATTTGGGCTGGTGAACATCGAAAAAAATGAATTGGCGCATTATTTTCCCGAAATGAAAAGGTTGATCAACGATTGCCAATTTAACAATTGCATGCACATTAACGAACCTGGCTGCGCCGTAAAAAAAGCCGTCGGCAAAGCAGTGTACGAAGACCGCTATGTAAGCTACCTAACCATTTTGGATACCATGAAGGACAAGGTCTGGTAGGCATTGTGTGAAAAACATTACCACAAAGTTACAAAGAACGCAAAGAAGTTTGTCACGTGAAAGGATGCAAGTAGAGGTATTCGAAACCTTGTTTTTGAGGTTACAATCATGGTTTCTTTCACCATTTTTATTCCAAATAGTATTGCTTCACGCAGAGGCGCAAAGGCCGCAGAGAAAAAACAAAAACATGTTATAAGCCTCCTTTTCTCTGCGCCGCTGCGTGATTTACTGCTTTGTAGCAATCAAAATCACAGCCCTTAAATTACCATTTAAAGGAACTTGGCCAATAACCCTTTGTGCTTTTTGCGCCCTTGCGGTTCAAATAAAAACTTGATTTCGCATTTTTCTTATTAGCTATTTGTATATTGTTGCCCAATTCAGTTTGTTGTTTACAACTAGCCTTAATAAAAATCAACAAATCTTAAAACTAACGATTTTATGCTTCAACCATGGGTTACGGGCATCATCACCAAAATAGAAGATGAAACGCCCAATACCAAACGTTTTTATTTTCAAGTGCCGGCCTGGGAAAAATTTGATTTTGAGCCTGGCCAATTTGTAACGCTTGATTTACCCATCCACGAAAAGCCCAGCAAGCGTTGGCGCAGTTATTCCGTAGCTAGTTGGCCTGATGGTAGCAATTGTTTTGAATTGGTGATTGTTTTGCTGGAAGGCGGCTTGGGAACCACTTATTTGTTCAACGAAGTAAAAGTTGGTAGCGAAATTACGTTGCGTGGACCCGTTGGCCACTTCATTTTGCCCAAAGCCCTCGATGCCGATCTTTTTTTAGTTTGTACCGGCACCGGCATTGCGCCATTTAGAAGCATGGCGCAATACATCCGCCTGCACCAATTGGAGTTTAAAAATATCTACCTCATTTTTGGTTGCCGCAAATTAAACGATGCTTTATACCACAACGAAATGAAACAGTTGGAACAAGATTTACCCAATTTTTTTTATATTCCAACTTACTCACGTGAGGATGCCGATGTAGGCGTGCAAACAGGTTATGTGCATGGTGTATACGAAAATCTTATCAATCAAAAAAAGGCTTTGCTGGAAGCTGGAACGCAGCACCCTGCTCATTTTTACCTCTGTGGCTGGAAACAAATGATTGATGAAGCAAGAGAAAGGATTACTGCTTTAGGCTACGACAGAAAAGCGATTCATTTGGAATTGTACGGATAAAAACAAAGTAATTGAGTAATTAGGTAATTAAGTAATTGTGTTTAACGCCGCGAAAAATTTTGGGTTTGCTTAGCCATACAAAACATAATTACCCAATTACTTAATTGGCTAATTAACAAGGGTTGACAGGTGACAGTATCTAAAACACAGCCATCTTATATTTTATGCCTGTCATCCGCCATCTGTCAACTATTCGGGCAAGCAACACGCATTAAAAGTAATAAGTAGCAACTTGGGCTAATTAATGCAAGTAACTAGCAAATTGAGTCAATTATGTTTGACACTGTAAAAGGTTTGGTTTGTCTTATCCATACAAAACATAATTACCCAATTACTCATTTACCTAGTTACTTTTTGAAGATCTCACCAATATTTAGAAATATGCTTCAACCAAACATCATTTTTAGGGAAGCAAAAATTCCCGACATCAAACAAATACAAAAAGTAAGGCATTCGGTTAAAGAAAATACTTTGTCGAACCCAGATTTAGTAACCGATAAAGATTGCGAGGTATTTTTAACCATCCGTGGCAAAGGCTGGGTGTGCGAAATAAACCATCAAATTGTTGGTTTTTCAATTGTTGATTTGCGGGATAATAACATTTGGGCTTTATTTATTGACCCCGCTTTTGAAAACAAGGGCATCGGTAAAAACTTGCACAACCTAATGCTAAGCTGGTATTTTACACAAACCAAACAAAAAGTATGGCTTGGCACCGCACCAAATACAAGGGCGGAACAATTTTATACCAAAATGGGCTGGACTAAAAAAGGAACGGTAAATAAAGGCGAAGTGAAATTTGAAATGACCTTTGCAGAATGGAAACAATTGTCAAATCCCACCAACTAAAATCCAATAAAAAAAATTCCAAATTCCAACTAGCTCGAGTCCCAAACGAAACTAAACCTGTTGGAATTTGGGAATTTTACTTTTGGGATTTATTCTTTGTTGAAATTTGGAATTTTTTATTTGGAATTTGCTATGAAATAGCCGCCAGCACCTTGCTTTTTACTTCACTTATCAAAATCCTTTCTTGCAACATGGTATCGCGGTAACGGATGGTAACCATATTGTCTTCCTTTGTTTGGTGGTCAACAGTTACACAAAACGGCGTGCCAATGGCGTCCATCCTGCGGTAACGTTTGCCAATCGCATCCTTTTCTTCATAAAAACAATGGAACGAACCTTTACAATCGTTCATTATTTCACGGGCAATCTCTGGCAAACCGTCTTTTTTTAGCAATGGCAAAATGGCCAATTTGGTTGGGGCCAATTTTGCAGGAATCCTTAAAACCACACGGCTATCTTCGGTTCCATCTTCCTTTGTCCATTTTTCTTCGGCATAGGCCAAGCTTAAAATAGTCAAAAACAAACGGTCCAATCCAACAGAAGTTTCCAACACATAAGGCACATAATTGCCGTACGCTTTCCCTTCTTCGTTCAAATCGTTATCAAAATATTGTATTTTTTTCTTGCTATAAATTTGGTGTTGGGTCAAATCAAAATCGGTACGGCTGTGGATGCCTTCCAATTCTTTCCAGCCAAACGGAAATTCAAACTCAATATCCAAAGCAGCGTCTGCATAATGTGCCAATTTTACATGGTCGTGGTAACGTAATTTTTCAGTCGGAATACCGATGCTCTCGTGCCATTTTTTACGGGTTTCTTTCCAGTAATTGTACCATTGCATTTGAGTGCCAGGGCGGATAAAAAACTGCATTTCCATTTGTTCAAACTCCCGCATGCGGAAAATGAACTGGCGGGCAACAATTTCATTTCTAAATGCCTTTCCGGTTTGTGCAATACCAAACGGAATTTTCATGCGGCCGCTTTTTTGCACGTTTAAAAAGTTTACAAAAATGCCTTGGGCCGTTTCAGGCCGCAAATAAATGGTTTCTGATTCTTCGGCAACGCTACCGATTTGCGTACTAAACATTAGGTTAAACTCTCGCACATCTGTCCAATTGCAGGTTTTGCTGATGGCGCATTTCATTTTATTGTCTTCAATCAATTTTTTTAAACCCGCAAAATCGTTGACAGCCAATAGTTTATCCATTTCAGTAATTAAATTCTCCGCATCTTCCGTTTTGCCAGCGGCTTTTAATTCATCTGCAAATCCTTCAATCAAATGATCAACCCGATAGCGTTTGTTGCTATCTTTATTGTCAATCATCGGATCGCTAAAATTATCCACGTGGCCGCTTGCTTTCCAAACAGTTGGGTGCATAAAAATAGCGGCATCGATGCCCACAATATTGTTTTCGTTTGTTTGGGTCATGCTTTTCCACCATTCGTCGCGGATGTTTTTCTTCAATTGGGCCCCGTTTTGGCCATAATCGTACACGGCGGCAAGACCGTCATAAATTTCACTCGACTGGAAAATGTAGCCATACTCTTTGGCGTGGCTTATAATGTTTGCAAACTGATTTTCGTTGGCCATTTTTTTGTAATTGGGCGGCAAAGATAGCAGATGCAGCTTTTGTTTGAACCACAAAGGCCAAAGGAAAAGAAGAAGCACAAAGACTTCTATTGTTTAGCCTCATTAAAATAAACCATTATTGTTTGGTTATTTTTTTGGCGCCTTATCGGGCTGTCTGTAGTACTCCGCAGCGCCAATTCACTTATTAAAATTATCCATTATCAACATTCAATTATCCATTAATGTCGGCGCTTTACGGGGTACTACTGCCCATCCCGGGCGCAGCGGCCACAGTCTTGCATTTGTTTATCCAACCATCAAACGGTCATTTTTACAACAATTTAAGTCAGTAAAACCTTTCTGCTTTTTCTGCGAGAAACAAAACAAAATCCCGATATTTAAGCTTCAATATTTTTCAGCTATGCCATTAACCATTTCGCAAAAATTAAAAATAAAAACCGGCGATATTTTATTGCCGATTAATGCGCCAACCAATTTTGAAGCAACCCTGAAACCGTTGCCAGACGATGCTTTCATTGATCCAAAAGCCAACAATTTTTCGCAAGTACATTGGTTTGTAAAAAATAAAGCCGATGTCGATAAGCAATTAAAAAATGTTTTGAGCAAAGTAAAAGGCAACATTATTTGTTGGATTTATTATCCTAAAGGCAGCTCGGGCATACAAACCGATTTAACTAGAGATAAAGGTTGGGACAGTCTTTTAAACCACAAAAACTTGCAATGGCTTACCCTTATTTCGTTTGATGAAACTTGGTCTGCTTTTGGTTTCCGCGAACAAACCGAAGCCGATAAAGTAAAAGAAGCCAAGCCAAAAGAACGGCCGATTTTTGATTACATCGATGCCGTCAATAAAACAATCCGCCTACCGTTGGAACTAGAAACAGCTTTGCAAGCCAACAAAACGGCTGCCGATTATTTTGCCAGTCTTTCATTTTCCAATAAAAAAGAATATGTGGAATGGATTGTAACTGCCAAACAAGAAAAAACGAAACAAGAAAGGGTTGCTGGGGCTATTGAAAAGTTGGAAAAGAAGTGGAAGAATCCAAGGAATTTGTGAGGAACCAAGGAACAAGACCCAAGGCTCAAGTTGCTAAAGCATTATCGATTGTTTCATTATTAATTATCCGTTATCACAATTCCCTCGCTTCCAAACTTTTCCCCGCCGCCCATTTTTCGTTCAAATCCTCTATTTCCTTCTTATCAGCTTCGCTTAATTCTTTTTTGGTTAAATTAGATAAATCGGGCTGGCCGGCATTTACCCAAGCGGTGTACCAAAATGAGGCAACCGCATAAATACTTTGCCGCATCCGGCGTTCTACCATGCCTTGTAACTTTTCTTGGTATTTTGCGGCATAAGCGCTGGAATATTGTTTGATCAATTTTCCGCTACGCTCCTCAAAAGCATATTTTTTATCGCTGGGGAATGTCTTGTTTAACGCTGCTTCAAATGTTAAAACGGTATCGGCCGCGGCGCCGCTTTCCAGCACACGGGCCCAAATAAATTTGTCGGGGCGTTCAATGTATTCGGCTTTGCCGATAAAAAAATCCCATTGGTCGTCTGCAAACAATTCGGGCAATCGGCTTTCCCAAAAAGCGTGGATACCTTTCTGTTCGGTTAATTGGCCATCGTGGTTGCTACTGGCATGCAGCGGCACATGTGCATCAGCAATATAATGACCAATTTCGGCGCTTAGCCGCAAAATTTTTATTTGGTTTTTTTCCTTGAAAGCCGCTGTCAGCCTACGTTCCATGGTTTGTACCCACCAAGGCACAATGCCTTGCGATCGAATCGTATCTTCTGTAAATTTTGCCGTGGCGCTATCCCAGTTATGCGGCAAATTGGCAAAAGGATATCGGCCATAAAAATCAATATCGATATAATGTTTTTGACCTTCGTTGGCAACGGAGTAACGGCGTTTATCGGGGTCAACCGCATGATCGGTAATAAACTCGATGTTAGGTTTGTAGAATTTCATCATCTCCGGCGGCAACAAAAAAACGGCGAGGTTGTTTATTTTTTTATGCGCATAAAAGCCCCAAGCGTAAGCGGCCGGCAATTGGCAGTGAGCAAGCAAAAAAATTAAGATGATTTTTAGTGTGCGAGATCTCATGTGCAAAGCAACTAGGATAGGTTTTAAAACGCTAATATAACTACTTAATCATTTTTACTTTTAAATTTTAAATTTTTACTTTATAGCCGGATGATGTTCATCCACCACTTCTACCACGCCGCCGCTAATGGCAAATTTTAAAGCATCGGCCGCGGCAACATCTGGCAGTAATCTTATCCGTTCTCTTTTCACCAAAAATAAAGTACCCGCAATGGCGTAAGTCTGTGGTATATAAACAGATACATGTTCTTCCAGCCCAAACATTTTTAGGTCTTCGTTGGTAATAAAACCTATCTGCCATACATCTTCATTGTAAGCGCTGATAAGCACCGGTGTGTTGAATCGCTTCTTTTTTCCTGCAAAAGCTTCAGAAAAATCCCTCACCACCGAATAAATATTTTTGATACCTGGGGCACGTTCCAGCCAATGGTTAAAAAAACGGAGTGTTCTATTCACCAAAAAAAATGAACTAAGGTAGCCAACCAAAACCGCCAATGTTACTACCAACAAAAAGCCGATGCCGTGTAGGTAAAAAGGTTTTTGGTCGCTAGCCAAATTGATAGAGACAGGTATCAAATTATCTAATTTTAAGAACAGCCAAAAAATTAGATAGGCTGTTACGGCAACAGGAGCAAGAATAAGCACTCCTTGTAAAAAATATTGAAGCAGGGCCTGATAGGTCAGTTTTTGTCTTAATCTAATTTTCATTGTTATGCCTTGTTGTCCAAAATTACCATAAGCAGTTGTTATGTAGCAAAGGAATTTATTTCAAAAAAAACTATGGAAACTTTGGTTACTTTAAAAGTTTCCATAGTTTTGCGTCTTTAATCAAACAACATAACTTTTTATAAGGAATAGCGTGAAGTAATAATGGAAACGAAAGAAAGAATTTTAGCAAAAGCGAAAGAGCTGTTTATGCGCTACGGCATACGCAGCGTAACCATGGACGAAGTGGCTAGCCAATGCGGCATCAGCAAAAAAACCATTTACCAGTTTTTTGACGATAAGGATAGTTTGGTGGAAACCATGATGAGCTTGGAAATTAACAGTATTGAAGGAAAATGCAACAGGGGCCAAATACAAAGCGAAAATGCGGTACAGGAAGTTTTATTGGGCGATGAAATGGCCGTGGAGATGTATGAAAAAATGAACCCTGCGGTAATGTACGACCTTCAAAAATATTACCCCAAGGCGTATAAATTATTGGATACCCACAAGCGAGGGTTTATGTACCGCGAGGTAATGCAAAATTTGAAACGCGGCATCCAAGAAGGGTTCTACCGGCCAACCATAAACGCCGACGTAGTTACCAAAGCACGTTTGGCAGCTATGATGATGCCTTTCGATCATGAACTTTTTCCAACCAGTAAATACAGTGTTACCGAGGTAATGCACGAACTGACCGACCATTTTTTACACGGCATTGTAAATACCAAAGGACAAAAACTAATAGAAAAATATAAACTAACCGAGAAAACCCAACAGGTATGATGAAACGAAAACCAATACAGGCCTATGTTACAGCGTGGTTGCTGCTAATAGTGCTAGCGGGAAAAGCGCAAACCAGTTATAAATTTACCGCAAAAGAATGTGCTGATTATGCCGCTAAAAACAATGTGCAGGTAAAAAATGCCTTGATCGATTTTTTGATCCAAAAAGAAACCAACCGAGATGTAACCTCCGCCGCATTACCGCAAATTACCGGTACCGGAAATGTGACCGACTACCTTAAAATTGCCACAACATTAATCCCGGGTGAATTTATTGGCCAACCGGCAGGCACTTTTATCCCAGTAAAATTTGGTACCAATTACATTACCAGCGGTGGCCTTAACCTTAGCCAAACATTATTTGATGGGCAAGTTTTTATTGGGTTACAAGCAAGAAAGAAAACGCTTGAATATAGCCAAAAAAACGTAGAAGTGACAGAGGAAAACATCCGTGCCAACATTTATAAAATATATTACCAATTGGCGGTGAGCAAAACGCAGATTGAATTGCTGGATGCCAACATTTCCCGATTAGAAAAATTGCAACACGATACAAGGGAAATTTATAAAAACGGATTTGCAGAAAAATTGGATGTTGATAAATTATCGGTTCAATTAACTAACCTTGGCACTGAGAAATTACAAGCGGTAAACCAAATTGAACAAGGTTTTTTGGGATTAAAATTGCTGATGGGCATGCCCATGAAAGATACATTGGAACTGACAGAGCAAATAACCGACGACAAAATAAAGGCGGTTAACCTAGCAGACAGTTCATATAAATATACCGATCGTAAAGATTATCAATACCTTGGATTGGTGAAGGAATTGAACGAATACAATATTAGAAGGTATAAGCTCAGTAAAATCCCCACTTTAAAATTCAACTTCTCCACCAGTGAAACTGCCCAACGTGAAAATTTTGATTTTTTGAACAAGGGCGATTGGTTTCCAAGCACTTATTTCAGCTTTGCATTGAATGTGCCCATTTTTAATGGTTTTTCTACCAATGCCAAAATAAATACCGCAAAATTGACGCTTCGGCAAACACAAAACAATATTGAATACCTGCAAAATTCTATTGATGTAGATGTTGCAAAAGCAAGGTTATCCTTCAAATCGGCCGTTGCCAGCATGGATTACCAAAAGCAAAACATGCAGTTGGCAGAAGACGTGTACAACCAAACCAAAAAGAAATATGAAGTTGGTACAGGTTCATCCACCGAAATAAATGCGGCGGAAACAGACCTGAAACAAGCCCAAACCAATTATACCAACGCCATGTACGATGCTATTATCGCCAAGATTGATTATGTAAAGGCAATCGGAAAACTCGAATAGTGAGTGGTGAGTAGTGAATGGTGAGTAGGTATACATTATAATTAAAACATCAAGCGGTTCTGTCTAAATACTAAGTACCAATATCTAAATAATAATATATCAACCAACAAAAAATATGCAACCAATCTTAAAAATATCATTCTTATCAATGGCACTTTTTGTCGCCATCGGCTGTGGCGAAAGCAAAAAAGAAAAAGACGGGAATTTGAACGAAAAGAAAGCGCAACTGGAAAAACTAAAAGCAGATCAAACCAAATTATCGACCCAAATTACTGCATTGGAAAAAGAGATTGCCAAAACCGATACTGCTGCCGGTGTGCAAGAAAAACCAAAATTGGTATCGCTTGAAACCATTGCCACCACTGACTTTGCGCATTATATTGAACTACAAGGAAAGATAACTGCGGAAGATATCAGTTTCATTACACCTCGCGGTCAAGGTGGTGTTGTAAAACAATTGTTTGTAAAAAAGGGCGATGTATTGCACAAAGGTCAATTGTTAATGCAATTGGATGATGTAATTCAAAAGCAGCAAGTAGTGGCTGCAAGGCAAGGTTTAGAAACCATAAAATCGCAACTGGCTTATGCAAAGGATATTGCACAACGCCAACAAAATTTATGGGATCAAAAAATTGGTACCGAAGTGCAATTATTAACGGCTAAAAACAATGTAAACAACATTCAAACGCAACTAGCTGCTGCAGAAGAAAACGTAAAAACTGCGCAGGAGCAACAAAACACCGCCACCGTTTATAGCGATGTAAATGGCATTGCAAATGATGTTACAATTAAAGTAGGGGAAATTTTTAGTCCGGCAACGGCCAACTCTTTAGGTATAGGAGTTGTGAACACTTCTTCTTTAAAAGCTACCACTACCATTCCCGAAAATTATTTGGGTAGTGTAAAAAAAGGTACGCCAGTTGTTGTACAAGTAGTCGACCTCAACAAATCTATCAATACGAACATTAGCTTTATTTCGGCTGCCATCGACCCGCTTACCCGCGGTTTTGTAATGGATGCCAAGTTGGCTGCCGATCCATCTTTAAAACCTAACCAAACGGCGTTGATAAAAATTAAAGATTACAACGCCAGTCAATCTATCACCGTTCCGGTAAATACATTGCAAACCGACGAAAAAGGAAAATTTGTGATGATTGCCGTACAAGAAGGCGATAAACTTCGTGCAAGAAAACGCCAAGTATTTCCAGGCCAGTTTTATGGTGATCGATTAGAAATAAAATCTGGCTTAAATGCAGGTGAAAAAGTGATAACCGAAGGTTTCCAAAGCGTGTACGACGGGCAATTGTTAAGCATAAAATAGTGAATGGTGAATAGTCAGTTGTGAATAGCAAACGTTAAGTACTGTTGTCAAATTGATTTTTAGTTTTTGATCTTTTAGTTGCACAACACATCAATCCCTGAAAGGCGGCCATCCACTAGCGTGGGGCAACGCCTTACGATTCGCCGATAAACGCAAAGCAAAACCCGAATTCAAAAAAATCGTTTTTGTTGAAAAGCAAAGGCAATAAATCCAAAACATGGCATCATTAAAATCCGAAATAAACAAATTCAAGCAATTTGGGCCAACCACTTGGTCCATTAAAAACAAAACATCCATCTATTTGGTGATGGTATTTGTAAGCTTAATTGGCATTTACCAATTTGTAACATTGCCCAAGGAAAATTTTCCTGACATTGTTATTCCCACCATTTATGTACAAACCATTGATGTGGGCAACTCACCAAAAGACATTGAAAACTTGGTGACAAGGCCTATCGAAAAACAAATAAAGGCGATTACGGGTGCTAAAATCAACAAATTCACCAGTACGTCGCAACAAGATTATTCCGCCATCATCGTGGAGTTTGACACCGATGTAAAAACGGAAATCGCCCTGCAAAAAGTAAAAGATGCGGTGGATAAAGCAAAAACCGATTTGCCCACCGATCTTACCCAAGACCCAACGGTATTGGAAGTGAACCTGAGCGACCAACCGGTAATGTACGTGAACATCAGCGGCGATTATGACCAACAGCGCCTGAAAAAATTTGCGGACGACATGAAGGATAAGATTGAAGACATTTCGCAAATTAACCGGGTGGACGAAGTGGGCGCACCCGAGCGTGAATTCCAGATTAATGTAGACAACAATAAAATGCAAGCGGCCAACATCACTTTCGATGATATTGCAAACGCTGTGGCCAACGAAAACCACGATATTTCTGGTGGTTTATTGGATGTTGGCACCATGAAACGCAACCTGCAATTGAAGGGTCAATTTCATACCACATTTGATATTCAACGGGTTGTGTTACGCAACACCAGCGGCCAACCTATTTATTTAAAGGATATTGCTGAAATAAAAGATACCGCAAAAGAACGCGAAAGCTATGCCCGCTTAAACGGCAAAAATGTGGTAACGTTAAACATCATCAAACGTAGCGGCGAAAACCAGATCGAAACATCCGAACTTGTAAAAAAAGCCGTGGATGAAATGAAAGCCACCCAATTCCCCAAAGATTTGAACGTGGTAATTACCGGCGATTTGAGCATCAAAACCAAAGCCTCGTTTAGCGATTTGGTAAATAGCATTATTATCGGGTTTATGTTGGTGCTCATCATCCTCATGTTTTTTATGGGTGTTACCAATGCATTTTTCGTGGCGTTAAGCGTTCCGCTCAGCATGTTTGTGGCGTTTTTGTTTTTGCCTGCGGCCGATTTGGTGGTTGGCACACACGTTACGCTCAACTTTATTGTGTTGTTTGCTTTACTGTTTGGCCTCGGCATTATTGTGGATGATGCCATTGTGGTCATCGAAAATACGCACCGCATTTTCACCGAAAACAAAGGAAAAATTACTACTGCCGAAGCCGCTAAAATGGCCGCAGGCGAAGTGTTTGTTCCGGTTTTGGCTGGAACAATAACAACTTTGGCTCCGTTTTTTCCGCTGCTTTTTTGGCCGGGCATCATCGGTAAGTTCATGGTGTATTTACCAACTATGCTCATTTTCACCTTAGCCGCATCGTTGGTGGTAGCCTTTATTATGAACCCCGTTTTTGCGGTGGATTTTATGAACCATCCAGAAAACGAAACCAAGCCACCAAAGTCTGCCATCTTTAAAAAACCTAGCTTGTGGATAACGCTTGGCTTGGCTCTTTTGCTTGATTTATTGGGCGCAAGATTGCTTGGCAACCTTACTATTTTAATGCTGGTACTGATTGTTTTGAATGTGTATGTGTTGGATGATCTCATCCACAAATTCCAAAACAATGCCTTGCCCTGGATTATGAGCCACTACGAAAACTTGCTACGCTGGGCACTAAAAGGCTGGCGGCCAGTTTGGTTATTGGTTGGCACTTTTGGTTTGATGATATTTTCTTTTGGTCTGTTTGTTGCCAGAAAAGTACCCGTAGTTTTCTTTCCGAAGGGTGACCCGAACCAGATTTTTGTGTACCTTAAATTGCCTGTGGGTACTTCGGTTGATTATACCGATTCCATTACCAATATGCTGGAAAAAAGGGTAGATAAAATATTGGGGATGGAAAATGGAAAGGAAAATCCGGTTGTGGAAAGCGTAATCAGCAATGTGGCAGTTGGTGCCAGCGATCCATCGCTTGGCGACCGCAGCACCAAGCCTGAACTAGGCCGCATCCAAGTTAGTTTTGTAGAATATGAAAAACGCCATGGTGCCAGTACAAGGCCGTTTCTTGATTCCATTCGTGCGCAGATGCAGGGCATTCCTGGTGCGCAAATTTCGGTGGATCAAGAAAGTAGCGGCCCGCCAACCGATCCGCCCGTAAATATTGAAATTGCCAGCGATGATTTTGATAACCTCATCAAAACGGCAACCAATTTAAAAAATTATCTGGATTCCATACAAGTGCCGGGCGTGGAAGAATTGAAGATGGATGTGGATCTAACCAACCCTGAAATTAGTTTAACCGTTGACCGTGAACGAGCATTGAGTTACGGCGTTTCATCGGCACAAATTGGCCAAACCATCCGTACGGCATTGTTTGGGCGAGAAGTTTCCAAAATAAAAGAAGGCAAGGATGAATATAAAATCCAGTTGCGCAACAACGAGTTGCAACGCAAAAACCTTGTCGACTTAATGAATATGAATGTAAGTTTTAGGGATATGGCTTCTGGCGGTGCTGTTAAAAATGTACCAATCAGTTCGTTGGTGAAACTAGATTTGACCAGCACCTTGGGCAGCGTAAAACGCAAAAACCAAAAGCGGGTAATTACGCTTACCAGTAATGTACTAACCACGCAAGGTTATACCCCCACTGGCGTAAACCAAGAATTGACAAAATATATAGACCAATTTAAAGGCGTGCAAGAAGGTGTAACCATCAAGCAAACGGGCGAAGGCGAACAACAGGCGGAAACTGGTGCATTTTTGTTGAAAGCGTTGGTAATTGCCTTGGTGCTTATTTTATTTACATTGGCTTTGCAGTTCAATTCCATTGGTAAACCCATATTGATTTTAACCGAAATTTTATTTAGTGTTATTGGGGTATTATTGGGTTTTGCCATCACTAAAATGGAGGTTTCGGTATTGATGACCGGCCTTGGTATTGTGGGCTTGGCAGGTATTGTTGTGAAAAACGGTATCTTGGTAATTGAGTTTACCGAAGAGCTCCGCAGCCGCGGCATGAAAACCCGTGAGGCCTTAGTGCAGGCTGGAAAAACGCGTATCATCCCGGTTTTGCTTACCGCTTTGGCAGCTATTTTAGCATTCATCCCCATTGCTGTTGGGTTTAATATCGATTTTGTAGGCTTGTTTAGCGATTTTCAACCGCATATTTTCTTTGGTGGCGATAACGCCGTTTTCTGGAAGCCGCTTAGTTGGACGATTATTTTCGGTTTGGCCTTTGCCTTCTTTATGACGCTGATTATTTTACCAGGCATGTACTTGATTTCTGAACGCCTACGCAGGCCGATGCGCCGCCAATTTGGTGGCAAATGGATTAGTTTCATGGGCATTCCACCATTCATTTTCTTGTTCATCCCGCTGATGTTTGTAACCATGTTCATTCATCGAGCAGCGGTTATCCGCCGCAGAAGAAGAGCGAAAGGAAAAGTGGATGAAACATTTGTTGGTAGTTGGTTTTAGTTTGAATGGCAGACAACGGACGATAAACCACAGACTATAGACCACCGAACGACATTAAAAGGCAACCTGCGAGGGTTGCCTTTATAATTTGTTACAAACGTATGGGTGTTCTAAATTTTATTTTTAAATAAAATCTGCCTTTATATAGAGCGAACTTTGATTGTCAAAACTAGTAATGCGTCTCGCAGATACAGTAAAAAGGGACCTTAATGTTAAATCTTTATATTTTCTCAGCGCCTCAGCGAGAAAATTTCTACCTGGCTCCGCAGAACGGTAATTCACTTTTTTAAATTCAATCTCACGTTTTCAACAAATGAAACATCTACTTCAGCGATATCTGCAGCTTGTTCATCTGATAAGCCCATTTTTGTAATTAGGTTCTTTACAACCTCGGCTTTGCCTTCAGCTTTACCTTCAGCTTTACCTTCAACCTTGCCTTCTTTTTTTGCTCTATCCAAAACAAATTCTTCTATGCCCATGGTAATTTTATTTTCGGTTAATGTTTGGATTTCTCTTTCAAATGTAGCATTCGTTTATTTAGCAGATCTATACTTTACAAAACGCCTTTTCAAAATACTATTGTTTTAATTTTAATGATATTCCTTAATGCCCGGTATGACCTTCCAATATTGCCTATTGGCTTGTCTAAATATTTCAAAATAAGGCCAGTAGCGTTTCGTCCAACCAACAAGCCAAGCGGTTAGTTGATCCATTTTATAGTCGTTCATATTTAATTGGTGAGAATCGAGCATGATGCTGGATGAAAAGATGTCATTTATTTTTTTGTCCAATTCGGGCGACCTTGTTTCGGAATGGTACATATCCCAAGCCCCAAATAAATGCAGCATTTCGTGTATGATGGTTCCTTGATGCAACGCGTCGTTATAAAAATCTTCCCGGTACACCACCGCTCCTTCTAAAAATCTTGGAGCGTTTTTGTCGTCTGAAAAGGCTGGTTGTGCGTAGCTTCTACCTTCGTGGCAGGCAAAAATCATTACCACCACATTATCAGCCTGATTGGCCGCTTTTACCGAATCATAAAAATCACGTACTGATGCGTAACCAGCCGCATGCAAAACATAAGGCACCCAATTTACATGAAGGTTGGAAGGTTCTTTATCGCTTTCAATTTTATCAAGCAGAATATCTTTTTCCAACCCAATATTGCTTCTTCTAAAATTAAGTTCTTCAATTTTCCATTTGGCAGCTTGTACTTTTAGCCATGCAATGCCATTGTTCTGCATATCTAAAATCAATTGCTTTTCATCCTTGTCCCATTTTCTTCGGCCAGCCGACACAAAGAAATTAACAATATGCGTGCTACCTTTTAATTCTTTGGCGCTGCCAAAGGCAGTATTGGGCAACGAATCGATTTGGGCAAACAAAAAACCGGGAAGCAACAAGGCAGTCAATAACAGCAGTTTTGAAGAAGGCATGCAATTGGTTTAAAAGCGTTTGGTTTTATGGGAATAGAACAAAGATAAATGAACGTATAAATATGATTGCTCCGGCTATTATAGCTTTATGGCATAATTTTCGATCATCATGGAATGATTATTTTATGTATATAAAACAACCATTATAATAGGGTTTATACACATTGCCGAACACTTGTTTCCCAGTACCCATTATTTATTTAACATTAAAAATCAATATGAAAAAAACAATTATTTTGCTTTTGCTCAGCGCAGCAATCACCACAGGTGTAAGCGCACAAACAAAAGATGAAAAAAAGGATGAAAAGGTTTTGAAAAACAAAATTGAGGACAAAAAAGAAGACAAGCATGAAGCCGGAAAAGACTTGGCTCATTTAAAGGTAAAATCGGCGCTAAAAAAGCGTAGGGAAGTTAGGCGGCACCGCAAAAGTATCCACCGAGTAGCTAAAGATTTAAAACAAGATGGTGTAAAACACCCTATGAAACAAGCTAAAACGGAAGCGCAAATTGGATAAAACAAAGAAGAACCAATAATTCAAATAAAAGTGCCTGTCGTAATTGACAGGCATTTTTTTGTTGGGAATATCGTCTGCTCTAGAAAGTCTCTACTTAGTTTTATACATATCGGGTCAAGTGTCGCTGTATCTACAGCCGACTGTGGAATTTCTTCCGAAATCAAATTCTGTTGCATGTGTTTTTATTTTATGCAATTAACAAAGCGGCAAAGTATGTTTATCTTTTTTGTTAAGCACTTTTATTAATCCACATGCTATTCACCTTTTTATGTACCAGTTATTGGCCGATTATTAAAAAAAGTAGCTAACATAAAAAATATATTTAGCTAAAGTACTTTACAAATTTAATGGTGGGTGCCTTTTTTCCTTTTCTTTGTGGCAACCCTTTTTAACAACCCTTTTAACCATTTTACATGCACCGCATTTTTCTGCTGGCCGTGCTTTTGCTGGCACAACAGGCTTTTTCCCAAGCTGATTCAAAAAATATTACCATCGCTTCGCTAAAAGAAAAAATAGATTTTGAAAAAGGCGATAAAGACCATCCCGTTTTAATTAAGCAAAGCATTGAAACGGTGTATGCCTGTAACGAATTTCGCACCAGCACCGATGTGGTGGATTTTTACAACGATCAAGAAAGCATCGACCATGTTGATATTTTCATCAACGATAAAAAATCAACCAATGCTTTTACCATCCATAACGAACCCTATTCTAGCGAAGGCGTTTTTTATAGCGATCAAAAGGTGATGTATTTTACCCTAAACTTTGATAAAAAAGGAACTACCTGCAGCGTACAGGTTAAAAAAACAATTAAAGATCCAAGGTATTTAAGCCAGTTCTTTTTCGATGGTCCATATCCCGTTGCGTTGCACGAAGTAACCATCACCATCCCCGATTGGGTTACCGCCGAAATAAGAGAATTTAATTTTCCGGGTTATTCCATCACCAAAACAAACGACGATAAAGCCGGCACAAAAACCGTTGTGTACACCGCCACCAACCTACCAGCCATGCCAAACGAAAAAGCTTCGTTAGGCATTACCTATACCAGTCCGCACATTATGCTTATTACAAATGGCGCTAACGTAAATGGTACAACCGTGTCTTATTTTAAAAATACGGCCGACCAATACAAATGGTACGCATCGCTGGTAAAAGAAATTGGCAACGATGATGCTATAATTAAAGCAAAAGCAACCGAACTGGCGCAAGGCCAAACTACCGATCTGGACAAAATAAAGGCCGTTTATTTTTGGGTGCAACAAAACATCCGCTACCTGGCTTTTGAAAATGGTATTGCTGGTTTTAGGCCCGAAAAAGCGCAGGAAGTATTGCGCAGAAAATACGGCGATTGCAAAGGCATGGCCAACCTTACCAAATGCCTACTCACTAGTTTGGGTTACGATGCAAGGCTTTGCTGGATTGGCACAAACCATATTGCATACGATTATTCCATTCCGTCGCTTTCGGTGGATAACCACATGATTTGCGCCTTATTTTTTAAAGGCAAAACTTATTTTTTAGATGCTACCGAAACAAATATAGGGTTTGATGAATACGCCGAACGCATACAAGGCCGCCAAGTTTTGATAGAAAACGGCGATAAATATTTACTGGAACATGTGCCGATTACTGCTTTTACGCAAAACGTTGAAAAAGAAATAAGGGTTTTGCAGGTAGATGGAACTTCGTTTAAAGGCACCGTTACCCAAACATATAGCGGCGAAAGCAAGGAAGATTTGCTGAACGGAATTGAATCCATTAAAAAGGACAAACTAGAAACTGCCATCCGCAGTTATTTAAACGAGGGCAAAAAGGAATATGAAATTGCCGATTTGGTAATGACGAACGTGAAGCCGGAGGAAGGCGAAATGAAATTGCAATACAACCTTACCCATCAAAACGCGGTAAACGTGTTTGGTAAAGACATGTATGTTGATCTTGATTTTAGAAAAGATTTCTCCAACGGTAAAATAGATACTGCCAAGCGGAAACTGGATTATGTGTTCCCTTCTAAACTAAACGATATTACCGAAACTACATTAATGTTACCCGCTGGTTATCAGGCAGATAATTTGCCGGCGCCGTTTGTGGTGCAAAACCCGGTATTTGATATTAAAGCAGGCTACACCAAAATGTCTGGAAAAATTATTTACCGAAAAGAGATCAATATCAAAAAAGCGGTACTTAAAAAAGAAGATTTTACCGTTTGGAACACAGCTATGGACGGACTAAACGAGTTTTACAACAACCAACCAACCCTTTCAAAACCTTAATTTTCTTTCCCGCAGATTTAAAGAAGATTAAATATCCCGCAGATAAAAATGATTTTACAGTTATAAAAATCGACTCAATCTGTGCTGTATTCAATCAAATTTAATCTGCGGGATAACCCTTCCAAAACCTTAAAACATGAGAAAAACAATTGCATTTTTAGCCATTGCACTTTGCATGGTCTCCATTTCTTTTGCCCAAAAAAATGATGATTACGACAAAGCTGCCGCCGAAATAAAAGCCGAGGTTTGGGGAACAAAAGACCCTGATTTTGAAAGCAACGATGTGCCGGAACAATATAAAAACGAATCAGCCATTGTATTGGCGAAGAAATATGATATTAATGCAAAAGTAAAAAGTCACTTTTTTTCGATGCAGGCTGGCGGCAAAGAAATAATTTTCAGGTATTTGTTGCGCCAAAAAGTATTGATTCAAGATAAATCAGCCTTGGAAGATTTTAGCGAAATAAGTTATAGCAAGGTAAATAAAAGCTCCTTCTCGTTTTTATGGGCAAAACAAACCGACGACTTGAGTACTTACATTGGCGCCAAAGTGTTTAAAAAAGACGGTACAATAAAAGAGGTAGTACTAAGCGAAGCAGTAATTGTAAAGGAAGATAAAAACAAAAAAGAAGAGAAACTTGCCATTACTGATTTGCAAGTTGGCGATATACTTGATTACTATATTGTGTCGTTGGAAAAGCGGGAAATGTCTACCATCGACCCGATGCAATTTTTGTTAACGGGCGAATATCCAGTTGTTAAACTGAGCTTGCAAGGCGATATCAGCAAAAAATATGCGATTGAATATCGGTGTCTCAACGGTGTCCCTGACCTTAAAATAGCGAAAGATGAAGATGGCGATATGCAATTTGCGTTGAAAATGACCAATCTCGACAAGTTTAATCTTACCCAATGGATTAGTCCGCTGCGCCAAGCCAAGTTGGTTCGGTTAAAAATTTCTTTATGCGGAAAGGCATATTCTAACTGTAAAGCGGGTGAAATAACCAAGGGTATTACCGAAGAAGAAATTTACAATAAACAGAAAGGATTGTTGGAAGATGTGGCACTCGCTTATCGTGTTGGCTATTTTAACCAGCAAAAAAACTTTGTAAAAGAAAGTGTTAAGGCGCTTAAAAAAAGATTGGGTAAAGAGCCGCCGATCGATTCGCTCATTACTACCATTTACAATTCGTTGCGGTATTTTAGTTATTACGAAACGGTTTCCAACAATAAAATTTATCCCGGCAAACAGCGGAACGAGTCTTCTGTACAAAGCAATTATTTCGATGCTATTTTAAGTATGTGCCTAAAAGATTTTGATGTAGACAACGATGTCATTTTTTACAGTAGCCGCTATATTCCAAAGTTGGAAGACCTGATGAGCTACGACCAGCCTGTATATATGGTACACGCAAAAGGCTCAAAAGATTATTATTTAACAGATGATGGCATATTTAGCCAATGCGGAATGATACCTGGCTATGCGGAAGGCGAAAAAGGCGTAACGCTGGAATATGAAAGTTTAAAATCGCTATCTAAGAATAAAAACAAACGCATGGATCAAGGCAGTACCACCATACCCATTTCAAAAGCCGATGACAATAAAAATACGGAATCTTTGCAAATTTCGCTTTCACTTACCGGTACGCCAACCGCTACTGTTGAAAGACAAAGCACCATGACCGGCCTTTTAAAAGAGGGCTACCAAAAAAATTTGATGCTGTTTGAAGATTATTACCAAGATGCTTGGAAAGACCAAGGAGAAGAAAAAACATTTATCCAAGATTATGCAGACAATAAAAAGACAAAATCATTGGCTGAAGAATGGCAAAATTCATTTGCCAAATCCCGTGAAACATACAAAGACGCTTTTATGGAAGATTTAAAAGGCGAATATGGCGTTGAACCGAAAGAATTGATCTCGTACAAAATAGATAGATCCGGCGTAAAACTGGCGGAGCCAACTTTTCAATACTCCACCAAATTTGTGATGCAAGACTGGTTGAAGAAAGCCGGCAACAATTATTTGTTTGAGATTGGCAAAGCCATCGGCAGTCAATTGCGCATAAAAGAAGAGGACCGCAAACGCACCGTTGATGTGTATGAACCTTGCGCTAGGTCGTTCGAATACCAAATAACCTTTACCATTCCGGCGGGTTACAGTGTAGAAGGCGTGGACGCATTGAATAAAAATATTGAAAACGAATGCGGTTTGTTCACTTGCAAAGCCACAGTTCGGGGCGATCAACTGCTGGTTGCGGTAAAAAAAGAATACGCCCACAATTTTGAACCTGCTGTCAATTGGCCCAAAATGTTGGCTTTTATTGATGCGGCCACAGATTTTGGCAATGCGAAGGTTTTGTTGAAGAAGAAGTAAAACTTTGAATAACGATTTCGCCATCCACAATTTGTGGGTGGTTTTTTTATGCACTATCATCAAGTTCCCATTTTTATTATTCAATATCAGCCTGTTAAATACTGCAAACCAATCTTTCTGGAAAAATTATCCATGCCAATGCGTAGCCCATCCATTTGTTTGGGGCTAACAGTATCGCAGCTTTGCATTGTCAAAAAAACAATCAACAATTAAAAATTAATGATCATGCAACATCAATTTCAAGTTCCAACAAAAGAACAAGTGGCTCCTGCTAATCAAGCCATTTTCGATCAACTGCAAAAAGCGCTTGGCTTTGTGCCCAATTTGTATGCCACTATCGCATACTCCGATACTGCTTTAGGAACATACCTACAATTGCAAAACGCCCCAACATCGCTTTCAAAAAAAGAAAAAGAAGTAATTAATTTGGTGGTAAGCCAAGTAAATGGATGCCGGTATTGCCAATCGGCACATACCGTATTGGGCAAAATGAACGGATTGACCGACGATCAAATAATAGAAATCAGAAAAGGGTCAGCCTTGTTCAATCCCAAGTTGGATGCCCTTGTAAAATTTACAATAACTGCAACACTAAACCGCGGAAAGGTTGACACCGCTACATTGGAAGCTTTTTTTAATGCTGGCTATACAAAAGTAAGTTTGGTAGATGTGCTAATTGCCATTGCAGATAAAGTAGTGATGAATTACTTACACAACATTACCGATGTGCCGATTGATTTTCCGTTGGCAACGGAGTTGTAACTATGAGCAATATTTAACCACATAGAAACATAGTTATTGAACGATATATGATTTTATATGTTGCAATGTGGTAAAACGGTTACGGCCTTTATTCATTTTAAAAACAAAGACAATATTTCAATACTTTCATTGTATGACTGAAATAATTAAAAGACATCCCCTGCCGCCATTTACCATGGAAACGGCTTTGCAAAAAGTACAAATAGCCGAAGATGCCTGGAACACAAAAGACCCCGAAAAAATTTGTTTGGCCTACACCTTGGATACCGAATGGCGGAACCGGACAGAATTCATAAACGGCCGCGAGGAAGTAAAAGCTTTCCTTACCAGAAAATGGGAAAAAGAACTGGATTATAAATTAAAAAAGGAATTATGGGGTTTTCGGGAAAACCGCATGGCAGTTCGGTTTGAATATGAATGGCACAATCATACCGGCCAATGGTATCGCAGTTATGGTAACGAGCTTTGGGAGTTTGATGAAAACGGCTACATGCAAAAACGTTTTGCTAGCATCAACGATTTGCCGATTGAAGAAAAAGATAGAATACTAAAATAGCCTTCCTGTATGGAAACCCCAACAACATTTACACTCGTTCATCCACAAAATGGAAACCTTGCCTTTAAACTATTTTGGTTTGAAGACAACAGTCATTTCGATCATTTGCAACGCAACAACTACTACTCGTTAATATGGGTGATGGCTGGTGATGGAACCGTAAAAGCCGATTTTGCCGAACATTCCTTCGGGCAAAATGCTTTATTTGCTTTTTCGCCATACCAACCCTTTATGTTGGCCACCAATGGAAAACTGCATGGAGTGGCTGTTCAGTTCCACCCCGACTTTTTTTGTATCCACAAGCATCATTCAGAGGTGGCTTGCAACGGCGTTTTGTTCAACAATATTTATCAGCCGCCTTTTACTTTGATTGACAATGCAACTGGAGAAACCTTTAAAATGGTATTAAGTCAATTGCAAACAGAAATGCAAAATCCGGCTTTAGCACAGTACGAGTTGTTGATTTCATACCTAAAAATATTATTGATTACCGCATCTCGCACAAAAGCAGCGCAACAGCCTGAAACATTGGCCGAAATCGGCGATGAAAAAAAACCGTTTATATTGCAAGAACTAAAAAATACAATCGAAAAAGATTTTAAAACAAAACATGCCGTCAGCTATTATGCCGGCGCATTGAATATTTCGCCGAAGGCGTTGGCAAAAATTACCAAGCTACATTTCAACAAAACACTTACCGAATTGATTACGGAACGCATTGTAATTGAGGCAAAAAGAGAATTATATCTTACCAATAAATCTGTTAAAGAAATTGCTTATAGTCTTGGCTATGACGATGAATTTTATTTCAGCCGGTTTTTTAAGGCCAATGCCGATGTATCCCCACAAATGTACCGTAACACGGTTGGTTTCGGTAGGGGTGCAGCGTAAGCCGGTCATTAGGTAAACATGTAATTGGGGATTAATTCCATCCGAAGCTTCGATCCTTCAGTGCCTCAGTGGCAATATTTTTTTGCCACTGAGGCACTGAAAGGCCGAAATAAGACGACAACCTAACTTCCTGCTTTCCACCAACATGTTTTACATTTGCCGCTCATTAATTTTTTTGAAAAACATGCATCCATCAACAGCAGCCATCCGCATACAAACCGAACGCACCGATGAAATGGAACATAGCACGCCTATGTTTTTAACCAGCAGCTTTTGTTACGATAGTGCCGAGGATATGCGGGCAGCCTTTGCCGACGAGGTAGATGTGAATATTTATAGCCGCTTTAGTAACCCCAACGTACAGGAATTTACTGATAAAATGGTAGCGTTGGAAGGTGCCGAAGCCGGTTTTGCCATGGCTACGGGCATGGGCGCTGTGTTCGCCAGTTTTATGGCCATTTTAAAAACAGGCGATCATCTGCTTTGCTGTAGTTCAATTTTTGGTAGCACCCACAGCGTGGTTTCTAAAATGTTGCCAAAATGGGGTATCCAATTTTCTTATGTTGATATTACCCAACCAGAAACTTGGGAAGCGGCCATCAAACCGAACACTAAAATGATTTATTTGGAAACACCTACCAATCCAGGACTTGACCTGGTTGATTTGGAATGGGTGGGCCAATTATCTAAAACGCATAACCTTATCTTAAATGTAGACAATTGCTTTGCTACGCCAATGGCGCAAAGACCAATTGAGTATGGTGCCGATTTGGTTACCCACTCGGCCACCAAGTGGATTGATGGACAAGGCCGTGTTATGGGTGGCGTAGTGGTGGGCAGAAAAGATTTGATACATGAAATATATCTTTTTTGTAGAAGTACCGGGCCAAGCATGTCGCCTTTTAATGCTTGGGTTTTAAGCAAAAGCCTTGAAACGCTTGACGTGCGTATGGAGCGCCATGCCAGCAACGCATTGGCTTTAGCGCAATGTTTAGAGGGAAATGAAAAAATTTCATTGGTAAAATATCCATTTTTGGAAAGCCATCCACAATATGCCATTGCTAAAAAACAAATGAAAAACGGAGGCGGCATTGTTTGTTTTGAACTGAAGGGTGGTTTAGAAGCAGGTCGTGCTTTTTTAGATAATCTCAAAATGCTTTCGCTAACAGCTAATTTGGGTGATACCCGCAGCATTGCCAGCCACCCAGCAAGTACCACGCATGCAAAATTGACCGAAGCAGAACGGCAAGCGGTAGGTATTACGCCCGGCCTTATACGCATAAGTGTTGGGTTGGAACATGTTGATGATATTATAGCAGATATTCTTGGAGCGTTGTAAATAAGGTTTATCCATTTAAAACCCGTATCGAATGAAAATTTGATACGGGTTTTTTTATTGCCATCCATTTACCCAATTGAATTAAAATAAGTTAATCCTATAAATATGAATAGACAAATATTTTTTAATTTATAGAAATATTACCACAATATAAAATATAATTGATTATTTTAAATTTATAACGTGTCTACTTAGTGAAAATTTTAAATATTTTAACTGTTTATTTTAAAATTTAATTGTAATCCTTTACAAATAATATAATTTTTATTAGCTTAAATAAAAAGTTATTATTTATAAATTATTGTAAAACAATTATTTACACATATAAAATTAAATATTTTATTATAATGTGCAAACTTTTAAATCAATTGCATAAACCATCGTACATTGCAAATAATTCTACGTATTTGTAGTAATATTATTAATCCCTACCTAAATATTTTAAAATGTATTCCAATTCTATTCAACCGAACTTGTCGGATGGTTCCTCAATTATACCTTTTTGGTCACAAATCCGACTGATTTATAATTCATCAAATCAGGTAAACAGAATTTTATCTACATCTGTCAAAGCTTTTCTATTGTTCATTTGTGCTTCATTTGTAACGCAAGTTGCATCGGCACAGTTAAATTTAAGTTTCAGCAGTTATAAATTAAAATCGGGTACCGATGGTGCGCTAAACGCCAAATATCTTTTTACCAAAGTAAACGATACGCTTGACTGCATTGTAACCATTAAAGCAATAAACAATAGTGCGTCTCTTACTATTTTGGATGATAATTCAGGCACTTATGGGGGCAATGTTGCTCGTTTTCAACCAATTATATCTGTTCCAAAAAGTTCTAAAAACAATAGTAGTTATATCCAATTCAATTTTCAATTGATTAAAACGGGCACTTATAACAATGGTTCAGGAACAAACATTATTCCTTCTGATCCAGTTTGGTTCCGTGCTTACGATATTGATGGAAATGGTGTTGATAACGGCGCAAAAGAATTTGTGGAATTGAGCAACGTGTTTACCGGTACTTGGGTTGATGCGCCTTCGCAATTGGTAAGCAAATCAGCTATTAGTGGCGGAAGTGCTTACACCATTAGCAACAGCAATATAAATGGCGGCAACCTATCTGACAACCATACATTAGCTTTTAATGGATTTATTTATGCCAATACCATTAGTTCTTGGGATATTATTGGCGGTGCAACAGTGGGCAGCAATAACACTTCGCCTACTGTAACCAACGATCCAACCAATATTGGAGACGGGGACCGGATCAATTCTTGGTCGTTTACTTATACAGACGTAATACCTGGCGTTGATTTTGGCGATGCCCCATCAACATACAATATACCAACGGGCGGCACCGGCACTATCATTCCGGCTTATCATATTGTGCCCAGCGATGCGTCTACTGTAACTGTTTATCTCGGTTCTGTTAAGCCTGATATAGATTATGACCCTTCGGGAAATGCTAGCGGTACCACCGATGATAAAAACAATATCATTGATGACGAAGATGCTTTCCAAAGTACTTATTTTCCAAAATATTCGGGAAGCGGCGCTTATACTTGCACCGTTAGCGCAACCAATACTTCTGGCTCAAATGCATATATTTATGGATATATCGATTTTAATGGAGATGGTAGCTTTGATGCCACTACCGAAAAATCTGCAATGATCACCGTACCAAGCAAATCGGGGATTCAATATTTTACAGCCACTTTTTCTGGCAACTTTACTTATAATGCTTCATCAAATAATAGGTATGCACGTTTTAGAATCAGCAGCACGTCAACAGAAGTTGCTTCACCAACAGGCAGGGCAACCAACGGGGAAGTGGAAGATTACCGTTTTAACACTGCTATGAAAATATCTGGTGTGGTTTATGACGATGCAAACGGAAATACCGATAATTTAATTAACGGAACTGGCAAAGCCTTGATGGGTGCCGCACCGTTGTATGCCACCTTGTTAGATACTGCGGGTAAAGTTTTACAAACGGTTACTATAAAAAGTGATGGTAGTTACACATTTGATTCCGCTGGAACCAATAATACTTTCAAGGTTATTGTTTCTACTATCAATTCTCTATTTGGAACAACGCCTTTGGTTACTACGCTTAATGCTCTTCAAAGCGGTTACGTTTATACATCGGAAGGCGTAACTGCAGTAACTGCGGCTGGTGATAAATTGGCCAGTGGTAATTATTCAACCACTACAGCTATTACTGACATTACAACCATGAACTTTGGCTGGGATGCTTTGCCGGAAACATACAGTAACACAAGTATTACCATTAACAGCCCAAATAATAATACAAAATATCCATTAACTGCATCTCCGTTAACCGGCTCCGATCCAGAAGATAACCCAACTGCTAGGTCAATTACCACTGGTGGTACCTTCATTATTAAAACACTTCCTACAGGTGCTACGCTTTACTACACAATCAATAATGTTGTTACTGCCGTAACTGGCGGACAAAAAATAACCAGCTTTGATCCAAGCAAATTCTTTGTTCAATTTTCCACCTCGGGTACAAAAACATTTACTTACCAAACAGTTGATGCCGCCGGTATGCCAGACCCGACACCAGCCACTTACGCCATTACTTCAAATGCCGTTTTGCCTTTAAATGATATAGTGTTGAGTGCTAATTTGCAAAGTGGCGTGGTTAAATTAACGCTAGTGGCTAAAGATGAAAACCAAGTTGCCAACTATACTTGGGAGCAAAGTACAGACGGCGCAAACTTTACAACTATAGGAAGTATGGCTTACCAAGCTAACAATGCAAGTAGCAACACTTACAATTTTAGTACTACGCCAACCGGCACGTCAAATGTTGTTTACTTCCGTTCTATACAACATAATGTGGATGGGTCGACCCTAATAAGCAATATGGTTGTGGTTAAATTAAACGAATCTGCCTCTACCCAAGCAGTAGCCATGCCAACTATTATTAAAGATATCGTTAATATAAAGATTTCGTCCATTTCAACGCAAACTGTTAACCTTAACGTAGCTGACAATGCGGGCCGGTTGGTAATGCGCAAACAAGTTACTCTATCAGTTGGTAGTAACACATTTGCTGTAGACGGTTGGGACAGGCTTTCAAACGGATCTTACTACATCCAAATTATTGGTATAGATAATCAATCGGTTTTAAAAGTAATTGTTCAACACTAAAAAAACAAACACCATTTGTAAGGCTGCTATTTAAAAATAGCAGCCTTTTATATTTAATATTTTGACATAAGTTTTATAGTAAAGTACACATGTAGGTCAAAATCATGTATAGAATTATATCGTTTTTAAACGAAAGTAATGTAGACAAAATTCTATAAAACAATAAAGAAATTTGCAAATCGTTCCGATATTGTAATGACTATCACTACAAAATGTTCTTTTTAATAATACGTTTTATCGAAAACCAGTCCTGATACATAAAATATATTATATTCATAAATATCAAAACATTGATAATCAACAATTTATAATTTATAAATAATAAAATGTGAAATTCATCATTTTAAAATATTTATTAGCTTTAAGGTAAGCTTTTTGTAGTAATAATTTTAAGCAAGATAAAACTTTATCTAATATTGTATCGTAACATTTAAAGCGAATTACTACCTTATTTCACAATCTCTTAAATATTTCAACATGAAACCTAATTTTACAAAGTCTAAACATTTGTTTCCAATTAATTTTTTTTCAAATGAAAAAGCAATTACTACTTCTCTTTTTCATGTAATCGGGAAAAAAGGATTGTTAAAGCGTAAGCTTACTATTACATTGTTGGTGTTTCTTGCGGTTGGTTTGCAACAAGCGTCGGCGCAGCTTAGTTTAAGTTTTACAACATATACCTTAAAGTCAGGAACCGACAAAGCTCTAAATGCAAAGTATCTTTATACATCGGTTAACGATACTTTAGATTGTATCGTTTCCATTACCGATATACACAATGGTGCGGTTTTAACATCGCTTGACAATAATACAACCAGCACTTACGGCGGAACGGCAGCTCGTTTTCAGCCGATTATTTCAGTTCCAAACAGCAAGAGTACAACCAGCTACGTAAAATTCCATTTTCAATTAATTAAAAAAGGAACTTACAATTCTGGCACAGGTGCCGGTACCAATGTAATTCCATCGCACATGCTTTGGCTACGTGCATACGATATTGACGGTAATGCCGACGATAATGGCGTGAAAGAATTTGTTGAAAGCAGTAGCAGTTTTATTGGTGCTTGGCCCGATGTAACAACCAAACTGGTATCGCAAACAGCCATTATGTCTGGTGGAAAGAATTTTGGTATCGCCACTAGCAATTCTAATGGAAATAATATTTCAAATGACGCAACCTTTGCTTACAATGCATTTTTGTATGCCAATACCACCGGAGCTTGGGATATAATCGGCGGCTCTTATGTTGGTACCAATTGCCCAACCTCAACGTATAACGCAAATAGTGTGGGCGATGGCGACCGCTTAAATTCGTGGGATTTTACGTCAACCTTTGTTAGCCCCGGGGCAGATTTCGGAGATATGCCTGTTATTTATGAATCAGTATCGGGAGTTCTTAACCCAGCATATCACATTGTTCAGCCTACGGCTACCAATGTAACTGTGTATTTAGGTACCAATAAACCAGATGCAGATTTGGATCCAACTGGTAGCACCGCAGCAAATTCTGATGATGCCAATGGTGCAGATAATGGTTTGACTGTCACTTCCTTCGGCGGCTATGTTAGCGGCAATTTTTCTACCACTATAAAAGCGGTTAATACTTCGGGTTCTCCGGCATACATTTATGGCTACATCGATTTTAATGGCAATGGTGTGTTTGATGCCGCTGAAAAAAGTACTAAAGTAACCGTTCCAAGCGGTTCTGGAACGCAAAGCTTTACCATTACTTTTCCCAGTGGATTTACGTACAACCGCTCATCCAACACCAAATTTGGCCGGTTCAGGATTGGTAGTACCGATGCTGAAGTTTCTACGCCCAACGGCAAAGCATCAAACGGCGAAGTAGAAGATTACGCCCTTAGCTACACCGCAGTTTTACCGGTATCCGATTTAAATTTAAGCGCCAATCAACAAAGTGGTCTTGTTAAGTTAACCTTAGTGGCAAAAGGCGAAGAAAGGGTATCGCATTATACTTGGCAGGAAAGTACCGATGGTGTAAATTTTACTGAAATCGGCACCTCGCCTTATCAAGCAAATTCGGCTGCCAGCAACACTTATTTATTTAGCAATTCCCCAAGCGGTGTTAATGATTTGGTTTATTACCGCGTTGTGGAATACGATTTAGATGACAATAGCACCATTAGCAATGTAGTGGTTGTAAAATTAAACGACAAATCGAGTGAAGTTTCCGTAATGCCAACATTAATAACCGATTACACAAACATAAAATTACAAGCCACTGCTGCTGGAAGTTTAACTTTACGGGTAATGAATAGCGACGGGAAAATGGTAATGTCGAAATTAGTTCAAGTTGCTACGGGTAGCAATACTTTTGCTGTCGATGGTTGGAACAAACTTTCAAACGGTACTTATTATATTCAAGTGGTGGGAAGCGATAGCCAATCGGTTTTAAAAGTGGTTGTGCAGCATTAAAATTAATTACCGCTTACTTAATTGCAAAAGGTCGTCTTTAAAAGGCGGCCTTTTGTTTTATAGAAAAAAGTGCTACATGGATTGCATCACCCGCTTTTCGTTGTTTTTTATTTTCACCTTTTTATAATTATACCAAGGTTTGGGCAGCGTTTTTTTCATGATTGTATCGATGCTTCGCATGCCAAATAAATTCCAAACACCGCTTAATTTACCGGTTAGTGAAGGTTGCATGGCACGAAGGCTCATGGCAAAACCGCTGTCTAAATATTCCATGTGGTGCCAATAACCGGCTGGCATAAAAAGGGTATCGCCGTGGTCTAAAATTACTTCGTAACCGTTGGCCAGTTGTGTTGCAGGAAAAACCGCCTCATCCAATTTTGATTTTTCCGCATCATAATAATTACTAAAATCGGCCAAACTAAGCACTTCAAAAGGCTTGCGGTAAAGTTTGTGCTGCTCTGCATGCGGAAACAACAATACTCTTTTTTTACCCCCAAATTGAGTATGTAAAATATGGCTTAGGTCAATATCAAAATGCATGTGTGTTATACTGCCGGCACCGCCCGTAAACAACATGGGATATTTTTTTACAAACCCTTTCATTAAGTTTTCGGGCCATTCAAAGTCGTTGATTATTTGTGGGGCATGCTCAAAAATATTAAAGAGAAAAATCCGCCATTCCGCAGGCCCCTTTCTAATTATGTCGACATATTCACCAAAAGTTTTATAATCATCTGCGGTGTTAATGGGCGTGTAAGCGTCGCTTTTTATGTTGTTGTACAACCCTACTTTCTGGCTTCCTACAATAGTTTTAAAATAATCCCAATCCCATTTTTTATAGGCTACCCAATCTTTTGCTAAATCTTTGATAACCAAAGGTTTGTTAATATTATAATATTTTTCCTTAAAGATTTTAGGGTCGATGGTTGATACTACATCAACGGGCTTCAATTTCATAAAAAAAATTCAAGATGCAAATGTAATATTACCAAATGGTAGGGCAACAAGGATAAAATAGTAAGTAGGCGGCAATATGTTAAATTGTTGAAACTGCCAAGGCATAAAAATTCCATTAACCAATCAAATTTAGTTAATGGAACTTTAATGCTTAGGTTATTAAATTAACTTATAAAATAATAGTATCTTTTTTCTGGCTTAGATCTAATAACTTGATAATTAGTAACTTATAAGTTTAATTACGATTCAGTCAATTCAACTTTCGTCATTTCAAGATAATGGTTTTGCAATTGGTGTACGCCCAATGGATAAGTAATTTGTCGTTTATCCTCGCGGTACCAAATCTTACTGTGAGAAAAATCGCCAGGCGTTTCAATCACCAGCCTAAAAGGACCGTGCATATATTTCACATAACCTTCGGGCAAAATTTCCTTTTCAAATTGCAGGTCATTTATCAACAAATCGTCGGTTAGCGGCAAAGGAAACACATCCTTAGGGGAAAAATAAGCGTCGTTACCGCCTTTTACGGTTACACCTATTTGGCCTTCATCGGGGTTTAAACCCGTTACCTCGCCTTGTTCTTGCTGGCCGTCATCGTTTACAAGTACCCAGTTCCCAAGTCTCACATCTCTAAATGGTATCATATTGGCATTTTTTTTATGGATTGAAAAGATATAAAGATTAAGGTTGATTTTTAAAATTTCAACCTACTTTTTTTCTTTTAAAACCAAAATTAATTACTGGATTTCAACAACCGTAAGTTTAAACAATCCAAACTTGGTTGGCTTATTCAAATATCTGTATAAAATATTTTGAATAAGCCAACCAAATAATTATGCCTTGCAAAATAGATACAGCATCCCATGCGCACAAAGGATTTAAAATGTATTTATTCTACAAATGTTTTTAGCCAAAACATTTGTTTGGCACAATAACCAGCTTTAAGATTTTACTTTAACTTTTTTTACTTCTTCCATAAATTCCTTGGCTGGTTTAAAGGCTGGAATATAATGTTCCGGAATCTCAACCGCGGTATTGCGTTTAATATTCCGGCCAATTTTTGCAGCCCTTTTTTTGGTAATAAAACTACCGAAGCCACGGATATAGATATTTTCATCCGCAGCAAGGTTCAATTTTATTTCCTTAAACAAAGTTTCAAGGGTTACTAATACATCTACCTTCGGGATGCCCGTTTTATCGGATATTTGAGTTACCAAGTCAGATTTTCGCATAAATAAGTGGTTTTAGCTGGTTGGGATACAAAATAGAAAAAAAAACCTTCTCCACAAAAATTTTGTGTATTAATTTATTGAAACAAAACATATATATATAAAAACGGAATGGATTCGCAGCTTTTTTTTAGGAAAAACCTATTGCATTGGAACACAAACACTAACAAAAGAGAAATGCCTTGGAAGGGTCAATCAGACCCTTATAAAATTTGGCTAAGCGAAATTATTTTACAGCAAACACGCGTGGAACAGGGGTGGAACTACTATGAAAAGTTCATATCAACATATCCAACCATATTAAATTTAGCCACCGCAAAAGACGACGATGTTTTTAAATTGTGGGAAGGTTTAGGCTATTATTCGCGTTGTAAAAATTTGTTAGCTACTGCAAGGTTGGTTGCACAAAAATATAACGGGGTATTTCCTACTGCATACGAAGAAATTTTGGCATTAAAAGGTGTGGGGCCATACACTGCCGCCGCTATTGCATCTTTTGCCTATAATTTACCCCACGCCGTGGTGGATGGAAATGTGTATCGTGTTTTGTCCCGTTTTTTCGGCATAGAAACGCCCATTGATTCTACCGAAGGTAAAAAATTATTTACAAAACTGGCAAGTGAATGCCTTGATGAGAAACAAGCCGGGCTTTACAACCAAGCCATTATGGATTTTGGCGCCACCGTTTGCGTGCCTGCTTTGCCCGCTTGCGCCAATTGCGTTTTACAAAAAATGTGTGTTGCCTTTTTACATCAAAAGCAACAGTTATTGCCTATTAAAGAAAAGGTGTTAAAAAAGAAGAACAGATATTTTAATTATTTTATTATTGAGTATAATGCAAGCGTATTATTGCATAAAAGAACAGATAAAGATATATGGCAAAACCTGCATGAATTTTATTTAAGCGAATCGGCTGAAAGTATTGCCTGGACTGATTTTTCGGTACAATCATTGTTAAAAAACCAATTAGGTATCCAAGCCGAAATCGTTAACAAATCAAATACATTTACCCAATTGCTTACACACCAAACCATATTCGCAAATTTTATAGTAGTCCGTACCAAAAAAATAAGCATGTTGCCCAACGATTTTTTTCTTGTTCCACAAAAAGAAATGCGCCAATTGGCTTTTCCGAGGGTTATAAACCAATATTTAGAACTTCCTTTTTTACAGGTAAATTTATTTTAATTGGGAAAAATTGATTGTTTAGTATTGATTAACTAAAAATTACTTTATTTTTAAGAACGAAAAAGGTCAAAATCTTCAAACAAATATTTTATGAGAGGTGTAAACCGTGTTATGCTGATTGGAAATTTGGGTAAAGATCCTGACATACAATACTTGGAAGGGAACATTGCGGTGGCTAAATTTCCGCTGGCCACAACAGAAACATTTAAAGATAGAAGCGGAAGATTGAATAGCCAAACCGAATGGCATACGGTTGTTTTATGGCGTGGTTTAGCCGAGTTGGCACAAAAATATTTACATAAAGGCAGTTTGGTTTACATAGAGGGCCGCTTAAAATCTCGCAATTGGGAAGATAAAGATGGCGTTCGAAAATCTGCCACCGAGGTGGTGGGCGATAATTTGATAATGCTCGACAAAAGGAGCGACGGCCATATTCCGGCACCAAGCACAGAAATATTGGAGAATTTTAGCGGCCCAGATACGCCGCCTTTGCCCGACCCGACAGAAACATTGCCATTTTAATAAAATATCAAGTTTTTTAATATGATATCCAAGTTCTTTTAAAACCCACCAACACCAATCCTAGCTTTTTGGGTGGAAAAATCCACATCCTGTAAAAATTTTTTTAACTAAACCTTCCTTCATTGGACAGTTTTCTGGCTTTTACCTTGCCGTACCATTTTTTGTTGATCATCATGTCCACCGAACTTACGACGGTGCTTGTTATTTTATTGTTGCTGCTCTTCCTGCTTTCCTTTTGCGTTGCAGGGGCTGAGATTGCCTTTTTTTCGCTTACCTATAAAGACGTGAATTTTCTTAAAACACGTAGTGAAGGGCCGTATAAACGCATCATCACCTTGCTGGAAGAGCCAAAGGCTTTACTCGCATCTATGTTGATTGCCAATAGTTTAGCTAATATCGGCATTATTGTTCTGTCAAATTTTTTGATAAACGCCTATTTGCCTATACATAATTTTTGGCTTGAATTATTGGTAAAAACCATAATTGTTGGTGCTTTTATTTTGCTGTTTGCCGAAATTTTGCCAAAGGTATTGGCTACGCAAAACAATATTCGCTTTGCAAAAGATGTAAGTCGCGTAATTGAAATGGTTTATTTATTGTTTAACCGAATTGGCCGAGGATTGGTTGGTTTAAGCGATGGCATCGAAAGAAAACTTGGCCAAAAAACCAATGCTGCCAGCTTGGAAGAACTGAACCAGGCCATTGATTTAACCACCAACGAAGAAGCCACAGAAGACGAAAAAAATATTTTAAAGGGCATTTTAAAGTTTGGAAACATTACGGTTAAACAAGTAATGAAAACCAGGCTTGATGTTAGTGGGCTTGAATTTGAATCAACTTTTGCCGATGTTAAGAAAAAAGTGGAGGAATTGCATTATAGCCGCTTGCCTGTTTATAACGGAACTTTAGATGAAATAAAAGGCGTGGTAAATACAAAAGACCTATTGCCTTATTTAGAAGAAGGCGAAGAGTTTGATTGGCATACTGCCATTAGGCCGCCATTTTTTGTACATGAACAAAAAATGATTGAGGATCTACTAAAAGAATTCCAGCAAAAGCGCATCCATTTTGCCGTGGTAGTTGACGAATTTGGCGGAACAAGCGGCATTGTAACGTTAGAAGATGTGTTGGAAGAAGTTATCGGCGATATAAGCGACGAATTTGACGAAGAAGAAATAGGCAGCAAAAAAATTGACGACCAAAATTATTTGTTTGAAGGAAAAACCATGTTGAACGATGTTTGTAAAATAATGCGTTTGCCAACCGATACTTTCAATAGTTTAAAGGGCGAAAGCGATTCTTTGGCGGGATTAATTTTGGAAGTTGCAGGCGAAATACCCATTCAAAATCAAGTAGTTACAAGTCCTGATTTTGATTTTACCGTGTTGGAGGTAAGCAAAAACCGTATTAATAAAGTAAAAGTTACCATAAAACCTTCGGCTTGGAAAGAAGATTAGGCTATGATGAAATAAAAACATTACTTTTTAAGTTGATCTGCTTTTTTCTTGCAATAATCATTTTTGATAGCTGTAGCTCAAATATTGAGGCAAAACCAGTTAACGAAGATTCCGTTATAAATGCGTTAAACGCCGCCGATACCGTTCCAAAAATCCCGCAAAAAATAACCGATTCCATTAACAAGGCTTACCTTGACAGCCTTAAAAAAAATGTTGACACAAACAATGCAGAATATGGAACGGGACACGAGTAAATGCGAAAACATAGGATTTAGAAAATGTAATAAGAAAAGAAACACCAAAGCTTTTTCCAAATTGTTCACTATTCACTATTCACTATTCACCATTTTTTTACTTATTGCCTGCAATTCCACTTTTGTTCCAAAACCGCGTGGTTTTTTTAAGATCGATTTTCCAAAACACCAATATCAAATTTTTAACGGTGAAGGTTATCCGTATTCATTTGAATATCCAACTTATGCCAAAGTGCTAAAAGACACTAATTTTTTTGGTGAAAAGGCAGAACCATACTGGATAAATATCGATTTTCCACAATTTGCGGGCCGTATGTATATTAGTTATAAAGAAATCGGGAAAAACGATTTTAGCAAAATGGTGAATGATGCCTTTGCGCTTACCTATAAACATACCAGCAAAGCAACCGGTATCGACGATTCGGTATTGTCAACCACAAACGGCGTGCATGGCATTTTGTTTAAAGTAGGGGGTAATGCCGCCACTGCCAGGCAATTTTTTTTAACTGATTCCACCAAACATTTTTTGCGTGGCGCTCTTTATTTTGATGCAACGCCAAACGAAGATTCATTACGGATTGTAAATAATTTTCTGCAGGAGGATTTATTGCACTTGATTAATACGTTTAAGTGGAAGTGATTATTACCAGCTTAGCAGAAGCGCTTAAATTCTTCCCTTTTTATATTGGCCAGAACGCTTTGAATGAATGATAGCGGAAATACGAACAATGTCTTTATTAGGAAATAGCGATAATAAATGACATAAGGAAAACGCTTTATAAATTTTCTTCGAACATAGTTCTTAAGCCCATCAGAACCGTACGCTTCAGGAAATGCTACAATTTCGTTTAATGATTTTTCAAATAAATCAATAAAACGATAACCTAATCCTTCAGAAACGCCTTCGTAAAAAAACACTATTTCAGAAAGGTCGTTTCCGCCAATTCTGAAATTTCAAGAATAGTCATCCGCAGTTACTTTGTGTGTTTATCATTCAATCTTTTCTTCACATTTTCCCAACTATCAAATTTTACCGATCCGTCATCCTCAGCTTGTACTCGTTTTGATATAAATTCCGATTCATCTTCTTCCATAAGCATACCGCCGTTTTCCTCTTCCAAACTATTCCATAATAAATCTATTCAGTTCAAGTTTTTGCGGTTTGGGTAGCTGTTTTATTTCTGCAATATTTATCATATCCAACATTTTTGTCCAATAAAACTAAGTATTTATGTCCAATTTTCAACGGGATTATTATTTAGGTTGATACGCAAGTATTTCTTTTACTATATCTGCCTTTTGTTCTGCCGAAAATTCGTGACCATAATAACGTTCAAAAAGCTTTGCGGTGATTTCTCTTTCTGAAATGCCAGGATTTGCTAACCGGATATTATTTCGCACCATCAAACGGGTTTCCTTTACCATTTGTAAACCCATTTTTACACGTTCTTCCGGCGTTTTGGATAAAATAATTTTGCGTTGTAAATCAAGCATTTCTTGGCTGGTATCATGTACTAATTTTAACATAAGTCAAAAGTTTTTAAATTCAACGCTGTCGAATATAACGTCTTTATTGCGTTTTTACGACTCATGCGCAATTAGATGAATATTATTAAATTATCATTTTTATTGTTGATTTAATACCGTTTTGCCCTAAAATTTGCAATTGTAACATTTAAATGCCTAATTTAGGCCACTGGAAAATTAGGATTTGGCAAAGAATTTGTTTTGATTCTTGCCACCTGCTAAGTCATCCAATACGCTAAAACCATTGCCTGCCGTGTGACTGGAACAATAAGTTGCACATTTTTAATTAATCCAATCCATGTCGAAACCAGCGCTAGAAAATTTTCAACGAAACGTAGTAGATAAATATACCATCTACAACAGCTTATTTGCAGCCCTGCCATTTAGCGGCGTGGCCAACGTAGGTGCCTTACTGCCCATTTTTTTGCAAAAATGTGTTGCTGGTTATGCCAGTGGAAAAAGCCCGATGGAAATTATTGAAGAGTTTTTTCGTCAGCAAACAAATGTTATCACAAAGGCCGAAGAAAATGCCCGCCTTTTTAAATTCATCCAATACATAGAAAGGCAAATAGTTTTGTTCGATGCTATTGAAGATGCAGCTTTTAGTACCGTGCACAATGTAAAAGGCCCTGGTACTTTAACGGCCTTAACTACCGAAGCAGCCTTTGCCAATAAAAAAGAACTATTAAAACAAAAGGCAAAAGACTTTAAAATCCGCTTGGTTTTAACGGCGCATCCAACGCAATTTTATCCAGGTACGGTGTTGGGAATTATCCATGATATGGGAGATGCTATTGCAAAAGATGATTTCCATACCATCAACCAATACATCCAACAGTTGGGCATTACACCGTTTTTTAATAAGCAAAAACCCACACCCTACGATGAAGCTGTAAACTTGATGTGGTATCTTGAAAATATTTTGTACCAAAGCCTTGGCAACATTTATAATTACATTGTAGACGAAGTTTTTGATGGGCAATACGAGGGCGCCAACACGTTTATAGAATTAGGTTTTTGGCCCGGCGGCGACCGCGACGGTAACCCATTTGTAGATGGTGCAACCACATTAAAAGTAGCTTCATCACTCCGTACCATTACCATTCTTTGTTATTACAGGGATGTTCGCAAATTGAGGCGCAGGCTCACTTTCCGCAAGGTAGACAAACAAATGGCCGATTTGGAAAGGTTGTTGTACGAAAACATTTTCTTGCTAAAAAATTCGGCGCACCTCGACCAAAAATATTTGTTGAACGAATTGGCTTCTATCCGCAAAACGGTGGTGGAAGAGGACCATGGTTTATTTGTTAGTTTGTTAGATAATGTGGTGAATAAAATAAAATTATTCGGGATGCATTTTGCATCGCTTGATATCCGCCAAGATAGCCGTGTCCACACAAAAGTTTTACTGGATGCAGATGCACATTTAAAAACTTCGGGCAAAAGCGGCTTTCTGCCAAGCGGTTACGAAAAATTATCGGAGCTGGAAAAAATAGAAGTAATGTGCGGACTTAGCGCCAACATTAACCCTGCCTTATTTACCGACATTACAAAAGATACGTTAGATAGTTGCTACGCCATCCGCGAAATACAAAAAACCAATGGTGAAGCGGGTTGTAGCCGATACATTATTAGTAATTGCCAAAGTGCAACCAACGTAATGGAAGTATACGGCATGTTGAAATTATGCGGCTGGACGGACGATATGACCGTTGATATTTCTCCGCTTTTTGAAACCATCGATGATCTTCAAAACGCAGAAGGCATCATGGAAATTTTATATCAACATCCTATTTATCGCAAACATTTGTCTGTTCGTCGCAACCGCCAATCAATTATGCTTGGTTTTAGCGACGGCACAAAAGATGGTGGTTATCTGCAAGCCAATTGGAGTATTTATAAGGCAAAAGAAAATTTAAGTTCCATTTCAAGAAAATATGGCATCGAGGTAGCTTTTTTCGACGGACGCGGCGGCCCGCCTAGCCGTGGCGGTGGAAAAACGCACCAATTTTATGCCTCGATGGGCAGCAATATCGAGAACAAAGAAATTCAACTAACCATTCAAGGCCAAACAATTACTTCCAATTTTGGTACTGTGGCCACGGCACAATACAATGCTGAACAGTTGTTGAGTGCCGGCTTGCGCAATGAAATTTTTGCGGAGCAAAAAATAAATTTAAATGAAACCCAGCGCCAACTAATGGAAGAATTATCTACCAAAAGTTTAGACGCTTATCGGGAATTTAAAGCCAATCCTTTGTTTTTGCCTTATTTGCAAAAAATGAGTCCGCTTAATTATTACGGTAACAGCAATATTGCCAGCAGGCCTACCAAACGTAGTAGCGGCGGGCCTTTGCGCTTCGAAGATTTGCGGGCTATTCCATTTGTGGGCAGTTGGAGCCAGCTAAAACAAAATGTGCCTGGCTATTTCGGACTAGGGAATGCGTTACAACAATTTAGCGATGGAGGCAGATTTGAAGAAGTTCAAAATTTATACAAAAATGTTCCTTTCTTTAAAACATTGATAGACAATAGCATGATGAGCATGCTAAAATCATTCTTTCCGCTTACAAAATTTGTAGAAACAGATCCTGAATTTGGTGAATTTAGAAAGCTGATCGAAGATGAATTTTTACGTACTAAATATTGGGTGTTGCAATTAACCGGTAACAAAGAGTTGATGGAAAAAGAACCAACCGGCCGCGAATCGATCAAACTTCGCGATAGGATTGTGTTGCCTTTGCTTACCATCCAGCAATATGCTTTGCACCATTTGCATACCGATGAAACCTTAACAGAAGAAGAAAAATCGGTTTACGAAAAAATGGTAACTCGCAGCATGTTCGGAATTATTAATGCCGCAAGAAATTCGGCGTAGCCATAAGTAATATTGCCACAGATTCACAGATTTATTTGAAAATATGTGGGTCTGTGGCTTTTATATTTAAATCAAACAATGATTATTTTACATAGAAAATTCAAAAAATGGTTGTGTCTCAGTTTGAAGTTTAAGCATTCAATTTCAAATTGAGACACTACCCAAAAAATCTGTCAAATCTGTGAATCTGTGGCATTACCCCTAACAGGCAATCTTCCCAACAACCCTATCAGCATGTCTGCCACCTTCAAATGCAGTGCTAAAATATTGCCACAGATTCACAGATTTATTTGAAAATATGTGGGTCTGTGGCTTTTATATTTAAATCAAACAATGATTATTTTTTCAGATAAATAATTCAAAAAATCTGTTTAATCTGTGAATCTGTGGCAATACCCCTAACAGGCAATCTTCCCAACCCTATCGGCATGCCTGCCACCTTCAAATGCAGTGCTAAAATATTGCCACAGATTCACAGATTTATTTGAAAATATGTGGGTCTGTGGCTTTTATATTTAAATCAAACAATGATTATTTTTTCAGATAAATAATTCAAAAAATCTGTTTAATCTGTGAATCTGTGGCATTACCCCTAACAGGCAATCTTCCCAACCCTATCGGCATGCCTGCCGCCTTCAAATGCAGTGCTGATAAAGGTTTCAATCATTTCCTTTGCTTGTTCCAATGCTGTAAAACGGGCTGGTATGCAAATGATATTGGCATCGTTGTGCATCCTAATCAATTTGGCCACATCATTTATCCAAGCAAGGCCGGCACGAACACCTTGGTGTTTATTAGCCGTTATAGCTACGCCGTTTGCACTTCCGCAAAGCAAAATGCCAAAAGCAACTTCTCCACTTTCAACATCCACAGCTACGGGGTGCGCATAATCAGGGTAATCAACACTTTTGTTTTCATAAACGCCAAAATCTTTTATTTGGTAGCCTTTGCCATTTAGCCACTGCACAATGGCGTTTTTATATTCAAATCCTGCGTGGTCGCTACCAATCGCAATTGGTTTTGTAAGGTCGAAGGTAGACATGGTTAATTTTTGTGGGCGCAAGTTAGGGTTAACCACCTAAGACACCTGAGAACACTTTGACAAATCACTATTTTTTTAGAGAAGTTTATAACTTTACAAATGATCGTTTCCATCCGACCTTGGCATAAAAACGATGCCGCCGCATTGGCAAAAATATTGAACAATAAAAACATCTTGGATAACCTTCGGGATGGCATTCCGTTTCCTTACACATTGCAAGATGCTTTTGATTATTTGAATGTTTTTGGCTTACAAAGACCACAGCATTTTTTTTGTATTGATGTGGGTGGGCAGGTGGCCGGTAGCATTTGCGTGTTGCCAAAAGATGATGTGTACCGCATCACCGCAGAAATTGGTTACTATTTAGCCGAATCGTTTTGGAGCCAAGGCATTGGCAGCCAAGCAATTGCATTAATTACCGAATACACTTGGCAAAATTTACCCGAAATTTCTAAACTCTATGCTGAAGTTTTTTCGTTCAACAAAGCTTCGATGCGGGCATTAGAAAAAAATAGTTTTCATTTAGAAGGCATCCGCAAAAAACATATCATAAAAAATGGAATAGTTGGTGATATTTACATATGGGTGAAATTTAAACCTTGATGTTTTAATCAGAGCTTACCGACTTTCCGGCAATTTGAAAGTTATTCCGTTCCCGTAATATCATTCAACAAATCCCGTACTTTATCGCTAATATGATCCCGCACTTTATTAAAATCTTCCGGTTCCAAATGTTTTGGGTCTGGGATTTGCCAATCCACAAATTTTTTAGCGGGCATCCACGGACAAGCATCACCGCAACCCATGGTTACAACCGCATCAAAAGGTGCATGCACTTTTACGTCTTCCAACGATTTTGATTGATGGCTACGTAAATCATAGCCAATTTCATTCATGGAGATGATGGCTTTTTCATTTACAATACCACTTGGTTTACTGCCAGCACTGTACGCTTCTACATTTTCGCCACCAAACATTTTTGCGAAAGCTTGGCTCATTTGGGATCTGTTGCTGTTTTCAACACAAACAAATAAAATTTTCTTTTTTTCCATTAATCAATTATTTTTTGAATAAAAATTGCACTGATGGCACCCAAAATTGGTGCGATAAAATAAATCCAAACATGTTTTAAATGCCCAGAAACTATTGCAGGTGCTAGCGATCTCGCGGGGTTCATAGATGCGCCACTAATTGGCCCTGCAAACATGGCTTCCAACAAAACCACACTTCCTATTGCCACCCCAGCAAATAAACCTTTTTCTTTTGAGCCAGTTGAAACATTTATAATAACCATCATTAAAATAAAAGTAAGAATAAATTCTAATACAAACGATTGAAAATCAGTGCCGAGTGGAATAGTTGCACCTAAAAAAACCGATGTAGGAAATAATAGTCTTAGTACTAAACTTGCTGTTAAAGCTCCAGAAATTTGACTAAAAACGTAGGGCAAAACATCTTTCACTGAAAACTTTTTAGCCACCGAAAAGGCAATAGTCACAGCTGGGTTCATATGTGCGCCCGATTTTTCACCGAAGGCATAAATCATTGTCATAACTATCAAACCAAAACTAATTGCAACGCCAACATGGGTAACTTTTCCATTGGTTATTTCATTTATCGTACAAGCACCTGTTCCACAAAAAACCAGCATAAAGGTGGCAATAAATTCAGTAATATATCTTTTCACCAACTTTGGGTTTAATTAAATTTAGTAGCCACTTAAACGCCAACAACCGTACTTCTTCTTTCCATTAAAATAGTATCCCGCCAAATGCCTTTCATACAACCAACTTTTTCGCGATAACCAATTTGCCTGAAACCGCATTTTTCGTGCAGCTCCACGCTGGCAACATTTTCCCTAAAAATGCCAGCTTGTAATGTCCAAATACCAGCTGCCTCACTTTGTTTTATCAATTCAAGTAATAATAATTGACCAATTCCCTTGCCACGAAAATGATGACCAATGTAAACACTCACTTCGGCCACACCTGCATAAACACACCTGCCAGAAACTGGTGAAAGCGCCGCCCAGCCTAACATCTGGCCATTTTCAAACGCAGCAATCCTACAGGTTGACAAATGGTTTTTGTCCCAATTTTCCCAGCTTGGCGCAGCAGTTTCAAATGTGGCTTGCCCGGTTGCAATGCCTTCCAAATATATTTTCGCTACTTGCGGATAATTTTTTCCTTCAATATTTTTTATCTCCATAACTATCCCAAAAAATAAACAATAACTTAATAGAGACACCCATTCAGGGAGGCCTTAGCAGCAACCGCCACCCGGCGTACAGCAGCTTTGTTTTGCTGCGTCCAATTCAGCCAAATGCAATTTTTGTTTCGGCTTTTGAACACCGCAGGCATCTTGCGCCAAACAGGCTGTTTGCTTCGGAACAAGTTCAAAATCAATCCCGTTAAAATCCAAATCGTATTTACCGATTGTCTCAGATTGATATTCTACTTCGATTTCCAAATCGCCGATGCTTAATTTTTTTTCTGATAATGCAATGATATTCAATAACTTTTGTGGTTTAAGACGATGGTCAACATCATTTGCATTCCATAATTGGAAGTTCACAACTTTTTCCAAACGTTCCGTTCCACCGCAATCAATAAAATGTTTAGTCACAAACCCAATTTCGGTAACGTGGAAATGTTCAGGCACATATTCACCGCTAGGCAATTTAAAATTAACTGCTTCAGCAGTTTGTAAATATGTTTTAATAGTAGATAATTTCATGGTATTTAATTTTAAAAATGATTTGTGTTGCAACTACAAGAATTCACCATCCAAAAAAATGATGGATGATAGTGTTAAAAAATACAACCAGCTGCATTTGAAGTCTGCCATCGCTCAACCGCCATCCATTGCACAAACTTGCCCCAACTTAAAGCGTATTAGCAGCAAGATTTTTCATTTTTCTTTTTTAAATTAGAAAAAAGCAGATTAAAATCATTATTGAATTGACCGAAAGCCGTCCAATTGATGCAATAACAACTTTTGGGGCCATCAATTGCGCCATTTATTAATCCAGCTTCTTTTAGCGCTTTAAGGTGTTGACTTACAGTTGATTGCGAAAGCGGCAATACCTCCACAATTTCCCCACAAATACATTCATTTCGCTCAGCCAATATTTTAAGGATGGCAATACGTGCCGGATGCGCAATGGCTTTGGCAAATGCCGCCAAGCTTTGTTCTGTTTGATGAAAAATTTCCTTCTTATTTGTGACCATGTTTTTGTTTGATATTGCAAAAATACGCTTTATCGTAAAATAACGATAAATATTTTTATTTAGCTAATTACACCTTGTACCTTGCTCTCTTATGCCTTATAGCTTGCATCTTTTCACTTCCTGCCCTTGCGGTTCCAATAAATGTGCATTCTTGCGTTTTTACACTTTACTTTGCAGCCCAATAAAAAATGCCCATCAGTACCACGCAATATTATTATCATGGCCAACCATTCACTTTGGAAAGCGGCACAGTGTTACAAAACCTGCGTGTTGCTTTTCATACTTATGGAAATCTGAATGCCACAAAGGACAATGTGATCTGGATTTGCCATGCCCTTACGGCCAATAGCGATGTGGCCGATTGGTGGCCCGGCATGGTAGGTGAAAACCTTACGTTCGATACAACAAAAAATTTTATTGTTTGTGCCAACATTTTGGGCAGTTGCTATGGTACCAACGCCGATGGTTTGGTAAAAGAAAACGAATTGCCGCCATTGGTTACCATCCGCGACATGGTGCAAGTGCATATTTTGCTACGCAAATATTTGGGTATTGAAAAAATTGCTTTGTTGATTGGTGGAAGCATGGGTGGTTATCAAGCATTGGAATGGACGCTAACCGAACCACAAATTATTGAAAAGCAAGCGATTATGGTTACCAGTGCTGCCGAAAGCGCTTGGGGAATCGCTATTCATACGGCACAACGTTTGGCAATTGAGGCCGATAATACTTGGTTACAAAAAGGTGGCGGCACCAACGGCATAAAAGCCGCAAGGGGTTTTGGTATGGTGAGTTATCGTACTTATCAGCAATATTTAAAAACGCAAACGGATACCGACGAGAAAGCCGACGGTTTTAAAGCTACTTCTTACATCATTCACCAAGGCAATAAACTGGCGCAGCGCTTTGATGCCCGGCATTATTGGTTGCTTACAAAAAGTATGGACAGCCATAATATTGCCCGCGGCCGTGGCGGCAATGTAATTAAAATCTTGGAATCCATCCAACAACCGAGTTTGGTGGTTGGCATTAGCAGCGATATCCTTTGCCCTGCGGTGGAACAAAAATCTTTGGCCGAACATTTACCCAACAGCCAATTTTTTATCATTGATTCCGATTTTGGCCATGATGGTTTTTTAACCGAAACCGAAAAAGTTGGAAAGATTTTACGGGATTGGATAGCCAGTTTTGAGTAAACCATTCACAAAATGTTTATTAATTGTGATGCTTCCGCTCAGGCAATTTAGTGGTTTTCAGCATTTCGTTTGCCTTAGCAAGTTTTTCTGGGAAAATCACTTTATTTTTATATTGCTCAAGCTCAGGATTTATACGGACAATCGGAACTTTACGATTATTTAATTCTTCTACTTTTTTCATACTGCAAATTAATCAAATTTTCTCTGTGCTAAAAATCCTTGATATTCTTTTCCAATCTCAAAATCATAGAAGTTTCCATTAATTTGTCCAAAAAGGTAAAAGTTTTCTATCATTTCATTATAAAAACGTGTTATTCCCATTCTATAAAGTCTTGTTCTAGCGATTGTACTACCAGTGCCATAAACAAAAGCGTTTGGATATTTGTCAAAAAAAACATATAAGGCTGAAACAACTGTCGCTAAGACTTTTTCACTATCGCCATTATTTGACACCACAATATCATCAATTTCTTTGGTGTTAATATTTTTATCTCCAAATGCTAGATTATATAAATTTGGTTCATTTGTGTCTTGAAATTTAATGATTTTTTTTATTTTTCCTTTTGGCCCTTCGCTTATAAATTCAAAAACAGTAAAATCTTTCTCAGCATCCAATAAATATTTGTTGGCGTTCATAATGTGAATGTAAAGGTTGTTTTTATTATATATGAACTTAATGCATTAAATTGATTTTATTTTACACTTATCTTCATGGCAACAATCTTCCCATGAAATATTTTTTCATTTTTACTTTTTCATTTTTACTTTTTTCCGCCTGCGGCAAAAAACAAAGTGCCGATTTATTGGTGTACAACGCCCATATTTATACGGTTGATTCGTTGTTTGGCACAGCCGAAGCGATGGTTGTAAAAGACGGAAAAATTCTAGCCATCGGCAAAACAGATTCTTTATCAAAACTTTTTGACGCAAAAGAAAAATTAGATGCTACGGGCAAGTTTATTTATCCGGGTTTTATTGATGCGCATTGCCATTTTTTAGAATACGGCAAAGGTTTGCAAGAATGCGATTTGACGGGCACCACCAGTTGGAGCGATGTGTTAAGCAGGCTAAAAGCCTTTGCAGTACAGCATTCCAGCGGCTGGCTAATTGGCCGTGGCTGGGATCAAAACGATTGGGTGGATAAAAATTTTCCGGTAAATGATTCGCTTGATATTTTGTTTCCCGGCAGGCCGGTGGTGTTGGAAAGGGTTGATGGCCATGCCGTAATTGCCAGTAGGCAAGCATTGTACCAAGCCATGATTGCGCCAAACCAAACAATTAACGGCGGGGAAATTGTAACCATCAACGGAAAATTAACCGGCGTTTTAATTGACAATGCTACCCGCTTGGTGACAAAAATTATCCCTCAACCAAAGGAAGCAGACGTTACAAAATATTTACAGGATGCGGAGAAAAATTGTTTTGCAGTTGGCTTAACCAGTGTGCAAGATTGTGGTTTGGACGCTGCGGTGGTTGATTTGGTAAAGAAATTGTACGATGAAAAGAAACTAAGTATGCGCATGTACATTATGCTTAGCGACAAAAAAGAGAATTACGAATATTTATTTGCCAAGGGTAAAATTGAAACCGACAATTTGATGGTGAACGGTTTTAAATTGTATGCCGATGGCGCATTGGGCAGTCGCGGCGCTTGTTTATTGCAACCCTACTCCGATAAACCCGGTCATTTTGGATTTCTGTTAAGTCCACAAAGCCATTACGACAGTATTTTGCCCATCATTTTTGCGCACGGTTTTCAGGCTTGTACGCACGCCATTGGCGACAGTGCCAACCGTTTTATTTTAAAAACATACGCCAAAAGCTTAAACGGAAAAAATGATCGCCGCTGGCGTATTGAACATGCACAAGTCATTAATCAGCAAGACTTTAACTTGTTTGGCAGCAACAGTATTATTCCAAGTGTTCAACCAACACATGCCACCAGCGATATGTATTGGGCAGGTGAAAGATTAGGCCCAGAACGAATAAAAGGAGCATATGCTTACCACCAATTGTTACAACAAAATGGCTGGATGCCATTGGGAACCGATTTTCCGGTAGAAGATATTAGTCCGTTTAAAACTTTTTTGGCTGCCGTGGCAAGGCAAGATAGTAAGGCATTTCCGCCCAATGGTTTTCAAATAGAAAATGTGTTGGACAGGAAAGACGCCATCCGCGGCATGACGATTTGGGCGGCCAAAGCAGCTTTTGAAGAAGGCAAAAAAGGTAGTTTGGAAAAAGGAAAACTGGCCGACTTTATTATGCTGGATAAGGATTTGATGGCAGTTCCCAATGGAGAAATTTTGGGAACGAAGGTATTGGGCACTTGGGTTGGCGGAAAAAAGGTGTTTGGAGAATAACAAGCGTGTCTGACGCCTTGTATTTTTGGGCGTCAGACACATATCATAATTGAAAACCGAAATAAAACCCTGACAGGGCTTGTATTTTTGCCCTGTCAGGGTTAGCAGGAAGACCGAAAATTATTTATGAGGATAGAGCGAGTAAAAATAGGTCTGCTATTTTTAATTTAGTATGCCCAAAAGCCATAACAAGGTTTTTACAAAATAACCAATCTGCCAAAACTATTTTCAATTTCTTGCAAACTCTGACAGGGCAAAAATACAAGCCCTGTCAGGGTTACTGCTTTTTCTCCACAAACCCATACAGATTAAACGCTGTACCAGCCTGCATTTCAGCTTCAATCTCAACTTTAAGTTTTCGTTTGTCAATATCTGCCATCCGCTTTTTTTGTATCAAGTAAAAAGCTTTTTCAGCCAGCAACCAATATTTTTTATCGTTGGTAAGTTGCATAGCAAGATAGTGTTGAATTTTTTCAGCCAATTCGTCGATTCCTGTTTTTTGCGAAGCAATAGTTTTAATAATAGGTGAGTGGTGAATAGTAAACGATGAATGAGTATCATCCGCTAATTGCTCATTGCTAATCGCTATTCGCTTCCCGCCATGAACCATTTGCCTCAAATTCTTTACGAAGACATCCGCTCCCGGCCTGTCAGCTTTATTCACTACAAACAAATCGGCAATTTCCATTAAGCCGGCTTTCATCGTTTGCACTTCGTCGCCACCTTCGGGAACCACCACCACAACAGTGCAATCGGCCAAACCGGCAATTTCAATTTCACTTTGGCCAACGCCAACGGTTTCTACGATTGTAAAATCGAAAGGTGCCGCTTTCATCACATCCGTAATTTCTATAATTTTAGGGTGAAGTCCACCCAATGAACCTCGGGTTGCCAACGAACGGATAAAAACATTCGGGTGATTGTACCATTCGTTCATGCGGATGCGGTCGCCCAGCAAAGCGCCCAAATTAAATGGCGATGACGGATCTACACACAAAACGCCAATCCGTTTTCCTTCTTTCACCCAGTGGCCAATTAAGGCATCCACCAGTGTACTTTTGCCAGCTCCCGGTGCGCCGGTAATGCCGATAATGGAAGTGGTTGCATTTGGCAAGGCTTTCAAAAATTCAATATGTCCTTCTATTTCATTCTCTATCAATGAAATACAACGTGCTAACGCTTTGGCGTTTCCGTTTTGTATTTGTTGAAGTAGATTGCTGAACATTAAAACGAAGATAATTGTCTGAACTATGATTTTTATGATTTAAGTGATGATTATAATTTAGAAAGAAATAGCCTTCCATCATATAAATCAGAAAAACCGCACTAATCACAGTTAAGGCCAAAAAAAAGCTGCCCCAAAAAGGAACAGCCTTCGATCACCATCCACACAATATGTTATTAACTTACTATTGTTTTTTGTTACTCAATTGCGGTTTGCAATAACGCAATTAAAACTACAATTCAATGTTTCTAAGGCGAAGATGTATCAAATAATTTGATAGTTACCATTGATATTTTTAATCATTGCATAGACAAAATCTATAAACAATATCTTTGCGATCAATACAATTTGACAACCTTGTTGGGGATTATGAATGTTGCTTGGCGCAAAAAGATTATCAAAATTTAAATGCTTTAAAAAAAATCGCTAAGATTAGCTTTTTGTCTAATTACTAAATACTAATAGCTAAGTACATTTTATGACATTTACTCAATTAGAATACATAACCGCTGTTGATACGTACCGCCATTTTGCAGCGGCGGCGGAAAAATGTTTTATTACCCAGCCAACACTAAGTATGCAAATACAAAAGCTGGAAGATGAACTTGGCCTTAAATTATTCGACCGAAGTAAACAACCGGTTGTGCCAACAGAAGCTGGCATGGATATTATTTTTCAAGCAAGAAAAATATTGGCGGAGCGAAATATTATCCAAGAAATAGTACTTACCAAAAAAGGGATAATGATGGGTGAATTAAAAGTAGGGATCATCCCTACTTTAGCGCCTTATTTGTTGCCCTTGTTCATCCAAAATTTTACCGCCAGTTACCCCGAAATTAAATTGGTGGTAAGCGAAATGACCACCGAAACCATCATTAAACGACTGCGTGAAGGCCGTGTTGACGTTGGCATTTTGGTAACGCCCTTGCAAGAACAAGGCATTAAGGAGCAGCCGTTGTTTTATGAATCGCTGTTAGCTTATGTTTCGAAAAAAAACAATGCCTATAAAAAAACGTTTGTGCTGCCGCAAGATATTGACCCAAATAAACTGTGGTTGTTGGAAGAAGGGCATTGTTTCCGCAGCCAGATCATGAATTTGTGCGAGCTAAAAAAAGCCGCCATCGGCAACACCCATTTTGATTATGAGGCTGGCAGTATCGAAACCCTTCGCCGCATGGTAGATATTAGCGACGGCATCACCATCATTCCCGAACTGGCCACCCAAGGCATGACGGATGACCAACTCCAAAGCATCCGCCATTTTAAAAACCCGGTACCCATGCGGGAAGTGAGTTTAGCGACTCATCGTGATTTTGTAAAAAAACGTTTGATTGATGTGCTGGGCAAAGCAATTGTTGAAAGTTTACCAAAAAAAATTAAGCAGAATAAAGGGAAGATGGTAGTGGAGATTTGATTAGTGTTCTTTTTTCCATCAGCGGCAACCGCCTTTCCATCATCCCACCTTATCTTCATTCCAAAATCCTTTTGCATGAATATTTGGAAACGCATATTGTTTTTACTATGCTTTTGTAGCGGTTTGGCCGTGGCGCAGACAAAACAGTTTACCAACGAACAATTGTTTAGCAATAAAGTTAGCAATATTATTCAGCCAACGCCGCAAAATATTAGTTGGGCTGGCGATGAAAATTTGGTGTATTATAAAAAACAAAGTGGCGATACAGGTTCACCAAAACCTTTTTTGTATAATATAAAAGCTGGCACCGAAATACCGATGACCAAGGAAATGCAAATAGCCATGCGGGTAACATATTCCAAAAGTGTGGTGAGCAAAAAAAATGATTTGTACTTAACCGTCGATGGTGTGGAAACAAAAATTACCAGTAGTAAAGACGAGGAAGAAAAAAACCCGACTTTCAGCCCAGACAGTGCTTACATTGCTTTTACCCGTAGCAATAATTTGTTTACTTACAATATTGCCACTAAAAAAGAAACCCAATTAACCACCGATGGCAATGCCACCACATTAAATGGCTACGCCAGTTGGGTATATCTTGAAGAAATTTTTGGCCGCCCAACCACATACCGTGCTTTTTGGTGGAGCCCAAATAGCAAAACGCTTTCGTACATGCACTTTGACGAAAGCCAGGTGCCGATGTTCCCGATTTATAACAGTGAGGGCCAACATGGCTTTTTAGAACAAACCCGTTATCCACAACCTGGCGATAAAAATCCGGATGTGCGGGTGGGTTTTGTTAGCCCGGATGGCGGTGCCACCACTTGGGCCGATTTTGATGAACGCTTCGATCAATATTTTGGCTGGCCCATTTGGAAACCGGATGGAAGTTCCATGCTGGTGCAATGGATCAACCGCGACCAAAACGACCTTAAAATTTACGCCGTAAACCCCACCAACGGGCAAAAAACGGCATTTTATGAAGAACAACAAAAAACCTGGGTTGATTTAGAAGATGGCGCCGGCGGCCGCATTACATGGTTGGATAATGGACAAGGTTTTATTTTGAAAAGCGATAAAACCGGATGGATGCAATTGTATCTGCACAATATGGATGGCAGTTTAAAAAATGCAATTACGTCTGGCAATTTTACCGTAACCGGCATTCCTTATGTAGATGAAAAAAACGGCCTTGTTTATTTTACGGCCAGAAAAGAAAACTCTACCAGGGTTGATTTATACAGCATCAAATTTACCGGTAAAGAAATAAAACGCTTAACTTTTGGCGATTACAACCATAAAGTGGATGTGTCGCCAAACGGAAAATATTTTTTTACGACGTATTCAAATACTTCCACGCCTACACGCACTGCTGTTGTGGATATGAAAGGAAAAATAGTAAAAGAAATTGCCAATGCGCAAGGTGTTGATTTTGCCAATTACGATTTGGCTAAAACGGAATTGCTGCGCATAAAAAGTGATGACGGATTGTACGATTTACCTGCAGTTGTAACTTGGCCGGCTCACTACGATCCTACAAAAAAATACCCGATGCTAATTAGTATTTATGGCGGTCCAAACGCCGGCACCGTAATGGATAATTTCAATTGGACGGCTAACCGCCAATGGTATGCGCAAGAAGGATTGATTCAAGTGGCTTTCGACCATCGTGCTAGCGGACAGTTTGGAAAAGAAGGCGTTAACAACATGTTCCACAATTTGGGCTATTGGGAAATGCGGGATTATAAAACCATGGCTAAATATTTTATTGAGAAATATGGCGCTGATCCTACCAAAGTTTGTATCACTGGTTTTAGCTACGGCGGCTATATGACCTGTTATGCTTTAACATATGGCAGCGATGTATTTACCCACGGCATGGCGGGTGGCAGCGTGGTAGATTGGCGTTTGTACGACAGCCACTACACCGAAAAATTTATGGGTACGCCAAATAATAATCCGGATGGCTACAAAACCAGCAGCGTATTAAATTATGTTGATAAATACAAAGGCAAGCTACAAATTGTACATGGCACTATGGATGATAACGTACACATGCAAAATAGCATTCAATTGATTAGTAAATTGGAAGATTTGAAGAAAGATTTTGAATTTAAATTATATCCCGGTGGCCGCCACGGCTGGCGCAATTTACCCGTTAGATGGGATGATTTTGATAACCTGAAAACAAAATTTATCTACAAATATTTATTGGAGAAACCAGTGCCGGATGGATTATTGAAATAAAAGAACCACGCTTTATTGGATTATTTTAGGATTAAATGGATATTTGAACGCCTTGTGAAAAACAAGGCGTTTTTATTGTTAGACATAGTCAAAAAAGGCTTACACATCAAAACTTAGTGCATTGTCCTAACCCTTACAAATGCCGAAGGCTGAAAAATAATGGCATTTACTTACCGCGTCCCCACCTTTTCGAATTTAAATAAATACAATCTTGGGCTCTACTTTACGTTCTTTGCGTATTTATGGTTTATGCCCTATAACCTTTTACAATTTTTAAATGAAAAAAATAGCGATCTTTTTTTTGCTGTCGGTAAATGTTTTTTTGGCGTTTTCCCAACGCCATAAAAGTAAAACATCTGCTAAAGCAGCAAAAACAACCAAAACAAAAAAAGCTACTAAAACAGTAAAAACAAAAGTTAGCAAAAGAGTAAATTACAAATCGCTTCCCGTTGCACTTGATCCGAGTGAAGGTATTTTCACCGCAACCCCAACTGGCAAATTACCAGCTTTATTGTTTAGCGATGGAACAGATAGATTGGGCGGTGCCAAAATGAATTATATCGATAGTAATGTTTCCATGCAAATATTGGACAGTACCAGAGATTTATACCATGTTCAATTATCAAAATACCATACAGCTTATATTGAAAAGGCTTTAGCCAAATTAGGAACCGGTTTTGAAACCCACACTGCTTTGGCAGAGGCATGGAAAGTATATGGCGATTCAGCCTTTGATTATGTACAAATAAGCTTGGATAAGCGACTACCTTATAAAACTTGGATGGATATTAATCCAAGTAAAATTATGATAGAAATTTATGGGGCCATGGCCAATATCAATTGGATCAATCAATTATCTACGGCAAAAGAAGTAAAAAATGTGTACTACGAACAGCCTGAGGATGATGTGATACGGGTTACAATTGAATTACAGCATCCGCAGCCATGGGGCTATCATGTGTCGTACGAAGGGGCGAAATTGCAGATAAAAATTAGGCAACAACCAACAAACCTAAAACTTGAAAACCTAACCATTGCCATTGATGCTGGCCATGGTGGTACCAATTTGGGTACCGATGACGGCATAAACAGCGCCGTATTAGAAAAAAACTTCACGCTGCTTTTTGCGCAGGAATTGCAAAAAATTTTAATTAACAAAAATGTCAAGGTCATCATGACCCGCGAAACGGACAGCACTATCGATAACAAAGACAGAACCCTAAAATTACAGAGCGAATGGCCCGATCTATTGGTTTCCTTCCACTTAAACAGTTCCGCCAATCCCGCAACGCAAGGTGTTTCAACGTATTACAAACATGTTGCTTATCGTCCGCTTACACAAGCTTTGCTAAAGCGGGTGTTGGAAATTGACGGTATGAAGGAATATGGCAATATCGGAAGCTTTAATTTTCAATTGATACAGCCCACCGAATACAATAGCAGCTTGGTTGAAATTGCATTTTTAAGTAACCGGGAAGACGAAAGAAGGATCATGGATCAAAAATTTAGGCAAAAAATAGCGGAGCAAGTGGAAAAAGGAATTGAAGATTGGTTGAAGGAAGTGGGTGAGCAGTGAAACTTTGATTTTTATGATTAAGGTGATTTAAATGATAATTAATTTGTTTTCGGTATTTACTGTGAAATGTTGAAGAAATAACGAAGGCATGATAATCACTAAATTTGTAACAAATAAATCGGTCATGGTTAAAATAGTAACAACAGATTATACGTTGGATGTGACAATGCCACAATTGGAACACATGAGCGACGAAGAGTTTTTTTCATTCTGTGTTCAAAACAAACACATTAAAATAGAACGAGACGAAAACCATCAAATCCTATTTAGGCCGCCAGAAGGGAATATTACAGCCAACGATAATTTTGAGATTGCTTTCGAATTAGCCACTTGGATCAAAAAAAACAAATCAGGTATTGGTTTTGGAACATCGGTTGGCTTTACGTTACCTGATAATTCCGTACGTAGCCCAGATGTAGCATGGGTTTCACTAGAAAAATGGAATAGCGTTGATAAAGCTGATAAAGAAAAATTTGCCCACATCACGCCCGACTTCATCATCGAACTCATGTCGCCATCAGACAATCAAAAAGATGCGATGGCAAAAATGGAAATGTGGCGGAGGAATGGCGTTCGTTTAGGCTGGCTCATCGATCCTAAAAAGCGAGAATCATTCATTTACCGCATCGACGGAACCATCCATAAAGTGGAAGGTTTCAACAACATCCTTTCCGGAGAAGACGTTTTGCCCGGATTTGAATTAAACCTCACCATTCTAACATAGATTATTGCATTTTTTAGGTATTATCAGTTAATTTTGCCCTCCGCAAAGAAAATTTGATATGAGTACAGCAACATTAACCGCACCGGTTTTAACGCCAAAAGATTTTGCCACCGACCAAGAAGTTCGTTGGTGCCCGGGCTGCGGCGATTATTCTATATTGGCACAGGTCCAAAAAATAATGCCTGGCATTGGCGTGCCTCGCGAAAATATTGTCATCATTAGCGGTATTGGTTGTAGCAGTCGCTTTCCATATTACATGAATACGTATGGCATGCACAGCATCCACGGGCGTGCCACGGCAATTGCCAGCGGCTTGAAAGCCAGTCGCCCAGAATTGAGCGTTTGGATTGTAACCGGCGATGGCGATGGATTGAGCATCGGCGGCAACCATACCATGCACTTGCTGCGCCGCAATTTTGATGTGAATGTTTTGTTGTTCAACAACCAAATTTATGGGTTGACGAAGGGCCAATATTCACCAACATCAGAAGAAAACAAGGTGACCAAAAGTACGCCGTTGGGTAGCATCGACCATCCATTCAATCCATTAGCATTGGCTTTGGGTGCAGATGCTACTTTTATTGCCCGCAGCATGGACCGTGATCCGAAACATTTGCAGCAAATGTTGATTCGCAGCAATGCGCACAAAGGCACATCGTTGCTAGAAATCTACCAGAATTGCAACATTTTTAACGATGGAGCTTTTGAAATATTTACCGAAAAAGGTAGCAAACCAAACGAAGTGTTGTTTTTGGAACAAGGTCAACCACTTGTGTTTGGCGCCGCTCAAAACAAAGGAATCAAGTTAGACGGACTTCGCCCAGTGGTTGTAAACTTGGATGAAGGCCACAGCAAAGACGACCTTTGGATACACGACGACCGCGATTTTTATAAGGCGCAAATCCTCACCCGCATGTTCGACGATCCACGTATTGAAGGACATTTCCCCCGTCCGTTTGGTGTATTTTACGAAACCGAACGTGCCTGCTACGAAGATGTAATGGCCATGCAGCTAGAAGAAGTAATCGCCAAAAAAGGCAAAGGCGATTTAAATAAATTGTTGAGGGGAAGCGAAGTTTGGGAAATCAATTAGCTTGTCGGACTGGCGGGTGGTGGGGACGACTCCGGCCAGGGCGGTGAGTGCTTCGGGGTGTTGAAGCGGCCGCGGGCGTCGCCGATCTCGGCGAGCAGCCGGGCGGCGCGGATCGGGCCGGCGCGGGGCAGGCTGGTGAAGATCGCGGCGTCTGGGTGCAGGTCGAGCTGTTCTTCGATTCATTGCGTTCGGCTCAGGGCGGCGATCTGGGTGGTTCTGAGCGCCTCGTATCGCCTCGAGCAGCGCCCGGGGTGATCGCGGCTGCGGGGCTTCGCCTTCGGGGCCGGTGAGGCCTCGTGGCGCGCGGGTGTAGTTGTTCGTGCAGCACCGCGGGATCGGTGCGCCCGCTGTAGCCGACGCTGCGCAGCCAGGCGCCCAGGCGCTTGGGCGAGAGCCAGTCGTGCGCGGGTCTGGTCGGTGGAAGCGGGCGCAGGAACGCCCGGCTGATCGCCGAGGGTCCAGATCGGCGAACAGCCCGACCTGCGCCGGGTGAAACGGGCTCCTCAGGTGGGCGCGCAGTTGGTTGGCCAGCGCCACCCGATGCCCGACCAGGTCTTGGCGGGCGGGCTCCGCAGGTCGCGCCGCAGCGTGACGGTGGCCGGGGTGTCGCGCTCCGAGAGGACGCAGCGCCGGCGGTCGGTGCAAGGCACGTCGCCGAGCACGTAGGCGTCGCACCGGTCGTCCTTGCGTCCGCCCGAGCCGTAGCGGCTGCGCAGGTTCTCGAGCTGGGTCGGGTGGATCACGAAGACCGTGAACCCGCCGTCGAGCAGGGCCTCGACCACCGGGCCGTCACCACGTTCGATCGCCACCTCGGCGACCCCGGCCCGGGCCAGGCGCCGGCACAGCGTCGCCAACCCGGTCTTGCTGTGGGTGATCCCGAACCGGTCGAGCTCGGCGCCGTCCGGGCCGACCACCGCCACCGCGTGATCGGTGCTGGCCCAGTCCAGCCCCTCGGCGGTGGGTCGCGGGGGGTGCCGGACACATCGTTGACACTCATCGTTGCCTTCTCCGCT
>CAWJTH010000223.1:0-21178 GCA_963845495.1 uncultured Chitinophagaceae bacterium
TGGTGCCGGCATATTCGGAGGTGCTGCCACGCGACGTTTCCCTATCAAGCCAGCTAACCCGGGAGATTAAGGTCAATATTCCCGTGGTGTCCGCCGCAATGGACACGGTGACCGAGGACCGCCTAGCGATCACCATCGCGCAAGAGGGCGGCATCGGCATCATTCACAAGAACATGTCGATCGAGACCAGGCGCGCCAAGTGGATCGCGTCAAGAAGTTCGAAAGCGGCGTGATCAGCGACCCGATCACGCGTGAATCCGGACATGACCATACGCGAGGTCTCGAGCTCACCCGCGCCGAAGAACATCTCCGGCGTACCGGTGGTGCTCGGCACCAAGGTGGTCGGCATCGTCACCCATCGCGACCTGCGGTTCGAGACCAAGCTGGATGCACCGGTTTCCTCCGTCATGACGCCGAAGGAGCGTTTGATCACGGTGCGCGAGAACGCGCCGAAGGAAGAGGTGCTCGCGCTGCTGCACAAGCATCGCATCGAGAAGGTGCTGGTGGTGGCCGGCGATCATGAACTCAAGGGCATGATCACGGTGAAGGATTTTCAGAAGGCCACCGAGTTCCCGAATGCCTGCAAGGACAGTGTCGGGAGCCTGCGCGTCGGCGCCGCGGTCGGCACCTCGCCGGATACGCTGGACCGGGTCGCGGCACTGCGCGAAGCCGGAGTCGATGTGGTCGTCGTGGACACCTCGCACGGCCATTCGCGCGGCGTGCTGGAAATGGTCGCGCAAGATCAAGGCGAAATATCCCGACATGCAGGTGATCGGCGGCAACATCGTCACCGCCGAGGCGGCGCTCGATCTCGTCAAGCATGGCGCGGATGGGGTCAAGGTGGGCATCGGCCCCGGCTCGATTTGCACGACACGCGTCATCGCCGGCGTCGGCGTGCCGCAAATCAGCGCGATCGCGCGCGTGGCGAAGGCGCTGGAAGGAACAGGGGTTCCGGTCATCGGCGACGGCGGAATTCGCTATTCCGGCGACATCGCCAAGGATTTTATTGTTGCTGCTATTATTTCGTTTTGTTGAAGGTATACATCTGCCAAATTACTATAGGAAACGGCCAGCCCGTTCTTGAAGGGCACATCGAAAGGATAATCCCAGTGCAGTTCTTCGAACAATTTATTGAATTCCCCATAATATTCCAGCGCCTTGCCCAGTTTGCCCAGCTTTTCATGCACCCCTCCGAGCCTCTCAAAAGAAACGGCCAACCCGTTTTTGAAAAACACATAAGAAGGATAGTCCTGGTGCAGTCTTTCAAACAAAATCATCTGTTCCCCATAATATTCCAGCGCCTTGTCCAGTTGGCCTAGCTTTTCATGCACCCCGCCGAGCTTCCCCAAAGAAACAGCCAGCCCGTTCTTGAAGGACACGTCGGAAGGATAGTCCCGATGCAGTTCCTCCGATAATTTATTATCCTCCCCATAATATTCCAGTGCCTTGTCCAGTTGGCCCAGCTTTTCATGTACCCCGCCGAGCTTGATGAAAGAAATGGCGAGATTATTTTTAAAAGACACATCAGAAAGAAAATCCTGGTGGAGCGCTTTCATCAAGTCATTAAATTTCTTGTAATCTTGAAGTGCGCCATCTAGATTTTCCATTGCTTCTTTTACACCACCAAGATTTTGGCAAGAAATAGCCAGCCCGTTTTTGAAGGAGACATCGACAGGATATTCCCAGTACAGTTCTTCTTCCAATTGATTGCACCGCACATAATATTCCACTGCCTTATCAAACTGCACCATTGTTTCATGCAAACGGCCAAGCAACTGACAAGAGATGGCTAGGCTGTGCTTGAAGGAAAGATCGGAAGGATATCCCCGGTGCAGTTCTTCTCCTAGTTGATTGTATTGCTCATAATATCCCAGTGCCTTGTCGAGCTGTCCCATTGTTTCATTCACATGGCCAAGGAATTGGCAAGAGTGCGCCAGCCCGTTTTTTAGGGAGGCATCGGAAGGATGTCATGATGTCAGATCTTCTTGCAGTTGATTGAATTGCCCATAACACTCCAATGCCTTGATAGCTGGCCCATTTTTTCATACACAAGGCCAAGTTTTTCGAAAGAAAATGATAGCCCTTCTTTGTCACCAATAGCCTCACTTATATTTTTATAGATTTTCTATTACTCCAAAGCACCGGTAAGGTTGCCTATAGAAATATAAAATACACTTGCATTAAAAGATAGCACCTAACTCATAAAATGGTTGCCCCATCAGATGTTTTACAATCGTCCCAGTCAATGCCACAAAAGGGCCGGCCTCATTGAAATGTTTTAAATATATTCCATCATTATCCAATTTTTCGTTCAGGCTATTAATCAGATTTTTGCTGTCGGCCTGCAAAGCTGGCTTTATTTTTTTCAAGCGTCAACTGCTGTACCACCGGGCTGATCCGGTATTCTTTTTTATCAAAAGAAAGCCAACCTTTGCGGGTCAAACCTTTTAATACCTCGAGAAAAGTATTTTTGTCCTCTATATTAAATACATCTGCCAAAAAGAGCAAGGTATATGGCACGGCAGGCAGCAATGCAATATTTACCAACACGTATCTTTCCGCTTCATTAGCTGAAAGTTGGGTAAAATCATACAATAGATCAAGGATAACATCTGTTGTGGCCCGCTGTAGGTGCTTGTTGTGTTCGGTCCAAAAGCTGGATATTTTATGGCTATCTTCTTTTAAATATAATCCGCCTGTTTCCAATTTTTCAAGCAAAATGCTTAGGTTGTCACCCAGTTCGCTGGCTATCAACAAATTCTTGCTGAATATTTCCACCAACAAAGTATGGTAATTAATGGCTATCAGCAACCTATCCAACAGCACATCAAATTCAGGCGTGTCTTCTTTATAATTGCTGATGAACAATTCCTTTGCTTGTTGCGGCGGCAAGGTGGTTACGGCGTATTCTTCATATTCGGTAGAATGTTCCGCCACGCCTTTGCAGCGGCTGGTAATAAGCACATGCCATTGAAAACCGCGGAAGTTTTGTTTAAAAGTCTCGATGTCTTCGGGTGTGTTGGCATTGTCAAGCACCAGCAAAAAGCGATGCGATACATGTTGCAATCCTGCTTTTAAATTGGCCAGTTGTTCTTCCTCGGTCATATTGCTGAGGTCGATATTCAGTGGCGGTGCCAGCTTTTTCAATTCACTTATGATGCCGTTTTCGCAGAACAGCCATGCACGGTGGTCGTAATCGGTCAGGCTTTCCTGCCAGTATTTAGCGGCCAATGTTGTTTTGCCGATACCACCTTCGGCGTTTATCAACATCAGCTTGCCGCCTTTTTCCAGTTTCTGCTTAATGGCTTTCAGTTCATCGTCGCGGCCAATAAAGTTGCCCGGCACGCTTTGACCGTCGTTGTAAATATCGGTTGCGCCATATTTTAGAAAGCCCTTGGCGAAAAGCTTTTGCAGTTCATCAAAAAATTGCACTTTTAGCGATGTGGCATCGGTATAACTGGATCTGAATTGTTCATCGCCACCGAGGCCGATTTTAGCCTCAAACAATGGTACGGTTGCATCAACCGGTTTGGTGGTTTCCTTCCTAAAAACAATTACCTGCGGGAATCCTGTTTGTTTAAAGCGGTTATAAGCAAAATCGTATTCCTCCTCGGTGTACATGCCCACCTTTGTTTCGTAGAGTAGTACAAATAGGTGGCAGGTTTCAATATTGTCGTTGTAAACATTTTGCTTGCGGCGGTCGGCGAATGAAATAGTATCCCATTCCCAAATATACGGCTCTAAAAATACTTGTCTTTTACGCAGTTCATTATTATATTGCTGGATTGCAGCAACAAAAGCGGTACGGTCGGCTACTAACTCATTGGAGGATGCAAGGATGATTTTGTAGGTAAGCATTTGGGGGATTTTTGGGTTGATTTTATTGAAACTGGAGTTTTACAAAAAGTCGCTTTCTCTAATTAATTTAATACCAGGATTATTCTCGCTAAGTCTATCATAATCAACATTAAAATTCCTGGGAATTGTCAAAACTTTAATATTGCGGAAATTATATAATTTTTGTACATCTAGCAAAGTAGCTTCATGCCGTCCTATTTCTAAGGTATCTAAGTTTTGTAATTTTTCAATTGCAGGAAAATTTCTAAGGTTAAAATTTTCTAAGATCACCAGCGATTTAAGCGAGTCCAACTTTTCAATTCCTTGCAAACTTCCTAACTTTCTAGTATATGAAATCTCTAACGATTTTAGTGAACTTAGATTCTCTATTCCTTGAATACTAGTAAGGCTATAATTATTAGAAATCTCCAATGATGTAAGTGAAGAAAGTTGTTCGATTCCGTACAAATTAGACAGCTTATTATTAAAATAAAGAGTTAGCGATTTAAGCAAGCTAAATTGTTCGATCCCTTGCAAACTTATAAGATCACTATCTAAAGCAAGTACTAATGTGTTAAGTGAGCTAGATTGTCCGATCACTTGCAAGCTTGTCATTACATTATTGTGTTCTAACATCAAAGATGTCAATGATCTAAGCTTCCCGATTTCATGTAAACTCGCCAATTTGTTACTGCAGTGTAGTTCTAACGATTTAAGATAGGTAAGTTGTTCTAAACCCTGTAAATCGATACAATTACTGTCGCTGGATACTTCTAATGATGTAAGTAAGCTAAGCTGTTCTATTCCTTTCAAATTATTTAAACTAGTATTAATATAAAGTACTAGGGACTTAAGTGAATTAAGCTTCTCGATCTTGTGCAGACTAATCAAGCTGTCATCAACGTCCGTTACTAGTGATGTGAGAAACCCAAACTTTTTGAATTCTTTTAAGTAGTTTTGGATTTTACCATATATAGTTAAAGACTTTAGTAAGTTGAGTTTCTCTATTCCATTTAAACTTGTCAAACTGTCATTGTTTGAGACTTTCAACGATGTGAGCGAGCTAAGTTTATCCATTTTTAAACTCCTCAATTTGCGATTTTCTGACACCTCAAGTGAAGTGAGGGAGCCAAGTTGCTCTATTCCTTGCATGTCGGTTAAATTATCGTTGTGCTCGACTATTAGTGTTGTAAGTGAATTAAATTGGTTTATTCCTTGTAAAGACACCAAACTATTATCATTGCTGATTAGCAGTTCTGTAAGTGAATCAAGCTGTCCAATCCCCTGTAAATTGATCAAGTTATTATTATAAAAGATCCATAGAAATCTAAGCGATTTAAGCTGTTCTATACCTTGAAAATTGATCAATTTTTTATTTTCGTAGAGTTCTAGTTTTATGAGCGAACTAAGCTTTTTGATTCCTTTCAGACTAACTAGCTCTTTATTGGAAGATATTTTTAGCGATTGTAGTAAATTAAGTTTTTCTATGCCATGTAAACTAATAAGATTATCGTTTCCATCAATATACAATGATATCAAAGAATTGAGATTTTCAATTCCAAACAAACTGGTAATACTATCGTTAGAAATTGTCAGCGATTTAATAGACGTTACTCCACTAAGAAGACTTAAATCAACGACCGGCAAACGATCAATTATTAAGCTATCTAGATTTTTAAAATAAAATAACCTGTTCTTAACTGCTAAGTAATTTGAAGCATCAACTTTTAGGGCTTTAATGGAATCTATATTGCCTCCCTGGGCTTCATATTGTTCTTCAAAAGACGGTATATTTCTCATCTCTCGTATAAATTGAGCACGTTTATATTGCTCAGAAAAAAATATTGCTGCTATTATTAGAAAAGCAAATGAACCAATAGCAATTACTAACCGCCTATTCGTATTTTTTTTCGACTTTCTAATAAATCCATCCACCTCTCTATTCGTAAGATCAGGATTTCCCTTTTGCCATTCAACCGCACGTTGTAACATCTTGCCCTTGTATAAATAACCTTGGCCATTTTTATAATCTTTGGCCTCATCCATTATTCTATCTCTGTAAACTAACGCTTCCCTTCTTTCATCAATCCAACCTTTTAGCATCGGCCATTCCCTAATAATTACTTCGTGTACCACTTCTACTTTTGTTTGCTTATCAGTTTCTTGCATCGTTAAAAGCCTGGCATCTTCACTGCTCAGGTCTTGTAACATTTTTTCAATTTCCTCTTTTGTAAAACCGATAATTGCTAACAAATCACTTTTGAAAGCTGTTTTTCTTACGTCTTCGCCATTATTACTTATTTCTACCAAATGCGGTACAAATATTTTTTTGAAGAGTTCCGCTTTCTGTGTGTCATTACCGGTAATATTGTTGAATACCGTATCAGCGTGTGCTTCTATAATGCCGGCAATATTTTTGTTTTTGGCAATAGCGGCATAATCTTCCAACGTTATTTTATTTGCTTGCTTTTTGTTTTGCCAAAGCAGGTCGAGCGCTAACTGTAGAATAGGCAGCTTGCCTTTTACCTGTTTCAAATCATTTATCAGGCTGTCTACCAAACTATCGTCTATTTTTACTCCGGCATTTTTTGCAGGCTGCACAATAATTTCCTTTAAAATATATCCCTCCTTATTGCCAAGGTCAATGCCCGAAAGGGTGTAATTGTTTTTTTCTAAAATGCTTTTGAATAATGGATAAGGAGCAAAGGCGGTATAAAAATCGCTTCTTACCGATAATAACACAATGGCTTTTTCTGTTTCGACGGCACGGGCAATATTATTGAGAAAAGCAGTTCTTTCAGTTTCGTCCTTGCATTGGGTGATGATTTCTTCAAATTGGTCGATATAGATAACCCAAGTTTGTTCTTGATCCCTTATTGTCCTCAGCAATTCATCGGTGTGGTTGATGAAATTTTCTTCGAATGTCCGAGTATCAACAATCAGTTTTTTTATTTTTAAATTGGATGACAATGCCGTTTTAGGGCTGTGCCCTGGCTTAAAAATTATTTGCTTCCAATTATTACTGCCAGCAAATTTTCCATTTCGCAAAGCAGCTAAAATGCCTGCTTTTACAAAAGAAGATTTTCCAACACCTGAGTCGGCAACAATGGCTAAAAAATTATGGTCGAGAATAGAAACCTGAAACCGCAGCTTATTATGGAAAACAAGGTTTAAGGAATAAGTCCTGCCAAAAAAACAAGCGGCGTCATCCACCTCAAAACTTTTCAATCCTTTGTATGGATTTTGCCCGATCTGGATAGCTCCACCTTCTTGTTGTACCCTTAACCCTTCCAACAATTTTGAAAAAGCATAATTATCCGAAGCATCTTTAAATTCCACCCATTGGTAGTCAGCTAAAAACCAAGGCAGTGGATAATTGACAAACCCATTGTTGGCAGGCAACACCAGGGGTATCAATCGATAAGCATTGTTTTGTGTACGTTCTTTTACTCGATCTAACACTTCTTTATTTTGCCATTCACCGATTCCTTCTTCGCCAATGCAAATAAGCGAGGCATCGCTCTGTCGCATCCCATCTTGTATTTTCTTGGTCCATACATCACCTGCCTGAATGCTATCTACATCGTAAAATACCTCAAACCCATTTTTTGTCAGGTTGCGTGCCAGTACTTCTGCAAAATGTCTGTTTTTGGAATTGTAAGAAATAAATATTTTCATGAAAGGATTTTGTTGGCTGGTGTTTTTTTAATAGTTTCAGAATAAGTTAGATAAAAAAATTCCAAGCTAAATTTATAAAGAAATAATGGAAAATACAATGCATTTTATATAATGATTTTAAAACAGAAAGTTGGCCAGTTTAATCGGATAATTTAAGCAAAGACTGATTTATTAGTATAGTAAATATTAATTAATAACGTAATTTTAATAAATAGCAAAACACAAAAAAGTAAAATAAAATTTTAGTAAAAACTGCCACTCTATGGATTTAAAAATGATAATCTACTTGATTGTAATTATAGTCTTTTTGGGTTCATTTCTTACGTTTTGTTTATTCCTCTTTATACGAGGATTGTACAAATTAAAATCTAAAGGAGGTTCCGTTAAAATAAGGGCCTATTTATCTATTTTTTTTACGATGATCTTTTTCTTAGTTAGCTTTTTTTTACTTTCAATATTTAATATAGACACTTGGATTAAATATATAATTGCTTATGTTATTACATGTTTGTTGTTTTATGTTTTAATTCCTATTATTTCGAGTATTATTAAATTTTTTCCTAAAGAATCTAAGTTAAAACTTGCTAGCGGACCAAGAAAGTTAAATAAAAGATTGATAATTATTTTAATTTTATCCTCATTTGTTTTAGCTATCGTTTTCTTTATTTTAATAATTTTAAACATAGTAACAAATCCAAATTCTGCTCTTGGAAGTACCTATAGCAAGCTATTTAGTACATTTCTTATCATTGCATTAATGTTATTAAGGTTGCCTAATGCATATAAACAACAGATAAATAATTTGGGTCAACTGGAAAATATTTCCTTTGTATTATACCTCAGGGGATTTAAAAATGAAAATGACGGTTTTTATTTTGGAAAATATTTGTTGGAGATGGGTAAAACCATAAAAGAAATAGAAGCAGATAATAATTTTAATTTTGTAAACGTAAACTTTGAAACATATTTTTCATACCAACTAAAGAAGGAAATTGGAGAATTAGTGGGTTTGGGTAATCCTGAAGAATTTTATGCACATGAATCGGTAAGGCTGCTTTATACTCTTGAGGATTGGCAAGAAAAGCTTCAATATTTATTAAATACTTCTAGATGTATTGTAATACTACCGTGTATATCTAATAGTATTCAGTTTGAACTTACAGAAATATTAAAACTAGGCTTTTCACAAAAAGTATATTTTTTTACAAAGCCAAAGCCAAAATCAATGTTTGGCCGGTTTTCTTCGTTGACTAATAGTTTTGTGATCTACAAAAAAACTGTTAAATGGACAGATTTCCAACAGATGTTGAATGATCTTGGATTTAATTCTTCAATATTTCCAAGTCATGGTTCCGTGATTACATTAAACTCGGATAATGAAACAAAATTATTAAAAGAAAACTGTCGACTTCCTTCAGAATATGTTTTTGCAATGAAGGAAGATTTAATTAGTAAAAACCTTTAAAATGAATGACCTCTTCTAACTAGTCATCTTTATCTAGCCCTAAGTATTTCTTAATTTATTTTTTTTCATGATGAAAACATTATAGAAATGGAATTATTTACGTCCGGCGAACGCGAAAATGTTTCCGAGGTAAATGAATTTGCGCCCGACGCACATGAAACCATCTCCGACGCATACGAAAAGGTGTTTCCCAAGCCTGAAAATGCGCCCGACGTACATGAAACTGATATTCCCGCACATGAAAATGCGTCCAACGCATATTAAAACACGTCCGATGCACATGAAAAGGTGTTTCCCTAACAATCAGCAGCGTTCCCCGAACATGAAAATGCTTCCGACGAACATAAAACTGACATTCCCGCAATTGAAAATGCTTCCGACCCACCTTAAAAGGCTTCCGACGAATACGAAGAGGCGTCCGACGAACATGAATTTGCTTCCGACGAACACGAAGCGGCGTCCGACGAGCCTTCAACAGCGTCCGACAAACATTTACGTGCTTTCCCGAAACATTTAACTGTCATTATTGCAGTTAAAGGTAGGTAATAGCAATAATAAGGATGATTGCGGTAGAATTGGATTAATGTAATTTATACAGCAAGGCAGGCGCAACAACCGCTTCTTGTGTTTTTGGCGCGGCAATGGCCACCGCTCCATCCAAGCCACTGCCACTTACATTGTAGGTTTGCAAAAGCGGCCCTGCATATCCCGTTACTTGAATATTAGAAAGTTTTGCATTTTTAATGTTGGCCAGCGAGATGCCTTTTGCACAAGTGCCGGAAATATTCGTTAGCCAAAAACCATCTAGCGGCTTGTCGGGATGGATGCCCGTGCCGTCGACCAAAATCGGCACATCTTTAACTTTAATATTGGAAAATCGGAAATTTTTAATGGTTGGGATGCCATCCAAGCCCGGCACTGGTTCGGGGTCTTGAATGCCGCTACCTAAAATATTGAACCGTAAAAATCCGCCGGTTGTGCCGGAAACATCAATATCATCTACCGTAATATCTTCAATAAAAGCGCCCCGACCGGGTCGGCTTTTAATGTAAATAGCATAAGTTTTGGCTTCCGTAAACGTACATTTTTCGATGCGTACATTACGGATGCCGCCCGAAGTCTCGCTGCCGATTCCGATGCAAGCAAAAATGGAATCAGCAAAAGTGCAATTGCTAATATGCACATCTTCTGTGGTGTACAAAATAGAATAACCTTCCATGCCGCGACCACTTTTTAGCGAAATGCAATCATCGCCGGTAGCAATATCGCAATGGTCTATCACCACATGTTTGCAAGAATCAATGTCAATACCATCGCCGTTTCCGCCCGTACTTCTAATGGTTAAATTTTTACAAACAATGTGTTGGCAGTAAGTTGGGTGCATCGACCACATGGATAAATAATCGGTCGAAAAGTCTTCAAAGCGAAGATTGTTGCAACCGATGGGTTCAATTAGCGCTGGATGTCGCAATGGGCTTTTATCGGTTGGCCGCCCGCCCAAAGCATGGTTTCCCATTATTTTGCCGGGGCCAACAATGCCGATATTGTTAGCGTTGAAAGCATAAATCAACCCAACATGGCCTTGTATCCATTTGCCTTCCCAGCGAACTTGGCTTACCGGATAGTCAGCAAAATCGGCAGAACCGAGGATCACCGCATCTTTATCGAGGCGAAGGATTACATCGGAACGCAAAGCCAAAGCACCTGTTAAATAATTGCCTGCGGGGAAAAACACTTCGCCGCCGCCCAGCACGGCACAACGGTCGATGGTTTGTTGGATGGCTGATGTATCTTTTGCCTGCCCATCGCCAACGGCGCCCATATCTTTTATATTTAAAACAAGATTGGATGTTTTTCCCGGCGGATTGGTTGGAAGGTTATTGTTGTCAACAGCGGTTTTTGTTGGTCCGCATCCTACAAGAGATGTGGCGGCAGGAGCAAAAAGCAAGGTTGTGCCGGTTGCTTTTAAGAAATGGCGACGCGATGATTGGTTGTTCATTTTTGGCTGATATTTTATAAAGTTGTTCCAATTTTTCTTTGCGTCCCTTTGCTTCTTTGCGGTTTAATTTCTACCGCAAAGAAGCAAAGGGACGCAAAGATTGAAGTATATTAGTTGTGCATTGCGTTTAATTTACAAATACTTTTTCAGGTACTTTACAAATAAAGTCCAATCCGTTGGAAGCACTGCATGGCCGCCTTTGTGCATGTAGTAGCCAAGCGGGTTCATAGATAATGCATCGTCTTCTGCCGCAGGCATTGTGGTGGTTTCAATGCCTTTTTCACCAAAAAGATGATAGACTGGCGTTGCGGCAACAGCCGATAAAAATTCGCCTTTGGGATCCGACCAGTAATCGGTATCTCCTGTTTGCAGCAACAACGGCCTTGGTGCCATCAATGCCACCAATGCATGTGCATCAAAAGGCAAGCTGTTTACTTTGTTGGCATACGAATGATAATTTGGTGCAAACTGATAATAATAACGAGAAGTATCGGTGATGTGTTTGATGTTTTCGCCATAATCACGCCTGCTAAGCGCTGCACCGCCCTCGCCAGAAATACTGGCAATCACCAATTTAAACCTGGTATCGTGAACGCCCGTCCATAAAACCGTTTTGCCCAAGCGGGATGCACCTTGCAAGGCAATCCGTTTGGCATCAACTTGTTTATCTTTTTCAAAATAATCCATGGCACGGCTTAAGCCCCAAGCCCAAGCAGATATAGCGCCCCATTCATCCTCAGCTGGTACGGTTTGGCCAGGTTTTAAATATTGGCTACGGATGCCAAATTTTACACCGTTTTTAAAATCGGGTTCAATATCCCCATAATAAATAGTGGCGAAGCCAATGCCGGCATCAATAAACTGCAAAACATCCATTTTAGGGAACTTGGTAGCTTGATTGGCTTTGATTTTGTTGCCTTCCTTCGTCCAAGTGTAACCAATTTTTACACCGGCATCATCCACAGCTTGGCAGTTTGCAACAAAAGAAATATTTAATAATAATGGAACCGGCTTTGTGGCATTCACCGGTAAATAAATAAGTATATCCATTTTGTGCGATGTATCTGCGGCCAGATAAACCGTCACTTGTTTGCGGATGGCTTTGCCATTGAACACAGGTGTGCCTTTATCGAATATATTGTATTGAATATTGGCAGGCGGGGCAGGCATTTTCCCGTATTCGATTGTTTCAAACAGGCGCAATAATTCTGGTCTTCTTTGCTGCGTCCAAGTTGTAGCATCGGTTACTTTTTTCCCATTGGCAAGTGCAAACAAATCGGGCAGCGTGTATGTGCCCACCGAATCTTCATTGTAATTAATAGGAAAACCAGCCGATGTTTTTGGCAGGTTTTCTTTTTGCCCAAAAACAAAATAATTGGCTACCAACAAAATGGCAAGTGATAAAAGCTTTTTCATGTGGCAATCAAAAGAATAATAAAACAAGGATAATGACGATGTTAAATGTACAATAGCCTTTTACTTTTATGCAATTATTCTTCGGAAACGATTGCGCTACGTATTTGTTTTTGATCCAATTGATTTTAAACAATGCTTTTTTCTACCAAATAGATAAATATTTAGAAGTTGCTAGCTAATGATTTTGACAACTTATAATTTAATAAACTTAGTAGCACTGCAAACTGCGTCGGTGGATATGGTAAGCAAATAAGTGCCGTGTGCAAAACCGGCTACATCAAAGCTTTGGGTAGTGGCTGTTGATGCAGTGTGGACCTCTTTGCTTATTATTTTGCCATTTATATTGAAGATGGTATAGGTTACATTGGTGGTAATTGGAGCATAGAGCGCAACATTAAGTACATTAATAGCAGGTATTGGATAAATGTTGGCAATAGTAAAGGCATTGGCATTGCTTACTAACGCAATAATGCTACTGTATTGGGCACTATTGTCCAAATCTATAGCAACAAGCCGGTAATAATTGGTGCCAAGTACTCCGGCATCTGTATAACTATAGTTGCCGATATTGTTTAAATCAATTTTGGCAATGGTAATAAAACTTTCCCCATCGGAATGGCGCTGTAATTCGAAATGGCTAAAGTTGGAAGCGTCTTGGGCGGTCCAATTTAATAAATTGCCAGAATTGGTTTTAACGCCGGTAAAAGAAATAATGGTGATAGGCAAAATGCTATTGTTGGGTGAGGCAATAGGATATTCGATGCCATTGCCGTTTGTATAGATAGAAGATTCATCGGTAGTGTATGGAGGCGTTGAACGGGGTGTAATATTAGCTGCTCCTGATTTTACCGATATACCAAAATGAAGGGTAACAAAAGCCCACTTAACCGATTGTCCAATTACCAAGTCGGGCTCAGCGTTGCTTCGGGTAAATTTAAGTTCAAATTTAGAGCTACCAACGGGCGGGGCACCGGGGTTAGAAATATCAGCTGTTGATGTGGCATCAACAGCAGCGGTGGGTAATATATTAACCGTTGTAATGCAATACGTGCCAACGGATGCATCAGCACGGTAAAGTAAAGTAGTCCAGCCAGAAACACTGCCTATATAGCTTGGCGATGCATTTGCCCACACTTCGAAAGTAGCTGAACGACCATCTTTGGCCAGCAATACGTTTTTAAGATCGATCTCGATATTGTTTTGAGCTTTAATGATGCTTGGGCATAGTATTGCCAGCAAGGGCAATGCAATCGTTAGCTGAAAGATTTTTCTCATGTTAAATTAAAACTCGCAGTTTTTGGGCTTCAGGTTAAAAATTGAATTGTTTGTGTTATGTATGCTTGTAAAAACTAAATAGCTTTATATTAGATATTAGAAATATTACTACGTGAATATAGTACCTTAACGCGTATTACTATGTATTATTATTCAGAAGGCATTTAATTTCGTTATTTTTTAATAAAAATTTTAGACTAAATGTACTAAAAATTTGGTGTAAGCTTTTTGAACTTTTTTGCACTATTTTTTTAATAGAATTTAATGATAATATTGTAAAATAAAAAAGCCTGAAAATCAATGATTTACAGGCTTTTTATGTTTTATTGATAACACTTTCGCAGAAGATAAGAGCGCAAAGTGAATTAAATAAAAACGAATTAGACGTTCACTAGACGTCTTACCGAATTTTAAGCATCAATATGTTGGTTTTAAGAAGATTTAAAATAATAGCGATAGGCTGAACTTTATTATGTCCTTTTATCCTGCTGTTTGGGCAAAACGTCTACTTCCTTTTCCTGTTCTTTTACCTCCACATGTACTGCAAAATCTGCAGGTTCAATTTTAACCCCTTTAAAATCTGCGTACGCCCGAGTAAACTCCGCACCGAAATAAAGAATTGCCGCCGTGTAATATACCCAAAGCAAAATTACGATGAGCGAACCCGCTGCCCCATAAGTGGAACTAGTGCCCGATTTTTGGATATAAATGCCTATAACCAAGCGCCCTATCATGAACAAAATAGCGGTGAAGATTGCACCTGAACGCACATCCTTCCACGCAATCTTTGCGTCGGGCAATACTTTAAATATTACACCAAAAAGCACAGATATAACAACGAAACTAATGCCTACATTAACAACATTGAAAAAGATAACGGTGATATCAGGTAAAAACGTTTTTAGTTTATCGCTTAGTGCCAGCAGTGCACCATTTACAACAAGTGAAACCAGCAACAAGAAACCCAGCGTAACGATGAGCGAACCGGATAACAATCGGTCTTTAACCATTTTTACCCAACCTTTTTTCGGTTTCGGTTTCACTTGCCAGATGATATTGATGGATTCCTGAATTTCACCGAACACCGTGGTGGCACCTACAAGAAGGGTAACGATGCCGATAATGACCGAAAGAGTGGATTTGCCTGACATCTCTAAGTGTTTGATCATATCCTGTATCTGTAAAGCTGCGTCATTACCCACCATGCCATTGATCTCTCCGAACACTTTGCCTTGTATGGCGTCCTTCCCTAGGAATAATCCCGCAAGCGAAATCATAAGCAATAATAATGGGGCTAACGAAAAAATGGTATAATATGCCAGCGATGCACTTAGTTTTAACGCCCGGTCATCAGAAAATGCACCGGCAGCGGTTTTTAAAACTTTGAACCCATTTTTAAAGGTTTCCTTACTAAAATATTTTTTAATCATAAAAATGCATTATTTAACCGGACGTTCAACAATTATGCCCGTAAAATCGACTTAGCGTATGGTATATTATTATTGCCCAATTTCGTACCAGCCATATCCATAACTTGGAAAGGTCAATTTATAAGTATCGCCATCTATTGGCAGCGATTGGCTTTTCCCACTAATATCAATTAAGTTTTTACTTGGTATCTGTACTTTTAATTTAAGTTCCTGTTTATCCTTGCTTAAATTATGTAGGGTTAAAATAGAATGGCCATTCCAATCGTAACGGATGGCTAAGACCTGTGGTGAACCGCTGTAAATAATCTTCCAATCGCCATAAGCAACCGCGGGATATTTTTTTCTGATAGCTACCAGTTTTTTTATCCAGTTTAATAAAGAAGCGGTATCCGCTTCCTCCTTATTTACATTTACTAAATGATAACTAAAAGCCCCGGTATCAATAACCTTTCTAAATGTTTTTGCCGCGGCTGAAAAACCTGCGTTTACACTATCGTTCCATTGCATGGGCGTTCTTACGCTAAACCTTTCAGGCAGATTCATGTCGTCGCCCATTCCAATTTCATCGCCATATCTTATCATGGGGATACCTTGGAATGAAAACATTAAACTATAAGCCATTTTCATGCGCTGTAATTCGTTGTGAAACATAGGTGCCAACCTGCGACGGATGCCGCGGTTATACAACTGCATACTTTTGGCGGGCGAAAATTCGTTGAATACTTTTTGCTTTTCGGCCTTATCCAATTTGCCCATGCCCATTTCGTCTTGGTTTCGTAAAAAGTAAACCCAGGCGTTTTGGAATGGGATACTTTTATCATCTTCCAACATTTTTTGCAGCGGTGCCGCATCTTCAATTGCCAAAGCATAAAACAGCCATTGGTCAACATAAAAACCAAAAATCATATTTAGCGATTCACCATGTTTGCCAAAAAAATCATCATGTGCTTTGGCTGAAACACTTGCTTCGCCCAACAAAATATTGTTGGGACTGACCGCCGTTACGGTTTTTCGCATTCTCTTTAATAAGTCGTAGTCATGTTCAAACTCAGCATTTTTTGTGGTTGGATCAGCTTTTTCGGTAATGTAAGTTACGGCATCAACCCTAAATCCGTCGATGCCTGTTTTCAACCAAAAATTCATAATGTTTTTTAGCTCGTTTTCTACTTGTGGATTTTGGGTGTTTAGGTCGGGCATAAAATCATAAAAGCGATGATAATAATATGCTTTGGCCTGCGGCAAGTACGTCCAAATGTCTTTTTGTACACCTTCGAACACCAATCCTTCTTTTTCGTTTTTGGGCTTTTCTTTACTCCAAACGTACCAGCTATGCCAAGGTTCAATGCCTTGGGCTGCTTTTAAAAACCAAGGGTGTTCATTGGAGGTATGGTTAAAAACAAGGTCGATAATCAAGTGCATATTGCGTTTTTTCACTTCCTGCACTAAGTTTAAAAAATCTTGCATAGTGCCCAGCTTTGGATCAATGCTATAATTATCCGTCATGTCATAACCATCATCTTTTAACGGCGAAGGTTCAAAAGGAGCGAGCCATATTATATCCGTTCCCAACGATTTTATGTAATCTAATTTGCTTGTTAAACCGTTTATGTCGCCTATGCCATCGCCATCCGAATCTTTAAAAACTTTTACATCCAAAGTGTAAATAAAACTGTTTTTGTACCATACTTTTTTTTGAATGTCGGTAGTATCTTCTTGCGTTAATAATCTTTCCTGTTTTACTGAATCCCAGAAGGTTTGGTCATCTGTTGGCTTTTGTGGCGATGACTTGCAAGCTGCAAAAATTATAATGTAGGAAACGATACAACTTAATTTGAAAAAAATATTATTCATTACTTATTTCAGTTTCGTACTAACAATAAATTGGATGTTGGAATTGCGGGTAAGCTATAACCACACTATGTTTCATAGGAATTTTTTATCCCTTTAGTTTATCTTTCACCAGCTCGTCTACCCAAATAGAAACCGTTCCGCCGCCTACTTTAAACAACCCTTCGCCTTTATCATTTAAAGTGATGGTTTCTTGTTGGTTCCCTAATACATCAATCATTTTTCGCCCCTTATTATTTTCGCCTAAGCTCATTGTTTTTTCACCAATATCGCCATTGCTAATCAGCACGGCCATACCGCTGTACTCTTTTTCTTGGATACCGGTTCTTGTCCATCCAACCACGTTTTGGTCATCAAAATATTCGTACTGATCGCCGTAGGCAAAATCTTTTCTAATTTTAAGCATTGTTTGCACCACATCCAATTTTGGCATATCAATCTCTATGTTTTCACCGTCTTTTTCTTCGCTGTAATGACCGCCATAAAGGGATGGATAAAACACGCAAGGCAGGCCATCTTTACGTAATAAAATCAGTGCATAGGCAATCGGTTTAAACCAATATTCAACAGTTGATTCAAGCGCCTGCAACGGTTGTGTATCATGGTTATCAACAAAAGTGACCGACAAATGGGGCTTTGATTGTATCAATGTGTTGTCGAATATTTTTCGGATATCATAATCCTTTCCCTTTTGCGATGCTTCATGCAGATTAAAATGTAAAGGCACATCAAACAGCGCAATTTTTTCTTCCGTGGCTTCAATGTATTTCAATAAAACGTCTAAATCACTTTTCCAATATTCGCCCACTACCGGAAAATCTTTTTTGAAACAACTTTTTAGGGTATCGATCCATTCGGGATAAAAATTTGGTGTGATATGTTTTAGGCCATCCAACCTAAAGCCATCAATTTTGGTTGTGTCAGCATACCAGCAACCCCATTTTTTAAGTTCTTCCCGTACACTTTCATTGCGGAATGCTATGTCGTAGCCCATTAAATAATCATAATTGCCGTTTTCATCGCCAACAACGTCATCCCAAGTTCCGTTTGTCACGTCGTTCAAAATCATTTTGATCTCGCCTTTTTGCCTGAACCCGGTAAAACAGTGCTGATCCCAAATAAAATCGGAATATTTGCCCTGCCTGCCTGGAAAGGTAAACCTGGTGTAAGCCTCGGTATTATGTGGTTCACCCAAAAATTCTTTTCGGTTATCAGCCTTTACCGTTTGTGCGGTCACTTGCTCCTTTTCATCGGCGCCCATTTTGTGGTTTAAAACTATATCTGCTAGCACTTTGATTTTTGCATCGTGAAATGCTTCAATTGCTTTTAGATATTCTTCTTTTGTGCCATATTTTGTCCGTACGCTTCCCTTTTGGTCAAATTCACCGAGGTCGTACAAATCGTAAACCGCATATCCAGGTTCATATTGGCCCTTGGCCGATTTGTATGCCGGCGGTAACCAAACTTGGGTAATGCCCAATGAAGCTAGGTGCGCCGCTTCGGCGGCTGCTTGTTGCCATAAATTATTTTCTGGTGAAATATACCAGTGGTAGAATTGAAATAAAGTTTCGTTCATGCAAATGGGTATAAAATATTCCTTGTAAAAAAGTATTTGTAGGATTAAAAAGTTAGAAAAATGAACAGTCTAGAAAGCATTCATTGCTTAATTCATTGTAGAAATTGAAACTCATGGTTGTAACATGACATAGTGTTACTCAATCATTTATCTATCAAGGCTTCATTAAAAGTTTCGTTTCCGCAGGTATTACATATTGTTTTGCCTTTTGGATAAATTGAACCGCAATTACGACAACAAACCTTGTCGGGTGATTTCTTTTGTTCAGCCAAAAAATCTTTATCCCAATCTGGTATTACGGCTAGGCCGGGCCTAGGTTCTGTACTTTCTAAAATGCTGAAACCTCCGCTTACTTCGAGGTAAAGTCGTTTAACAGTGCCGAGATGGATAATTTCACCCGAGCGCAATTGCGCAAACAACTGTTCCTGCGTAATGCGTGTTTTTTCCATTTCATCCAATTGTAATACACCGTCCTTCACCAATACCGAAATATGCCCTTCGGTTAAGTATTCAAATTTTTCGTTGCGGTAATTTTTTCTGTCTACAATTCTTTTGAATAAGATCAATACCAAAAAAACGATGATGGCAGGTAATATTCCTCTATCGGGTGCCAAAATAATTAAACCGGTTGCGGCGGCTAACGTTGCCATGCCGGCCAGCTCCGTTCGGTTAAGTTCGCTTGTGATGCGCTTGCGCATATATCTCATGCCGAAAGCAATAAGAAGGTAAACCACAATCGACCGTATAAAAATCTCAAAATAAAAATCAAGCGGAATGTTGCCGTGCAAAATGCGGTAGAGGTCGTCAATATGTATGTCTTCTTTTTTCATTTAGTTACCGTTTCAATGGCTTTTTCTTGTCATTTTAATTATTATATCAACTATTCAGAAGAGGGGCGCCATCTTTCATTTTCACATACGGGGCATAATTTGGGTTTATTATTTTCCTGAACGATAAAACCGCATTCTTTACAAACCAATATGTCTTGGTGCTGCTTTAATTGTGACGATGCTTCGGCGTCGTCTTCCGGTAATACGGAAAGTCCGGGTCGCTTTTCTTTGTTTTTATAAATGGAGAATTTGCCGTTCGTTTCCATGTACATTCTTTTGATTTCGCCCAATTGCTTGAAGCTTTCATTGCGGAGCTTGGCAAATAACTGGTTCCTTGAAATGGTTTCCGTTTCTAGGGCATTTAATTGCAATACACCGTCTTTTATTAGTAAACTGCTTGTCCCCAATATTATATCTTCCACTTTTTCGTTACGATAAGTCCACCAAGTAAATAGCCGTTGGAACAATAAAACCAGCAGCAATGCAAAACCACCTTCCAGAATTCCTCTGTCAGGTATTTGCATGGCCGACGAAACAATGGCACCGAACATTAACTGGACCGACATTTCGGTTGAAGTCAGTTTGCCGCTCATGCGTTTGCCAAGCATCCGTACAATCAATAACAAGATGGCAAACGATATAATGGACCTTATTAAAGTTTCCAGCAAAAAGCTTGCAGGGGCTTCACCTAATAATATCCGCTTGATATCCCAAAGGTGGATGTCTTCTTTTTTCATTATCTGTTTTTTTACCCATTACATTACTATGCTAACTTAAAAAGCCAGACATGGACAAAATATAATTATCGTTGGATTTGACTTATATTAGAAAGTTATTGGTGTAGGGCATATCGGTTCTTATTAATGCACTATTTACCAATAATTTTTTATAGGTTATATAAATTCCATGCCTGATCAATAAGCAAATTATTATTGCTATTGTTTGATATTTAATTTGTATTTACATGGTATTTACTTATATCTACTTTTTTCATTGGGTAAAAAAAATCCCAAAAAATGAGGTAATATGACTTTAGAAAGGTTTTAAGCCTTGCAATAGATTATTGCATTTTCTCAACAAGTCAATGCATTTCCTCAACAGATAAAAGCCTTTTTTCAACGGGAATACACGTTTTTCCAGTGGAATTATGCATTTCCTCAACAGATAAACGCATTTTTTCAACGGAAATATGGTTTTTTTCAACGAGAATACACGTTTTCCCAATGGAATTATGCATTTCCTCAACAGATAAACGCATTTTCTCAACAGAAATATGCGTTTTTTCGGTGGAATTATGCATTTTTTCAACAGATTAATTCACTTTTTCAACAGAAATATGCGTTTTCCCAGTAGGATTATACATTTACTAAACAGATAAATGCTTTTTTTCAACAGAAATATGGGTTTTTTCAGTGGAAAGGTTTTACCACTCATTTAAGAAACGGTGTTACAAAACAGTAATACCGTTTCTTTTTGTTACACTTTAATCTTTTCAGGAGCCAATGGCGCTTCGTTAGGGTCAACATCCACTTCAATTACGGCCGGCTTTTTTGAAGCAAAAGCTTTTTTTAAAACGGATGACAATTCTTCAGAACGACTGCAGGTGTAGCCTTCAGCACCACATGCCTCGGCTATTTTAGGAAAATTGATCGGCAATAAATCCACCCCATAATCTTTGCTGCCCAGTTCTTCCTGTTCCCACTTATCCATCGAAAGCTGGTTGTTTTTGAAGATGATTATTTTTACTGGAAGGTTATATAGCACGGCTGTAGCCATTTCTCCCATCAACATCGTAAAGCCACCATCGCCAACCATGGCCACACA
>CAWJTH010000224.1:0-64389 GCA_963845495.1 uncultured Chitinophagaceae bacterium
TGACAAGGAGGCCTTATATGTACCATTTGATGTGACATCGCAAGTTAGTGCTGGTGTAAACACTATCGGGGTCATGCTTGGGAATGGCATGTATTATATTCCAAGGGAACGTTACCGCAAGTTTACAGGTGCGTTCGGATATCCCAAAATGAAGTGTTTGCTGGTACTCCAGTACCTGGATGGCCGGGAAGAACGGGTGGTAAGTGATGAAAGCTGGAAAACGGCTCCCGGACCAATTACATTTTCAAGTATTTATGGTGGTGAAGACTTTGATGCACGGAAGGTACAAGCCGGTTGGGACCACCCGAATTTCGATGACCGGCTATGGAATTCTGCCGTCGTCCTAAAAGATTCGGTACAGTTGCATTCGCAAAAAGAGGAACCAGTCATGGTTATGGACAGTTTTGCAACCAAAAAAATAACGCATCCTAAACCCAACGTCTGGATCTATGATATGGGGCAAAATGCCTCCGGTATCCCGCAAATAACTTTGAGGGGAACGGGGGGGGCGGCAGTAAAAATTACCCCCGGAGAGTTATTAAGTGACAGTGGCCTGGTGACCCAACAAGCAACCGGAAGTCCCAGTTATTTTAATTACACCCTTAAGGGAAAGGGTATAGAAACCTGGCATCCGCAGTTTTCTTATTATGGTTTTCGGTATTTGCAGGTGGAAGGCGCTGAACCCGACACGATAAAAACGAAGGGCGATTTGCCGGTAATAATAAAAATGCAAAGCTTTCACATCAGGAATAGTGCAAAGGTAGCTGGGCACTTTTATTGTTCTAACGAACTTTTCAATAAAACGTTTAATCTGATCAACTGGGCCGTAAAAAGTAATATGGTGAGCATCCTGACCGATTGCCCGACCCGCGAAAAGCTGGGCTGGTTAGAACAGGACCATCTGATGGCTAATTCCATCCGTTATAATTACGATGTTATAAATCTTTTCCGCCAGGAGATCCAGGTTATGAAAGCCGCACAACTTGACAACGGAATGATCCCTGACATTGCCCCGGAGTATGTACGTTTTAATGGTGGTTTTCTGGATTCACCCGAATGGGGAAGCACAGCTGTTTTATTGCCCTGGTATTTGTACCAATGGTATGGTGATAAAAGCGTATTGGAGGGAAGTTATGATATGATCAAGCGCTACGTGGACTATCTTTCATCGAAAGCAAAGGATCATATCGTGGATTATGGCTTAGGAGATTGGTTTGATATCGGGCCTAAAAATCCGGGTGTCGCTCAACTTACGCCTCTTGCCGTCACTGCAACGGCTTACTATTATTATGATACTAAAATATTGGGGCAAATCGCACAATTATTGGGTAAACAGGCAGATGCCAAACAATACAAAGGACAGGCCTCGACGATAAAAAAGGCATACAATGACCGTTTTTTTAACATGAAAACAAACAATTATGCGACCGGCAGTCAAACGGCGAATTCGATATCGGTTTATATGGGCTTAACGACATTGGAAAACAAAAAAGCGGTAGTCGACAATATTGTAGCTGATGTACAGAAAAAATAATAACGCGATCACAGCAGGCGATATAGGGTTTCGTTATCTGCTGAAAGTACTGGCGGATGAAGGACGTTCAGATGTCATCTTTGATATGAACAGCCGTTCTAACGTGCCGGGATACGGTTATCAGTTGGCTCACGGCGCTACTTCGCTCACCGAGTCATGGCAGGCTTATCGTTTTGTATCCAATAATCATTTGATGCTGGGCCATCTGATGGAGTGGTTTTACAATGATCTCGCAGGTATTCAGTATCCGGATTCAACAGGTTCCGGGCATTTTAATATTAAGCCGCAGCCTGTTGGTGATGTTACCTTCGCACGAGCGGATTATGCTTCACCTTATGGTACAATAAAAAGTGACTGGCAGATCAAAGGCGATGTTTTTATGCTGAATGTTACGATTCCGACAAATACTTCCGCCAGAATTTATTTTCCCAAAGCATTTTCCAAAAACATTAGCGAGGGCGGTAAGATAATTATCCGCTCCGGGCAATTGGCCATTGTGAAGGGCTCCGGCATCTACCATTTTAGCTCCGTATCGAAATGATAGTATAACAAGCGGATTTCATGTCGATTAATTGCAGTTGTACAGTTTTTTTTAAAATATACCAATTTGTGTTACGTTGTGTTTCTGGAGACTATGATGAACCGATAACACATAATTACTTTATAATATATTGTCTACAAACCAAAATGAAAAAACTAATCTGCTCGTTTATCCTGATCAGTTTATCAGTTGTTGTGCATGCGCAAAGAGGGCGCTCGGTTTTGGATTTTGATCAAAACTGGACGTTCAACCTGGGCGACGTACCCAACGGCCAAAACGTCGATCTTGATGATGCCAGCTGGCGAAAATTAAATTTACCGCATGACTGGGGCATAGAAGGCGAGTTCAAAAAAGATAACCCGGCCACTGTGGAAGGCGGAGCTTTACCAGGCGGTATAGGCTGGTACCGTAAAACCTTTACCATCCCGCAAACGGATAAAGGCAAGTTAATCTATATTGCTTTTGACGGTGTGTATCAAAAAAGCAATGTTTGGATAAACGGCCATCATCTAGGTTATCGGCCAAACGGTTATATCAGTTTCAGGTATGAACTTACACCGTATTTAAATTATGGCGGTAAAAATGTGATAGCTGTAAAAGCTGATAATTCTTTACAGCCAAATTCCCGGTGGTATTCCGGTTCGGGCATTTACCGTAATGTTTGGCTGATAAGCACCAACAAGATTGCCGTTGACCATTGGGGTACTTTTGTGACTACACGGAATGTAAGCGCCGGCCATGCCGATGTCAACCTGAGCGTTAGCATAAAAAACGCGGCAGGCAATACCAAAATTGCCACTGTTGTCAGCAGCATTTATGCCAATGGCAAAATAGTAGCAAGCAAAACCCTTACAGGCGTTGGTTTAAAGGATACGGTTACTACAATAAGCCAAAGTTTCGGCATTGATAACCCGGTATTATGGTCGGTCAACAAACCGTTCCTGTATAAGGTACAAACCAAAATATTGGTGAATAATGTGGTGGTCGATCAGTATGAAACACCGCTTGGTATCCGTAATTTTAATTTTGATGTAGATAAGGGCTTCAGCCTGAACGGTGTTCCCATGAAAATAAATGGCGTTTGCGAGCACCATGACCTGGGAGCCCTGGGCACGGCATTTAACGTGCACGCACTGGAAAGGCAGTTTAGAATATTAAAAGAAATGGGCGTTAACGCTATTCGCACTTCGCACAACCCACCCGCACCGGAGTTTTTAGACCTGGCAGACCGCATGGGCCTTATTATCATGGACGAAGCCTTTGACGTATGGCAGGTTGGTAAAAGCCCTAAATTTGACTATCATCTTTTCTTTGATGAATGGCACAAACGTGATCTGACAGATCAGGTACTGCGGGACAGGAACCACCCTTCGGTGGTGATATGGAGCATCGGCAATGAAATACCCGAGCAAAGGGATACCAGCGCGGTACGTATAGCCCGCGAACTTACCGGCATTATCCACGGACTGGATACCACGAGACCGATCACTACCGCAAATAACGAACCTGAACCTGGCAATAAAATTGTTGAATCGGGCGCTATCGACCTGTTGGGCTACAATTACCGTAATTGGGAACTGGCCACTTTCCAGAAGGACTACCCCGGTAAAAAATTCATTGGTACCGAAACTGTTTCGGCGCTGGAAAGCCGTGGTGTCTATAATACTTCGCCCGATACCCTTCAACGGTGGCCGGGAGAAGCGGTAGTTAATGGTAAAAAGGTGAGAAGGCCCATGAATGCCGATAATACCGTTAATGCTTATGATAATATTTCGGCACCCTGGGGCTCTACCCACGAGGAAGCCTGGAAAATATATAAAAAGCATGCTTTTCTATCAGGCCAGTTCATCTGGACCGGATTTGATTATATCGGCGAACCATGGCCTTACCAATGGCCGTCCCGCAGTTCATACTTCGGGATAGTGGATCTGGCCGGCTTCCCGAAGGATGTTTATTATATGTACCAGGGCGAATGGACCAATAAAACGGTGCTACACCTATTACCGCACTGGAACTGGGAAGCTGGTAAAGTAGTTGATGTTTGGGCCTATTACAGTAATGCCGATGAGGTCGAGCTGTTCTTGAACGGCAAATCATTGGGTACAAGATCAAAACAGGGCGACAGTCTGCACATTGCCTGGAAGGTAAACTATGAGCCGGGTACCTTAAAGGCCGTATCTCGCAAAAATGGCAAAGTTGTGCTGACTACCGAAGTTAAAACCGCGGGCGCACCGGCCAAGATAGAACTAAGTGCCGACAGGAGCAGCATACGTGCAAACGATCACGACCTGTCTTTTATCACCGTTAAAATTGTGGACAAGGATGGCATAATGGTACCTGATGCTGATAATGATGTCAGTTTCAAACTATCAGGGGCCGACAGCTTCCTGGCAGGTGTCGATAATGGAAGCCAGACCAGCCACGAACCGTTCAAAGCCGATCATCGTAAAGCATTCAATGGGTTGGCCCTGGCAATTATCGGCGCTAAAAATAAACCGGGTATGGTAACCATAACAGCAACGGCCGATGGCCTGCCCTCTGCATCGTTGCCAATTAATATTAAATAAAACAATCGGTTATAAAAACACTTTCTGTTTATCACTACATATGGCTCGATTTACTTTGTAACGGAACCTGAAGTTTCTGTGACCGTAACATTTATTACCTGCAAGGGCAAAACAGCCCACAAGTCTAGCGTTACAAAAACAAGTATTATTTGTAAACTCAAGCAGCTTAACTTGACCAACAATCATTCCAGGTTAAAACTATTGGTCAGTTAATTAGAAAATATGAGGAAGACCTTTACCTAACCTTCAAATTAAAAACGAGTTTTTAAATAATTATTAAAGTATAAAGCCAGGATATTAATCAATAAAACGCAATGACAGAATGGCCTCCTATAATTTAACTGTAATCTCGTTTCAAATAACTTTTTCTATATCAAAACAGCGTTGATAGCATTAGTAATGATGCTATCCTCAATATCATCTAGATATATACGTGTTTGTCCTTGGGTCTCGTGGCCCATAGCTTCCTGAATAATTTAATACCAACATTTCCTTCATTTAAGTGGCTGGCAAAGCCATGTCTAAGTGCTTTAGACGTAAACACCTTGTACCATCCTATTGCTTCGGCTATTGCTTTTGAATCTTCATTAAAATCTTTTATTGCTTTGCAGCGAAGGCAATACCGAGCAGATAGAACTGTTGATGCTGAACAAAAAGGAAATTAGGGTAGCACAATACCTAACGGAACTGCCGAGCAAAGAGTGGTTTGCGGATAGGCTGCACAGGGCGCTGGAGATACCAAAAAGGAATTTACCTGATAGTCCTAATAAATAGTAACTTTTGATTAGGGCTTCTTCCCTACTGGTATTAAATTAGCCGTAAGATGTCTGCTTAACATACGCCAGATTATAGACAGGTTATAATTTATTGATTTTTAACTAATTATTACGGTTTTTAAAGATTTTTCGGTAAAATTCATGTTAATCGCCTAATGTTTGATCTGAAAAAGGGATATCAAAAATTTGCTTATAAGATCTAAAATTTGCCGATTCATGATTTTGTTATTGTTCTTCAATAATCTTAAAACCCCAGGGTTCCAGTTCAACCGCACCGTTTTTAATAATGGCTTGGCCAGATAGCAACTCTTTACCGTTTCCAAAAGGATAATTGACAGTGGCCGATCTAGCCGCATAATTGAAAAGATAACAGATGGTTTTGCCTTTATCGTTTGTACCTGTTTTTGTAATAATTGGGAAAGTTAGTTTTTGTGCATCACCCCAAATCCCTGCTTTTTTTACCACATCTTCCATCACTTTGCCCATCAGTTCGTTTGTCGGTAAAAAGCCGATGTAAGTGGCCATGCCTTTTCCAAATCTGTTTTGGGTAATGGCTGCATATTTGCCCCAAACGGGATGGTCGTAATAGGCCAACACATTTGCGGTGGTGGGTGTTATCAGTTCCATCCAATAACCTACTCGATTGTTAGCGTTGCCCACACCAAACGGATCGTTTTTCAACGACACGTTTTGCGGGATTGTAAACTCATCGTAATAAATACCGCATGCTTCACCGATGATGCCGGGTTGCTTGCTGGTGCGCACCTTTACGTTCTGGTCAGAGAAACCGCTTTTGAACGTGTACACGATATGGCCACCGTTCTTTACAAAACGGTTCAATCTTTCCAACAAACTGTCTGGTGCAGCATACAGCGCTGGCACTACGAGCAGCTTGTAATTTTCAATGCTGTTACTAGTCGGATCAACAAAATCAACGCCTACGTTCATGCGGTATAATGCGTCGTAATTTCGTCGCAATATGTCGTTGTAATCTTCGCCGGCAGGTTTAAAAGTGTTATAGGCAGTTAGTGCTTCGTTGCTAAAAAGGATGGCCACCTCGTTTTTCTTTTTCAGGTTAATAAGATCGGGGCTTAGACGCTCAAAATCTTTACCGATAGTTTTTACTTCCTTGTAGATTTCGTTCGGTTCAAGATCGTGGCTCAACACACCTTTCCAATAGGTTTCCGCCGAATTGTGGATGGAATGCCAGTGCCAATATTCCACCATGTTTGCACCCGACGCCAAATGGCTGAAAGCCTGCAACCGCAACTGTCCGGGATAGGGCGTCCATTGCGGGAAGCCTTGCGCCTCGGTTTCCATCAACAAATAATTTTTACCAGCCTTCATGCTCCGGGCTACATCGCCGCCAAAAGAAATCTCTGTACCCGTGAGCGCATCTTGAGAGGGATGGTAAATGTCCACTCCTGCAATATCCAACGCTTTTGCCGCCGCAAAATGGTCCACTTCCGGTTGGATACCATACGTAAACCCGCGCCAGCCAAAATCAAAATTTTGGGTGATAAACTGGTCAGGCCGTTTATATTCCCGTACGATGCTGGCCTGCCACATCAGAAAATCCGTGACCAGTTTGCGCTGGAACTTGGCGAACTCTGCATTTTGGCTGGCGTTGATGGAACCTGTCATGGAAGGGAAATCTTCCCAGGCATTGATGCGGTTGCTCCAATAATCCAGTCCAAAGGCACGGTTGACACTGTCCAAAGTGACAAATTTCGTTTTCATATAACCGACAAACTGCTTTTGCACGTCGGGGCCGGCCGTGCCGTACGCCTTTGTTTCATTGTCTACCTGGTAACCGATAATGGCGGGGTGGTCTTTTATATGTTCCAGCATCTTGCGGATGATCCGTTCTGCATGGAAAAGGTAGTGTTTGTTGGTGATGTCCATGTTCTGGCGGACGCCGTAGCGGTTCGGGCCACGGTCGGTAATGGCCAACACATCCGGGTATTTGCGCATCAACCACGTTGGCACCGCATAGGTTGGCGTGCCGATAATAACGTGGATGCCCGCTTTGTGCATGGCATTCAATACCCGGTCGACATGGCTGAAATCAAAAACACCGTCCTGCGGTTCTTCCGTGCCCCAGGTGCTTTCGGCAATCCGAACCACGTTTATTCCCGCTTCCTTCATCATCTGCACGTCCTTGTCCAGGCGTTCATACGGCATGTATTCGTCGTAATAGGCGACACCGTATAAAAGCTGTTTCATTTTTGGCTGACCGATCGTGGACTGTATCAAACAAAACAGCAGTACGACGTTTATAAATTTTAGCATGGACATAGTTTAGGGCAATTTTACGCACTTAAATTGGAATTGATCTGAATGTAAAATAGCGTGGCTACAGTGAAATATTTTTTTGACTAATATCACAATTAGGTATCATACAAGTATTTACTATTCTTTAACGATGTTATACGCCGTGGCATCTTCAAACCTCATAATATTTGCAATATCATTCAACTTTTGATTTAACATGGAAAGCAATCAGGGTCCAGATTGTTTTTGGTGCCATAACCTTTAACATACTTGTCAAAGTGGCTCCCTTTTGCTAAAGATCAACCTTAATAGTCTTAATTTTTCCCTTTTCTTTTAATTCTTCATAATTTTCCGAGGTCAGTGTCCTTGTCGAACCGCTGAGCTTCCCACTATAAAAACCATATCGTGTCCTTCGCGTTTCTCTAATGCTTATCATTTTTTCTTTTGAAACGGCCCGATTAATGGCCAAAAGGTTTTTAATTTCCCTGTCCCCTGCCACAGTAAAAGTATTTTTTGCCTTTATTGGCTTTTGTTTCATTCCGGCTTTTGTTGTCTGCTCAATTATATTAAAAACTTTTTTTCAACTGTCTTTTTCCTGCATCGTGATGTGTACCCGGTTTAAATGCCGCAGAATATAGCGTAATTTAAAGTGGAGGTTCCATGTAAAACCAAATCACAATGAATCCCCTTTATCATCTTAAAAGGATTTTTTATCTGTTTACACGTACGGTTTAAAATAAGTTCGGCGGCCGTTTCACCCATCAACTCAAAATCGGCAGTGATAATGGTGATACCCAACAGTTCTTTTAGTACCGTTTCGTTAAATGAAATAATCCCTACATCATCTCCTAACGTTAATCCGAATTTCGGATCAACTTGACCAAAAATGCGAGATTTTCTTCTAATGTAAGTATGTAGACTATGCCTTTTGAAAGTGTAATATTGCTTACATCATCTGTGATCTGGAAATCCATTTTATACTCATCATAAAAATTTTTTGTGCCTACTAAAATATCAATTGGATGGTTGATAATTTCTGGAAAAATAATGTTGATGGATGTATACTTTTCCAGCAGTTCAATGCCGGATTCAAGTGCATCGTAAATGCCCTGCTCAAAATCCTGATAAACCGACATATGGCTTGGCAACCCTTGGATGTCTTTATCTAACAATATCAGCCCATCAGTTGGAATTTTCCCAATCTCTTCTAAATAATCCGATGCTCTGGTTTTATTTAAAAAGTGTGGCTGCCACGCTCTATCCTTACAACAATAAATTGCCTATCTCCTGGCAGATCGTAGTTGGACCAATTGAGCCAAAATGCGTTTTTTTTCTTAATTTTTGAACCATTCCTTATTAAATCAAAAAGAATAAATTAAAACCAGGGCACGTTTAAAGCGAGTAATGGAAACCATATTTAGATTTTAAAACATTTCAAAATAAATAAAGCCAGGTCAGCGCTGGCTTTATTTATAGATTAATGCATCATTACCAGTTCGGGTTTTGCATAGCTGTTTTTTCTGCATTAGTGAGCGGTCTTCCATTGGTATAGTTGGCATCCAAAAATGCCTGCGGGATGGGCCTCAGATAATGTTTGTTGTCAAGGGGTTTTGCTTCGTCATTGAACAGGGTACAGCGTTTCACCAAGGTTTTGGTCCTTGCCAAATCTTCCCAGCGCATCAGTTCCCCCATCAGTTCGCGGGAGCGTTCGTTTAAAATGAATGCGATAAATTTATCGGCATCGGTACTAACGCCCAATTTGGTATAAAAATCATTGTTTGAGTTCAGAATGTCTGCTGGGCTATTAAGGTGCATTGCAGACAAGCTGCTGGCTGTTGTTACCGCCATGTTGTTGTTGGATTCGTAATAGGTATTCTTGTCCGAATAAGAAAAATAGGTACCAGTTGCTGCGACATTTGTTTTATACGCCACGCCACCATCCACATAGGCCGACCTATCTTCACCTGCTTTGTAAGCAGCCCTGTCACGTACGGCGTTCAGGTACGGCAATGCTTGTGTATATTGGCCTTTTCGGCCGTAAGCTTCGGCGGCAATCAGGTAGGTTTCTGCAAGACGGGCCAAAATGCCATCACGCTGGCCAAATTGGGAGGCAACGGCGTTGCGTGAACCATCTTCAAATTTTGATAGTGCCACAAAATGGCTCACATCAAAGCTACCATGTAGCCCTACCATATTTTCCGGCTGGCCGTTAAAATAGCGCACGTACATATTTGGTGCACGCAATGTTATATTGGTGGCATCGTACCTAGCATCTCCGGCATTGTTTACTATGTACAACATAGACTCCTGTCCACCCGTGAATTTAAACTGGCCAACCTGTGCCGGTGTTGGGGCAGTGGCTGCCGTCCATTTTGGTGCAGTGGTCGGATTGTTGCAGATGTAACGTGTCTTGAAGCTTTTCCAGAAACGCGAATCGTTCACACGGTCAAAAACATCAAGTGCATAGTCGGTAGAACGGCAACGCTGGAATTCCCTACCACCAGCAATATCACGCACCATGCCCGGCACGTTCTGGTAAATCGATAAATAGTATAGATGCACCTGATTGCCATAACGTCCCTGCGTAGTGGTGTTGTTGGAAAATTGCGCCGCCAAGATTACTTCGGGCAATTTTTCGTTGGGCCCGTCGGGCGTGGTAAAATTCCAAAGATCGGAGTAATTGGTGGCCAATGAATGTTGGCCGCTATTGATTACGGCGTCCGCATATTTTATGGCGCTGTCAAGATCGCTTGCCTTAGTATCGCTGTTCCAGTCGTTGTTCAATTCGCTTGCCCTGTACAAATAGGCCTTTGCAAGAAAATGTGCCGCCCCCCATTTTGTGATCCTACCTGTTTCAACAGGTGTATTCGGTAAAAGACCGTATGCCACAGTAAAGTCTTTGATTACCTGTGCGTAAGTTTCCTTTGCGGTATTGCGCACAAACTCTGTTTCCAAGGTAGTCGTTTGGGTCAGTTGTAACGGCACGCCCCCAAATTGTTTTACCAATTTAAAGTAATCGAACGCACGCATAAAATAGCCTTCGCCGATGCGGATATTTTTGTTTGAATTGTCACCATAATATTTTGGCACGTTTTCGATCAGGATGTTTGCAGAATTTATATTCGAGTACATCTCGTTGAAAACGGTTGCCCCTTCACTTGTCAGACTGTTCAGATTCGCATCATAAGAATTCCACATCTGTTCGGTACGGTCCCCGCCCACGGTAAATTCATCCACGCCGTAATTGGTGGTCGAGTAGGCCCACTCATAATTGAAATGGAATTTTAAGCCTTGATACATGCCCACCGAAAGGTCGTCAAGCCCTTGTGGTGTCAAGTAATCCTGAAGACTTTTTGACGTGATCAGGTTTTCGTCCAAGAAAGTTTTTTTGCACGAACTGTTGATGATCATGGCCGAGCCAAGCGCTAGGCACGCCATAGTTTTTTTTAATATGGAAAATCGCATCGAAAAAGAATTTATTGATTAAAAATTTGCATTGATACCCACCACAAACCCCCTGTTGAAAGTGTTGGTGCCTAGGTCGGGATCTATATAGCTTACTTTGGAATATATCAGGCCAGGGTTCAATGCCTGCAAATACATTTTTAGGTTTTGGATATGCCAGCTTTTGCCTGTTGCCGATGGCAAAAGGTATGACAGCGTTATATTCCTGATCTTGATAAACGACCCATCCTGATAGTTCATGGCAGAACGGAAAGCATCGCCGGCAGCACTGTTGTAGTTAGGCGAAGGATAATCGTTGGTTGGGTTGGTCGGCGTCCAATAGTTCAGCTCCCTTTGCGCAAAACGTCCCTGTAAAGATTCAGCGCCTGTAGCGATGGTAAAGCCGGTCCTAGAATAGATAAAGATGGAAAGGCCCCAGTTTTTATAGGTAAAATCGTTTGTAAGGCCCGTTACCAAATTGGGTTGCGAATGTCCGCGTATCACCCTGTCGTTGGTTGCATCAATTTTATAATCGCCGTTCTGGTCAACCACTTTAATATCGCCCGGGTTAAAGGTTTGGCCATTTGCTTTGTATTTGGCTATTTCTGCCAAGTCGGTCGGCGTATTTTGCCAGATACCTGCTTTTTGATAATCGTAATAGACCGAAACACGCTGGCCGATAAACCACAGGTTTACAAGGTCATTCTGTTTGCCATAGGCCAGTTCATCGATCTTTTCCTTTGAAGCCGAGATGTTCAGTGTGCTTGTCCAATTGAAGTTCCGCTTGCGGATATTCACGCTGGTAAGGTTAAAATCGAAACCCTTTCCAGATGTGGAACCGATATTTGTTAATATACTGGTGTAACCTGTAACCGCATTCAGGGTCTTGTTCATTAATAGGTCTTTTGTCTTGGTGGTGTAAACGTCTATCGCACCACTTATACGACCGTTAAAAAAGTTGAAATCAACCCCTATGTTGGTCTGTGTGGTATGTTCCCAACCCAAGTTCTGATCAGGATAATTTGCCGGATTGGCAGCAGTTGGATCGGAAGGAACGTAGCCCAATTGCGCCGAATTGCCGTAGGTGTAATAAAGACCCTGTGTTGCACCAAGCGTAGTGTAAGAAGCTACGGCCGCATTGCCTACCGTTGCGATACCTGCCCGCAGTTTCAGTTGGGAAATCCATTTTGCTTTTTCCAAGAATTTCTCTTTTTCCAACCTCCAGCCAAGCGACAAAGAGGGGAACATATCCCATTTGTGCCCTTGCGCTAGCGGCGACGCACCATCCCAACGCACAAAGGCATTAAAAAGGTATTTTTGGTCGAAACTATAGCTGGCCCTTGCCATGTATGATGTAAGGGAATTTTCAGAAAGGCCGGTACCAAACGCATCAAGTGCAGAAACTGTATTCAGCGCATACCATTTTTGGCTTGTCCATGGAAGTTTTGTGGCCGTCATGGTAGATGTTTCCGTTCTAGTGTAAGAAGCGGTCTGCAAAAGCGTTAAGCCAATATCGTTGCTATGGTTTCCCTTAAAAGATTTATCGTAATAGATAATATTGTCCAATGTCCAAGAAGTCCTGTTTGTCTGGTTCAATTGTGCGTAGTTGGTAGACCCAGGATTACCAGCACCGCGATTAACTGAATTGGCGTCCATATATCGGCCATTGTAATAGGTCTGGAAATCGGGACCGAAATTGAAGCGGTATTTGAACCCTTTGAACAGTTTCAGCTCCGCATAGGCCGATCCAAGGACACGGAGCGTCTTGCGGAGGTTGATATTGTAATTATTTTCATCTACCGGGTTCTGGATGTTGATGTCGCCTCCCGGCAAGATGATACGCTTACCGGTACTGTCATAAGGAACTGCATAAGGCAGCATGCCCTGCAAAGCGGCGTAAAGTGTACCGGGACCCGTTGCATTTGTCGTAGCGTATCCATAATTCTGAAGGCCATAGGTTGTGTTAATACTTCCTCCCATGCTGAACCATTTTGTTGGAGTAAGGTCCACACTGAATTTGCCGCTATATCGGGTGTAATCTTGGCCCAGTTGCGTGCCCTGTTGGTTAAGATAGCCGAACGATCCATATGCCTTTACGTTTTGGCTACCACCGCTTACGCTTATGGTATGGTCTTGGGTGACGCCTGTTTTGGTCGCATAGCCGGTCCAGTTGGTAGTGGGTACCAGTTCAGGATGCCAAACACCGCCTACCCATCCTTTCTGGATATTGGCAAAGGCGATCGGATCCTGTCCAAAAATACGCTGGTCATCGGCCAGTGTCGGCACATCTGGATAGGTACTTGCAGCAGCAACAGCTGGATTCAAAAACCTGATCCTTCTATAGGCATCGCGGCGGAATTCAACATATTCGCCCGAAGTCATCATTTTTTGCCTGTCCTGCAATTTTTCTACGGTGAGCGTTCCGGTATAACTGGTAGAAAGTACACCGCTTTTGCCACGTTTTGTAGTCACCATCACAACGCCGTTTGCACCACGTGAGCCGTAAATGGCCGTTGCGGATGCATCTTTTAAGATGTCGATGCTTTCTATATCGTTCGGGTTTATGGCATCGATGCCGCCAAAATTCAACGGGATCCCGTCGACCACAAATAATGGGCCGTTGCCCGCATTTATGGAACGTACACCCCGGATAAGGATACTTGCAACCTCGCCGGGCCTTTCGTTAGATGTTATGTCCACGCCGGCGGCCTTGCCCTGGATGGCCTGCAATGCATTGGCCACTGGCCTTGAGCGGATTTCTTCGGCGGTAACGCTAACAATGGAACTGGTTACCGTTCCCCTTGTTTTTGTACCGTAACCAACTACAACTACGTCGTCAAGTGAACCTACAGAAGGTTTCAAGACCACATTGGCAGTATTTCCTCTAACTGTCACTTCTTGGTTTATAAAACCAATATAACTTACCGTGATTTTTACGCCCTGGGCCGCCTTTACACTGAAAGTTCCCTGCGCATTTGTGAGCACACTTATATTGGTCCCTAAAACCGCAACGGTTACCCCTTCCAGCGGCTTACCGCTTTCGTCGGTAATCTTACCCGTAATGTTTTGTTGTACAGTCGAACTTGTTTGGCCAAAAGCAGTTTGCGAGACATCAATTGTAGATACTAGGCCATAAACAATAAGGGATCGCCATAAGCAGCATCGTAGTTTCGTTTTCATATGGAAATAATTATTAAAAATTAAGCAGTTTTAAAAAGGCGGCGGTTTTTACACCGCCACCAACGATTGCCTGCCAAAACCGTTTGGATTTTAGGGAAAACTTTGATAACCGCAATTGTTCCTTATTGATATGATCATAAGCATTCCACGGATCGTTTTTATATCATTGTAACTTGGTTGTAAAATTGCCTATATCGTTACAGGACATTTAAAACAATGGGTTCAAATTTTCGAATAAATCGTTCATTTATTAAAATAGGCAAGTGCAGGCCGTGGCAATCGGCCTATTTTGGAGATCATTCCAGAAATAATAAGAAATGGAAGAAGAAAGTTTGTGCAATAATTACTACAATCAACCTATTGGATTGCCACTTTTGATCAGGTATTCGGAAGGGGTCATCCCGAACTGCTTCAAAAAATTGCGTCCAAAATAGGTTTGGGACGCAAAGCCCGTAAGATCGGCAACCTCGTAAATTTTATATGTGCCTTCTGAAAGCAACTCGGCGGCTTTTTTAAGCCTTGTTATATTGACCAGTTCTGTTGGGGACATATTGGATATCGACTTCACTGCCCTGTACAATGTCGGCCTGCTCATGTTCATATACTTGGCCAATTGGACCACATCGAGACCGGTATCTTCGATATGGGCAAGGATTTCGTTGTGCAGCTTTTCTAGGAACAGTTCATCTGTTTTGCTATGGGCCATACTTTTTATATGCACCAATGGTGAATTGGCAAAATGCTCCTTGATCTTTGATCGGTTTTGCAACAAGTTGGCTATCTGCACCAAAAGATGGTCTATTGAAAACGGTTTTTCGATGTAAGCATCCGCACCTATTTCCAAACCTTCGATTTTTGACTGTAACGTATTTTTGGCAGTCAACAGTATCAATGGGATATGGCTGTACGCAATGTCCGACTTGACGTTTTTGCATAGTTCCAGGCCGTCCATCCCGTTCATCGTGATATCAGACACAACCAGGTGTACCAGCGTCATAGATAATACTTCCAAGGCCTCGTTGCCATCAAGCGCCTTTATGATTTCGTAATTTTCTTTCAGTTCGTTCTCAAGGAACAACAAAATGTCTTCATCGTCATCTACCAAAAGTATAAGCGGCTTCATTTCAAAAATATTTGTAGCGGGTAAATTAAATCAAATACAGGTCTACCGAATCAGTTCATACATATTCCTGTTCTGTCGGCATTGTCAACAAAAATGTGTTCAGACCGGGCCTGTCATTTTTTAAAATAATCATCCCTTTTAGCAGTTTGGCCAGTGTAAGCGATAATGCCAGCCCGATACCGGTGCCTTTATATTTTTGGGTCTCTTTCAACCTAAAAAAAGGCTCGAATATCCGTTCTGCCATCCCTTGGGGAATCACAAACCCATCGTTGCTGATTTCTATGGCAAATAAATTTTTAGTTTGGATAATGCCAATGAAATTTATTTCCACCTTGGTTTCAGCATATTTTACCGCATTGCTGAAAAGGTTGGTCAGGATTTTGTTGAACGCTTCGGCATCCAGCTGGGCAAATACAGGTTCTTGCGGCATGTTTATCTGATATACCAGCCCCCTGTTTACAACCAAAGGGCGGAAGTTTTCAAGCGTTTCCGTCAATGCTTCAGAAACATTTACCCTGGTAAAATTCAGGCTGAACCCTTTTATTTCGGTTTGCCTAAAATCGAGGAATTGCGTGGTGAGGTCCATCAGCCGCTTTGTGCTACGGTCCATTATCCTGAGACTGTCGTCGATCTCGGGGATTATGGCAGCTTTTTTCAAAAGCGAATCCAAAGGGCCCCTTATCAAGGTAAGCGGTGTTTTTATTTCATGGGCCACGTTGGTGAAAAAGTCCAGTTTTTCTTCATATGTTTCTTTTTCCCTTAATAGTTCCTTTTTTTCCATTTCCCTTTTGTTTTTGTTCTGCAGCCTTTTTTTATAGTTGTCTATCAGTAAAACAATTATAGCAATCCCCACAACAATATAAAAAATATAGGCATACACGCTTAGCCACCAAGGCGGCAATACCAGTACTGTCAACGTCCGTTCCTGCCCATCCCAATTCACACCATCAACGGATGTTTTTACTTTAAACTGGTAGGTACCGGATGGCAGTTCCGTAAAATAGGCTTTGCGGTTCGATTTTAGATAAGTCCAGCCTTTATCAAGCCCTTCCATCATGTATGCATATTCGGTTGCTTTTGGCGATGCATAATCAAGGGCAGCAAAGTCGATACTGAAAGATGATTGGTTATGCGCAAGATCAATTTTATCGGTCAGTATGATTGATTTTTGGAGCGGCGAACCAGCTTGGGCAATGGACAATTCCTTATTGTTTACCTGAAAACCTGTAATATAAATTGGTGGTTTGCCCGGTGACATAGGAAGTGAATCTGGGTTAAAGCCAATAAGCCCTTTTATGCTGCCAAAGTACATTTTTCCGCTTTTTGATTTTAATGCGGAACTGTAATTGAATTGATCACTCAAAAGACCATCATCCGTCGTATAGGTTTTTAAATGTCCATTATCAAGGTTGAAACAAGCCAGGCCCCGCGTGGTGGTAACCCACAGGTTTCGCCTTCCATCTTCCAACATACTCAGCACAAGATCAGAAGGCAACCCATTTTCGGTAGTGTAACGCTGGAAATCGTTCGACTTTCTGTTAAAAAGACAAAGCCCGCCTCTTGTTCCCACCCATAATTGTCCACGGCTGTCTTTGAAAATGCTGGAAATTACGTCACTTGCAATAGATCTGTCGTTGGTAATATCATATTTAAAAGTAGCTTTTTGTCCTGTTTTGGTATTGTACAAACTGATCCCTTGTCCGTTGCTGCCGGCCCACAAGGTCCCGTCCGTTTCATGTAAAATAGATACATAATCATGAACGGGCAATTCCTTGATAACAGAAAAATCGTCCCGTTTTCTGTTATACACATAAGCCCCTTTTATCGTACCAAATATCAGTTGGCTATCCGGGGAGAAAGATATGCAGTTAACTAAATCTGTCGTGACCGAAGTTGGGTTACCAATTACGGCACAATGCTTTTTGATCTTACCCGTTTTGATGTCCATTACATCCAGCCCATGTATAAATGTTCCAAGCCATAGGTCGTCGCCATCTACCAGTATTCCGTGGATGTCTTTGTAAGCTATATTGTTCTTTCCGCCGTTTGGCAGGAAATTAGTGAACCTGCCAGATGATGGGTCTAACTTGTTGAGGCCCGCATCTTCAGTAGCGATCCATAAATTTCCCATCTTGTCTTCACTGATATCACGTACTACATTTCCACTCAAAGAATTTTCTTTATTTTTCGGAAAAAACTTTTCAAAGAAGTTATATTTATTGGAATAATAGTTTACGCCGCCCGAATAGGTGCCGACCCATATCCCACCTTCCGAATCTTTACAAAACGCATGGATGGAATTATCGGAAAGGGCGTACGGGTCGTTATATTGCTTATGTATATTATATATTTCTCCCGTTTTTTCATTGTAACTATAAATACCCGACTCGGTGCCCAGCCAATACTCCGATCCGGATACCTGTATCATCCGCCAGGCAAAAATCGAGGTATTGTCACCACCATGACTTAGAATATCCTTGAAGCGCTGATCTTTTGTATAAAAAATCTTTACGCCATGTGTGGCCGTTCCTATCATGATATCTCCGTTACTGGTAGCATATAATTTTTCAAGATATTTGTTCTGCGTATTCAATGCATTCCCAAATACATTAAAGGCCAGAAAACTGTTTGTGCCCTCATCAAATTTTTCCAACATGCCCGATCCGGCAGATACCCATAACTGTTTGTTGATGATACAAAGGGACGTTGCAGAAAAATATCTGTCCTGTTTATAATAAGTAAGCTTTTGAGTGGCTGTATTATATGCTGTTAGCGTGCCGTTCTCAATGAACCATAAATTTCCAAGGCTATCCATTTGCATATCGCGTATTACCCCCAAGGAATCAGTTTTGAGCAATTGGAAACTTTCTGTTTCCGGTTCGTATGCGAACAATCCCTTTTCCGTTCCGACCCGAATTTTTCCTTTTGTATCAACATATAGGCAAATGATATTGTTATTGCCTATACTGCTTTTATTCTTTTTGTCGTTCCGGAATATTTTGAATGTATAGCCATCAAACCTGTTCAAACCATCAGGGGTACCGAACCATAGAAATCCTTTTGCATCCTGTACGATACAAAATACCGTGTTGTTGCTAAGGCCGTTTCTTACCTGGTAATGCCGGAAATAATTATGTTGGCCACGACCAGGAAGAACATCAATAAAGCAACAAATAAAAAAAAGGAGTCTAAGCATTTCAATATGGTTGGCTAAAAGCAGCTACTTGGCCTGTAAAATAATCAGTTCCAACACAATTGAACGTTTCCTTCGAAACTTTGAACCCATTTTGTTAAAGCCCCGAATAGCTTACCCTCAATTTTACGGCCTAAGAAATCAAGGGTACGTTTACGACCACAGTTTAAAAAACCGGGTTGTTATAAATCACTTAATTCCTAATAACGAATTGAAAGCTGGCCATGCCAATGAAAAAGGCCTGAATGTGTTTGGGGAAATATTATTTACAAAACCATTGCATGCACAATTGCCTGACAGTGTTGCCGATAATATTTCCGTTATCAAAAAATATCTTTTTATTGATTATAAGCAAATGCTTAAAAAGCCGGTCGGCGCTTTGTTTTACCCGTTCATAACCCCGGGCAGCAAATCTTACGCAAACGTATTGTGGGACTGGGATTCGTGGCTGAGCAACATTGCCCTACGGCAGATTTTGCAGGACAAGGGAACTGACGCAGATAAAGGCGAAGCGGTAGCTTACGAGCAAGGCTGTGTGCTGAATTATCTTGCCTACACAGATACGTCGGGCTATATGCCGATCGTGGTTGATACCAAGTCTGACCCTAACAAATTAAGACCGGCCGAATCTACGGCAGCAACATGCACAAGCCGGTAATTGCCCAGCACGCCGCGTTTCTTACAAAGCTTGATAACGGCGATGCCGAGTGGCTGCGTGAAAAGTTCGGGCGCATGCAGGACTTTATCCGAAACTACCAAACGCACCACCGTAACCAAGGCACAGGCCTGTTTTTTTGGCAGGAAGACCTGGCAATCGAGGTGGATAACGACCCGTCCACCTTTTTCCGCCCCAACCGGAGCTCAGCTTCCATCTTTCTGAACTGCCTGATGTACAAAGAACTGAAGGCGATGGCTTATCTGGCAGGACGTTTAAAACTAAACGACGCTAGTGCGCAATACGAAAAAGACGCCGATACCTTAAAAGCAGCTGTCCAGAACAATTGCTGGGACGAAAAAGATGGCTTTTATTATTCGGTAGACCTGAACCTACGGCCCATCACTAATGAACCCTCGATTGTTTTCGGGCATCCGTTTATATTACATAAGGGCATGCCACGGACCTATGATGGGCTAATACAGCGCATCGGCGTATGGAGCGGTTTTATGGCGATGTGGGCGGGTATTGCCACCCCCGAACAGCCAAAAGGATGGCAGCGGGAAAATTACAATGACAAACGGACTTTCAGCTCGGCCTATGGCATCCGGACCTTATCAAAGCTAGAAAAAATGTACAGCTTAAAAGCCAGTGGCAACCCGTCCAACTGGTGGGGCTTGATCTGGGGCATTTCCAATTACCTCACCTACCGCGGCCTGTGGCGATATGGCTTTAAAAAAGAAGCTCGAACTGGCCTACAAAACCATCATGCTGTTCGTCAACGATTTTAAAAAGGAAGGTGCTTTGCACGAATATTATGATCCTGATACCGGAGCGCCCATTATAAACAAAGGCTTCCAGAACTGGAACTATCTGGTATTGAACATGATCGACCAATTGACGGGCAACAAGACCATTGAGGAATTTTGATATTAAAGCGTCTATCCGTCAACTATTATCATACAACAAAATTTAACCTTCCAAAAAAAATCCGCTAACAATGCTGATCAAAAAAACATACATTATCGGGTTGCTGCTGTTAAGCATTTTCCAAAACGCAACAACCGCGCAAGGGATCGAAAACCATACGGTGGTTTTAGTTGCCGATCCGCATACAAGGAAAATGAACATTTCAAACAGGGTACAAATACCGATCCCAAGGGCGTAAAATTGGATCTCAACAATTATTTTTTGCGGATGGGCGGCAAGCCAATCCTGCCGATCATGGGCGAGTTCCACTACTCCCGTTACCCACTTGCAGAATGGGAACAATCGCTGCTGCAGATGAAAGCCGCAGGCATACAGATCATCGCATTCTACAGTTTTTGGATCCACCACGAAGAGGAAGAAGGAAAATTCAGGTTTGATGGCAACCGCGACGTACGTTACTTTTTGCAGCTCTGCGCCAAACACCACCTTTCGGCATTGGTCAGGATCGGCCATGGGTGCATGGGGAAACCCGTAACGGCGGCTATCCGGATTGGTATGTAAAGAAAAGGCTGAAAAACGCATTTGACCGTTCCACGGTGGACGGAGCATCCAGCCGGAAGTGGCCATCTGGTACACGGAACTGGCAAAACAGTTCAAAGGGCTTTACTATAAAGATGGCGGCCCGATCATCGGTTTACAGGTTGACAATGAAGTGCGCAGTCCGGGCCCTAAAAGTGCCGGTTACCAATATATGGCTGCGCTAAAATCGCTGGCCGTAAAGCTGGGGATGGATGTGCCTTATTATGTGGTAACGGGCTGGCCGGGGGCCATTGTGCCGGAAGATGAGGTGATGCCGCTCTGGGGCGGATATGCCGATGCGCCGTGGACGCAAAACACCAAAGAACTGGCACCAAACAAACTGTACACTTTGTGACGATAGGCTGGATAAGAACATCGGTAACGACATCAATAAATCCAGCGGAGAAAATAGCGAAGCCAGGCCGGTCTATCGGCACCCATTTTTGACCGTGGAAATGGGATCTGGCATCCAGCCTACCTATTTACGGCGCCCTGTCCTGAACACGCCGGATATCATGGGCCTGCTGTACACCCGCCTAGGCGCAGGTGCCAACATGTTGGGCTATTATATTTTTCACGGCACCCAGCATCCGTTGAGCTGGCACCAGGAATACTCCACACAGGAATCCAAAACCAATGTTTTTCCTTATCCAAATGATTACCCCGTTATATCTTACGATTTCGAAGCGCCCTTGTCCGAATGGGGCTACCTGCGCCCTTATTACCATGATTTGAAGCTCTTGCACCAGTTTGTGACAAGCTATGCCCAAAAATTGGCACCGATGTTTTCGGTTGTTCCGGGCGACAGCCCGGCAAAGGCGGATGACCTGAACTCGTTGCGATATGCGGTAAGGAGCAAGGGACAATCCGGCTTCGTTTTTTTCAACAATTATACCCGGCATTTCCCAATGGCCAACCATAAGGCTGTTGCTTTTACGATCAAAACGGCAACGGAAACCATCCGTATCCCTGAAAATGGCGGGCTGTCGATCAAGGACAGCACCTACGGTGTGTTTCCGTTCAACGATGATGCAGGCGGTGTTTTGATCAAGTACGCGACCGTTCACCCCGCTGCCGTGTTGGGCAATTCCAGTTATTTCTATTATGCCATCGATGGCGTTCGGCCGGAATTCAAGCTGGACAATACGGCTATCAAAAGCATCCGTTTTTATGCGGGGCATATTATTAAATCAGGCAAATACACCTTTCTTACAGATTTAAAGCCGGGCAAGGATTGTATCGCGGAAATAACCACCACCAAGAACAAAAAGATAAAGCTGGTTATCTTAACGAAAGAAGAAGCACGGTACAGTTACGTTTTTGATGTGAAAGGTGTACCAACACTGCTGATCAGTTACGATCAGGTGTTTTACAATGAAGTCAAGGATTCGTTCACCATCCGGTCGGTCGACAACCCAGATTTCACTTTTTATTCCTACCCTGCCATCGCCACAAAAAGTGGCAGCATCCATCAAGACGGTACCGCTGGTTTATTCCAACGATACAAGGTAGCCCTTGCCCCGGCAAACGATGTGATCGTTCCCTTTACTCAAGTGCCTGATGGATCCAGGTTGAAAACGTATACCGCAAACACAAGCAATACACCTCTAACCATGCCTTATGGGATTGATTACAACGATACCATCCCTTCAAAAACGTACCGGTTGACGTTCCCAAAACAGCTGCCGCCACATGTTTACGATCTCTTTTTGTCGGTGGGTTACAACGGAAATACAGCAGCCTTGTACGCTGATAAAAAACTGGTGGCAGATAATTTTTATCTGGGACAACCGATGGATATCAGCCTGCGGAGGTTTGCGGATAAACTCACCACCAGCCAATTTCTTTTCCAGGTTACCCCGTTGCTTAAAAATGCGGCCATTTATTTTGAAGCGGAAACCGAGATTGATTTTAAAAACAACGATGACGACGGCGTGAAAAAGCATCAGGTAACCTTTTCGTCAAATTATTTTTTTAGAAATCATATGGTGAACCGAATATAGAAGTGGAAAAACATTTTATTAATTTTCATGATAATTGATATTATAAATCGCAATAATGATATTAAAACCGGTCTTCTCTTTCCTTATTTTAAGCGCAATAATTTTTAACGCACGGGCCCAGGTGCGATTGGTCAACCTGCGCTGCGAATATAAGATCAACCCTTTGGGCATCGAGACGCCAACGCCACACCTGGGCTGGGAAATACGGACGGCGAAGCAAGATTTCGTTCAAACTGCCTGCAAGATATTGGTATCCACCAGCGAAACATTGCTAGCTCGAGGGAAAGCTGATGTATGGAATTCGGGCAAGGTTTTATCGAGGGAATCAGTTCAATTTGTTTACGGCGGGCCGGAACTAGCGCCGGATCAATGTTATTATTGGAAGGTGATCATTTGGGACAAGGCCGGGCATCAGTACACATCTGCCCTGGCAAAATGGCAAATGGGATTGTTGCATGGCCAAGACTGGAAAAATGCACAATGGATCGGTTACGAAGATTTGCCAGAAACCGACCGCGATGTGCGGCCATCCATTTAATGGGGCCAAAAGATATGCCCGGAACAGGAAGGGATATTTTGCCGTTGGTGCGCAAAGATTTTACCGTGAAAAATAAACTAAAACGTGCCACCGCCTATATTACAGGGCTTGGCCAATTTGAGGCGAGCTTGAACGGCAAAAAAATAGGCGATCACTTTTTGGACCCTGCCTGGACAAACTACGACAAAGAAGCCCAATATGTGCCGTTCGATGTAACCCGACAATTAAAAGCAGGAGAAAATACCATTGGGGTGATGCTCGGCAACGGCATGTATTATATCCCGAGGGAGCGTTACCGGAAGTTTACCGGAGCCTTTGGTTATCCAAAATTGAAATGCCTTTTGGTATTGGAATACCAAAATGGCCAAACAGAAAATATTACCAGCGACGAAAGCTGGAAGGCCGCGTTAAGCCCGGTCACGTTTTCAAGCATATATGGTGGCGAAGACTTTGATGCCCGCCTGGAGCAACCAGGCTGGGATACGCCGAACTTCAACGACCAGGCATGGAGGCAGGCCGTGATCGTTAAAGACACCGTACCTTTAAATTCCCAGAAAGCCGACGCAGTGAAAATCATGGACAGTTTTGAAACAAAAAGCATCATGCACCCCCAGCCAAATGTATGGGTTTATGACATGGGGCAGAACGCTTCCGGCATACCAAAAATCACCGTAAAGGGATCAAAAGGTTCGGCAATCAGGATTACGCCAGGTGAGCTATTGAAAGGGAACGGTCTGGTGAACCAGATCGGCAGCCCGGTTTATTTTACCTACACCTTGAGCGGCCAGGGTACCGAAACCTGGCATCCGCAGTTTTCCTATTATGGTTTCCGGTATCTACAGGTGGAAGGTGCCGAACCCATTGCCAACACCGGCAGCGACAGTATACCGGATATCATCAGAATACAGAGCCTCCACATCCGGAACGGCGCGGCAACCGCCGGCCATTTCTCGTGTTCAAACGGTTTGTTCAACAAAACGTTTGACCTCATCAATTGGGCCATAAAGAGCAATATGGTGAGCGTCCTGACCGATTGTCCCACCCGCGAGAAACTGGGATGGCTGGAACAGGATCACTTGATGGCAAATTCTATCCGCTGCAATTACGATGTGGCAAGCCTGTTCCGCCACGAAATCCAGGTAATGAAAAACGCACAGCTTGACAATGGCATGTTACCCGAAATAGCACCCGAATATGTCCACTTTGACGGTGGTTTCAGGGATTCGCCGGAATGGGGCAGCACAGGGGTCTTGCTGCCTTGGTACATGTACCAATGGTATGGCGATAAAAGTGTCCTTGAAGACAGCTATGAGATGATCCGGCGCTATGTAGATTATCTTTCATCACAGGCAAAAGGTCATATCGTGGAATATGGCTTGGGCGACTGGTTCGATCTCGGGCCGAACAAACCCGGCAAAGCCCAGCTGACCCCTCTTGCCGTTACAGGAACCGCCTACTACTATTACGATACAAAAATTTTGGCGGAAGTGGCCAAATTATTGGGTGAACAAGATGATGCTGTTAAATACGCCGCATTGGCATCCGAGATCAAGAAAAGCTATAACGGGCGTTTTTTTGACAGGGAAACAAACAATTATTCCACGGGCAGCCAAACGGCGAACGCCATTTCGGTTTACATGGGGCTGGCAGGACCGGACAATAAAAAAGCAGTTGTGGATAACATTGTCGCCGATGTACGAAAAAACAATAATGCCTTTACCTCTGGTGACATAGGATTCCATTATCTATTGAAAGTGCTGGCCGATGAGGGACGTTCGGATGTAATTTTTGATATGAACAGCCGCTCGGACGTACCCGGTTACGGTTACCAATTGGCCCAAGGTGCCACCTCGCTTACCGAGTCGTGGCAAGGGCTCCGCACCGTGTCCAGCAACCATTTGATGCTCGGACATCTGATGGAATGGTTTTACAGTGACCTGGCCGGTATCTAGTATCCCGATACTGCGAACTCGGGGCATTTCAACATAAGGCCACAACCGATAGGTGATGTTACTTTTGCCCGTGCCGATTATGCATCACCTTACGGATTGATCAAAAGCGGCTGGCGGACCAAAGACCATATATTTACACTTACCGTTACGATACCCGCAAACACCACTGCCACAATCTACTTTCCTAAAACATATCCAAAGAAAATCAGCATAAAAGCGCAGCCAAACAAATTCCAGCATGTTAGTAAGGCTGGTGAACCGGCTGGATTGACAGTTGGATCTGGAGTATATCATTTTCGATCAGCTTTCAAATAAAATCAATCGCCATGACAATTCACTGTTCTTCGACGATCTTGAAACGCTTTGTTTCAATTCGGAAGCACTCCTTCAGGTATTATCGGCCCTCTCCTATTAATATTTATATGAAAAAAAATTTTTTGATCGCTATCGGTATTTTGTTGTCACCGACCGTTTTCTCCCAGTTTTCCATTTCCTACAACCCTGTCACTGGAGCCGTCAGTTCTATTTCGGAGAAAAAGGATGCGAACGGGATGAACTGGGTGTTTTCTTCCAGCGATCCTGTTCCAAGTTGGCAAAAACCAGGGCAGGACTGGGGCATGGGAAGATACTCCATCCGGTCGCAACGCCATAATTGGCAAACGCCCTCACGTATCGTTGTCAAGGGGGATGCTTCTTCCGTTACCTACAATACCGGGGATCTGGAAGTCGATGTTTCCCGGTCCGTGACGGATGGTTTCTTTACCGAGACCTATACGTTCCGCAATATTTCCGGCAACGGCGTGCAGGTGGACAGCCTTGGGATCTTCACCCCGTTCAATGATAACTATCCGGATGCGAGGACCTGTGCCACCAACAGGTGCAACGCCCATATCTGGGCCGGGCTGAACTCGTCCTACGTCAACGCGATCCGCATGGACGGCGTGCCTTCCCACCTCGGACTCGTGTTCACCAAGGGTTCAATGGAAAGCTATTCGCTCGAAAACCGGGGCCTTGATGGCGGTTCGGGCTACAAGGCAAGCAATGTAAGGGGGACGATCATCATGAACATCCATTCTTTCAAGCTGAAAGCAAACGAACGTTACACCGTCCAATGGAAGATGTTCTGGCACGTGGATGGGAGGTTTTTTTCGCGACCGCAAAAAAACTCGGGTTCGTGAAGCTGGGAACAGACCGTTATGTGGTGGGGCAGAACGAAAGGATGGATATAAAAGTGGATGCAAAGATGCCCTTAAAGGAAATGGTCATAGCCGACACTAAAGTCCTGGGCGAGCATTCGCTTATCGTACCATATGGGAACAACCAGTCGACCAGGCTCAACTACCTGGTGATATCATCCCCCGAAAAGATCATCAATCAACGGGTACATTTTATCGTAGGGCACCAACAGATGGACGATACCAGCGACGGCCACTATGGAGCCCTATATGGTATATGACAACGGGACCGGGAAAATATTGACAGATACCAGGAATGCCACCGCTGCCTCGGACAAGGACGAGGGCAGGGAACGGGTAGGCATGGGCGTGATGATCGCGAAGTGGCTGCAGGGGCATGAAGACCCCGTTGTTTACGGTTCACTGGCACGGTACGTTGCTTTTGTGCGCAACAAACTCCAGACCCCCGATTATAAGGTTTACTCGGATGTCTTGCACACCCATAAAAACAGGGGCTACAATTATCCCTGGGTTGCAGATCTTTATCTGCAAATGTACTACTTGACAAAAAAGGCGGCCTATCTGAAAGACTCCTATTCCACCCTCCAGAGGTTTTTCAAGGAATTCGGCCATCAGTTCTATGCCATAGGCATCCCGGTAAAAGAGTCCCTGGACGGTTTGAAGAAGGAAGGCCTTGCCAAAGAGTACGACAGCCTGCTGTCACAGTTCAGGTCGATGGGCGACAACCTCGTCAAGAACGGGATCTATTATCCCAAGTCCGAGGTCAATTACGAACAGTCCATCGTTGCGCCTTCGGTGATCTTTTTGTTGGAACTTTATTCCGTTACCCGCGAGGAAAGGTATCTGGCAGCTGCAAAAATCCAGATGACGTCGTTGGAAGCTTTTCAGGGCAGGCAGCCGGATGTACACCTTAACGAGATAGCGATACGCCACTGGGACGGCTACTGGTTCGGCAAAAGGGCGATGTGGGGCGATGTGATGCCGCATTATTGGAGTACCCTTACGACCATGGCATACCAACGGTATTTCGAACTTGGCGGTGACGGGAGCTATAGGGACCGGGCCGTGGCCAACATCCAGAACAACCTTTTGAATTTCAAGGAGGACGGCACCGCAAGCTGTGCCTACATCTATCCATTGACCGTGAACGGAAACCCGGGCAAGTTTTACGACCCATATGCCAACGACCAGGACTGGGCGCTCTACTATTATCTTAAGATCAGGCCGGGCGAATAACTGGCAGCTAGGCAAGGTTGTCGTCCACGGATACAGCGGTTTGGCACCACGGAAATTTTAGTTTAAAAATGGAATCATCGGAACAACATTGTTTTTTCCGGTAGACCTGAAAAAGGGGAGCCACCCATGAAACGACCGGCCAGATGGACATGTACGTATGTACGAGGACAAAGATGCCGGAATATGCAACAGCTCCTTTTTTGTCCATCAATAGCTTAATTTTACCGGTATTGAGAACGGGCGATATTATATTATCTTCCAGGCACTGGCACTTCGGTTTACTTCGCAACCAGCGTTATCGTGTGGGGGACAAGATGCGACGGTCTGAAAAATGTCAAAAATGAAAACAGTTAATAGAATAGTTGCAGTGCTGACCATCGTTTGCCTGTTAAGCTCGTTTGAAGACAGGCAGGTTACGTGGGTTGCCATCGGTGATTCCATCACCTATCTGAACGACCATACTGATGAAACGGCAAACAGGGTCACAAAAGGTTACCTGACCGATGTCACGGACAACCTGCCGGGCTGGCACTACATCAACAAAGGCTATAACGGCTGGACAGCGGGAAAGATTGCCGACCATATAGAAAGCCTGGGACTGACCAAAGCCGATGTCTATTCCATTTTATTGGGAACAAATGACTGGTGGCAGGGACGGCCGGTGGGCATGCTCGAAGATTATAAGGCCGACAGGGGAAATGCCACGTTATATGGCTCGTTCCGGACCATCATCAATAAACTCCACCGCCTGAACCCGCTGGCGCAGATAGTATTGATCACGCCCATGCAAAGGGCCGACTTTGTTTACGTAAACGACGCGAAAAACAACGCCTACGGGTCTTACCGAACCAAAAACGGACAGCGCCTGGAGGCTTTTGCGGATGCCATTGATTCAATTGCCGGTTATGAACATATCGCAGTTGTCGATCTGTATCACAACAAAGAGCTTCCTGTTAAGAAAATGGTCAATTTCAAACGGTTGAAAGATCCCGGATCAGGTTTATATAAGGATTATAAATTCCCAGCGTCGACAAAAATTGCTTTTGATCCGGTAAGTGATGGATATCCCTACCCGAAGGAAGCCATCAACCTGACCTATGACGGGTTGCATCCTTCTGATAAAGGTAATACCATTATAGCCCGGGCGCTTACCGCCCGGTTCAAACAGCTCGATCTGCCGGTAACCCCATCCCCTGTAAGTGCAGGCACCGATACCGTCCGCTGGAAAAAGTACATTGATCTTACAACTTATACCAGGCCTTTCTGGATGACGGACACCATCACCGATGAGACGGCGCAGGTCATCAGGAACGGGGACATGGCAACGGCCAGCCTGTTGTTCATGGCCAAAAAGATCCTATCCGTGAAAGCCGCCGATCACAGCAGGATATTCAAAAAGGGCAAGGACTGGGATTATAAAGGAGGAAAATTGATCTTCGGCCCGGCGTCCGGTGTCCCTTTTTTTCACCAAAACGACCTGGTGTTCAATACAAAAATTCCGGGCGGTTCAATGGACGGGAAAACCCCGGGGACTTATGTGCTTTTTAACGAGGGGTATTATTTCAGCACGAAGCAGATAGCAGTTACCTATATCAAGGACAGATCTGAGATATGGCACGGGCCGGTCCCGCAGTTTGCAGACACCGGTCTCCCCAACACTATTGCCAGGCTTGAAAATAAAAAAGCGCTGAAGGTTGAATTCTATGGGAACAGCATCGAGGTGGGCCATAACGCAAGCGGGTTTGAAAGGGTCCCGCCGTATATGCCTACATGGCCGGAACTGGTGATCAAAACGCTTGAAGAACACTATCACGGGGATATTTCATTTGTCAACAGGTCGGTCGCAGGCCGGCTGGCCAAGTGGGGAAGGGATTCGGTCTCAGCTCGTGTGGTTGTTGAAAAACCCGACCTTGTTATTATTGGTTTCGGTATGAACGATGGCACCATGAAAGTGCCTGCCGAAATTTACCGGGAGCAGATCAGAGGCATGATAGATTCCGTTAACATCAAAGACCCTAGCGTGGAATTTATCCTGGTTGCGCCGATGCTTGCAAACCCGGCTTCTACTTTTGATGGCCTTCAACCATCGTACAAACAGGAACTGGACAAACTTGCGAGGAAGGGGGTTGTGGTGGCTGATCTGACCGGTGTGCACGAAGAACTGTTAAGGCACAAGTCATACCAGGACATGACAGGCAACAACATCAATCATCCAAATGATTATCTGGCCAGGTGGTATGCCCAGTTTATCTGTGGGCTTTTGATCAAATGGACTGTACCGTGATGTAGGTAAACGGATCAGTTGATTGGTTCTTAACGGTACCCACCGAACCTTTTCAACTGCAAGGTCAAGATTGATTTCAAACAATTGGGCGAAGAAAAAAAGCATCATTTAAAAACACCTATTTATTATCAGTTTGGTAGTGAAGCTGAAAAAGCTACTTTTTTAATGGAAAACATGCAGAAAATTATAAGCGAGGTGGAAAGTATCGCTATCTAATTTTTATTAATCTATCGAAATAAAATAAATCCACATGAACATCAAATTTAAAATTGAATATAACGACTGGTTTGATTACTGCTCAGTGGAAGGCTGTAGTCCATTTAAAAGTGACAAGGACTGCCTGTACCATTTTAAGATTATAGAAAGGCCGAATGAATTTACCTGATAAGGCAACCCAACTTTAAAGAAGGTACGGATCCATTTTATAAAAGATTCCTTTTTGGCAAGACCGAAAAATCGAAGCTGCCAAGAATGGTAGAAGAAAACAACGCGCCTTATTTGTATAAAATAAATTTAGTTTACCCAATTACTGCTGATGATATGGTTCTGGTTCGTTGTTATCATTATAATAAGTGTAATTACCAAAACCTTGCATTTCCCAGTTTGATGGAACGAGAATAGTTGTCCAACTGCCGCTATTTCGACCATTGGTATAAAAAAATTCCCAATTAACGGTATTGTCTTTATCAGTGCCAGATAAATATTGAATAATTGTTTGCTGCGCATTTAATGCAACAAAACAATTAAACAAAATAATAATGTAATTAAAATAGTTTTATTGAAAACAAACCTGTTTCAATAAAGGGTATTGTTTCATTCTAATGAAAGGATTTAAACCACAAGGCAAATGTTAATAAGACGCACAAATTAATACTTGCTATTCAATCGTTAAAACTTAAATCAAAAAAAACTTTGAGCTATAAATTTTAAGCTTTTGTAATTTATAATAAGTTTATTAATAAAAGCTGATTGCGTCGCATAAATCCTTATGCTTCTCTTTTTGCCTTGTAATTTAATCCCATTTTAAAGAATAGCCAACTTTCGCCTGCAAAGCTTCTATCGCATTAGCTAAATAAACCATTGGCGCATTCCAATTAATCGCAATTTCATTGGATGCGTAAGAACAAGTCTGGTCAGAATAGGCTGTTTCTGGTTCAGAAAATTCGTATGTGCAGCCATCTTGCTTACCGGGATTTGGCCCACCCACCAACAACCCTGGCACCGGCTCATTAATTCCATCGGCAGTGGATTGCCGATGATGCGGAAACATCGGCGACTTTGTGCCTAAACCAGTTACAAAACAATAGCCAGTCGCATTTCGACCCAGCAAATAATCAAGGTTTGTTAAGGCATCATCAACATATTTTTTTTCACCAGAAATTAAATAAGCTTTAATTAATAAAACACCTTGATTGGCCGCGACAGAATTACTTCCCCAATTAAAATCCCTAGCTGATTGACCCATAACAGTCGTAAAAGCATTGGTAGAAACTTTATCGATATACCCGTTTGCCATGCTTATTATTTTACCTTTCAAGGTTGTTATTAAACCAGAAAACGATGCTGGTAATTGCTGCTGAAAACGTAAAAAAGAATAATAGCCGAGTATGCCAACATTGCTCCAACCGGGCAAGCCAACATTATCTTTTAAGTGTTTATTTACGGTTGATAAAAAAGTTGTATCGGTTGTAGATAAATACATTTCAGAAGCCGCCCAAAACCATTCGTCATTAAAATTTTTGTCGCCATAACCACCGGTTGAAACGACAGGTTTAAATTTTTTATTTATGGCGTCTTGATTATATTGCATGGCGGGATTTAACATTGCCCAATCCCACGCTTTTTTGGCGGCTTTCATACAACTATCGCTTAAACCTGGTAATTGATTTTTAAATTTAACCAAAATGCGACTTGCCTGCGCTGCAACTGCGGCAAAATCAAGCGTGGCTGCAGTTCCTTTTTGCACTACATATCGTGGCGACTTAGTTGCATCTGGCATTACCATTCCATCAAAATTTGCATTGGTGCATTTATTATAAACGCCACCATCGTTGGGGTCTTGCATGGTTAACATCCAACGTAAATTATATATGGCTTCATTTAAAATATCCGGAATACCATTTCCACTTTCAGGAATATTGGTAGTTAATTGGTTGAAATAATCAGGAAAATCTTCATAGGCAGATAATAATGTACCCATTGAAATACCCGAATTGACGATGTATTTATTATAATCACCAGCATCGTACCAACCGCCGGGCGTTGAAATTATCGTTCCTTCCTGCCGCTCCTTACTTGCTGCAGATGCATGGACTAAAACCACATTATCAGGATGGCCCTCATTTCGATGCCATTTACCCGCAAATTTTTCTTCCAACGGCATGGAAGCCCGTTGAAAATAATAACCTTTAATTGTGGCAATGGCCGCCGTTTTATTTATATCGTCCGCAATTTTAAATGGATAAGAATTACTAATTCCATTTACACAAACAATATAATTTCCTTTCTTTTCAAATAAAGAAAAATCAGCCAGTTTAGTTTTTGTAGATGAATAAGCGGATTGTTTTTCGGCACTTAATTTACCAGCAAAAACAGTGTCTTTTAAATTAATCGAAACGATATAGAAATCAGGTGCATCAACAGTTCCAGTAACCACGGCTGTTTTTGGCGCATTCGGATAAAAGCCTAATTGGTTTAATTTTATTTGATTGTTTGTTTGTGAGAATAACCAACTTGGAATAAATAAAAACGAAAGGATTCTAATTAATAAATAATTTGTTTTTATTAAACAATTTCTATAAAATTTATCCGCTACCAATTCCATCTTATTCAATTTAATTTTTATTTAATTATAAATTTATTGCAATAAACCACGAAGCTTAAGGAATAAATATTTAAGCATATTTTTTTAAAAAAAATCACTTCGTTTCAATTGTAATTGATGTAGGTGGCAACGATGGCGAACTAGCGGTCAATTTAACAGAACCCTTTATAGCATTGGCTTTCAGCACCGCAAGGCATAAACCATGAAATGCCAAAATATGATTTCCCTTAAAAGAAAGATGACTGGTTGGATCACCATTATCTACACCTGCAAGTGTACCTTCACCCGCCACTTTAAATGAAATATCATTATCGGTATTCGGTAAAACAGTGCCATTTTTATCAACTATTTTTATGGTAACAAAACTTAGATCTTCGGCATTTGCATTAATTATTTTTCGATCTGCTTCCAATATTATTTCAGCCGCTTTACCTGCTGTTTTAATAATGGTCGATAAAACTAATTTGCCATTTTTTCTTGATACCGCTTTCAATTCCCCAGCTTCATAAACCACTCGCCACATTACGTGTAAATCATCACCTATTTTCTTTTTAACACCCAGCGATTTTCCATTTAAAAACAATTCCACTTTATCGGCCTGGCTGTAATATGCCCATATATCAATGGTTTGCCCGGGCCGCCAATTCCAATGTGGCAATAAATGAAGCACTGGTTTATTTGTCCATTCGCTTTGGTACATATAATAGGCATCTTTTGGAAAACCAGCGAGGTCGACGATTCCAAAATAAGAACTTCGGCTTGGCCACCCGTAAGGCGTTGGTTCGCCAATAAAATCGAAGCCCGTCCAAATATATTGGCCGGACAAATAAGGGGATTTTTTTATCAATTTCCAAGTTTCTTCGTGTGTGCTACCCCAAGGCGTGCTCACATTATCGTAAGCAGATACGGTATTATCAATATTGCCGGTTGTAAACGGTTTATCCCAAGCCAGCGGCCAACGGCGCACACTATCTGATGGAATGGCATCATAATAACCCCTTGTTTCCAACGCAGAAACTGTTTCCGTAGCAATAAACTTCTGGCCCGGAAAACTATCATGAAAACTTGCATAGAGCTTATGTTCGTAGTTAAATCCAATCAGATCAAGCGCATTGGCTTTTACCAACGGGTTGAAAGGTTTTGGATTACTAAGGGCCGAAACCGTGTACCTGGTTCGGTCCAGCGATTGTACAATATCCACCAACTCTTTGCAGATTTGCGTACCAGATGTGTCGTTTTTGCTCCATTGTTCGTTCACTTCATTGCCGATGCTCCACATAAAAACACTTGGATGGTTTCGGTCCCGAAGTATTTGGTCTTCCAGATCTTTCTTGTGCCATTGTACAAAATCAAGGTGGTAATCATATTTATTTTTCTCTTTCTCCCACATGTCAAAAGCCTCGTCCATTACAATAAATCCCATTTCGTCGCACAGGTCCAGCAACTCAGGCGCGGGTGGATTATGGCTTGTGCGGATGGCATTGCAACCCATTCCTTTTAAGATCTCCAACTGCCTTTGAATAGCTCTTTTATTTACTGTTGTACCAAGGCAACCAAGGTCGTGATGGAGACAAACACCATTAATTTTCATCGATTTTCCATTTAATGAAAAGCCTTTGTTTATGTCGAATTTAAAAGAACGGATGCCGAAAGGTGTGGTATATTCATCAACCAAAACTCCTTTCTCAAATATTTTTGTAACCGCTTTATAGAGATATGGATCTTCTATACTCCATAAATGTGGCTTTTTTAAGGTAATACTTGTCGCATCCATGTAAAACGGCGTTAGTTTCATATTGGGGGGATAGAAATTAAGACTATCTATTTTAAGTAATCGAGGCTTTCCTTCAATAGGAAAGAATAAAAAGGGAACATTATTAGTTTTTGTGGCAACCAACTTATTATTTTCATCTAAAATACAAGTCTTTACTTTTTGATTTTGAACGTTAGATTCATAATTTATTTTTGCATTTATTTCTATTAAATAATTATCGAGTATCGTTTTTGACGTAGTAACAAATGTTCCCCAATGTGTTACATGGGTAGGATTGACAGTTACTAACCAAACATTTCTAAAAATACCCGAACCAGAATACCAACGGCTATTCGGTTGTTCTGAATTATCTACTTTTACGGCAATGGTATTTAGTTTGTTTCCGTAATTTAAATAAGGCGTTAAATCATAATTAAATGAAATAAAACCATTTGGTCGTTTGCCCAGTAAATGACCGTTTATAAACACTTCGCTGTTTCTATAAACACCGTCAAACTCAATACTAGTAAGCTTTCCACGATTTATTTCTGATAAAGAAAATATTTTTCGGTACCAGCCAAGGCCACCGCTCAATGCACCACCACCTACGCCTGCGGGGCTTTTTTCATCAAAGCTATTTTCAATGCCCCAATCGTGCGGCAGGTTTAGTTTCCGCCAATTGGCATCGTTAAAATTTTCTTTTTCGGCATCTTTAATTTCGCCTAAATTAAATACCCAATCTCTATTAAAATTAATCCTGCTTCTAACTTGCGCATGGCTGGTGGCAACAATTAATAGCAATAAATAAAATAAATAATTCTTTAATTTAAAATCCATGCGAATTTATTTCTATTATTTAATCAAAAACCAAACACTTACTTTTTATCAACCACCATAAAAACAACCGAACGTGCTGGAACAGATATTTTAATTCCAGCCGTAGCCGAAGTCGAATACATTTTAATTGTTTGATAAGTAGAAGGGCCGCCTGCAATTCCATTATCAGGACCAACGCCATTTACAAAAACCTGGCGAGAAAATTCGCCATTATCTGTACCGCCGCTTAATACGTAATAATAATATTTACTGCCGGGCGTAAAATAATTAAAATTAGCAGCAACCAGTTTTTCGGCCGTGCCTTTATTTACCAAAACAACTCCTTTTTGTCCTGACGAAAAAGAACTGGCAATGGACACGATATCAGATGAACCCGATACAGAAGAAACCACTAACCTATCACCGGTATTTTGTTGAAAAAAGTACATGTGGTAAAAAGTTGGCCTTGCGTTCCATTTGGCAACGCTAGGTTCGTCGCCAGCATTAAATAAGCCGTGGTCATCGCCATTTGTCCAACCGTTGGCTAAATCCCAACGCATGGCGGCACCAAATTTATTGCCTATTAACTCGCCTAATGTAAGCACAGCATGCAGTCCAGCAATATGCGACACGTTTTGTTTGGAGCCGCTAGCAAACATATTCCACTCCGTTAAAGCAATTGGTTTCATGGGAACTGCACCTGCGGAAGTAGTTGCTTTCATCCAGTTCATAATGCTTTGCGTTTCTGCTGACGCCGTACCTAAAATTTCCGTGGCAGTTGAATTTTGATTGTACGGCGTATAATAATCATGCACGATATAAAAATCGGATGTATTGGCCGCCTGCGAAAAATAACCGCTGTTCCATGTCTGGTCAATCATATTGGTTGTAACCCCAGTCTGTATTAATTGGGCCCCAATATAAATAGTGCTGCCAATTTCAACCGCAGCCTTTCGCATACTATCTGCAAAAACCTTGAAATGTTTGCCATATAAATTGCCCGAAATAAACTCAGGCTGGCCATCCTTATTTTTAGACAGATCAATGCGATAACCAGCTTCCCAACTGCCGCCGCTTTCATTCCCTATTTCCCAATATTTGGTTCGACCATTATCGTACCTCACCCAATCGGCCGCCAAATGCGCCGCCGCCGCAACTGGATTTGCACTGGTTCCATAACGGGCATAGCCATAATTAATCGTAATTATTCCCTTGCTATTCGTGCTTTGCAAAAGCGAATAATAATTATCGATTGATTGCGTCCACGACTCGGTATTTTTCCCATACCAATAATAATTTCTGGCTTTTACACCATTTCCATCCATTAATGTATCAGGTGCATCCGCGGGTTGAACATCTTTTAATCTATTAAAAAAATAGATGTCGCTCAAGCTTCCACCCGGCGCACGAATGATGCGTGGCGCAAAGTTGGCTAATTGATTGATGATTATTGCATCAGTCCCGATTTGCCCAATGTAAGGGTTGGTATTATTGCCAAAATAAGTGGGCGAAATTTTGGTAATAACTTGTCCCGTATTGATTGTTACGGTTGCATCGGCGGTTCCAGTTTCTACGGCTTTATCTATTGTTGAAGATGGAGGCGTAAATGTTTTTGCTTTCCAATTATCCATAAAAAAACCGATGGATGCTTCCGTTGATGGGTCAGTTGGAATGGTATCTGCCGCAGGCGTAATTACAACTGGTGGTGTAATTGGTGGCATTGGAGATGGTGTTGGCGTATTACTTTTACTGCAAGCTGAATTTGCAATTAAAAATAATATTATGAAGAATGAATTATTGAAGTATTTTAAATTCATGATTTTATTTTAATGTTTAAATTCTTACCCTTGGCGATCTGTTACTGCGAAGCTAGGTGGTTCGTCATTGCGAAGGTTCGTGCCTGAAACAACCCACTTAGGGAAGCTTCTTGCTATTTGTTTTGAGTTTAAAATTATAACCCCTTGCTAGACCTGAAAGGTTGCCACGTTGGGCAAGAACCCAATCTCGCAATGACTCCCAGATTGTCAAAACGGGAAGTTGGTTATCTGAACAAGAAAAAGAAAAGCCCAGTTATTTGCTTTTTCAAATAAATAACTTTACGGGCTTTATCTTAACGTGCTGCTACCAAAACAACCAAAACTTATCAATTAATTTTTACTATCCTAACGTTATCAAAAGCTGCATTAAATGATGGCAAAGTTGTGGTGCCATCATTGTACAGCATTATCTGCATTGTGGCTGAATTTGTTCCACCGGTAAGTGCAGCAAAATTTGCTGCCGGACTACCAGTTGGATTATAAGAACCAGAACCGCTTAAAAATTTAGCTAATGGAATGACCACCGTTTGCCATCCGGTAGTTACAAAACTGCCCGTGCTGCTGGTTTCCCAAGGCGCATACCTTGCCAAGAAGTTGAAATTACCATTGGGCGCAATCATCAACGAGCCGTTTTTCCAAGCATCTTTCACGCTTATTTCAAACTTTAAAGCATAGTTGGCAATCGGGTCACCCATGTTTGCAGTTGGCACCCACGGTGATGCCGCTACCATTACCGCCCTGTTATCAGCATACCAACCACCATCGCCTGCTTTAATTGCACTCGTTGGGTGCACTTGAATGTAATTTCCGGTATTGCTTGGGAATAAACTGGCATCGCCCGTTTTATTTCCACCCCAGTTTTGCCAACCAGCATAAGGACTAGCATCTTCGAAATTGGCTAGAAGACCTACGGTTGGTGATAAATAGTTATCGAAAATAATGGTAGAAGTGCCTGTGCCATAACCGCCTGTAATCTGCAGTGGCCCGCCAGCAGTAATGCCAGATGGAACGGTAACCGTAATGCTTGTCGAGCTATTTACCTTTTGATTAGTAACCGCAATGCCGCCAGGAAAAACAATTTTAGTGATGTTGTAAAAATTAGCGCCAGTTAAAGTAATGGATGTCCCAGCCATGGCATTTTCGTTCGAAATAGCCGCAATGGAAGGAAACGGAGCCGTAATTGTAAAAATATAAGTTGCAACTCCCGCTGGCGTTGTTACTTCAATCGTATTTATTTTACCCGTTGGAATACTGTCCCACGCTATGCTTGGCACCCGGACAACCAAACTAGTTTCAGAAAATATACCGGAATTGAAACTGGCCGGAAAACCGTTAAAAGCTATTTTACTGGCGCTTGCCAAATTTGCACCTTGTATTACCACAAATTGACCGGGCAACGCAGCCGTAAGTACACTATCGTTTGGCGCTGGCGTAATGGCACGTATTTTAGTTATTTGTGGAAGTATCAATTTATCTTTTTTACATCCAATTTGGATAAATACCATGGCTACCAATAAGTAAAGCAGGTATTTTTTTATTTGTTTTTGATTCATTTTAATTAATTTTTAAAAGAAAAGTAATTAGATGTTAGTATTTAGTAGATGGACAACCTTTGATAAATTAGTTTTTTAAATTGTTTGTCAAAGCACTTATTTTATCAAACTAAAGTCAAAAGGAACTGGGTCACCGGCAAGGCCAGGCGCCGCAGTCAATTCAGATTCTGGCAAAGGCAAATACACCGTTTGGTCGGTAAAACCATAATGTAGCGTGGTGTAAACGGCTGTCCAAGTGCGTGGATTTATTGTACCGGCATTGTAGGTAACCGTATAATTTCCTTTGTCTTGCGCCAGCACATAAGCCTTTGCCTTTGCTGGATTAAAATAATACAAACGCATTATATCGTACCAAGCGCCACCTTCTAAAGCAGTTTCTATTTTCTTTTCTTGGAAAATATCATCAAAATTGATAGCCGTTTTTGCAGCCAAACCAGCCCGTGTACGAACCGCATTGTAATATTTTAACGCTTCCGCATCGCTAGTTGTTGCAGTATTTCCCATAATGGCTTCCGCATAAATCAGGTATAATTCGGCTAACCGCATCATATATGTATTAATGTACGCAGCCATAAATGCGCCCTTGCCGCCGTTATCTTCAGGCGAACCAACCACATATTTTTTAATATTGGCAATACCGGTTGTTGTCACGTTTATGCCCCCATCTTTTTTATCCAGTTCCGGATAAAAATCTCCGTTAAACATCAACGTTGATTTGCGCCTGATTGAATCAATCGGGTTGGCAACGTAATATTTTACAAGGTCGGCCGAACCGCCTTGCGCTGCGCCCCAACCATCGCCGGTTTGTGTAATCTTTGGATCAAAGGCCATGTAAGCCTGAAACGAATTGTTAACGCCCCAAGGTGAACTAACCGGCATCCACTGCAATGCAAAAATGCTTTCGGTGTTGTTATTGCTGCTGTTGTTATTGGCGCTTTTAAACAAATCAGCATAATTGGCCAATAATTTGTAACCGCTGTTATTAATCACATTTCCCGCATAATATTTAGCACTATCTAAATCGCTTTGCGTACGGTTGCCCTCTGTTTTTTTATAACCAGCCCTTGTTAAATACATTTTTGCCAACATACTTTGTGCTGACCAAGTTGTTAATCGGCCTTGTTGCAATGGCGATGTTGGCAAATTATTAGCGGCAAAACGCAAGTCCATAATAATAAATTGCCACACGCTTTCAATGGTGTTGCGTGCAGTTACGGTTCCCAACTGGCCAACATTATCATACACAATTGGAACAGCGCCCCAATTGTTTACCAAATAATAATAAGCCATGGCACGCATGAAACGGCACTCGGCAACACCAGCATTTTTGCCAGCCGCAGTAGCGCTACTGCCAGTTGCAGAAACAATGCTTTGCATGGTTAAATTGCTTTGTGCAACAATTTTGTAAAACGATTTATAACCCGGCAATAGCGTACCTTGGTCGGTGGCAGAAACGGCAAAATTGATATAAGGCGCCCTGTCATTTGAATTTAGATTACCGCCCCTCGCCTCTCCAAAAGCCAATAAAGCTTTGTCGTTATAATCAAACCAAACAATGTTATAAAGTGGTGCCGTTCCAGCTTGTATTTCCGCATCGCTTTTATAAAAATTGCCCGATGTAACCTGGTCAATCGGCTCCCTGTTTAAAAAATCTTTTTTACATGCTTGCGAAAGCGAAATTGCCGCAAGCAATAATGAATATTTTATAATCGATTTCATAGTTATTTTTTTTCGAGAGAAAGTAATTAGATGTTGGTATTTGGTCGTTAGACAAAACCGACATCATTAAATCGTCATTATTATTAAAAATCTGCTACCAAATTAAACGTGTACATACGTACATTCGGATAACGGCCAGCATCCAAACCTGCCATTAAAGTTCCACCATAATTTATCATCCCAATTTCTGGGTCGTAGCCTTTGTAGCCTGTTATGGTGAAAACATTCTGCACGTTTATAGCTGCACGCAATCCTTTAATACCAAATTTTGTAACCAATTTATTTGGCACATTGTAAGAAAGCGCTGCATTTTTTAGGCGCACATAAGACCCGTCTTCCACATACCATTGGCTAATGCGGTTGTTGCCATTCGGGTCGCCGGGCGCAATGCGTGCAATTGTATAACCTGGATTATTAACTTTTACGCCTAAACTATCGCCGATTGCATAACTGCTTGGGCGGGCAAAATTTGCGACCGAAGCTAAATAATTACCAAAAACGCCTGAGCCAGTTTCGCTTTGGTAGCGGGAATAATTAAGCACATCGTTGCCAAAAGAACCGATGATAAAGATGTTCAAACTGAAATCTTTATAGGTAAATGTGTTATTGAAACCAAGCGTAAATTTCGGCCAAGGATTACCAATTACCGTGCGGTCGTATTGATTAATGATGCCGTCTGGCGTACCTTTTGGCCCACTAATATCTTTGTATTTTACATCGCCAGCCCACGAGCCTTGGTCCGGACTAATAGTCATTTGCCCGTTAGAAGTTTGGATGGCGTGGCCTTTTATATCAGCATAGTTTTGGAATAGTCCTTCGGCAATATATCCAGTTATCATGCTGGCTGGTTGTCCTTCTTGCGATAAAAATTGCGCCTGACTACCATTATAAGATGGATTAATCGGCGTAAGTAGCTTCGTGATTTTGTTTTTATCCTGCGAAAAATTCAAACTTGTTTTCCAGCTAAAAACTTTATTGGTGATGTTGGTGGAATTTATAGTGATACCAAAACCTTTGTTTTGCATAGAACCAACATTGGTGGTTGGCCAAGAAATATAACCAGGCGAGTAAGAAATATCGCCACCGTATAAATAAGCATACGGGTTTATGGTCAGCAATTTATCAGCATTTTTTACATAAGCATCTGCAATGATTTCAATGCGATTATGGAGGATGCTCAAATCAACACCAACGTTTAAAACCTTGTCAACTTCCCATTGCAGATTTGGGTTATTAAAATTTTGCGACAAGAAACCAGTTCCCCAACCAGTTGGTACGGTTTGCAAACGGGCGAAATAACCTTGTGCGTTAGAGTTTCCGCTTAGGCCATATTCAACCCTTAATTTCAAATCGTTTATCAACTTGTTGCCCAACATAAATTTTTCTTGTGAAATACGCCAAGCAGCCGAAGCAGCAGGAAAATTGCCCCAACGTCTGTTTTCTCCAAAGTTGGAAGAACCATCATAACGGTCGGTTACTTGCAAAATGTAACGGTCGTTGTACACGTAGTTTAAGCGACCAAAATACGATTCCCTGGCGCCATCACTTTTACCGCTGTTGGCAATAGAGGTAGTTTGGTCGCCGCCAGACAATTCCTGAACACTATTTGTAACATAATTTTGACGTTGTCCACTTAAGCTTTCGCCGCCCCAACTTTGTGCTTCATGCGCAGCCATCAAGGAAAAATAATGCTTATTTATTCGCTTGTCATATTGCAAACGGGTATTTAAATTCCACCAATAATTATTACCAGCAGAACGGCTTGCAACCGTTGTCGCATTTATCAACCCATTAAAATTATAGGATGGATGAAAAGTGTAATTATTTTGATATTGGATGCTTGTATTTAATTCATTATGAAAAACCAAGCCTTTCAATAAGGTAATGTCAGCATAAATCCCTCCAATAAAAGCCATTGATTTATTATGGTCGTTATTAATAGTGGCCAATGCAATTGGATTTGAAAACTGGAACTGCGATGTAACCGGACCGCCCCAAGAACCATCCGGATTAGTTACCGGAATCGAAGGGTTTTGCTGGATAGCTAAACTTATAATGCCGGCATTGGTCGTATTCACCTTTTCATTGGTTTGGTTGATGCTGATGTTGGTTCCAATCTTCAACCATTTACGGGTTTGGTTATCCAAATTTATCCTTGCAGATGCACGAGAAAAGCCTGAACCTGGCGCAATACCATCTTGGTTAAAATATTCGCCAGATAGATAAAACGTTGTTTTTTCATTACCACCGCTTAGCGACATGCTATGTTTTTGCAACAATGTTTTGCGGAACAATTGCGCCTGCCAATTGGTGCCCATACCCAAAACAGAAGGGTCAGCAAAGCTTGAATCGGACGCTGTGCCGCCTGCTTTTGCATTTTCATTTCTGAAAGACGCATATTGTTGCAGGTTCATCACGGGGATATAAGTTGGCCGGTCTTGCATGGTCCACATGGTGCCAGCACTAATTTTTGTGTCGCCAGCTTTACCATGTTTGGTGGTAATCATAATAACGCCATTCGCACCTTTCGAGCCGAAAATGGCCGTGGCTGATGGGCCTTGCAACACGTTCATCGTTTCAATATCATCAGGATTTATGCCAGCTAAAATATTGGCAAAACCACTGGGATGATTGTTTGGATCGTCCGATGGATTATCAGGTTGTATCTGCACGCCATCAATTACATACAGCGGCTGCACGGAACCGGTTAGCGATGAAACGCCCCGAATTACAACGGAAGCAGCGGCGCCCGGCTGACCAGAATTACTAGACACATACACATTTGCAGCACGGCCTTGCAAGGCTTGGTCGAACGTGGTATTCACCGTTTTGCCAATGTCGGCAGCCGTTACGGTTACTTGAGAACTACTTAAATCCGTCCGTTTCATTTTACCATAACCAACCACAACCACATCGTCGGCTTGGGCATTATTCTCGGTTAGTGTAAAACTGTACAGGTTTTGCGCAGCATTTACTTTAATGGTTTTGTTGGCCGTAAAACCTACATAAGTTACTACTAGCACTTGGCCATCACTGGCATTTATGCTAAAATTTCCAGCATTGTCCGTCATCACTAAATTTTTGGTACCTCGCACCGTTACCGTGGCTCCGGCAACTGGCTGGCTTTTGTCATTCAGTACTTTTCCGGTAATTCTTCTGCTGGCATTTTGCGCAAAACTTTGCGGGCCTAGCAGCATCAGGCAAAGGAAAGCCCATAACCAGGCTAGTACTTTGGCTTTGTTTTGTTGTTGTTTTTTCATTTGGTTTCAATTGTTCGTTAATAAATATTCAAGTCGTGGTCAAGTCGTTAGTAGTTGGTATTTAATCGTTGGTGGCTGCACTGTTTTAAACATACTTCAAATACAACACATTTAGTTTCTTCGAGCCATTCATTTATGAAGCGGGGTTACGGGGTACTACTTCCCATCCCGGGCGCACGGTCACACCAGTTTTTCGTTTCATTTAACAGTCGTTAATTTAAAGTTTTTAACAAGCAAGCAATTGATTATTTCTTTTAATTTTTACTTTTTACTTTTTAAATCTTTCCCGCTGTAATGTAGTGTAGCACTCGCTTTCGCATCCGCATCAAAAGCAAAAGGCTTCGTTTTATCAACCCAAACAATCTTAAAAGTCCTTTGCTGCAACATGTCTGTAAAACTGCCTTTTCTTTCGCCAATGGTTAGCGTTTTAGTTGCTTCGTTATATGTAAATGGAATAACCGAAAACATGCCTTTTTCATAGTTATAATTCAAGCCTTCATCTTCATACAATTGAAAACTTGCATCTTTTCCAGTGTACACAAAGAGCGTGATTGGGTCGGCTGCTTTCTCCGCAACATATTCCATGGCTGGCCCAACCGGAATAATAGACCCTTCTTTTACAAACAACGGAATCTGTTCCAAAGGCGCATCCACACTTATTTTTTGACCGCCAGTTTCATATTTTCCAGTGGCAAGATTGTACCAACCATTTCCCGCAGGTAAATAAACAGAACGGCTACGACTTTGGTAATCAGTCACTGGATTTACCATAAAAGCAGGACCAAACATGTACTGGTCGGCAATATTGTCTACGGCCGTATCTTGTTCAAAATCCATTGGTAAACCACGCATAATCGTGTAGTTATTATGGTAAGTCTGCTGCGCCAACGAATAGATATAAGGCATCAACCGATACCGCAACTTATCATAATACAACATGCTTTTGTAAGGCGTTTCATTCTCTGTCGATGTATTAAAAATCTCCCGATAGGGAAACTGCCCATGCACCCTAAACAGCGGACAAAAAGCGCCAAACTGATACCAGCGGGTCATCTGTTCCTGCCATTCGGCAAGGTCTTTTGCATTAGGTTTTTCGTAGCGATGTTCCACCGCAAAACCGCCAATATCGGTTGTCCAATAAGGCATCCCGCTCATGCTATAATTAATGCCAGCCGGGATTTGGTTCTTAAAATCCTCCCAACGCGAAGCCACATCACCGCTCCAAATGGCTGCTGCGTAACGTTGCATGCCTGCGTAAGCGCTGCGTGTGAGGATAAAAACCCGTTTGTTTGGGTCTTGCAGACGCTGGTTTTCATACACGCCTTTTGAGTGCTGCAATGGATAACCGTTATAATATTGCGTAGACGAACCCAAAGCTGTCGGCCCACTTATTTGTTTGCGTTCTTCAACGCTCATGTTTGAATTAATGTCGGGTTCTGAAGCGTCCAACCACCAAGCATCAACGCCTTTATCGTACAAACTATTTTTAAAAGTTGCCCAAAAAGCATTACGTGCCTGCGGATTAAAAGCATCGTAAAAAGTATTTACAAACCCTTTTCCAATCCAATCCACTTGGCGGTTTGCAATATTCCTTTTGTAGAGAAAACCACTTTTATTCAACGAATTATAATTGTCGATGCCCTCGTAAAACTTGGGCCAAACCGAAATCATAAATTGTGTATGATAAGTTTCGTGCAATTTTTTAATCATCCCAGCCGCATCTGGAAAACGTGCTTCATCAAATTGTTGGCTGCCCCATTGGTCTTGTTTCCAATAGCTCCAATCTTCCACAATATTATCCAGCGGTATTTTCCGCTTGCGGAATTCGGCCACCGTATTTAAGATTTCATCCTGCGTTTTATAACGTTCGCGGCTTTGCCAAAAACCCATGGCCCATTTTGGAACGATGGTCGCTTTGCCGGTTAATGTCCTGTAACCGCCAATTACTTCATCGATGTTTTTACCTGCAATAAAATAATAATCTATTTGGTTGCCCGCTTCAGAACCAAAAGCAAACTGATTTTTTTCATCCCCAACCAACGGTTTTAACCAATTACAACTAATAAAAGATTCATTTGCGCCATCCGGATTCCATTCAATCTTGAAATCATACTTCTTCCCTTTTTGCATGTCCACATTTAATATTGCGGTACCTGGATTCCAAGAATGCCGCCATCTGTCAGCTAACAATTTTCCATCAATCCAAATTTTGGCGTAGCCAGAATAACGAAACATGAAACTATGGTTGCCCGTAAAATCGCTAGCAATACTTCCCTCCCATTTAACGGTTGCCTTGTCCAGTTTTAAACTGTCGGGCAATCTTTTTAGAGATGAAATAAAGTCGTAACTGATAACAGATTCTGGCCTGGAGACTAAAACCTGCGAGGGATTTGTTTTGCTGGAATAAGTAGCCGTCAACCAACCTTGTTGCCCATCAGCTGCAAATAATTTTAACGAAGAAAGTGGCTCAAAAATGCGGTCGTCCATTACATTGGTGATGGAATAATTATCCCACAAAATGCCATAGTTTTTATTTGAAACTAAAAAAGGAATAGCTACATCAGTGTTATAATTCAGCAATTGCACTTGGCTGTTTTTATAATTCATTACACCATTTTGGTGTTGGCCTAAACCATAAAAAGCTTCATTATTTTCACTTTTAAAAGACTGCCTCAAAGCGAATGTTTCAGCTCCGTCAATAATAGTGGAAGTAAATTTCTTTCCGCCGTTGCCCGTTTCTTGCAAAAGCGATTGGCCATTTTTATCTGTAAAAGCAATTTCACCAGTACTTAAAGTAACTTTTGCATTTATAGCGGCAGTATGTAACGTGATAAATCCTTCGGTTTCATCAACATTCCACTTCACGGTTTCATGCGTTTCGCCGCTAATCATCAAGCTGGCCGCAGTTGAAAAACTATCCCGGGGACTGGCAATTACCCGAATTATATTGTCTGTAATTGGGCAAAGCTTCAACACCTTTAAACCGTTATGGTCAAAATGGATAACAATCCCATCGCTTTGTTGTACATATTTGCTGGTATCTTTTTTCGCAAAAGCCGAAAACGATACCAGTAAAAAAGCATACACAAGCAGTTTGGAAGGTTTATTTCTCATAATAAGCAAGCAGTTTTTAATTGCTTTTATATGCAGTTAAAGTCAGCATTAATAATAAAAGCGGTCAACAATCTGGGTGCAATCTAAGTTGGGAAAATATAAAATAGGGTAGCGAGTTGTATCTGATTAGGTATCGAAATGTTAATTAAAAGTCTAAAATGGGGGTTCAAATGTTAAATTGACAAGATAAAAGGCTAAAAAAGACTAGAATCAGTGCAGGAGCGGAAAAATTATTTGCACTTTTAAATTAGTCCTAGACGCAGGGTAGGAATACAGATGACACGAATAAAAAAAGTCTCCACGGATTTATTGACAATAGATAACTAATTCTATCCATGCAATAAATCCGCGAAACCCTGTGAAAATCTGTGTTATTCGTGTTCCAAACTTTTTAATGTCTACGCAATAGCCAAAACCTTCTCCTCGTTCCCTTGCGATAACCAATAAGCCACCAAAATAAAACTCACAAAAGATGAGGTGTAAAATAAATACAAGTAAGGCACATCAATAAAACAATAAAAAATAACCAAGCTTATTTTAAGGACAGTCAAGGCAATATTGCTAAGAGTCGCTTTCTTTTTATATTTCATCCATACGCAAACCAATACAAAAATGGTAGGCACACTAAAAGACAACCCGATTAATAAATGTGGTGCAAGTCAATTCTATTGGAACCAAAAACTTGGCAAAACCAAGACTGGTTTCAAAAACCTGCGGCCCATCTTTCCAAACGCGGCCAGCAAAATCAATATGTTCAGACGGTAATTTCAACACGTCATTAACCAACTTCCAACCAAATGGCCAAAGCACCAACAGCAAAAAACAAACAATGCCGCTAATTTTCAGGTGAATCCATTGTTTGGTTTTGCCCTGCACATATAACAAAATAAGCATGGCTGGTAACCAGCCCACCAACGCATATCTGCTAAGTGCACACAAAGAAGCCGCCAGACCTATAAACCAATAATTGCCGCTCAACAACGCAATTGCAAGCCAAACGTAATTAATTATAACCACACCTTCCTCCGTGTAAGGTACCAAACCGGAGGAGTCATTAGCGAATAACCACCAATACAACATAAACGCGGCTATAACAAATGGCAGCGATAATTTCTTATTTTTAAACGGGTTCCATAATAAAATACCAGCAGAAAAGGCAAAAAACAAGGCTAAAATTGTAACCCATCGAATATCAATATGCAACTTTTCAGCAACCGCAAACGGTAGCCACATAGCCGGCAAATAAATAGGTTGTATGCCATTCCAGATTTCTGGAATCGTATCATAAACATGTTTTGTGTTGTCTTGCAAAATCGCTGGCTCATTACTTTTATAATCGGCAACATATCAGAATCATGGTAATCCAATGGCGCATCGTCCATATAACAATAACCCAAATGGCACATTACCACGGCCATCATCCCCAAACCAATTAATTTATAGCTGTTGGTAGTTTTTAAGGCTGCACCAAGTTTTGGAAATTTTAAATGTGATTGTGCCAAAAGAAGCAATACAATAGCAATGGTTACCCCACTTACAAAATAAAGTACCGTAGCAATTGGCACCAGCCATTCAAAAGAAAGGAATAGGTAACACAAAGTGTCTCGATAAAAAATGACGTGACCAGTTTTTTTTGTCATAGATATAGATAGTCGGTGGTAAGTGATAAGTTAAAAGTGCTTAGTTCCGAATTAAGAAATATTATAACTACACGTGGTGCATTATTGACATGCAATTTCAATACTGTTGATATTTCGGTTGAACACAAATCTATTAATATATTGTACCTTAGTTAGTGCTGTTATTTTGCTCACTTCAGTCTTCAAAAGGCTTTTGTGGTTTTTCGGTCAACGACCTGCAAAAAGCAAAACAATTTTACGGAGAAATCCTTGGTTTGGAAGTGAAAGATACGCCCATGAGCGTAATTGAACTGCATTTTGAAGGTGGCAACCACGCATTATTTATCCGAAGCCCAACCATGAGCCTGCCACTTACACCGTTCTTAACTTTCCGGTGGAAGATCTGGATAAAGCCGTTGATGAACTGACCAAAAAAGGCGTAACATTTGAACGGTATAGCGGCCAAATGCAAACAGATGAAATGGGTATTTTCAGGAACAGCCAAAAAGGAATGCCCGCCCATGCGTGGTTTAAGGATCCTGCCGGTAACATTTTGACCTTGTTAAAGCAAAAATAACAAGCCAGGCACCCGAAGCTGCAAAAATTAGGACACTGGAAGAAACTGTCACGGGTGGACATCTGTGTGCATTGAAAGCCGAAAACCAACTGGTCCAAAAGGATGTAACATATCTTTTCCCTGGCATGGACAAAGGGAAAAAATATTTTTTCTGGGCATTCAACCAGATACCTGATGGCCAAAAGCTTGTTGACATTATGGGTTCATCGACCAACTTGAAAAATGACAGCTTCAACAAACCAATCAAGGGCGTTATTTTTTGTTCCAATTTTCCCTTTCCTTAACATATGTCAAATTATGGACCAGTTATAATTATTGATTTATATTTAATTATGACAGTTTTTTAACAGTCTACTCAACATAATTAAAAGGGCAAATCAGGTCTGAAAACCTTGATGGTTATTTTTCTTTTCACCAGCCCGTTCTTTAGCACGGAGAAGCTGATCCTTTAGCCCGGACCGGGCAACCTATATGCCAAAGCGCCCCTGTGTTAACTGTGCGTCCAGCTTGCCGGGGGTTGTCACCATCAAGAAGCCAGGCACTCCGGATGTCTTCGGGCCATTTTTAACACTGGGTTAAAAAATTCATTAAATATCTTGGGTGGCCAAACGGGCAAATAACAAAATCAGAAGGTACCAAAAATTATCGGTTACCTATTAATTTTAACCGCGATCCCGGCAATACCCCGGCCGTAAGCGGTCATTGTAGTGTGAAAACAAACACACGATCGGCAGACAATAAAAATTAGATCGTAAAACCAAAATATCAAGTGGACACTTCCTTTTACCTGGAAAAATTCCAAAACGCCGCCGACAAGCTTGACAAAAGACTTCTTATCAAAAAGCAAGTTGAAAATGCAGTTGTCGTGCATGGGAAAGATTGCGTTGTCTTGAAATTATTTAAAAGGTCATGGACAAACCAATTTCAAGACCCAATGATTTCTGAATCACGGATTTTCTTTTCTGTTTGGATAAGCGGTTCATCTATCAAGGAACAAAAACTTCTATACAATATACATGCACTCAAGCTGCGACAGCTAAAAGGCTATTCCATACAAAGCAGAAAGTTTGCAGTCATTTTCAGGGACGGTTTTAAGGCGTTTGAACATAAATGGGAAAATGTAAGTGTAGATCTTGGACCATTGACATTAATGGAAGGTTGGCTAAAGATAGACGAGGGAAATTTCCAGGATGACATTTTAGGACTTGCCAATAATTTTTTAGAAATGGAACATCTGGTTGACGACACCCTTTCTCACTTTAAGTAGACAAAAGACACGGAGAAGAACAACGAAACGCCAACATGGACCGCGTAAAACCGGATCAAAAATTTGAAGTTTTGCAATTCCTTTTTTGCCTCCTCCCACTCTCCTATTCTTCAAGCGGCTTTTCAAACACTAAACGTGTTGTTGGTTTGTGTATTTTAGTTACCCAACACCGCTTAACATGTCCAAATTATAAACAAGGTTTAAAAAATTGATTCTAACGATCGAATCATTTTTCTGATCAAACTTTGCCCGCCTATCTATAGGTAAGCGGAAATTTACCGAACAAACCGTAGATAGCATGCACGGTTTAGATAAGCCAGGTGGTCAATAGGAAAAAGTACTAAAGCCCCCTTGCAGGGCCGCTTCGAAATCGGCCAAGGCCCCCCGTACCTTCCCCCTGAACTGTGCAAGTACCAGCCAGTGCAGATAGAACATTAGCAAAAGGGCCAGCAGCGTAATGGCCAGGATCCCCTTTAAAAAGGCCACGTCGGCTGCATAGGCCCCGGCAAGCAGCATCCATAGCGGTGGGAAAAGAACCAGAGCAGGTTGATGGCCGGTGCCGTGAAACGGAGGTGCAGTACACGTCCGCTGGAAGTATCTTCGATTCGCCCTTTGATCACCAGCCCCATGCCCTGGCTGCTGCCCCGGCCCGTTGCGTATACATACCTGCGCTTCACCATGAACCCGTCTGTTCCTATGGTGCCCACATATAATTTATACCCGTCGTCGAACCGATGGTCAGGATTAAGGGTATCGATAAGGCCGTGCCGGTCACGGGCTATGGTCCTGATCCGTTCCATCGCCACTGCCGCAGGCAGCGTTGTCCCAATATCTGCGTGTTCTAAAAACCACCATTTCATATTGCGATGATACGTAAGTTATGTCAAAAACAGGCCGCTCCGATTATGTAAGCAGCATGAGATAGATAGGGGCCCAGTACAATAAAACGACCGTTTTATGAGACTCCTACTTTATTTCACCTTTTCTTGTTGCTTTCAGGAAATGGCACATCGTTATCTTTATGGCCATAGACCGTTTATGAAATATTGTTCGATCCTCCTCTTGCTCCTGGTGGAAACCTGCCCCTTACGGGCGCAGTCCCCAACGGGCAGTCTCGCCCGTTCCGTCGACAGCCTGTTTGCCGGATGGAACGGCAGCACCACACCGGGCTGTGCAGTCGGTATCGTGCAAAACGGTTCGCTGGTGTACCAAAGGGGGTACGGCATGGCAAACCTGGAATACGGCGTGCCCAACACGCCGCTCACCATTTTTGATGTCGGTTCCGTTTCCAAACAGTTCACCGCCTATTGCATAGTGTTGTTGGCGTTACAGCACAGGCTGGGCCTTGAAGATGACATACACAGGTATATCGGTTGGCTGGCGGTCGGGGAAAAGATAACCGTCCTGCAGCTCCTGAACCATACCAGCGGCATCAGGGACTATTTCCAGTTGCTGGCAATAGCGGGCAAAAATGCGGACGATGCCTTCACGCAACAGCAGGCCATACACATACTTTCCCGGCAACGGACGCTCAACAACAGGCCGGGGGAAAGATTCGTGTACTCGAACTCCAACTATCTCCTGTTGGCGGAGATCATAAAAAAGGTAAGCGGCAGGACATTGCGGCAGTTTGCGGATTCGGCCATCTTCGGGCCGTTGAAGATGACCGGTTCATATTTCAGCGACGACTATACGGAGATACAGAAGGGCAGGGCCTATTCCTACAACAAAAAAGACAGTGCGCATTTTGGGAAAGCATTCGCGACGGACTCCGATATAGGCCCGGGCAACCTTTTCTGCAACGTGGGGGACATGGCAAAATGGGTGGTCAATTTTTTCGACACCTCCAAAGGCAACAGGGCTGCCATCAAGCTGCTCACGCAAAAGGGGAAACTGGACGATGGTACCGGTATCTCATATGCGTCGGGCATCAACGTGGGCGACCACAGGGGCTGGGCGATGTACGAGCACGAGGGCGAATCGGCAGGGTTCAACAGCTGCGTAAGCATTTTCCCGGAGCTCGGTGCCGGTGTCATAGTGTTCGCCAATGTCGGCAGCGAAAGCGCCGTCGGCAAGAACCTTGCGGTAGCGGACCTGTTCCTGCAGGACAGGGAAGCACGTCCGGGTGCCGTTCCCGTCGACAGCAACGGGAGCGTCATAACAAACATGTTATCCATGGAGAAACGGACCGGAAGATATACGGCAGATGATGGTGCGATGTTCGATCTTGTGCTTGGCAACAAAAGGTTGTTTGTCGTACGGAACAACGACTCTGGAATATTAGCAAAAGGAAGCGGGGACACGCTTGTCCAGGCGTCCCGGCCCGATAGAAAATTCGTGTTCCATACGACCCCTTCCGGCGCAAGGGTGGCAGACGAATCTTGGCCGGGACGCTCACGGCGGTCATATCTATGGGACAGGGATACCCTGTTCCCAAACGAGAAATCAAGGGGGTATGCCGGCACTTATCTTTGTGCGGAACTGGGCTGTACCTATACGATCAGCATCCATGGCAACCAGCTGGTGCTAAACAGCAACCTATATGATGGGTCACCGATATGGTCCGACGGCAACGATGACCTGTTCACCGGTTATGGTTGGATGTCCCACCTACAGATTACGCGTAACAGGAAACGCCAGGTAACAGGCTTCCGGGTAAACAGTGGCCGCGTGTTGCACCTGGTATTTACCAAGATAAGATAAGCTGGCTTCTCCGGCCTGGAAGGTGGTCAGCAATGATCGGGAACATTTCCCTATTAAAATAATAATAGATTGATCGGATTTGAGTTAGTTATCATAAAGGAAATTATAGACTGGTTGTAAATTATTGATTTCAAGTGATTAGTAATATGGTTACAATCTTAATTTAACATAAATTCGGCACGGCACATATGGACAAATCAACTGAAACTATTTCTAAAACCAGAAGGGGACAAATCTGTTTTTTGAACAGCCTGCTGAAAGACTGTGGGTACTCAAACCCCAGTTGGTAAGCTATTTCACTTGTGGATAATGTCGTAGTGCTTAACAGTTCTTTTGCTTCTTCGATCAAGAAGTTGTGGATATGCTGCTGGGCATTCTGTCCCGTCAGTTCACGCAGCATATCGCTAAGATAACCTGGTGAAACATGTAATTGTTCCGATAAAAATTGTACGGTCGGTAAGCCCCTGTTCAACCCTGTCCCACGAAAACAGCCCCTCAAAAGACTTTCCATCTGGGCCAACAGGTCATTGTTTGAGTTTTTGCGTGTGGTGAATTGACGGCCATAAAACCGGTTGGAATAGTTGAGCAGAACTTCAATGTGCGACACGATCACATCCTGGGTATATTTATCGATATTGGAACGGTACTCCTGCATTATGCTGTGCATCACGGAGGTTATAGTTCCTTCTTCTTTTTCCGATACAAACAAGGCCTCATTTACGGCGTAAGAAAAAAAACCAAAATCCTTGATTGCTCTCGCCAACGGATAACCTTTTATAAGATCGGGATGAAAAACCAGGCCATACCCGTTATTGGTCTGCTGGTGGCCATCGGCCGACAGAACCTGCCTGGGCGCAATAAAAATCATCTTGCCCTCATCAAAGTCAAGATAGCTTTGGCCATAACGTATTTTTCCCTTTACATCTTTTTCCAGCCAGATAGAATAAAAATTGAAGATGATACCGGTAACATTTTCATCCTTGTCCCTTCGCATATCTTTCAGGTCGATCACGCTTACCAACGGATGCTCGGGTGCAGGCAATGAAAACCTGCGGTGCAGTTCCGTGATGGAATTGATGGTAAGGATGTTATTGTTTTTCATTTTAAAACTATGCCTTTATGGAAAAGCTACTTATGCAGATATTTATGGTCATCTGCCCAGATTAACGCTCTTCTCCTTGTTCAGGAACACAAACATCCTTATTATTTTATCATCTTTTAGCATAAAGAAATAATCAAGATAAAGCGGGTCAGGTGCTTTTGTTTTATCGTAGTCCCCATTTGTAAGTGCGGTAATCATATAACCACCATAATGTTCTATTACATCATCGGTCTCAAAAGTTACTTTATCTCCAATTATTTCTTTATCACCCCAGTTCTTTATCGATCCTTTGCCCCAAAAATTCCTTGCTACGTCATTTACAAGGGCATCATTCGCAAAAGCATTGATAAACGCTTCTCCATCGTGGGAATTGACCGCGGAAATAAAATCTGTAATTACTTTCGGGACTTCAATTTTGTTCGTCATTGTTGTTTGTTTTTGTTCCGCACAAATATCAAAGCTGACATGCTAAAAAACTTAACCGGACCGGGGCAAGTTGTAACCAAAACGACAAGGCACATTGAATATAATCTATTTCAGGCGTCGGCCAGGACTGCACACAACATTGCACCGGCAATGAAACGAACAAGCTTTTTTAAAGGAACTTTACACATAGTAAATTATTTAATATTAAATTATATTTTTTTTGTGGCATTATCTGGAAAAACCACGAATTTCGGACCCACTTCGCCATTTTTTATTGACCCCTTTTATGGGTTGATAATCAATAAATAAAAGGGATCAAATTTATTTGGCGGAAGGGGGTCAAACCCTCTGCCTTTTCCAACCAACGGAGAGATAAGTGTAAAAGAACTTTCCAAAAAAGTGTTCTGGAGTTCACGGCAAATGAATCAATACTTCAATCAGCAATTTGGACTTTCACTAAAGGCATATTGCAACATTATTCGTTTCCAAGCCTCGCTTTCACAAATCAAAGAAGGAGAACTCTTTCCACAACTCAACTTTTACGACCAATCGCATTTCATAAAAGAAATAAAAAAACATTCAGGTGCTTCGCCCAAAGAACTTTATAGAAATCAAAACAGCCGATTTTTACAATTTTCGGTCATTGATACGAAATAATTTTGCAGCATAAATTGATATTCAAAATCATGTTGCTACAAAATAAAAAAATAGCTATTATCGGTGCCGGTCCAGTTGGGCTTACAATGGCACGGCTACTTCAACAAAAAGGAATAGATTTAACTGTTTATGAGAGAGATACAGACCCACTGGCAAGAATTTGGGGTGGTACACTTGATTTGCATAAAAGTTCGGGGCAAGAAGCAATGAAAAAAGCGGGTCTGTTGCAAACTTATTATGACCTGGCGTTGCCTATGGGAATAAATTTTGCTGATGAGAAAGGCAATATTTTATCAACAAGAAACCCTACGCCCGAAAACCAGTTTGACAATCCCGAAATCAACAGGAACGCTTTACGAAAAATGTTGCTTGCCAGTTTAAAAAGCGACACGGTTATTTGGGACAGAAAACTCACAGGCCTTGAAGAGCAAAACGGAAAATGGATCTTGGACTTTGAAAACGAACCAAGTGCGACCGCAGATTTTGTTATCATAGCCAATGGAGGAATGTCCAAGGCAAGAAACTTTGTTTCGGACAGCGAAATAGAAGAAACAGGTACTTTTATTGTTCAAGGCGACATCCATCAACCCGAAACAAACTGTCCCGAATTTTTTCGGTTGTGTAACGGCAATAGACTAATGACCGCATGTCAGGGAAATTTATTAGTTGCAAATCCATTCAACAATGGTGCGTTATCTTATGGCATTATTTTTAAAAAACCAGAAGAAAGGAACAACGAAAAAATATTAGACTTTCAAGATACCAACAGCGTAATTGGGTTCCTTTTGCACAGGTTTTCAAGTTGGGATGAAAAATACAAACAGTTGATTCGTTCAACAACATTTTTTGTTGGTCTGCCAATAAGAAAATTTCCATTAGGCAAACCTTGGAAAAGCAACCGTCCATTACCAATAACACTAATTGGCGACACGGCCCATCTGATGCCACCTTTTGCCGGACAAGGCGTAAACATTGGGCTAATGGACACTTTGATCTTGTCCGATAATCTCACAAACGGGAAATTTGAAACGATACAAAGTGCTATTGACGACTATGAACAAAAAATGTTTGTTTATGCAAACGAAGCCCAAGAAGATTCAAGCAATAACGAAATAAAAATGCGTGATCCAAACTTTTCGTTTCAACAACTTATGAATAAAACAGAACTCTAACTTGACAAAAAAACGGCACACAACACGAACTGTGTAAAATGGGTGGCCGATTGTTGTAACATATACAAACTTCAACGTGTTCCCGATTGCAAAATGTTCATTTAACATCCCGTTAGGCCTACTTATCATAATCTTTATTATAGACCAGTTATAATTTACTTATTTTTAAACTTTAATATTATTTATTTAAAGTGTTACTTTAAATAAAATATCTTAAATGTCCGTTCCTAGGAAATTAAAATTTTGAATATTTATTGTGGACTATAGAATTGCAACAGGATTATTCCCAATCTTTACCCAGAACATCAAGTTGTCTTAAATTGGGGAACTACCGTGAAATAATCATTGTTAGGTTATTGCTGTCCGTCCTTTGCTGGGCGGCGGTATTGATAACGGCATTCTGCCTGTGCAGGCTTGCGATAACGTACACAAGACCATCACCAGTGCCCAACCATCCAAGGACCAAGGTCGTAGCGAAGCCTTGATGCCCGTTCCATAAACTTTATTACCTTTATGGTGGATCAGCATAGTATTGGTACACTATCTGTAACACCAAGTAAAAAAACAAGCCACGTATAGTGGCTTGTTTGGTATTTTTAAAATGCGTCACCACCGAAGTATCCTTTAAGCTGTTATGATAACTACCTTGCCCCACAAAATATGGCCAATCCATATCCTACCACTTAATGTGGTACAATTGAACGACCGTTTTATTGTACAATACCATTTATCCTACTTAACATATGCCAAATTATAGGCAGGTTATAATAATTAAAATTCAATTATTATGAATAAAATTTTACTTAACATAAATTGATTGCTAACTTTTCAAATTGTGGTTTAAAATTATAAAATTGAATCTAAAAGTTGCGGCCTAACATAACCAAATTATATCAACAAAAGGTTGAGGTCTTGGTAACTACAGAATTCCTACAGATTTGATCTTTATTTTTGTCCGAACTATTTAAACCAAGTACAAATACGGTACCACTACTTTGTATCTTCCTGCTGTTGACGGTATCGTTGTTCTTTTACAAGTACAGCCTTACCGCGATGACCAACAAGAAGCTTGGACAAAACCTTAGGCAAAGATGGATCTACCTGCATGGCAAAAACGCCCTTGCCGGTGCACCCTATTCACCTTCCGTCTGGTACAGGCAATATCTCAAAAAATCAAACCGGATCTCGATCATTATGTGGGCATGCCTTTAAAAACTTTTGGATAGTTGTTATATATTGGTTTTTTATATAGAATATAACCACATGCAATCAACCGGGGAGGGGGATAAAAATATACAGGTAGCGTTTTGCCTCTTTATTAAAACCATAAAATTAGTAATTATGGTACCTAAATAAAAAATACTACAATGTGTAAGTCGGGGAATACCTTAGAATTATCCCGGGTTTATATTTTTTTGGTTTAATATTTGTGGTAGGTTTACCAGTTAAAGTTTATCGGTCAATAAATAAATTTAGATGATAGATTGCCCGTGCGGAACAGTAACATAACCAAAAAGTAATAGAAAAAGGGATATTTTTAAAAAAATATCCCTTATAATAATTTTACTATATTTGTTGTAACACCAAGTAACAGAACTTAAATTTATTTTGGGTAACCGCATTGTCTACCCAGAGGTGGTCAGGGTAAATTTTTTATTTTCTGGGTCTATTATCCTATCCGTTTAACTTTTTTCTAATCCAGTAAAAACTTCAGTACCAGTGAAGATAATAACCCTGCTTGAACGACATCGATCCCCGTAGCCGTTAAGCACTTGATCGTGAGATATTTTAGGGGAAATTACAGATACCCCGTCAGGCTTATAACCAAAAGTTAATTTGTGTTATAGTGTAGCCCTGTGCCCCCTATTTACATACCATAAGCAAAATTTTGGGTCCCTATCCAAGATCGGGGTACCCTGTGCCCAAAGCTTTCTTGCATTGATTTTGTAACCCCATGGTACCGATACATTAAAAATCATTGGATACCCGATATAATGAAAGACAATTTTACCCGGAAACATATCTTGGTTTTGCTTTATCGGCAATTACCGGAAGCAACTTGTCCGCCGCCGTTTATTTTCTTATCCCCGGCGGCACAGGCGCCGGCACGGGATAGCCCGCTGTATCTGTCTTTAATATGGACTACCCGGCCGCCCACAATGACCAGCGGCGACGCAGCATATGTGAATGCGGGGATTATACCCCTGCCCCGGTGGCATTGCCCTTATCGGCAGGTAAAAAAAAATGTTTTAAAAAGCCTGTCCCTGTTTTATAACCCACCCAAACCTACCTTCCCGTAAGCTATTAAAATGTATCAAAAAAACCGTGGTAAAAGTGATATTGGTAGAAGACAGCCCCATGATTATTTTCGGGATCGTGGATATCCTTAAAAGGCTGGGGATAAAAGAAGAGGACGTAAATGTTTACGGCTCTTTCCATGACATGATAGAAAAAACAAGGGACATCGCCTGTAAATTGATCATCATCGACACCCCTTTAAAAGAGCGGGATAAATTAAACGAAATGCTCAAACTGGCGTCAGGTTTACCCAAAAAAAACATATTGGTAATTTGTGAAAGCACAGACCTGGAAATAATCGTGGGATTGTACAAGGGGGGCGTGTCGGGCATATTGGACAAAATAACCCCCGTCGAAGAAATCGTTTATGCGATAAAACGGACAATGGCCGGATACGGATATTTGGGCACCCACATAGTGGAAAAATTTTTACGTCATGTCCCCATGCCCGGTAACCAACGCCCTATAAGCATCCTATCCCCCAGGGAAAAACAAGTAGCGTCGCTTCTCGCGGCCGGGCAAAACAACCAAACGATCGGAAAATTATTGGCGATAAAACCGTGTACCGTATCGATGTATAAATCCAAGATAATGGTAAAACTTAATCTGGCCAGCATAATCGAATTAAACCGATACCTAACTGAAATTGCAGTTTCCGGCCCGAAAAAAAATCGATAAACGAAGCGGGGGACAAACGGAAAAACCATTAAATTTGATCCGTTTGCACCATTTTCGAAGGATACGTTCCTATATTTATAACCGGTCACATTTCTGATAACGATTTCAATTTCAGGGGCAATCTTAATGGTTTGCACAAATTATTTTGTAGGCAAAAACCCCACAGGCGTCATCCACTAACCTGTAGTAAAATTTTTGCAAAATGGTCAATTTTGTACAATGGGCCGCCAGGACGGTTGCTGGTATTATCCTTTCCGGCCTTTACGGAGTGATATTGTTCCTATCCTATGTCCTTCCGCAATGCGAAGAGTAACACTTGAAGCAAGGGGCAAGGGCTTTAATTTAGGCATCCCCCTCCCCCACCGGACCAAAAACTTTTATGGTCTTACCGGACCCGCCGAGAGGACCGTGTTTTTGGCAAAGCCCGCCCTTGGTTAACCGGGATACGCCAACTTTATTAGTTCCTCCTTGTTCTTGACGCCGAGTTTTTTGAACACGGTATGTTTGAAGGTGGATACCGTGCTGGGCTTTATCCCCAACTCGTCCCCGATATCCTTGTTGCTTTTGCCCCCGACCAACATTTCCATCACCAGGTTTTCCCTATAGGTCAATGCCGGCGCGGGTGCCGCCCTGTCCCCCGTATCCATGATAAGGTCCATCAAAAGGCTGTTCCCTGCATAAATATTGCCCTTGTATACCGTGGCGACGGCAGCCTTGATCTCGGGGAGGGATGCCCCCATATCCAATACACCGAGTACTCCTTTTTGGTACCAGCTGCGGTAGTAGCTTGCGTCCCCGGTCCCGCTGCAAACGACCAGGGTCTTCAGCGCGGGGTTGCTTTCCTGTATGTCCAGCATATTTTTTATTTCATCCCGGTTTGCGGCACACAGGAACAATATCAACATCCCGATATTCTCCTTTTCCAGCACTGGCCGGATTTCCGCGGATGACCGGGCTGTCCGTATGCCCACCCCCTTGTCCAACACCTCTCCCAAGACGGTTTGTAAGCCCATCTCTATCAAGCAGCTGTTACTAACCAACAATATTTTTACGTCCTCTTTTACCATCATGCCAATGAAATTATTTTAAGGCAAGGCATCTATAAGTTAAATCCCAGGTTATATATCCAGATCTTGTAGACATCCGCCCAAAAATAATTTCATTCCACTGATCTAAAATCATTCCACCGATCTAAAACCAGCCATAAAACAAACGGTTGCTTTTAGCGGGGGTTATAACTTGGTAAACCTGAGCGTGTTTTTCGTGCCGGAGGCTGCATCCACAACCATCAGGTAGTTGCCCCTTGCCAACCCGCTGACGTCGATCGCCTGTGTCGAGGCGCCGCTGTTTGCCGTGTGCGTCTGTACCGATAATACCCTTCCCCCCATGTCGGTTATGGTATAACGGACGTCCGCACGGGACGGCGAATAGGCGGCCACGTTCAGTACCGTGCTTGCGGGCACGGGGTAAATACCGGCAACCGTGAACCTGTCGCCGCTACCAACGATGGCGACCGTACCGCTGTACAAAACCGAACCGTCAAGGTCTATAAGCGCCAGACGGTAATAGTCGGTCCCGGCGGGCGGGGCGGCATCCGTATAGCTGTAGCTACCGCCTGTATTCAAAGGGAGGCTTGCTATGGCGGCAAAACCGTTACCGTTGCTGCGCTGTAGCTCAAAACGGCTGAAATTGACCGCATCGGCCGCGGTCCAGCTTAGCAGGTTGCCGTTCGTGCCTTTTATGCCCGTAAAAGATATAATTGTGACCGGGAGCACGATGGCGGCCGGGCAATTGCCCGGGTTTGCCGCCACGACGGTGTTCCCCCCTCCATCGGTGGTGTTCGGGTAATCGGTGGGGTTGTAGGCCAGTTGCAACTGGTTGTTGGTAAGCGTCGTGCCGGCCACCGCACTGAGATCGGCACCGATCGCCGAGGTATTCCCGCTCCCGTCCGCGTTCTGGTAGAAAATGTTACCGGTTATCCGGGTGGCGGAAGAAGACCCGTTGAACGAGATGCCGCCCGCGGTTGTGCCGCCCTGGTTCGAATTGAATGTGTTGCCGCTTATGGTCACCCCCGTACAACCGGAAACCAGCATCGCCCCGTATGAGCCGCCGTGCCTGGTGGTATTACAGAAATACGAATTGGATATGGTCATATAATTGACCGTCAGCAGTGAGACGCCTTGCGCCATGCTTGCCTGCGTGCTGATGGAGTTGTTGAAGGTGCATTTGTCTATGAGCAGGTTCCCGTTGTCCGATGTGTTGCTCGTCTCGTGGTTGATGGTTATGTTGCCGCCGCTGCTGGAGTTGTTGGAAGAAAAATAGCTGTTGGTTATGTGTATCACGGTCGGCCCGGTGGCGGAATTGTCGGTGGCATCGATGCAGGATGCCTCCTTGGCCAACGTCTGGTTGCTGAAGCTGCACTGGTCCACGACAAGGGTATTGCCGGATGAGGCACTGGCACTGAAATCGACCGGGATGTGGTTCCCGTTGTTCGAAGGGAAGGCAAGACCTATCAGGTATATCTTGTTGGGCGTGCCGCCTGTTGAAGGCGTAACGATGAAACTTTGTGCGTCGGTGATATTTGTCGGGTTTGCCGCCGCATTATAGCCGCTGGTGTCCGTGCCGGTGGCGGAGGCCGGGTAACCGCCTTTTATATAGAAACTCCCCGCAACGCCGTTGACGATGCTGGCGGACGGGGTATAATTGCCAGCCTGCAGATACGCTGCGTCCCCGTTGGCCATGTGGGAGGCCAGGTACTCAATGTTACAGGAAGATGCAGCGGACCACCCCGTACCGGTACCGGTGCCGCCTGGGGTAACAAAGTAGACCGTGGCGAAAGAACTGCTTGCGGCCACGGTACAAAAAATAGAAGTCAACAGAAGTTTTACGTAGAACTGGGTTTTCATGGTAAGTTTTTATTAGATTCGATGTAAATGTAGAAATTTATCTAAACATTCGACCAAAATTAAACACTTTTTTTCTGGATTATTTCTAGTAAATTGAAAATCAAAAAGTTAAATCCATGGAATTTTTCTACAAGTACCGTATAAATACAAAAAAACTCGTTTTATACTGCCGATAGGTAGAAAAAATTTGTGCATCTGCCAAAAAAGGCCGCTATGCGGTTGTTGTAAAGGCGGGAAACCGGTTAGAAATAGTTTGTCCGCGGCCGTTTTATGGGGATGTACGGTCGCTTTGGTGGGATGGCCCGGTCCCACGGGCTTATTGTCGTAGGCTCCTGCCGGAAAAAAACAGCTTTGTGGGGCCCCTAAAACCGTCCCCCATCGGCAACAACCTGATATTTGGGTATGTCCGGTAGGGACAGGAGCCTATTTTGGGGACCCGGGACTTTAATGATTATTAAATTTTCGGCCACTTAACACAATCCAAAACATAAAAATATTAAAGTCTTATAAGGTAGTATTTAAATTAAAGCCAACTAAAAAGCCTTGCGCTTTCACTAAATTATTTGTCCAAAAACTACAAAAGCCATCAAAATCGATCGTAAGATTGCATCTTAACTCGGGGAACGCCGTAGACAGGTTGCAAATGACGGCGATGAGGCAACCAAGCAATTGACCATACTCATGCTTTTTATTCGCCTTCGGCCCTAGCGACCCTATTTCCCATCCTGTTCCTTTGGCATGGAAATTAGAGGCGTAGGATAATAGGTAAATTTTTTCCTATAGGGCGGCAGGTTAGGCACCTGCCCCCGATTTGAACAAAAAACATTTTTATCGAGATGAACTATTTTATCCTGTTCTACCGGATAGTTTTAGAAGATGGGCAGGCCTTCGGCGGAAGGGCCATGACGGCAACAAGGGGTAGCGTTTTGCTGGAAAGCGAGATCGTATCGTCTATAGAGGCAGGATTTCGCAGGAACCGGCCGGGTCACAAAAAGATACAGGTTTCCGTCTTGAAGGTGCGGGAGACGACTTTTAAAGCCTACAACGATTTTAACCTTGCCAACGACAGTACCGATATAAGCGGCGGTTTTTTGATGGGTAGCGTGACCGGGAAGGCGATTGGATGGTAATCGTTATGCTGTCCTTCATATCGGTAAAGGTTTTAAAGAAACTAAGTTGTAATATAAAGAGATTTCCAAGAACGATGTAAAGCAGCGCGACCGTCTCCTTCTATTTTCTTGAATTTGCCCCTTATCCGAAATCTCGGCGAGCAGGCGCCCGGATACACGGATTTTTTGCCATGGTCTGTCGTTCGCTGCGCCATCATTTATATAACCTTATCACGGCTACTATGGCGATCGAAACAGCAGGCATGCCCACATAAGGATCGAGATCCGGTTTGATTTTTTGAGATATTGCCTGTACCGGCCGGAAGGCGGATAGGGTGCACCGGCAACGGCGTTTTTGCCATGCCATTAGATCCATCCGTGCCTGGGGTTTTGGCCAAGCTTCCTGTTGGTCGTTACCGTAAGGCTACATTTATAAAAAAACTACGATACCGTCAACAACAGGAAGACACAAAGTAACGGTACCATACTTGGTTTAAATAGATAGGGTGAAAATACAGATCAAACCCGGAATGCCCGGCTGATAAAAATGCCCGGCTGATAAAATAGGGACAGAAAAAGAAATCAAAATGCGACCTTCGATACCTGGTCAATTGTTGATATTGATATTACGGCCTTGTGGCGGCGCCTGAAAGGGCACACCATCAAAATGCCGGAGAGGTTTGTAAGTGCCGCCGCGGCTTGGAAAAAAAATATGTAGCAGCAAAAACCGGCCGGCCTAAAAAATCCGGCATCCACCTCCGGCATACATAATATAGTTTGCAGGTCAGGCCCCACGCCTTCCCATTATCAGGGATATCACGAAAATCACTAAAAATATATAAAATAGGATCCTGGCTATGGAGGCAGATCCGGCCGCAATACCACTAAAACCGAAAACGGCAGCTATTATAGCTATCACAAGGAAAATCACGGTCCATCTTAACATAACATTGGTTTCAAGTAATGCTAAAAAAACAATGCCATAAAGGCTTTCAGCCGTATGGAGCCGAAGGA
>CAWJTH010000225.1:0-19885 GCA_963845495.1 uncultured Chitinophagaceae bacterium
GCATAATTGCCTTTCCATAAATATAAGTCGCCCAAAATTTGGTACTTGCTGATAAAATAGCTTTGTTGCAAGCCATAATTTACAACAAGGGTTGAAGAAATAGGATACGGATCGGTGAACTGCAAGGTTTTGCCAAAAGAAATAAGCGAATCCAATAGCGTGTTAAAAGGCAGTTTTGGGTATTTGCTGGCATCTTTTACCAGATCAATGGTTTCCAACGGGTCGGTAACATACGGTATTTGCCCAAAATGGATGCCCATTTGCAGGTATAGCCAGCAGCGGAGGGCACCTACATCGCAATAACGTTGCTGGTATTCTTGCTCGGTAAACTTTTTGGCGGCCCTCATAATATTAAAATTCTTCAATATATCATTACAATCGTTTATTACGGTGTAAAATGGCCTTGGATCGGCATAGGTGTTACCAATTGTTACGTTGTGTTCGTTCAATTGTTTTAGGTTGTCATCCGCATTGGCCGTTACGGTCATCAGGTCGGCACGCAACTCGTTTAGCACCACATACTGTTTGGCAAGGCCCATGAATTTGCCATACACGCCCAACACGGCAGCGTTGGCATCGTATACATCACGGTACATGTTAGATGCATCCAAGGTTTGCTGGGGCTGTACATCGTACATTTTTTTGCATGAAAAAAACAGCATCGAAGCCGCTAAGGCAACCAGAGGCAAATACAATTTATACCTTAAATTTTTTCTTTTCATTTATAAGAAGTTAGAAGCTGAGAAGTTGAGAAGTTCCGAGTTGAGAAGCTGAGAAGTGAGAAATTAATAAATTCCGAGTCGTATACTATTTACAATTCATAACTCATAATTTATAACTCATAATTATTTACAAGCCGAAACGTAAACCCGCGGTCACGCTTTTAAATTGTGGCTCAAGCAATATATCTACCCCCCGGGAAAAAACGGTCTGTCCCGAATAAAACTCTGGATCGTAGCCTAAGTAATGCGTAAACGTTAGCAGGTTGTTACCGGTGGCATATACAGTCATGTTTTTGATGAAACTGGTTGGTTTTAAAACGAAATTGTAGCTCACCGTTACGGCTTTCAACCTCAAGAACGAACCATCTTCTATCCAACGGTCTGAAAAACGGTCGTTGCCCATCGGATCGCCCCAGGTTGCTTTTGGCATGTTAGTGATCTGCCCGTTTGCACGCCAGCGGTTGTTTACGCTTAACAATTGGTTGTAAATATTCGATTCGCCTTCCAACGATGCCCGCACCGCATTGAAATTACTGTTGCCTTGGCTAAAGGTAAATAACCCTTCCAAGCTCCACGCTTTATAGGTAAACCTTGTGCTGAACGAGCCGGTAAATGTAGGGTTAGGATTGCCGATCACTTGCCGATCATTATCGTCGATGACACCATCGCCGTTTGTGTCTACAAAATGTACATCACCACCTTTAAATGCGGAGTAGCTTCCATCGGTATTCTTTTTGGTCAGTTTTGCGGCAGCGGCATCGGCGTCGCTGGCAAAAACGCCCAAGGTTTTATAACCATAATATAGATTGGGTGCCGAGCGCAGCGTAGTAACAATTGTTGCACCCCGGTAAGTAGTGAAGATAGGGCCTGCTGGTAACTGGTCAACGTGTGTTTTGTAAGCAGTGATAGTTGCACCAACATCCCACTTAAAATTATGGTTATTCACGATTCTGCTGTTCAATGTAAATTCAATACCATTGGAGTGCATGGCCCCGCTATTGGTTACTGCAAAAGGGTAACCGCTGGCGGCTGGTAAAGGCTCGTACGTTAGCATGTTGGTTGTTTTGTTGTGATAAACATCTACACTAATGGAAAGCCGTTCGTTAAACATGGCCATATCAAGCCCCAAATTAGCTTTACTGTTTGTTTCCCACTGCAAATGGGGGTTGGCTACATTGCCACGCACCAAACCTTCGGTTAACTGGGGTATTTGGTAACTGCTGGCAGTTCCGCCATAGTTTTGTGAAACATACGATTGGCGATAAGTATAGTTTCCGATATCATCATTGCCTGTCATACTATAACTAGCACTCAGCTTCAACAAGTCGATGAATTTTGCACTGGCCATGAAGCGTTCGGAAGAAATAATCCAAGAAGCTGCCACCGATGGCATAACAGCGTAACTGTTGCCGCCCATGTGCAGGCCGGTGCTGGTACTGGGCCCAAACCTTGACGAACCATCTACCGCGCCGTTGAAAGTTAAAAAGTATTTGTTGTTATAACCATAATCTGCTGACAGGTAAATACTAGTCCAAACACTGCTGCCAATATCGCCACCCACTTTGCGCAAGGTGCTTACGCCGTTGCCCACACTAATAAAATCATCGGTGGCTGAATTATAACTCTGTGCAATATCTTGTTCGGTTTGGCTGTTTTGATAACGCATGCCCAACCTAGCCTTTACATTATGCACACGGTTGAAGGTTTTATTATAATCCAAAAACGCATCTGCATAAAGGTTAAAAAGCTTTTTCACTTGGCTACCTAAACGGCTGTCAGACACAGCATTTTGCAGGGTATCGTTTTTAATGCCCAAGCGGGGTATAAACGTTTGTTCACGCACTTTATCGAAGGTGGTACCACCCAAAACAGTCATAGATAATGAGCGTGAAAACTGATATTTAAGATTTACGATGCCAAAAAAGCGGTACACCTGGCTTTTGCCCAACACATTGCTGGCCACGGCCGCAGTTGGGTTACTTACGCCAAAAGTATCGGTATCAGCCAAATTTGGCGATTTAGTCCCATTGTCTGCAATTGCATTGGGATTTGTGAAAGGTGATTTGATCAAGGCTACATACAGCGGATTAGTACCAGACAACAAGCCTTGGTCACGACTATTTTGCTCGTAATATGTATAGGAAAGATTGGTGCTGGCCGTAAGTTTTTTGCTCAAGGTTAAATCGGCATTGAAGCGGGTGTTCAACCGTTTTGCGTTCGTGTTATTCGTGATGCTCCCGTCTGTTAAATATCCCATTGATAGCGCATATTTTGCAATATCATCGCCGCCCGAGATTTTAAGGTAAAAATTATTGTTCATGGAATTGTCCATCACTTGCTTCTGCCAATCGGTTTCGTTGTGATAACGGTAATAGTTCGGGTTGGTAGGGTCGTCGGTCATATACGGTTGCGATTGGATGTAGCTATCACTCCAACCACGGGTTTTCAGTACATCTGACAAATAGGTGCGGAAATCAGCCGATTTCATTACCGGTAATTCTTTCGGCATAAAATTTGCTCCTAGCGACGTACTAAAATCGATTTTGGTGGCCAGTAATTTTGCATGCGAAGTAGTTATGATAATTACACCGTTTGCACCTTTTGTGCCGTACAACGATCCTCCGTCTTTCAATACAGTGATGTTTTCGATATCTTTCAAATCGATTTCCGCCAACGGGTTGGTGTAATGGTTGTTGATGAGCGAGGTACCATAATCGGTATTGTCGTAGATCATCCCGTCTACCACAACCAAAGGCTGATTGGTAGCATATAAGGAATTGTAACCGCGAAGCAATAAATTAGCCCCTGTGAACGGAGTGCCCGAGCGCATGGTAGCATCCAAGCCGGCCACTTTTCCTTGCAAATAGGCATCAGGGGTTTCGCCTTGGCGTAACCAAGGATTATCAAGGTTTACCGATGATACCGCATTTGTAACTTGGTTTTGCGGCTTATTGCCCTGTGGTAAAGTAGCATTGTCGTATAGCGAAACAAAACTTTCCTCGAACATCGAAGTGGTAATTGATTTACGCCCCTTTAAAGCTATTTCTTTTGATTGGAACCCTTCGCCGCTAACCAACAAGGTAACGTCGTAATCGGGAACGTTTATGGTAAATTTCCCGTTTACGTCGGTCAACCCCGCCGAAAAATCAGGTATCGTCACGTTTATGGCGGCCAATGGTTTGCCCGTGGCTGCATCTTTTATTACGCCGGTGGCCTTCAAGTTGCTATCACCCTTTTTGCGGATGATGGCCGTATCGGCTGTGTTGCCAGCTCCCTGCTTAGCAGGTTGTGCCATCACAACAGACAAGCAAAGCAAGCCAGAGGCAATCAGTCCAATGCATTTCAACCTATATTTGAATCGTTTCATAAGCAATTTAATATTTCTATTGGGCAAGGTGGTTGCGAAAAGGTTTTTATGAAAAGGTTTAAAATGCGGGTTCCAAGCGGATATAATCTAAACTTAACTGACCGCCCGATGAGGTAGACGCTGTAGCGCTGCTTACTGCAAACAAGTTTACAGGGCGGTAATTGGTGACGGCAAACTGGCCGTGCGATACCTCGTAGTAAGTTTTGTAAGTACTATCTGTGCGTGGTGGCACTAGCGTTTTTTTGCCAAGGCTATCCAGCGTTTTGTAAGCGAACAAAGTAGGATTGGTAGATGAATCAACGGCAAGTTTTTGTTGCCAAGGAACAGTTTGATAATCATTTACCGCTACCCAATAAACATTGTATCGCATGGTTGGCAAATAAGGTGTAGTATACCTTACATAAAAAGACGATAATCCAGCATTGATAATAAAAATATCGTTAAACGTTGCGCCTGTATTCGGGTTTTGGTGTACGCGATAAAAGGTTTTACCGATAAAGTCGCTGGTGTAGCTGCTAAAGCCCGACGGGTTTTCACCTTGGATAATAATAGAAGGAAATTTATAATTTAAATTAAAATTTACTTGGTTCATTACATATACCCAACCATTGCTGGTTTTAGTAGCTGAAACAATGGCTGATTTGTTAATTGGAACTTTTACACCATATTGCGATGTAAGCGTGTCAGGCAATGCCGACGGAGCGTACGAACCTTGGAAAGCAAGGTCTTTTACCAAATAGGCGCTGGCGATTTTAGTGGTACTATCGGTGGTACCGGTTTTAAACCAAGGTGTTAGCTTGTTTAGTTCGGTAGTAAACGAGTTGTCGTTTAAAACAAAAAAGGTATATTGGTTGGTTTCATCGCTAACGTTCATTATTGCAGGTGTTGTTCCTACGCCGTTAAGGAAAACGTTTTTCTGCACCAAACCAGTGCCACTTTGGTAAGTAGGGTTGCCCGTTAACGGATCAACACCGGTTTGGGTGGCCTTGGTTGAATCAAAGAAGATATAATTGAGCGACAATAGGTAGTTCTTCATCTGCGGTGCTGCCGTAGTGGCGTTCAAAAATTCCCAGATATTGTTGGTACGGGGAATAAATTTATCGATGATATGAAACAGCCCGTTTTTGGCATATTGATTAGGCGTAACGATATTGGCCGAATCGAACTTAAGGCCCGATTGCAAAATGTATTTGCCGTTGAGCATGGGTATGCGCTGATCAGCCCCGCCGGTAGGGTACGATTGGTTGCTGATGTGGTTCAGCACAAACTGGCTAAGCTTAGCACTGTCTGCTACCACGGAAGGATCCATGCTGGCTAAAGCGGCATCTGTTGGTACCCAAACGGTGTATGTTTTTGAGCCGGCCAGCAGTTTATCATAACCCGCTTTTTGTAGATAACCCGCAAAAATGGTGGTGTTGGCGGTTTTGCTAATGGCTTGGTACAGGTTGATGGTAACATTACTGTCGGTGGCCTGGTCGTGGTTGTCCCATTTTTTGGAACAGCCAAATACGACTGCTGCCAAAATAAGGGAGGCAAGAACTGTTTTATATTTCATTTTATGCATCATACGCGTTATTTCATTAAGGTCGAAATCCATTTTAATTCCGTTTCTACAATAAGGGAATTGTATCAGTGCAACTTTTTCCCAGTTTTTTGCGTTTGTTTCCTCGTCACTTTTTATAAAGGTGACGAGGAAACAAACTTTTCACATTAATCAATTATTACCAAGGGCTATTAATAGTTGGCACAATCGTCCCGTTCCGTTCATACCTTGGATATTGCTGGTCGATGTTTACGGGTATAAAATGTATCATATCTAGGGTAACTGTGTTAACCCCCGAGCCAGTTGTTTTGATACAGGTGAGCCTAACTTTATGTAAATCAGTGGTAGTAATATTTACCACGCCAGCCAATTGCCCATAATTTACATTGCTGCCGGTACCCACGCCACCAAGCATAGTCGAATAACGTTTAAAACCCTGTGCCTCTAATACCGCATCGGTTGCAGTGGTACTTGGTAAATAACCCCGTAAGTCACAGACCCTGCTTAATGGGTTTCCATCTACTGAAACCTGCGTGTAGCCACCTTGGGCGCTTGAGCTGGTGGTACCACCTGTTGAACGGGAACAGATCCAAACCTTGTACGTGCCTTGTACAATTAAAGGAGTAGTAAACTCAACATAACTGGGCTGGCCCGATGCTATTTTAAGCGTTACGTTCATATGGTCGTCATAAGCGTAAAAACTAGAACTTGATGCAGATTCAACGGCATAAACAACAGTTGCATAGGTAGAATTTCCATCAGTAGTTACCCCCGCAAGCTGGCTTGAACCCGGTACGGTAGTAAACGTTTGGGTTTTACCGGCTTTTCTAAAAATAGAGGTCAGTTTTCTTATTTCGGGCTGGTCGCCCAGATCAAAATAAACCCCGTACGGCTGGCGTATCTTGATAAAAATATCGCCCAATAGGTTGTGAACCACCCCATTGGCAGCGGTATTGTCGCTATTAGGTCTGTCAATCAACATACCAGCTTCAAAACTCCCATTAAAAGTGGCTTGGTTTAGTAATACTTGGTTATTGGAATACGTTATAGTAACCACTTGCTGCGGCACAATAGTTGGTATAGACTGTGTGCTTAAAATATCGGCAACATACCTTGGCGCATTATTGCCAGTTACAATATGATAAGCAATATACAGGTAAAGACTATCGTTATGGTTGGCGGGATTGCCTGTATTATTAAACCTTGTTTTTAACGCATTGTACGATGCGTAGCCGGCCAATTTTAGCACCGAATCGGTTTCGGCCAAAAAGGTAAGGAAACGGCGGGTGGTATCGGTAGTTGCAGTAATGGGCTGATTCAAGCTGTCGTACAAACCGGTAGCTTTTAATGCTTGTGCATAAATGGTATAACGGGTATCGGCCGTTATCATTTGTGCAATGGTTTGTGTGGCAGGTTCTAGCACATGGTCTATTTCGTGCACATAACCGTTGCCCGTAAGCACGTTTGGCAGGGTAACCAATGCCTGCCTGTTTATAAGCGGCACCGACGATCCGTCTTTGGCCGTTCCTACGCCGGTTATCAAATATTGCCCATACATGGTGATGGTGGGCAATTTGCCATCGGTAAAATTCCTAGTGGTAAGCGTATCCTGGATGATGTGGAACTTGCAAATGGCCCTGATAGTGGCGGTGTCTAAATCGTCTACGCTGCTTTTATTGTATTTCTTCAGGTATAGGGCAATAGCGTCATCGGTGGGTGCGAAAAAAGTATAGGCACCGTACGCATTTAAAAAAGAGCTAATATTTACCCTATCCAACATTTTTACAATATTGGTGAAACGCGACGGATTTTTTTTCAAATACCCCACAATATTTACGGTGGTATCGGTAAGAACATCTAGGTGCTGCTTTCTACAGCTTGGCTGTGTTATGGTAAACGCCAGCACAATGGGCACTAAAACCAGCCATTTAAATAAGCTTTTCATAACGGTTGTATTAATTATTATGATACAAGAATTTGTGACAAACAATTCGTGATGTATGATGTAGGAAGTGTATTTATTCTTCTTTACCTCTATATTCTATTTATAAAACGGGTTCTGCACCAAGTTAAGATCTGCTTGCAGATTGGCTTGCGGAATGGGGAAGTAATGGCTATTGGGATCGTTGTACTTACTTATGGCAGATTGTGCCCGGTCGGCCGAGGCCGTTTTAGCAACCATATCGGTCAATATATTTTTACGGGCATAGTTGCCACGTTTAGCAAAGCGCAAAATATCATACCAACGCTTGCCTTCAAAAGCCAGTTCACGGCTACGCTCGGCCAAAATAAAATCTTCCACGCCCTGTGTGTTACTTGGATCCGGCACTAAATCGCTTGTTGACAATGCATTAGCCCTTCTGCGCACTGTGTATATCAAGCTCAACGCATCGCTGCCTTTACCTTGTTCGTTTAGTGCCTCGGCTTTCATCAACAATACTTCCGCATAGCGGTATAAAAACCAATGACAATACGAAGTGGAAGTGGTACGGGCCGTGTTATAATCCACCGCTACGAATTTCCATATCGCATTATCAGCAGTATGCACAGCTACCCCATCGCCACGGATATCTTTATTTTGATCATTGACAGGATCCACGGTGTACATTTCATCCATAACCCTGCCTGCCGCCAAATAGCGCCTGTTACTGGCCAAAAACATGTTGTAAAAATTATTTAATGCCTGTACATCAAACTGTAATTCAAAAATTGACTCGTTAGAATTACCTATATAATACAGCGTGTTGAACCAACCACTGTTGCCGGCTATCAAACCAAATTTGCCTGAGTTAATAATTTTATCACAAGCAGCGGATGCCACATCGTATTTTTCCATCCACAACGCCACATCGGCCTGTATGGCATTAACACTATATTTGGTGATGCGGCCTTTATCGTATTGGGTATTATTGTAAGTGTACACTGCGTTTGTTTCGGCAAAAGCCAAGTCTTTCACAATTTGTGCAAGTACCGTATCGCCCGGGCTTTTGGCAAGCATAACCAAGTCGTCGTCGGAAGCGGTGGGGGTTAATTTAAGCGGCACGTCTCTAAAACTACGCACTAAGTAAAAGTACATCAATGCACGTATGCCGTAAGCTTCTGCCAACCATTGGTTCAATTGTGTTTGGGTAAGGGTATTATCGATAGTAAGAACGTTTGGTGCGTATTTTATAACCGTGTTACAATAGTTGATGGTGCGGTAAAAAGCACTCCAGCTTACAAAAGCATTGGTAGCTTGCATGGTTACGTTGGCCATGTCTTGCTCATCAGTGGTTGCAGACAATGTTAAGGCTGCCATATCCGCACGGGTTTCGCCCCATACGAACATGTATTCCGACATTTGTTTGTCTGAAACACCAGTGGGGGCTGCCAGCATGGAAGAATAACAGCCTATTACCGCAGCCTGTATTTGTTCTTTTGTTTGCCAGTATTCCTGACGGGTAATGCCATCTTGCGGTTGTAAAGTCAACCATTTATTGCAAGATGAGCCTGCAAAGGCCACAATAATGAACAATAAGGAAAACCATATATTGTTACTACGCTTGGCCGATGATACTGCTTGTTTTTTCATGCTAAAAGAATATTTTTCGAATTTCGTTTGTCTTGTTCACTTAATATTATATACTCATCAAAATGTACCAGAAAGGCCCAACGTAACCATTTTCACCGGTGGTGTGGTAGAATTATCTACCGTGGTGGTAAGCGCACCTTGGCCCGAGGAGCTTACTTCAGGGTCTTGGCCGGTGTATTTGGTAAACGTAAACAGGTTTTCTACCGTAACGTACACACTTAACGCTTTGAATTTTAATTTACTTAGGGTTGGTTTGCCAAGGTTGTAACGTACCGTCATGGTGCGGAAACGTAAAAAAGATGCGTCTTCAACATACCTGTCGGATCCGAGCCAGTTATACGGTTGATTATAAACGGCACGTGGCATATCGGTTACATCGCCGGGGTTACGCCACCTCCGTAAAACGGCTGAACTTTGGTTATTGAAAGCGTTCATATTGGTGGTGGTAATTTTAGTGCCGTTGATGATTTGATAACCGGTACGGAAGTTGAAGAAAGCACTGATTTTCAAATTATTTTTATATGTGATGGTTGGACCGAAACCACCAGACAATTTGGGATTGCTGTTACCAAGGTAAACCACATCGCGGCTGTCGATATTGCCATCGTGGTTAATATCTTCGTACATGGCGTCCCCGGCTTGAAATGCATAACCATCGGTAGGGTATTGGAAACGCATTTGTTTAGGCAGCCCATTGGGATCAGAAATAACAGCGCCTTTATCATCTTTTGCATAGGTGGAGGCAGCATCTTTATAAACACCTTTAAAACGGTACCCATAAAACGAACCGAAAGGATTATTGATCTGCAGCATCGTTAAGTATTGGCCACCTGAGGTAAGCTTACCCGCTGTTGAAGGATAAAGCGGGGAAATGCTACGGATAATATTTTCGTTGTGGGAAATATTAAAATTGAAATCAACGATCCAGTTTTTGCTTTTATAAGGGGTTGTCATGGCATTAAATTCCCAACCTTGGTTGTCCATAGTACCCACGTTTAATGTAACGCTGCTGTAACCGTTGTAAGATGCAACGCCCAAGTTCGGGAACATCAAATCAGTGGTGCGGTTACGGTAAAATTCCATGTCCAGATTCACCCTGTTTTTCAACACGATCAAGTTTACGCCTAAGTTGGTGCCATGCACCACTTCCCATTTCAGATTGTTTAGTTCTATCGACGAAGGATAAACACCTGCTAAACCTGCATAGTTAAAAGCATAAGGGCCATAAATGTTATAAAACGAATAATCGGTTGATGGCGGGTTGCCGCTTTCGCCATAACTGGCACGGAAACTTAAATCATTCAGCCATTTACTGAAAGGCTTCATGAAGCTTTCGCTCGATGCACGCCAGCGGGTTGATATGGATGGAAACAGGCCGTATCTGTGGTTAGGGCCAAACCGTGAATTACCATCTCCGCGGATAGCCCCATTAATGATGTATTTATCTTTATACCCATACTGGAAGTTTGCCAAGGCACCGATGGTACGGGTTTGGGCATAAGTAGAGGCTACGTTTAGGTCGGAACTGATGGTACGGGAAGGAACAGACGGATCCTGCAGATCGCTGGAAGCGGTATTAGAAGTAAGCGCTTGATACGAAACTGTTTTATTGTCATAAGTCATGATGCTCAACAAAGAAATAAACGAATGGTTTGTTGGCATTTTGGGCGTAAATATTAAATTGGTTTTCGATTGAACATTGAACACATCCAAATCGCCGTCGTAAGCCCTGTTAACGGTGGTTTCGGTAAACGGCCTACCGGTGGCAATTTCTGGCAAAAACGATTTGCTCTTAGTGCTGGCCACATCGAATTGCAGGTCGCCAGTCAATTTTAGTTTATTGGGCACAATTGAGTAATCAAGATTGAAGTGAGGCGTAACCCTGTTGGTTATCAACCTGTTACGACCCATATTAGCCAATGCAACAGGGTTATAAGTGGTGGGGTATTGGCCTTGGATATTTGAAGCTGGTGAAAAATAGTTAGGGGTTTGCTGGCCGCGTTCATTGTATTCATAAATGCTCATATTGGGCATTTTATTAATGGCGACGTTCCTGATATCCTGTGCGGCAATGGCGGAAGACGACTGGCCCGGTAAAGATGGCGAATAACTTTTCGGATTATCGGTGTAAGTATATGCGATATCGGTGCGGAACCTCAATTTTTCTGACACTATATAATCAAGGTTGATACGGGTTGTGATACGGCTTAAATCTGTACCGATGGTGGTACCTTCTTGGTTTAAATATCCCATCGAAACAAAATAACGGGCTTTTTCACCACCTCCGGTTAACGATAAGTTGTGATCGGCGATGGTACCGGTTTGTGTTATGGCTTTCAGCCAATTGGTATTTTGACCATAATTATAATAATAGTACGGGTTGCTGGGGTCGTATGCCAATTCGGGGTATGCGAACCGGTTTAGCGGCGAACCCGTCTTGTTCATTACTTCCTCGGGTATCAGAGTTGAATACTGGTTACCGTTCAACAAGGGGATAGCAGCCGGCTGTTTAGAAACCGTGGCACGCAATGTATAACTAAGCGAAGGTGACGATACGGTACCGCGTTTGGTAGTGATAACCAATACGCCGTTCGCCGCCCTTGAACCCCAGATAGCAGTAGCCGCAGCATCTTTCAATACCGAAATTTCCTTGATATCTGACGGGGCGATATTCAACAACTGGGCGTAGTTCTGGTCGTCGGCGGTGCCGAAGTTGAAGTCAGACGGGATGGTTGTTTCATAAGGCATACCATCTACCACGATCAACGGGTTGGTACCTGCATTGATGGATGATGTACCACGGATACGTATGGACATGCCCGCACCCGGGTCGCCTGAACTGGCTATGATATCAACACCCGAAAGCCGCCCCTGCAATGCCTGGTCTATGGATGCGGCCTGCATTTCTTCCAAGTCTTTGCCACTGATTTTAGCCGTGGCGGTGGTCAGGTCGCGGTCGGCTATAGGTAATTGGCCGTTATCGGTTTTCTTTTGGTTCACCACCACCACCTCGTCTAGATCGCTGTTGGATTCTTCTAAGTTGATGTTAATGGTACCACGGTTTTTAATGTCTTGTGTAAGGGTTTTAAAACCAATATACGAAACCGATATCCTACCCTTGGCATTGGATATTTTTAACGCAAAGTTACCGTCGATATTAGTGGACACACCTCTGATGATACGGCCGTCTTTATCTATTTCGGTTACGGAAACATGCTCGATCGGTGCTTTTGTCTTTTTATCGGTCACCTTTCCTTGTACCACTGTTACATCGCCTTGCGCAAACAAAAATTGACTGCAACAAAGGGCCATGGCAAAAATGGCAGCAAAATATAGAATGGGCCTTGTTTTCATTTTTCCGAGTTATTTTAATTGAAGGGTTATTTTATGTTGGGAGAACACTTTTTGGCGTTGCTTAAAACTTAATACTGTAAATAATTGTCTATAAGATGGATGACGCAACGTGCCGCCAGGTTGTTGCTTTTTGCTACGACCACGTTGGCGGTTCGACCATTGTTATCTGTTAATTTCATGGTACCTGGGGTACTGGCGATGTTTACGAGGCTGGGGTCACCTTGTGCATTTTGCAAAAGCGTAGCATAATTGCCTGTTTTTTTGCCATCAGGTACAACAGTGTTCTTGTTCAGGAAGTGATAGTAGATAAAGTTGTTAAGGCTATCGCGTGCACCTTGTGTAGAAGTACTGGTTAAAGGCGTTGACGGGATCATTTTAGCAGTGATGGCTGCTTGCATTGCTGCATTACTGGGAACAAACAAGGTATAAAAAACACCCGCTTGGACGCCCGTAATATCCCCAGTTGTGGTATTGTAAAATGGCGAGCTAATGAGATATTGGTAGAACGTGTAATAATCGGAACTGGCTGCGGATGTGCCTGCCAATGCTTTTAAGCTATTACCGATGGTAGTGCTAGTGAACATTAGTAAGCTATCGCAATAAATAACGCGGCCGTTGTAAGCTGTATCGGTGCTGGTGGCCTTTACCGTGGTTCCATAATCTACATTTGCCGAAGAGGTTAGCTTGCCTGCGTTGTATTTTATGTATTCACCGCCGTAAGTTTCAATGATACCGCTGCCAGTGGCGTAGTTACTCATCTCGTCTTTGGGCGTAATGGCAACACTGGTTTCCAGAATGCGGAAAACGGTTGAATTTACATTAGACGGGATGCCGGTAGAGGTAGTACCGGGCTGTACATATTGAAAATAACCGTAACTCGCATTGTAATCGTATCCGAGGGCACGCAACACCTTATTCGACATCATCATGACGGTATATTTTTGGTTCGGGTTTTTGAGCACCAAACCAAGGCCTGCATCGGCGTCCAAGGCAAGCTTCATTAAGGAGTAATTAGGGTCTAAGTAAACTTTGCCGTACACCGAACGGAACACATCAGCCTGTTGTACTTTATTGGTACCGTAAAACATACCATTGCTTAACACTTTTTTGTCGACAATATCAGTTGCAGGGTTAAACCTTGCAGGCTCACCTTGAATATTGTTGGTACTGGCAAATTTTGAAGGCCATACCGTTGTTGTCCACATGTGGGCGTTCAGCAGGTCGATGATGACTTGGATAGGTAATTGACTGATAGATGTATACTTCTGAAGGATAACGGAGTTAATGTAAGCGTTCAACACATCGTTGGTAGGCACAAAAATCGACCAGCCGTCCGCTTGCGCATCATTGCCCCCAACAGTTATATAATTTTCTACATTGGGTGAAAAAGCCAAGCTAGCATTATATGTTTTAATATACACGTTAGTGCTTAGGCCTGTAATATTAAAATATTTGGTTGTGGCAGCGGCATTTAGGAGAAAGCTGACCATATACTTATCATACAAACTTTTGAATACGCTGTATTGTGGGTTGCTTGCCAAATATTGGTCAATGTTAGGTAAAGGCATCAAAACTTTGTCAACTACATGTATATATCCGTTTTCAGCATTAATATCTTGCTGTGTTATCCTGGCATCCATCACATTGGATCCTGTATAGGTGCTATTGGGATAGAAATAATTATAGTCGTAAGCTGTGAGCTGTTTATTGGTCATGAAATTATCCATGAAGTAAGGGATGGATTTATTGTTATTATCGCCTGCAGTATAACCCCCGCTTATGTTTGAGCTAAGTGCCAATACGTTGCCGCCATTGGTGGTATCGGTATAAAAACCAACGTAATTGGTTGTTTTGCGCTTGAAAGCCTGATTTGGTACCCAGCCGGTAGGTGCTTGATAATCACCCAACCTTGCTCTTTGATAGGCATTGTACACCAATGAATAAGTAACGATCTGTGCACAGGTGCCGGAATCGAGCTGATCAGCGGTTGATAAGCTCCGGGTTTTTAAAAACACCGCAAAAGCACTATCGTTAGGGGCAAAAAGCGTCCAATAACCTGCTGTCGAAAGGATGTCTTTGTAACCAGATTTATCGATACAAAGCAACATACTTTTAAAATTGCCCAACTCGCCAAGCCTTTGGTAAATAGGGTTGGCCAAAGTAGCAGGGCGGCCATAATATTCATCAAAAGCTTTTTTCCGGCAACCAGCTACGGTCAGCGCCAAAATCGACAAAAACAAAAAATTTCGGGAAATACGGTTCATTTTCAAGCAGCGTTTGGTAGTTCTATAAATCTTTTAGTCATGGCAATAGCAAAGTGTTTAGGACATGCTGATGCCTATGTTGAATTATTATTTATTAAAGGAAATGTTACTTTAGTGGTTTACATCGCCTTGTTATAAGCACTATTGAATTATGCACAAAGGCATAGTTTTTTCTTAGGTTGTTGGTTTTTTTCATAGCAAGCAGCATTTGGTCAATTTAGAAATAACCCATTTAGCAATCTCATCATTTAAAGTGTTTATTCGACACTTATCATATTTCGATGAAGTAAAAGTAACACAAGGTAATGTTAAACTGTCCTGATGCATCCTGAAAATGAATATTTATTTTTGCACAGATTAAACTTAGGTTAAACAATGTTGCACCATTATTTTTTTGTAGAAAGAAAATAGTTGATTTAGATATTTATATATAAAAAAAACAGCTCTAACGAGCTGTTTATCAATTCTTCAAAACATTTTATAGTTCCCGTAACCAAATATTCCTGAAACTATCGGGTTCGCTTTTATCGCCATGCGCCTGCAACTTAATAGGACAAGGGCCATGGGCTTTATTTACATAACTTGGCTGGCCAACGTATTGTGTAGGGCCTTTCAGCTCAAAATTGTTTTGCAGTAAAACGCCATTTTGAAATAATGTTACCCTTGCAGGTGATTTTAAAGAACCATCAGCATTAAAACGTGGCGCTGTCCAAACAATATCGTAAGTCTGCCATTCGCCGGGTTTTTTGCAAGCGTTTGCCAACGGCGTACCTTGTTTGTACACACTTCCAGTTTGGCCATTGGTATAGGTTTTATTATTGTAACAATCCAAAATTTGAATTTCATACCCATCATCGCCGGGGCCAGTGCTGGCTAAAAACACGCCGCTATTGCCCCGTAATTGTCCTTCGCCGGTAATGTTTTTTGGGATACGCCATTCCAAATGCAATTGATAATCCATAAAGCGTCGTTTGGTTTGGATATTGCCCTCATCTTTTTTCACGGTAAAAATTCCTTTTCCAACTGTCCAGGCGGCGGGTTTTGTCGTATCCTTTACAGATACCCAACCATCTAAACTTTTACCGTCAAACAACATAATGGCATCCGAAGGTGCGTCACTATTGGTTTTCCCGGGCGTTACCACTGGCGGAACGGGTGTATAAAACTCGGTAGCCGTATGATCGGGTTGCTGGCCAAAAGAATTGGCCGAAATGATGCTGGCCATTGCAAAAAGGGAAATACTTTTCAAGTTCATAACAATCGTTTATTTGTTTTATATAGCAATAAATAAATTAAGAATATGGGGTAAGGTGAAACAGTAAAGTGTTTTTTAAAGCGGTAACAAAATAAAGGATAAATAACTTGCCGATACATTTTTAGTTGAAAGTTGATGGAATTATTTATTGTTTTAAAAGGCTTTAATTGATAAATTTACGTCAATCAATGTGTTTAAACGACACAATATAAATAATGTTGAAATATTATGGCCAACATTATTCCCGCCAATCAGATTTTTACTTAGTTTTCCACCTCATAATTAATTTCAATATAAAAAGCTTGCTATGACTACCAGAAGAAAATTTATCCAAAGCGGTTCTTTGTTAGCCGCATCGTTAATGGCTGGAAAGGCGTTCAGCGCTTCAAAAAAATTACACAAAGATGTTGGGCTGCAACTGTACACCGTTCGTGATGAGATCAAAGACCTTGAAAATACCATTAAGCAAATTTCGATGGCAGGCTATAACAACCTTGAATTATACGGTTATGATAAAAGGATGTTTTTTGGCAAAACTGTAAAACAATTCTCTGAATTGTTAAAAAAGAATAACCTTAAAACCGTAAGCGGCCATTATGGCTTGTCGGATATGGTATACGATAAAGATTATAATTGGGATAGTTGGAAATATTTATTGGAAGATGCCACCACTTTGGGCAATAAATATGTGGTAATCCCACACATTGACGACAAACACCGCAGTGCTGATTATTATAAATTTTTGGCCGAGCGATTGAACAAGGGCGGCGAGCTAAGCAAAGCTGCTGGATTAACAACTGGTTATCACAATCATAATTTTGAATTCGACAAATTGGGCGACACCTGCGGCTATGAAATTTTGCTAAAAAATACCGATCCAAAATTAGTAAAATTTGAAATGGACCTGTATTGGGTAACCTATGCCAACCAAAAGCCGGCTGAATGGTTTGCCAAATATCCGGGGCGTTTTCCCATGTGGCATATTAAAGACATGGAAAAAGAAACCAACGGTAAACCCAAAGGCCAAACCTGCGAAGTAGGCAAAGGCATCATCGATTGGAAATCAATTTTTGCGAAGCAAAGCCTTGCTGGGCTTGAATATGCGTTTGTTGAACAAGAACAATATAGGCATCCGGTTTTTGAGTGCATTAAAACCAGTGCGGATTATATGAAAGCGAATTTGTTGTAAAAAAGTAGTTTGTAGTTGGTACTTAGTAGCTGGTATCAACGGTATAACTTTTTAGAAAAATATAAAGCTGCATTTACTTAAATGTGGTTTTATATTTTTTAAAATCTATCATTCCAATGATTTCCGACGTAAAAATTACCAATACAGAAGTTTTATCTAACTTTAAATACACCTTGAAAAAGGTGACTTACGATTATGTAAAAAAAGACGGCTCGAAGAAAACGCAAATAAGGGAAGTGTACGACCATGGCGATGCTGCGGCCATTTTATTGTACAACAAAGCGCAAAAGACGGTTATTCTTACTAATCAATTCCGCATGCCATCTTTTATGAATGGCAATGAAACCGGCATGTTGATTGAAATTTGCGCAGGTTTATTGGATGACGATACGCCAGAAATTTGCGCCAAACGCGAAGCCGAAGAAGAAACCGGGTACAAAATAACCGAAGCCACAAAAGTTTTTGAAGCCTATTCATCAGCCGGCACGGTTACTGAAAAGATCCATTGTTTTATTGCCGAATATACCAACCAAATGAAAATTAGCGAAGGCGGCGGTGTAGAAGGCGAAGAAGAAAACATCGACGTGTTGGAAATGGATATCGACAAAGCGCTTGGCATGATTGATAACGGCGAAATAAAAGATGCGAAAACAATTATGCTGTTGCAGTATGTGCGGTTGAAAAAAATTATTTAATTTATTATATTGCCCTTGGTTAAATAAAATTTTGTTCGTTCACGCCGACCATGTTTGTCAAGCTGAGCTTGTCGAAGCCTTATAGTCAATCTTCTTGTTCGCACCTAGAAAGCTTCGACAAGCTCAGCCCGACAACTCCCCTAATGCCTGACAACTCCAAAATGCCTGACAACTCGTCATAATTATGTAAATTATATTTCTATAAAACATAATCCCACTCTAGTTTCTAGCTTGCCAATCATTATCCATTATCCATTAAAAAATTATCCATTAAAACGATGTCTTCCCGTAAACAATTTTTACAGCAATCTTCTTTGTTGGCTGGAGGGTTAGCTTTAACCTCCATTTTTGATAATAAAGCCTACGCATTTATTAAAAACAAATTGGCGCCCAGCGACCAGTTAAATATTGGTGCCATCGGCATAAACGGCATGGGTTGGAGCAATGTACAAGCCGCTTTAAAAGTGCCCGGCGTAAACCTGATTGCGGTTTGCGACATCGATAAAAACGTGATTGATAGGCGTTTAAGTGAATTGGGCAAAACAGGCGTAGATGTAAGCAAAATAAAAACCTACGGCGATTACCAAAAACTACTCGACCAAAAAGATGTTGATGCAGTTATCATTGGTACGCCCGACCATTGGCATGCGCTTATTATGATGCATGCATGCGAAGCAGGCAAAGACGTGTACGTGGAAAAACCAGTCGGTAATTCGATTATGGAATGCAGGGCAATGGTGGCGGCGCAGCAACGCTACAATAAAGTGGTGCAAGCCGGGCAATGGCAACGCAGTCAACAGCATTTTAAAGACGCGGTTGATTTTGTACACTCAGGCCAGTTGGGCAATATCCGTACGGTAAAATCGTGGTGTTATTTAGATTGGAAACAACCGCTGGATGTGAAGCCTGATGGCCCTGTTCCTGCGGGTGTTGATTATAAAACTTGGTTGGGCCCGGCGCAGGAAAGGCCGTTCAACCCTAACCGTTTTCATTTTACATTCCGTTGGTTTTGGGATTATGCCGGCGGCCTAATGACCGATTGGGGCGTGCATTTATTGGATTATGCCTTGCTTGGCATGAAGGCCGATACACCAAAATCCATCGCCAGTTTGGGCGGCAAATTTGCAAAGCCCGATTCGGCCGACGAAACGCCGGACACCTTAATGGCACTCTATGAATTTGAACATTTTAACCTGATTTGGGACCACGCAGTAGGCATTGGCAACGGCGATTATAACCGCGACCATGGTATTGCTTTTATTGGCAATAACGGAACGCTCGTATTAAACCGCAACGGTTGGGAAGTGCTGGAAGAAAAGAAAAACGCGAACAAAGTACTGAAGCCGTTTGCTAAATCAATTGACAATGGCTTGGATTTGCATTGGGTAAATTTTGTGGCTGCAGTAAAAAGCCGCGATGTATCGAGTTTACATTGCCCCATACAAGAAGGCGCTAAAATTGCAACACTGGCGCAAATGGGTAACATTGCTTATCGCACCAACAAAAAATTATTTTGGGATGGCGATAAAAAACAATTTACAGATAACAAAGTGAACGATGAATATTTGATGAAGGAATACCATAACGGCTATAAATTGCCGGAGATTGGATAAGGAATTGTTGAATAAATAAAAAGGAATAAATTCGCCGTGTGAAGAAACAACAAAAATTAGGTCTTAATTTTATTATCGATAAACTAACAAATTCCATTGAGAACGTTATAACAGGTGATAGTTTTAGTACTGAAATTGCGTTGGTTTCACTTTTGGATTTGAAAATTGTAACAAAAAAGAATGGTTGGATATTTGATTGGAAATATGAATTAAAACAACCTGAGCGAGAAGTTTACAAGCTGACTATTACAAACAATCCATGATAAAGAATAAACTGTTTTAAAGATCATAATGTAGATCACCATGTATGTA
>CAWJTH010000226.1:0-11818 GCA_963845495.1 uncultured Chitinophagaceae bacterium
TGATTTGCACACACCTGCCATGGATAAACTAGCGGCTAATGGCGTTCGTTTTACAAAAGCTTATTGCGCCCAACCTTTGTGCTCACCATCCCGCACGGCTATTATGAGTGGCAAAATGCCATACCAAACCGGCTTTGTTGGTAATGCTGAAGAAAAAGACGGACAATGGCCCGACAGCCTGTTGATGATGGGCAAAATATTTCAGCAAGCCGGTTACCAAACCGGCTATGTTGGTAAATGGCACTTACCTGTGCCGGTAAGTAAGGTTAGTCAGCATGGTTTTGAAACCATCCAAAACACCAATTTTTTAGATTATAATGATGCTGCGACGCCTTCGTTTTGCGCCAGTTTTATCAATAAAAATAAAGACAAGCCTTTTTTGCTAGTTGCCTCGTTTTTAAATCCACACGATATATGCGAATGGGCCAGGGCCGATCCGCTAAAAATGGATGTGCTTGCGGCTGCGCCCGACCCATCAAAATGCCCGCCATTACCTGCTAATTGGAATATTTCGCCTAACGAACCGCCGATTGTTCGGGAGCAACAAAAAGTGAGTTTCCGCACTTATCCCACCGTTAATTGGAGCGACGGCCAATGGCGGCAATATCGTTGGGCTTATAACCGTTTGGTTGAAAAAGTAGATGGTTACATCGAAATGGTCTTGGCTTCTTTAAAAAAATACGGCGTTGAAAAAAATACCATCATTGTTTTTACTGCCGATCACGGTGATGGCTATGCCGCTCACAAGTGGAATCAAAAGCAAATTTTGTACGAAGAAGCCGCCAAAGTACCGTTCATTATTTCAAATATTGGTCAATGGAAGCCTCGCACAGATGAAATGCTTGTTTGTAATGGCATTGATATGATTCCAACCATTTGCGGTTTTGCAGGTATTGCGCCGCCAGCTTATTTAAAAGGCGCTGACATTAGCAAACGAATAGCCAAACCAATTATCAAACTTCGGGATACGTTGGTGATCGAAACCGATTTTGCCGATAACGATGTGTTGCTGGGCATTAGTGGCCGCGCAATCATCACAAAAGATTTTAAATACATCGTTTATAATAAAGGCACTTTAAAAGAACAATTGTTTGATTTGTCGAAAGACCCAGGCGAAATGAAAAACCTAGCGGTAAATCCATCGTTCAAAAACAAATTAATCGCCATGAGAAATTATTTGAGCATCTGGTGTAAAAACAATGGCGATCATTTTAATAGCGGCCTATAAATTCTTCAGATTTTTTTTGATATCACATTGAAGTTGTTTGAATTTTCAAAAATGGAGAATGGTTAATCCTTTTTTGGGCTGTCATTGCGAGGGTTCTTGCCCGAAGCAACCTCCTTGGAAAAGCAACTAGCGTAAATATATACAATCCTGTTGCTCCAAGTAGATTGCCACGCTCGGGCACGAACCCGATGCTCGCAAAGACATCGCTACTTTGTTTTATCATTAATAAAAAGTTTGAACAGCCATATTATTAAAACATTGCCGACTTAGAAAAATGAAAAAAATATTCTTCCTAGCATTTTCTGTATTTACTTTAAACAGTTTTGCGCAGCAAAAACAAGCCATTATTAAATTATCTGCTGAAAAATTGCACGCCCGTGTGCGGGAATGGCCCTACCCTGCCAATGGCGTAACCGTTCCAACCAATGCGCCAGCTTTGCTTTGGCCCGCCACCAATGGAAAAACCAATGTGTTTCCCATGGAAAGTGGAAGCGCTGTGCCGGAAGATGCGAATATTGGAAACGTCCGTTATCAGGTAATGCTGGCCCGTGATAAAGCTTTTCAAACATCAGTTATTAAAAGTGATGTGCAGTCTTGGGCGGTTTATCCATTGCACCAAGCGCTAACGCCCGGCAAATGGTTTTGGAAATATGGTTATGCGCTGAAAGGCACCAACCAATGGAGCTGGTCAGGTGTGTACGATTTTGTGGTGGATGCAAAATATGCCAATGAAAAAGTTTCGCCGCCGCTGGCGGATGTTATTAAACGTAATGAAGGGCCGCACCCAAGATTATGGAATATGTATGCCAACGGAGAAGCATTTTACAAAAGAAATTTAGATAACCCGGAAGCGAAAAAATTTATTGTGTATGCCGAAAAACTGATGAAGGCGTCTTTACCGACAGAAAAGCCTATCCGAAATGTTGATACCACTGGAAAGATAGGTTTGGAGAAAAAAGGTTTAATGGACAGGATGTATCATGGATTTGGCGATTTGGTAGGTAATCCTGTGCGGGATTTATGTATTGCTTATCAGCTAACGCACAACGAAATATTTATAAAAGATGCGAAAAGAAGGGCATTGAATATCCTACAAATGGATCCCGACAAAAACTACGCAACGGTTGAAGATTTTAATAGCGGTGCCATTTTGGAAGCATTAAGTTGGTTTTATGATGTCGGCTACAATCTTTTGAGCAGTGATGAAAAGGTGCAATTTAAAGCGATGATAAAAAAAAGGGCAAAAGTGATTTACGATCATTTGCCCAACCGTTTTGAATTGCATGTGAGCGATAACCATGTATGGCAGATTACGATGCGCAACTTGGCAATTGGTACTATTCCGATGGTGGATGAAATACCAGAGGCAAAAGAATGGTTGAGTTATTTATATGAAGTTTGGTCGGCCCGTTTCCCGGTGCTGGGCACAAAAGATGGTGGCTGGCATGAAGGCAACGGCTATTTTAAAGTAAATTATCGATCGCTCATTTATCTTTCGCAGCTTTTCAGCGATTGTTCTGGCATTGATTATTTCAAAATGCCGTGGATGAAAAATTTACCAGATTACATGTTGTACACTAATCCACCGAAAACGGCATCCACTGCAATGGGCGATATGTGGGAAAACTTGCCAAACGTAAATAAATCGCAAGGTTTGTTTGCCGAAGCATTGGCCTTGAAAAATGATAATCCTTATTTAAATTGGTATGTTAATCAGGTGCGGGAAAGCAATCCCGGTTTCTTTACTGGCACCGATGATTATTTATTGTTCCGATTATTAAACTACAATCCGGCGCAAAAATTTCCTGAACGTTCGCCAGCAGATTTGCCAAAATCAAAGACTTTTAAAGATGTAGGCGTAGTTGCCATGCACGATAACTTGGCGAAGCCAGATAAAGAATTAAGCAGTTATTTGATCAGCAATCCATTTGGTTCATCTGGCCATGGACATGCGGCGCAAAATGCACTAACGGTTGTGTATGATGGTAAAATTGTTTTAGGCGCCAGCGGTTATTACAGCAACTTTAACGATAAACATAACCTGTTGGATTATCGTACTTCGAGGGCATACAGCACTATTCTGGCCGATAGCATTGGGCAAAAATTGGGCGAAGAAGGTTACGGTTGGATAGCCCGTTCCATTGCTGGAAAACATATCCAATACGGGTTGGGTGATGCCAGCAACGCCTACGGCGATATTAAAAGTGAATTTTGGCTGGATCGATTTAAACAAATTAATGTAACGCCTACACCAGCGAACGGCTATGGTAATCCAGGCGTAACTTTGTATCGCAGGCACATGTTGCAATTGGATGGTGGTTATATTGTTTTGTACGATGAACTGGAAGCGAGGAATCCGGTAAAATGGACGACGCAATTTCATGCGCCGTATGATTTAATTTCAGCCCAATCAACAAATAATCCGACCCAACAAGATTTTACCATAACAACTTCAACCGCCCAATTAAACGCAAGTGTATTTGCAAATACGCCAACCCAAATAAATGTTCATCATCAATTTGCAGAACCAGCCATCAACTGGATGAAGCTAACAGATGACGAAGGGAAATTAAGGGATTATAAAGACCAATGGCATGTTGGTATCACATCGCAGCCAGCTCAAAAATTCAGGTTTTTAACTATCCTTCAAATAAAAAATGGAAAGGCTGAGGTTATAAAAGTTGTATCAACCGACCAAGGTTTATATCAATTACAAATTGGCGAATGGAATATCTTAGCGCAATTGGATGCAACAAAATTGGTAGCCTTGCAAATAACTGGGAATCAAAGCAAATCTGCTTTCAGTTATGGTAATTTGCCAGTTATTTTTCAAGGGAAAACATATTCGCCACAAATTGCTGGCAGTTCTTTATTATTGGAGGCAAATGGCAATAAAATAGACAAACAAGAAGTGGTGGATGAGTTGCCGGATGTTGCAAAGTATGATTTTGGGAATGTAAAATAGTTGGATTTATTATCCTTCCTTTTAATATATGTCATTTACTAAACTTTTGTCCAATCCTCAATGTCAATTCCTTCAAGCCTGTCAAAGTCGCTAATGTTTCTTGTTACCAAAGTTAGATTGTTAAAAATTGCAATAGCACCAATTAGCAGATCAAAATCGTCTAAAATTTTTCCTTTGGTTTTCAGTCGGGCTTTTTCTTTTGCGTAAATATCAAGCGCTGGAAATATTGGGAATACATCAAACTTTGCTTGAAACGTTTCAAGGGTTTTTCTATTCTTTTCTTATGCGTACTTTTTTCAACTCCATATTTAAGCTCCGCAATTGTAATTTCAGATACTACACAATTTTCAAAACCAGCCTTGTCAATTTTCGCTTCCAGATTAAATTTTCCGTTCAAGAAATATGCACAAATATTTGTGTCTAAAAGATATTTTTTCACAACTCAATAGATTTACGGCTAAATCTTCGATCTTTTTTTAAATCTTCAACAAAATCATCAGCAGATTGGTCAAGTTCCAAAGCGCCAAACAAAGATTTCCAAGAAACTTCTTTTGCTTTTTTTGTCGTTTTCATCGACTTTGAAAGCTTTGCAATGAGTTCTAATTTATTATTAGTACTTAGGCCTTTCAGCAACGTAAAGTAGCTGTCTATCAAATTGTTATTTATATCAACAGTCTTCATCTTTATAATTTTAACTACTACAAATTTATAAAAATAATTCTGCCTACGAGTTTGTCGTGTCAGAATATTACTGAGAAAAGTTTATTAAGCGTGTTAGATTACAGCAGATAAGTTTGCTGTAACATAAAAAAAGCGACCCATTTTAACGTAAATAGCTTTTTGTGTCCACTTACATTTCCTAGATTGAAAAACTGGAAGCTATAACAATAGAAACTTATGTTTAATGGTTTTAAACAAAGCTGCAGCAATCCGTGTTTCTTCAGCTCTTAGCCTTTATCTCAAAATTGAATTATACTCCTGTCGCCCAACTCTTGTCGTACAGTTCCCATTTATACTCAATTCGTTATATACGGCGCCCTAAGGTCTTGATTGGAAATAAGAATCCGAAAATTGTAAAACAAAAAGTATAGGCTACTGAAAATGTCAGTGCCGCGTAATTTCCATTTAGATTGTACGCATCGCCACCATACAATAAATAGAAGGTAAAACCAATGCAAGTAATGCCAATTAAGGTTGAAATTAATTTCAAATGAAATGCCTTCCGAAACCGTTTGCTAAGTGGAAAAAACAAAAAATACATTATCAAAAACGCCGGTATAGAAAACAAAAAACCATACCCAATTGAAAATGCAATAAATCCAAATGCACCTAAATCGAGCTTATTTCCCTGCTTAGCCATTAAGATAGCAGTCAGAAACATCATTAATATTGGCGCACTAATAATAGTCGACGCCCAAACCCTAAAAATATAATTTCTTTTAAAAAAAATCGTCTCCATTACATTGTCTAACTCAAATATAAGCAATGCCCCCATAAACCAAAACTTGCACAATTTTTACGTGACCAGTGTATTTATTACAACTATCATCTACGCCACTAATTCCTCCTCAACCACAAAAGTCCTCTCCGATGACTTAGCCTTCAACCTATGCCCCCAAACAGAAAAATAAAAAATAACCAGGTAACAAGGAATCAAAATAACATAAGCATGTTGCAGGTTTAAAACATCAGCCAGCCAGCCATAAATAAGCGGAATGACCGCGCCGCCTGCAATGCCCATAATCAATAACGAAGAACCAGCTTTTGTAAAATTACCCAATCCTTTAATCGACAATGGCCAAATGGCGGGCCAAACCAACGAATTGGCCAAGCCTAATAAGGCAATGCAAAAAACGGAAGTAAAACCGGTGGTAACAATGGCCAAAATTGAAAATACAATCCCAGCAATGGAAGATAAGGTAAGCGCTTTTTCCTGTTTCAGGTATTTAGGGATACAAACAATGCCAATGATGTAACCCACAATCATTCCGGTCATGGTACAGGCTGTAAAAAATTTGGAAGTGGCCAGTGCAATACCTTGACTTGCGCCATAATTGATAATCGAATCGCCTGCCAGCACTTCTACGCCTACATACACGAATAAGGCAACTGCACCTGCAATTAAATGCGGGAATTGTGTGATACTTTTTTTGCCTGCATTGTTTGTGTTAGCCTTATCCTCAGTGGCTTCCACTTCGGGCAAACTTGAGAAATAAATAACGGTGGCCAGCACAACCAACACTGTCATGATAGTGAAATAAGGTAAAATTACCCTATGGGCAAGCTGATCGAGTTGTACATTTTTTTCTGCCAAGGCCATTGTTTTTAACCGCTCGGTAATTGCATCAGCATTTTTTAGGGTAATAGCGCCCAAAATTATCGGCGCAATGGCTCCTGCAATTTTATTGAAAATGCCCATAATGCAGATGCGTTTGGCAGCGCTTTCTATTGGACCCAAAATGGTGATGTACGGATTGGATGCGGTTTGGATAACCGCCAAACCTGTGCCTTGTATAAATAAACCCAGCAGGAATAATCCGTATTGTCTTGTAAGTGCGGCGGGTATAAAAACAAGTGCTCCTGCTGCCATAATAAACAATCCTACGGATATGCCTTTCTTAAATCCTGTTTTTTTAAGTAGCCAGCCCGATGGAATTGCCATTAATAAATAGGCCATATAAAAAGCAAATGCCACTAAATATGCCTTCAAATTATTTAGTTGGCAGGCGATTTTTAGATATGGAATAAGTATTGAATTGGCCCAAGTAACAAAGCCAAAAACAAAAAAAAGGGTGCTGATAATTAGTACCGGGACGAGGCTGCTTGCTGGCGATGCACCAGCATTTTTAGATTGGTTCATTTTAATTTGATTCGTTCGAAAATTGAATGAACTGCAAATTATAACCGCGGCAAAGCATGGGCTTTAGAAATAAGGTTTAAAAGTTTCAATATTGTTGAAAATGCATTTCATATTGATTTTCAATGCTTTCCAACCGCATTTTTAATCATTTTTGAAAGAATAAAGCACAATCTTAAAACCGATAATGCTACTACCCAGCTAGTTTTGAGGTATTAAAACAAGCATCTCTCGATTTATTTAAAACAACCAATTTAGCTTTCTAATTATGGCACGACTTAATTTTTTAGAAGAAACCCGGTACGAAAAAATTGCCGCAACCATTTATCCGGATCAGCAAACAGCATCCTTAAAAGTGGCGGAACGCATTGCGGAATTAATCCGCAGCAAACAAACTTTAGGAGAGAAAACAATTCTAGGCTTAGCTACCGGCGCCACCCCAATTGTCGTCTACAGTGAATTGGTGCGACTGCATAAAGAAGAAAACCTGAGTTTCAAAAATGTTATCACATTTAATTTGGATGAATACTTTCCCATGCAGCCTGATGCAGCGCAGAGTTATGTAAAGTTTATGCACGAGCATTTGTTTAACCATATTGATATCGACAAAAACAATATCCATATTCCGGATGGAGCGTTAAAGTTGGATGATGTTACAGATTGGTGCATCGGTTATGAAAAGAAAATAGAAAGCCTTGGCGGTATCGATCTTCAATTGTTGGGTATTGGCCGAACTGGACATATCGGCTTTAACGAACCTGGATCAGCTCCTAATTCCGGTACTCGTTTGGTAACCTTAAACGACCTTACCCGAAACGATGCTGCCCGTGATTTTGGTGGCGAATCAAACGTGCCCACCAAAGCCATTACCATGGGCGTGGGTACTATTTTTAAAGCCCGGGAAATAATCTTGATGGCCTGGAGCGAAAAGAAAGCCGCTATTATCAAAAAAACGGTGGAAGGCGATTTGTCGGCCGATGTGCCTGCTACTTATCTCCAGCTAAGTAACAATGTTGAATTTGTACTGGATGCTGGTGCCGCATCTTTACTTACCCGTTTTGACACACCGTGGTTGGTAAAAGATTGTGTGTGGGATAACCAATTGAAAAAGAAGGCCGTTATTTGGCTGGCTAGTTCGTTGAAAAAACCAATCCTTAAATTAACAGAAGCTGATTACAATGCCAATGGCATGGCGCAATTGGCCACGGAAAATGGCCCGGTCTATGATATCAATATCGATATTTTTAACCAAGTACAACGCACCATTACTGGCTGGCCAGGTGGCAAGCCAAATGCTGATGATAGTCAACGTCCAGAACGAGCCAGTCCAGCAAAAAAAAGGGCTATTGTGTTTTCGCCGCATCCAGATGATGACGTAATTTCCATGGGTGGAACTTTTATACGATTGGTAGATCAAGGGCATGACGTACATGTGGCTTACCAAACCTCGGGCAACACCGCTGTGTGGGACGATGATGTGTTACGCTACGTTGAATTTTGTATCGACTTTGAAAAAAGTCTGGGGAAAGAAAACCAATATTTGAGTAATGTGTATGAAGACATGCGAACATTTATAGGAGCCAAACAACCCAACCAAATTGATACACCTGAAATCCGCAATGTAAAGGGATTTATCCGCAAAACAGAAGCCATTAGCGGTGCCCGATATGCAGGCCTGCCTGATAGCAATATCCACTTTATGGCATTGCCTTTTTATGAAACCGGTAAAGTGAAAAAGAATTCAGTAGGTGAAGAAGATGTACAACTGACCATTAACCTTTTACAAAAAATAAAACCGCATCAAATATTTGCCGCTGGTGATTTTGCCGATCCGCATGGCACGCACATTGTTTGTTTCAATATTATTGTAGAGGCTTTAAACAGATTGAAAGAAACCGAAACTTGGGTAAAAGATTGTTGGCTTTGGATGTACCGTGGCGCATGGCACGAATTCTTGACGCACGAAATTGAAATGGCTGTGCCGCTTTCCCCACAGGAAGTAATGCGCAAACGCAATGCCATCTTTAAACATCAGTCCCAAAAAGATACGCCTGTTTTCCCAGGCGACGATGAGCGGGAATTTTGGGTTAGGGCCGAAGAACGGAATAGGGAAACTGCCACTCGCTATGATGCATTGGGCTTGGCAGAGTATGAAGCGATGGAAGCATTTGTGCGGTATAAATTTTAATATGAATTGATGGAAAACCAAGCTTACAACTCACCGAAACGTTTTCATTTAATTTATTCCTAGTCTTGTTACTCAAGATTTTCCCTAACAAATTGTATCTCGCCGTCTTGAATATTTTTAAACTTTAATAAGCTAAATCTTTGATATTCATTCCGTTTCCTAAATAAATGAATATCCACATATCCTTTGCCCATTGTTCAACGTCAGAATTGCCCTTATAATTGAAAATTTTACCTATGTCTTCAATTTTTAAAGATTTCTTCGTATTAACACTTGATGGAGCACTATACTTGTCCCGTCCGAGTGGGTAACATTCCGCTGAAATTAATTTTTCCTTGCCGACGATTGCTCTATTGAATACCGAACGGATATTGCGCATATAAATACCAATCGTGGATGTTTACAAGCCTATACTTTTCAAAGGCAAGTAAAAATTCTGGCGTAACTTCTTCAAAGCTTAATATAACGTGAGTTTTGGGTCTTTGCGGTTGTATACTTAAATATTTTTTGCCGTTAAGCTTGACCAGACCAACAACTCGATGATATCTTGGGTTTAATGGCACAAAACGTTCCTACGGAACGGGGGCAAAGCATCTAAATATAATTTTACTACCAACGAAATGTTCCTACGGAACAAAAGCAGTGTTCCCTTGTTCCGTAGGAACATTTCGTTGGTAACGGCTTAGGTCGGTGGTCGTCATAGTATATGCTCGTTCCGTAGGAACGTGTCGTGCTGTAAACAATTTTAAACGACAAGTGTCTGATTATCAGCAAATACTATCCAAAACTCACGTTAATATAGGGGTTAAGGAGCGCTTTTCTTTCATGTTTAAATACTTAACCAGAGCATTATAGACTGGCACTTTATTTTCCGCCTTTCCCAAGAACAGCTTTTCAAACTTTTCCCAGCTAAAATGATTTTTTAATTCTCCTATTATATCGTCTGCCTTTTTCTGATAACTTGTTATATCATTAAACAGGTGCTTCAATTTTTTATTGAAGTGATAATTTTTAAATTCACTCTCAGTCATATCGATTGCCAGATTATAAAATCGGGTATTTCTTTCAAATATTACCCGAAGTTTAACTGGATATTTACCGTTTTCTTTACCCTTTTTGTATAGAGATAAGGTTTACAAGTTGCTTCCATTTACCCAACAATTTACCCAACAAATTTAAAAAAAAATAAAATCAAAAGTTTAAAATTTTTTCATTTTTTTATAAATTATGTATTGAATATCAATTACTTAGAAGCGAAAATCTTATTTTTCTTTTGTAGGCCAAAACTATAAAAAACTATATTTTTCTGTCTTTTAATCAGAGGGTCGCTGGTTCAAGTCCAGCGGGGGGCCTAGCAGGGGTTTCAAGCGATTGAGACCCTTTTTTATTTTGGCCATTTACCCAACAATTTTTTTAACTTAATTTATCTGCATTGATAATTTGTTTCATGCAAAATTCTTCGTTTCCCAGAATAGATATATAAAAAAACAAAAGCCATCAATCATTTCTTTAAAATGCAATAAATAATAACAACAGCAACGGTCGATTACACCACAAAAAATAAGGGTATCAAAGAGGTCTCGCTTTTCTAGACCAAATTATTGCGACTAAACGTACATCGAAATAGTGAAAAAGAATTTGATGGCGTTTAAAAAAAATGACAGGTTTGAACAGGGGATCAGCCTTATCTCCAAATTGCCCTTATGCTATCCACGGCTTAATGCCGCCAAACTTACAGATGCAAGCGGTAGCTGCTACGGACTTTTTCCATCAATTATAACCAGGAACAGATCAATATGGCTGTAATGCCAACAGCGTGTACTTTTTAAAGCTGGCTGATGGTGAGGTGCTTAAGGTGATGAAACATTAGTTATAAAGTAAGGTTTGGTCTACCCCTAAAAAAATTAATTCCTATTTATCAATCTGATTTTCCAGTCAGTCTAACAAACTATTATTTTGCACTAAACAACCCCTGATGAAAAAAAACTACTTCTTGCTGTTTTTAGCTTTTACTTTCTTACTTACAAATCCAATTAAATTCTATGGCAACAAATCTGACCCCGCATTCAAACAGTTTTTTACAGGATTCTCTAGCATTGGTGGATTTATACAACAGTACAAATGGCCCGATCTGGCGCACTAGTACCAACTGGCTTACCAATAAGCCTTTAAGTTCTTGGTATGGGGTTACCGTTACAAATGGCAGGGTTACAAAAGTGGCTTTGAACTTTAACAGCGTATCTGGAGAACTGCCACGGTCATTTTATAATCTTTCGAATTTACAAACACTGTCGCTGTATGTTAATGGCATTTCAGGCTATATTTCTCCCGATATTGGTAAACTTACCAAATTAACAAGGCTTGATTTTGACGAAAATCAATTAACTGGCAGTATCCCGGCTTCTATCGGCGCATTAAGCGCTTTACAATTTTTGGATTTTGAAGACAATCAATTAACTGACACTATTCCCAATTTGTTTGCAGGCTTCAATCAACTGCTTTCATTTGATTTTAGTAATAACCAGTTAACGGGCAGCGTCCCATCAAGCCTTGGAGGTATATCGACGTTGAAATATATTT
>CAWJTH010000227.1:0-29570 GCA_963845495.1 uncultured Chitinophagaceae bacterium
ATTTGGATTATCAATATGCCTATATTTTTTTGGATTTTTTTCACTCATTTTATTGTGGGCAATAAGTACGGTGTGATAATTTACAAAATTGTCCCTCCTTGCAATTGACATGATTGTTTCATTCTTTTTTACTATATGTTCATTGCCCATAACGTATATATTAATTATATAAACCTAATACCATTCCTCAGCATGTATATCAGGGAAACTTATCTTACAAGTTCCAGGCTCTACCCCGCTTTCTACAACATTGCCATTTTTATCTGTTTTTCCTTTCCTAACAGTGCCGTCTGGTGTTTTTATTTCATAGCTTACATTGCCCATCGGGGTTCCATCCTCATCAGTTAAAGTAAAACTGATTTTGCCTTTTTCTATTTTTTTAGGTGGCTCCTTAATCAATTCCTTTGGGGGTTGAACAAAAGGCTTTGCATACATTTCACCGGTTACGGCTGCTTCTTTTAAACCTATTATTAGCCGTAACCTTGGTTTTAATTCCAACGGCATCTTCTCCATTACCGCCACTAAAACTTCCGTTGCCATGCCACCCAAACCGCCGCCTCCACCTCACCAACCTCGCCGATTAAAACAGTTGGGCAACCCATTGCAATGGTTCCCCCGTGTGCGCAAGTATCACCCATGCGGGCTGCCGGTCTGTTTCCAATAAATACACCTGTGGAACCGAGTACAACTGTATCGGGCGGGCCAACACAAACGGCCATGCTGCTCATAACGGCTGCGGGCATCCCGCCTATCAGTACATTTGGCACACCAGGCGGTAAAATAGGTCCGCCAACATGTGGCACCGGCCCGTTGAACATTGGGCATACATGCATATCGCCCACCCTGGCAGCCGGCTTTCCCATAAATAATTGGATTACCTATTAATTAACACTTAAACATAAAGAAAAAAACCGATAAAACCAAATCTTTTTTGGGCATAACGATAAATAATCAATTTGGTAATATCTTACTGATTTCCATCGACGATCTATAAAAATATTGCCACATATTAGTGTCTAACCCGTAATTGATATTATATTTGGGGTAATCCAAACCTGATGAAAACAAAAAAAGCACCACTTACTCTAAGCTAAATTACCATGGCGCTTAATTTATTTTTGATGTATATCGGCGGTTTTTTGGCCGGTTCAGTGGCGCTAACCATGATGGTAAGCCAATTCTCCGACAGCTTTGCCGATGGTGGTAAAAAACCTGTGGGCTTTGCCGCCATTGCTTCTGCCATCGCTTCGGGTACAGCCTATTTAGCTACTTATATCAATGATGGATTGTTCACCATATATTGGGTCATCACGTGTATCTTCATTTTTTTTGGTGCGGTGCATATATTTATGTTGCACAAGAAATTTTTTAGTTCACACAAAAAAAATAGGCAAAAGGTATTTATTGGCGAACTTATTTTTGGCTTGGCAGTGGTTTTGTTTACAATCGTAATATTTTCATCGCTCCAATATTTCTTAAAAGACAAATCATTTCTTTTTTACCCGGTACTTACCAGTACGTTTGGATTTTTTATTCCCATGCTGGTTTTTCATACTTTCTTGGCCGCCAATGAAATTCCGCCTGCTGAATTTGTCACTTGGCAATATCCTTTGCATGAAAAGTTAGAACTGCCGTATGATGACAAAGAGCAGTTACTGGTGATAGCTTTTGAAATTGCCAAATCAAGAACTGAAAGAAAAAAAACAGTTTTCAGGGCCAAAACCCCAACAACAATACAATTGGGTGAATTTTATTATCACTTTATAAATGATTACAATGAAAGGCAAAGCGAAACGCCGATTGAATATGCCGACAACGAATATGAAGCGCAGGAATGGTGGTTCCGCCGGAAACCGAAATGGTATCAAAACCAACGTATACTTAATCCAAATATTTCAATGAGGGAAAACAGGATTAAAGAAAATACAGTGATTGTTTGTGAAAGGTTAGAAAAGAAAAACAATTTTTAAGCCTTTTTCAGTTATTGATATTCTTACTAAAACAAACCAACTATGAAACCCCTTAATGCTGCCGAAAGAAAAAAAACATTTATTAACTTCCTTATTTTTTTTATCGTAACTGCCATTGTGATGGTAACCACTATTTTCTTTAGCATCCAAGTGCCGCTAAAACAAAACGAACAATTGCGCAGCCGTTTAGCAGAAGCGCAAAACCAACAATTTTTTTCCGCTACATTTACCAATAAAATGCTTGAAACATTAAAATTGCTTGATTCTGTGAACATGAACGAAATGCAGTTACAGACAGGAAGGTTTGATGCCGCCATTACCGCAAACGTTACAGATATGCATGCCATGGCATTAAGAGATTCTGCAACAGATAGAAATTTTTATCAGGGTATTGCAACTAGCCTTGCTTATTTGCAGGACGCAAAAAGACATCTTCGTGATGCAAGTGGAAAAGACAACAGCCTGCTGGAGCAAAGCAAAAAAATAGACGACTTGACAAAACAGTTGACCCAAGCCAACATTGATCTTCAAAATTGTCGCTTAGGTAACCTGCAGCACTAACATTTACCTGTAATTGGCTTATTATGAATGCTGCTTTAATATATACACGCCGCCGGTTTGGCATTGACATTAATGTTTTATTGGTAATGTTTCTGACAGTTATTTTATGTGCAGGCCTGATAAGTTATAAACTTATCGGGAAAAAAGCATGTCTGCCATTTAATATAAGCGCAACCGGATTCAACAATCAAAAAAACGGAAATTTTATAGCAGGCGAAACAGTTATGTTAAAGGCTTCATTATCGCCCGACAATACTATTGTTTGGGATTTTGGCGACGGCACCCCTACTTTAGACGGCAGCATTGCCACACATATTTTTTTGAAACCAGGAAAATTTACTGTTACTGCAACAGAGAAAGGACAATGCGCTCAAAATTTAAATATTACCGTTGGGGAAAAACCAATCGTTGACGTACATCCTGAAATAGTGCCACTGGTAACAATTATAGGCAACCTTATGCCAACAGCCGGAAAAGAAGAAAAATACCAATGCAGTTTGCAAGCAAGTTCCTATGAATGGTCCATAACTAATTCAACTAATTTCGAAACCAAAAAAGGCGCATCTGTATCATACCAATTTCCACTGCCAGGCTCTTATGAACTACAAGTAAAATTGGATGACGATCCTTCAAAAACGTATACCAAACAAATTCTTGTGATGGCTGCCCCAAAACCAATTGTACCCAAAAATGAGACAATCCCTAGCCTCATAAATCATAGGATAGTCAATGTTGAACCCGAAAAACACCAAGTAGAAGATACATCGTTGCCTGTTGTTTCAAAACAACCAGATGTGCATGTGCCCGACCCGATAGAAAAACCAAAAACCAAGCTCATAGCCGATAATGCATTTAAAACAATGTTAGAGGATTTGATACAAAACGAAAAAAAGATATCTGATTTTATGCCATATCTAGAATATGGGCTAAATACGAAAGTATATGAAAATGGGAAAAAGGAACCTATTGATTTTCTAACACTTTGCCAGCATTTGCAGAGTAGTAAAAGAATCCAAATAAAATTATTAATACTAAATCGCGAAGAAAATAAAAATGTACAAAGTATAGAAATTAAACACAAAAAGCCCTGGTTATAATTAAAATTATAGGTAAAGAATCCATTTAAAATATACAAACGATGTTACTTGCTAGGCCGCCTTACAAAAAATTTATAATAATTACCGTATTTATTTTTTTATGTAAATTTTCTTTTTCGCAACAAACGGAAATACAAGTAAGCTTGCAAATAAAAATTACACAGTTTGGGATAACCGGCCTTAACAAACACGCAAATCCGGTTTTTAAGTTTTTTTTAAACAATGAAAATGGACGGTTACTGAATAAATACGGCATTTGTTATAAATTTTATTCAAAAGAAGGAATAGCCCAGTTTACTTTACCTGATCCAAAATATATAGGGCTTGAGCCTTTTTTAGATACCATTTCCGTACCTATACTCTCCAGGCCATCCATTTCGCTTGTAATGGAATGCTATGATAACAACAAAGGCGAAGAATGTACATTTGACAAAAAGGATGAAGCCCATTCTATAACCACTAAGGTTATAAATTTAAACACTTATACGCCCGGCGATATTTCTGATACCATCCGCATAGCCGACGAACAAGGACGCTTTTACAGCATCATTCAATTAAAATATACATTGATACGCCCAGGTAATATCCAGTCGGCCACTGTATTACAACCAATAAATCCGGTAGATAAAACTATCCAATTGTTTAGTGAATATCCGCTGGTTAATAACGATAAACTTTTATTTGTTTGGGAATATTCTCCTGATTTAGGAACAACTTGGAACCGACTTGCCGTTTCGATGGGTGGCAAATCAGAAATTACCATTAATCCCTTAAAAGACTTATTTGGCAATAAACTAATAAGTGGACGGCAAATAATGTTTCGGTTACGTGCCAACAGCCGCGATACGCTTGCCATCTCAGATACGTTAAGCACATTCTTTACCCCAATACCGCCAGTTTTTGCAAAAGAAGATGTGAAAGTGATGCAAACATGTGGCGGCGGTTACACAGATGGGGCCATCCATATTGCCAATATACAATCCCAAATAAAAACGGTTGGCTATATACTTAGGAAAACAGAAAACAGTAAAGAGTTTTGTAGTTTAACCAACCCTATATCAGAAGGCTGTTCGGGGCTTGTTAAGGTAGGAACAACAGATAGCGGTATCGTTGAAATAAAAAATTTAGCATCTGGAAATTATACCTTGTTGTTAATCAACTCGCAAGAGGGCATCGGCAATGTTTGCACATCATATGGCTTTGAAATCCCCACTTTTCCTGATCTGAAAATAAAAAATATATCTGTTATAAACCCCAATTGCAACAACAGTAAAGGCGGACAAATAAGCGTAGAGGCAGAAGGCGGCACGGATATAAATTTATGGCAAATTGCTCTTACGCCGGGCCAAAACACTTTAGAAACAAAAGATAAACAGTTCACTTTTAAAAACTTGGAAGACGGCACTTATCAATTTGAATTACAGGATGGCTGTGGCAAGCAATTTTCAAAGTCATTTACTTTAAAAACACCAGGAAAGCCAGAAATAGATTTCATCAAAATTGAAACCAATCCGGAATTGGTAATGATAATCAACCTAAAAAATGGAGGCGGCAGATATAGGGTTGTTTTTTTCGATAAAGACAAAGCCTCTAAAACTCAACAAGATTCGTCAGCCAAAATATTGCTCCCAATTTGGCATAAAGGCACTTGGAATATTCAAATTATTGATGAATCCGACCCAGGATGCTTAACCTTAGATACAATCATAAATGTGGTATACCATAAAGGTCCTTCTGATTTACCGTTAAATAAAATAAATAAATTCTTTTCAATTAACAAAAACAATCAGGAAAATAACTTTGGGTCAATCAATGCACATTTTTCATCTTCAGAAAATGTTTTATCTTTTTTAAGAAATGATGATTTCCACGTAACTGTATCTGGTAAATTAGTCCAGAAACAAAAGCTATTTAAAATATCTTTTTTTAAACATGATGTTCTTTCTACTTAATAATGCCAAAAAAATGTTTTTTAAATCAATTTATAGATCAAATTCCGTAATATGTACACAAATAAAAGTTTATAATTTACACAGCAGTTTATACTATGATCAATCATAATAAAATACGGTCACTTTTCATTTTTTTCACCATCCTGCTAAATATTTTTTACGCAAAAGGCCAAAATTTAATTAACAAACGAATATATGTTTCCTCAAGTGCAACCATCCAAATAATATTCAACTCCAAAATAGAAAAGGTTGCATTTGAAGAGCCGGATCCTTTTCCTATTTATAAATCTTTAAGAGATAAAAGACACGAGAATTTATTGACGCTTGATGCAACAAAAGATGCCGGTGCTAAAATATTAACAGTTGCAGAAGGTAAAAGGAACCACAGATTTATTATCATTTATAAAGAGGAAATAGTAGATTCGGAATTAGTTTATGATTATTCTAGCCTAGCCAAATTAACAACTGAGGCAGCCGCTTTAAACGCAACAAACCTATTAAATAAATTTAAGGATCCTATAAAAACGGATAGCAATAAAGTGGCAGCTAATATTGCAAAACCACCAATATCTGGCACAGAAATAAATACATCAAGCGATAATTTTTATGATTATCTGCCAATGATAAACAGCGCCTTAAGCAAAGAAAATTTTGACGAAGCAATGGTTGCTTATAACAAAGCAAGTGCAACAAAAAATAGAGATGAAACAATATTAAAAGCCAAATTAAACGAAATAAATGTTAAAAGGGATGCCAAATACAACGACCTTATAGCCAGAGCTGATGCAGCCAGTAATAATAAAAAATACGACGAAGCTATAACATTATATAACCAAGCTTTATCACTTAAAAAAGATGATCCATCATCTAAATTGAAATTAAAAAATGTACAGCTTTTAAAAGATGCTGATATAAAAAGAGCAGAAGAACAAAGATTGAACCAACAATATACAAACGCAATGGCAGATGCAGGCGATGCATATAAACAGGGGCTCTACGAAAAAGCAATTACGCTTTATAATGAAGTATTAAAAATACCAGGACATGAAAAAGATGTTTCAGCAAAATCTTGGATTTTATTAATTAATAGCAAAATAGAAGAAAAAAAGAACAATGATTTGTACAATAACAATATAAAATCTGCGGAAGATGAATACAATAAAGGCTCGTTTGAAAACGCTATCCTTTTTTATAAAGAAGCAATGACAGTACCGGGGCATGAAAAGGATGTTGTTGCTACAACGCAAATAAATGCAATAAACAAAAAGATCGAAGCCAGAGCTAAAGAATTAATAAAAGAAAAAAATGAAGCGGAATATAACAACGCAATTAAATCTGGCGATAGCGCTTTTAATGCAGGATTATTAGAACAAGCAAAAACAGCCTACAATTATGCATTAAAAATCCATGGGGGAATTGACGTTGCGGCATCTTCCAAAATAAAAGAGATAAATGATCAAATAAAATATGATGCCTTAATTACAAAAGCAGACAATTTGTTGCTTAAAAAAGACCTTTTAAACGCAGAAGCAACCTATAAACAAGCCTTGGCAATTAAGCCAAGCGAACAATACCCAAAAAATAAATTAGATGAAATCAAATCAATTAAAGCACAAACAACTGCCGAAAAAGAACTGAACGACAAACAAGCCTTAGCCGATGAACAGAAAAACCAATTATATAAAACAGCCATTATAAAAGCACGTTCTGATTATCAAAGAAAAAACTTAACCTTGGCATTGGATGATTACAAAGCTGCCAATGCAATAAAACCGAACGAGCCAGAACCGTTGGCCAAAATATTGGAAATAGAAAATAAACTTAAAGAAATTGCTAAACAAAAAGAAATTGACGACCAATTCGATTCCCTTAAGTCTGCAGCTAGCAATGCATTGCAAAGGGGTATAAATGCCAAAGATTTTGATGTTAGTCAAAGTGAACTAAATATTGCGCTTAATGCTTTTAAACAAGCTGCTGCATTAAAACCAACAGATGAATATGTAAAAAAACAACTTGATTTTACAAGCAATGAAATTATACAAAGCAGAAGAAAAAGAGACTACGACGACAGTACTGCTGTTATAAAAGCAAAAAGAAAAAAAATTAGTGAGGCAAATGAAAAAGTTAAACTTGCATTACAAAATGCAAACAACCTAAAAACAACAATAGCATGGGAAAATGCCCTTGAGGCATTAAATGAATTATTGGTTTTAGACCCAACAAACAGCTATGCACTTGATAGGATAAAAGCTATAAAAGATATATTGGCCACCAATCAGGATAAAGATAATTCTGCAACTGGAGATTCAACAAAAACAATTCCGGTATTTAAGGAAATGGTTGCCCAAGCATCCGCAATACCGTATACTGAAGAAACATTAAAAAAGAATTACCCTAACATCGATTTCGCCAACCCGCCATCTGAACAAACGTTCAATAGCGTTGGCAACAGCTCGCTTAACTATACTATCTGCAAGTTGGTGCAGGCCGAAGCGCCACGCCTAAATTTAAACAACGAGGTAAACCAAATCAAATTAATTTTAGAAGGGCTTACTTTTAAAGGGGCAAATGTTTATTTAAAATTCCTTATTCAAAACTTTAGTAACAATCCCTTTCCAGTAGGCCCAATGTTACTTACTTGGAGCAGAAAAGACGGCAATAGCTCAAAATTATTGCCTGGCTATATTTCGTCTTTCCCATTAATAATGCCTAACAGCTCATACGAAATAGTATATGTAACAAGGAATGTAAACGTGGCGCTTGATGAATATCTCTTTTTTGAAATAACGGATCGGTTCAAAAAAAATAAAATGAAAATCGATATTCCAGGGGCGGTTTATAAGAAAGAAAAAGATCTTTAAAGTTACAATCTCATAATAACCCACCCCAGCCGGGCTTAGATGCATAACCAATGAAAACCGCATTTAAATATTTACTCCATATAATATTGTTGTGTTGTTTTTATGGTGCTATAGCTGCTACACATGATATTGTTTTTTGCGGTGAAAATATTCCGGTAGAAAATACATTTGTTGCCGCCAAGCTCATGAATTTTATACAAGGGCAAAAGAATACCGTCAGTTATCCGGAGCTGCGCCGACGAAAAGAATTATATTTTCCCACCATTGAATATTATTTAAGAAAAACAGGGCTGCCGGAAGATTTTAAATATCTAGCAATTGTAGAAAGTGGTTTTACGCTGGAAATATCAAAAGTGGGCGCCAGGGGATTTTGGCAAATAATGCCAGGCACAGCAAGGGACTACGGCCTAACCATGACAGACAAGATAGATGACCGTGACGATATAAATAAAGCAACCTTTACCGCTTGCAAAATACTTGCTACATATTACAAACAGATTCAAAAAAAATACGGCATATCATCTTGGGTACTTACTGCCGCTGCTTATAATTTTGGCATCGGCAATATTTTAAAAGCTATTGACAGGCAAGGCAAAGATTATTTTTCCATGAACCTAAATGCAGAAACCGCCGCATATGTATATAAAATAATTGCTATTAAGGAATTATTTGAATTCCCAGAGCTATACATTAAGGATTTTGGATACAATATGTTTAGCACCGCTAAAATTCTAACCAATCCACAAGACAAAGTAGATACCCATACAAGTACGGATGAGTTTAACACAATGGTTGTAAAGGTGAATGAACAAGATGGAAGCCATACACAAAATTTAATTGTGCCCGCAAATATCGAAGTGCCTTCGCCAGAAGCAAAAAAGAAAATCAAAATAGATTTCGATCAAAAAAAGACAATTAAATCTGCACATATTATTGGCAAATACAAGGATTTTAATGATGGAGGTGAAGTTTTAGTTTTGCTGGAAGAAGACCTTCAGGTAAAGGGGAAATTTGTAGCCAAAGGAAATATCATCAAAGGAACTGGGTGGATTATTGAAGATCGTGTTTATATTGACCTTGGTTATAACCAACATGATGTAATATTATACGATAAAAAAAGCCAACAAGGGATTGCAAAATTATCTTTAAAAAACGGAGAACCGATTCTGTTAAAGGTTGACAATACTGATTAAATAAGAAGCTGCAGTTTCTTACCAAGTTAGAAGCCTAACATTTTTTATAAAAGAGTCTTATCCAAATGTTTACAATTATGCGCCTGTTTGAAGAACGTTGTACGCTAACGCTCTTTTATTCAAATCGATATAACGTCACCTTGCTGATACTAGGCTCAGTATTTAACCTAACACCCGTTCCTGTGCGGTTGGCCGCAGCCTCTTCGGCCAATTTATAACTAATCATAATATCATCACCATTCAATAACCGGCCTTGTTTCCAAATGCTGTTTACATATTCACCTTCATAAACAGAAGCTATGCCCGCCATTTTGGGCCCAGCGGAATTCGGCACAAACGTCACATCAATATCAGCGCCGGCAACGGTAAACGCATCTTTCCCCGTATTTATGATTAATCCGTAACCTTTGGCAACCTGCACCACGCCGTTCCAATTTTTGCGAAGCGTTACCGATATTTTATAGCCGCCCAATTCAATTGTTTGCGTCGAATCTGCACCGTTCAACGAAACACCGGCAATTGTCCCTTTTGCTTGTGCATCCAAAATATCGGGTGCCAATCCGCTCAGTATTTTATACGCATCAGTTAAGGGTTTATCTGGTTCTTTGCTATCGATACCAAACGGCGAATAGCCAATGCCACTATAGTTTCCAATGGCATAAAACGCATTGGCCGCACCAACTTCGCCCGAAAAAGATTCGGGGATAAACAACGGATTCCAAGCATGTTTGTACAAAGCGGTGATGCTTTTAAAATCTGGCAAATAAACATCCGGACATTTAATATCGATAGCCGGAGCGCCAATTCGCCACATATCATGCATCTGCGATTGCGGCCCGCCAGCGGGATAATCGCCCGGCTTTTTATCATCTGGCTGCACAATCCAAGTGTTTACAAATATGGGAATATTATACGCAGCCTTACCGGCAACTGCCACTTTGTTTACATAGTTGGCATAGTTCCAAGCCATAAAAACCTCGTCTGCAAAGGCGTTTTTCCCGAACACGTCGCCCCAGTTGCCCGACGTTTTTGCGCCTGCTTCTTCCCAATATTTTTTAAACGAAGGCTGTAATTCATTTTTATAAGTCTGTAACCCTTTTATCAATTCCGCTGGAATTGGCTTTGCAAATTCGGTATTAGCCATGACCGAATGGTCCCTTGTTCCGCCGATAATACCAACTTCGTTTTCCACCTGCACCATTATCACCGTTTGTTGTTGCGCATCTATTTCTTTTACGTGTTGCATTAACGCGGCAAACGCTTTGGCATCGGCTTTTGCGGCTTCGGCACTTAAAGCGGTAATGGTTTCGGTCGGTTTTCCGTTTTCCAGCACAATCCTCGGAAAGCGTTTATTATCCTGCTTTACCCAAAGCGGCGTGTAATGAGACAAGCCATTTTTCCAACTGCCAAACCACAACAACACCACTTTTAATTGTTGCGCCCTTACGCCTTTTATGATGGCATCCACCAACGTAAAATCGAAGCTATTTTCCTGTGGTTCAAGCGTTTCCCACGAAACCGCAGCCAGCACCGTATTCAGGTTTTTCTGTTTTAGCGGTTGCCACAAACCCTGCATAAAATCAACGCTCGACGAGCTTGAATTGTACAATTCGCCACCCAGCACCAAAAACGGTTTTCCTTCCACCATTAATTGCGTAGCGGCACCGTTTTGTTGCAACCGTGGCTGTGCGTGACCAATTAATGCAACCTGCAGGCAACAAGCCAACACAAGCATTTTAAAGTATCCGTTTGTTTTCATAAGTATCATTTACAACAATCTTTTTTATCGACAACCAGTTATTTGGGCGCCGCCTACGGCCCGGGCTGTTGGCAGTACTCCGCAGCGCCAATTCACTGTATTTTATTATTCATTATTCTTTGTTCATTATTCATTTAACACGGCGCTTTACGGGGTACTTGCCGCCATCCCTGGCGCTTCCAAGTTCGGTCAGTCTTTCCCTTTTTGGCTCGCGGAAAACGGAGAAAACGCAGAAGAAATATTTTTCTTTAAATCAGCTCTACAATTGATTCACTTTTAACCCACTCGTATCCACATGCACCGCGTTTTCGATGATGAAATTTTGCTTCGCAATTAATTTACAATCCTTGAAAATAACGCCATCAATCGGGCTGCCGGGTAAGCCGTGCATATCTCCTACCGCATCCACCGTTCCGCTTACATTTATGATATGGATGTTCCGTACAACCGGCAGCACTTTTGCAGCCGGTTTTGGATTCACCATCCGCCAAGCCATGTTAAACTCAAATGCTTTTTTGGTGTTGTTTAACCTGATATTTTCGTAGGTAATATTTTCCACTACGCCACTTCTGCTGGGCTGTGTTTTAAAGCGAATCGGTGCCCAGTTTTGGTTATCAGCCACACAATCTTTTACGGTCACATTCCGGATGCCGCCAGAAGTTTCGCTACCCATCGCCACACCACCATGGCCATAACCAAAATGGCATTTTTCAATCAAAATATCTTCCGACTGGCCGGTTTACCCGCAAGCCATCTTCGTCCTTTCCGCTTTTAATTGAAATGCAATCATCGTTCACATCAATATCGCAATTGATGATGTGGATGTTGCTATCCGAATCAATATCTATCCCGTCAGAACTGGGGATATTATGCGCAGCACTAATTTTCAAATTGTTAATTTCCATGTCATGGCTGTACAAAACAAATAACCCCCAACTGGCTTGGTTATGCAACGAAATATTGCTGATTTCAACATGGTTACAATTCTGAAACCCGATCAGTCTTGGTTTGCCCAAACGTTGTCCTGTCCTTGGTTTCATCGTCCAAACATCGCCGGAGCCGTCAATAGTTCCAGCGCCTGACACCTTGATATGATCCAATCCGATCACATTCAGTAAACAGGCCGTCCATTTCTTCTCCTCGCCTTCCCAGCGGCTATCAATTTGGGGATAATCCGCCGGATTGACCGAACCCTTCAATACGCCGCCAGCTTCAATTATCAAGTTTACGTTTTGTTTTAGAAAAATGGAGCCGCTTATAAAAATACCCTTCGGGATCACGACCGTGCCGCCGCCATTTTCTGCACATTGGTCGATGGCTTTTTGGATGAAGGTGGTGTTGATTTTCAATGTATCAGCGGTTGCACCAAAATCAGTAATGATGTAGGTTTTATCTTTTGTTTTAAAAGAAAAAAGTGATATGATAAAAATGAATGTAATATAGCAAAGCGATTTTTTCATTTTAAAACGGTTGACTTTACGTAACATTTTCTTAATTCAATTAAATAAATTTTGTCTTTACAAGTGACAATACAAATGATTTCGATAAAGCCCCGCGGGCCGAAATGTTGGTAACCAAGCACAATCTTTGCCGAAAGTGCCAGCGGCACGAAATGTTACTTGCACGTTCAATTAGGCGATTCAGCAAAACAAGAACCAACTTTGAGGACCACATTTGGTGCCGCTGGCACTTCCACCTTATCAATATTCATTTTTCTACCAATATAACGTCCCTCTGGGACTTGACATGCAATTCATCAATAGCAATCTACTTATTTTCTATCACCAAAAACTTTACCCCATAACCGCTGATTGATAATGGAATACTTGATTTATTTCCTGCCACTTTTGCCACATTTTTAGCAGCTTCCACCGTTCCATTTTCCGCATCCCAAAATGTTGCCGTTCCCGTCCCCTCAACAATAGTTTTAACATCTACGGCTTCTTTTCCTTCATTAAAAAAGAAATAAAAATCAGCTGATTTCCATTTGCGGTGCAAATATTTTAAGGGTGGAATTGATTGGTTGATAACCACATCATGCGGCAAGCCGACGAAAAACGCATCGTCCACCGATTCAAAATCTTTTTTATCTGCCCAAGTTATCATCGGCATTTTTTCAGTCTTTAAAAAATTACTAGATTCAAGCTTTTCAGGCAGGCTGCTCATAAAAATTACTTTGCCGCCTTGTGCTACAAAGTCTTTCAGCTTTTTCAACACTTGGGCAGATAATACATCCACCGCAGGCATTAAAATAGTAGTGTATTGTTGACCGCTTGCATTTGTAAACATTCCTTTTTCCAAGGTAAAAACGTTGGTAATCCCTTGCTGGTCGATATAATCAAAATCAACCTGATGTTCCAACAATTGCCGGCTTATTTTCCGCAGGCTGCTGTCCGATAATTTATCACCCAGCCACATACTTTCCGTTGGACAATAGATGGCCACTTTTGCCACCGGTCGTCCGTTTGCCAATAGCCAAGATGCCCGGTTGGTGTAAGCGCTTAAAGCCGGAAAAGTGGGATCATGGATATATTTTGCCCCCCAGTGCATCCATTCAAAAATATTGATACCACGGACCATTTCTTCGTTTACCACCCAACGTGCATCCGCCACTGTAGGCGCAGGCGTGTAAGCGGCAAAACTTTCACTCAGCGAACGTGGCCGCCCATACATGTGCGCAGCAGATGATGCCAACTTCGGGAAATCGGCCACATTATCGTACCATATCTGGTGCCATATCGCATCAACCCCCGGAATTTGCACATACCGCATAGCTTTAAAAAAATCGCCTTCGCTGCGAGCCAAGTTCATCAATTGTTCTTCATGGTCAATGTGTACCATATATTCCAAATGGTTTGCGGCACACCAATCGGCCTGCACCTTAAAAAAGTTATCCCTAAACAAATCCGACCAAACATCCCGAAAGTCGGCTTTCGCCAGCTTTTGTTCTTCAGTTGGTTTTTGCAAGAAGAATGAAGCTAGATAAGGTTTGATGTCGTAGCCTTTTTTTGCTTGGAAGACCTGAAGCAGTTGCGGCGTCCAGGGCATGAAATTGTATTCCGGTTCATCGCCTCTGAAACCCAAAACAGTTTTGCCAAATTCATCGCCGATGTATTTTTTATATTGCTCATGCGTAAATTCCATGAATTTGCGGGTGGCCGCAGGGTCAAGGTAATCGATCAACGAATTAACGGTGTCTTTGCCGTGCGTTGGATTATTGGCGGCACGGGTTACGGATGTTTTGTAGCGGTGATCGACCAACGTAATCGTCCAGTTGCCCAGCGTAGATGGCCAGTTCAATACTCCGGCACTCACATCAATTATTTTGCTTTCACGCGTCTCATCGTTTTCTGCAACAGCACTGATGATGGCAGGCGGCAATTTTTCGTCCTCAATATTTTCATTGCTGGCAACATGTCTTTTGTTTGCAACCACAATGCCCTGCATCCGGTATTCAGGTGCATGCTGCGAAATCAATCCGCCGGCAAAACCGCTGGGATATTTGCCTTCGTCGATAATCCATAAGTGCATGCCGTGTTTTTTCAATTCTTGCACTACTATTTTCACCAATTCCATGTAACCGGGAGAAAGATATGGTTCGGGCGAGCCATAATTTGCTTCGATGCTGATGGACATGATCCCCTGTTTATAAACGGCATCAATATCCTGTACAATCCTTTCTGGCGTTAGGTTTTCGCCCAGACCAAAATCCATGGTTTGCGCATATTGCAAGGGCGGCGATTTGAAGCCGTCCAGCATTTCGGTATAAGTTGGGCTGGTAACGTGCAGCCAGTTTTGCGCAGCTACCCGGGCATCCAATATAAATGGGGCGGCTAAAATCAGCAGGTATTTGATTTTCATAGGCTTCATTGCAATTCGTTTGTTCATTTTTGTTTTGTGCGGGTTGCTTGTTACCAATATTATTTGGCCATGCTTTGGGAAAGAGCGCTAATTTGTTTATTGTTTTCCTTTTTTGCATCCTGTACTTATAGGAAAAAACAAATAGCAAATGCCTACCTGCTTATTAACGGCTCCAAACCTTGAAAATCTTGTCGTGCTAATTGGTGCATTGGGGTTGAAGCCTGAACATCATTCCTTCACCACCTTCACCATACGCACGGTTCCGTTAACTGCGTTAATGCGGAGATTGTATACACCCGCGGCATAGCTGCTAATATTAACGGTCGTATTGCTGGTACCAACTATAATTTCAGTGAGTTTCTTGCCATTTATATCGAAAAGTTGCAAATGGCTACCAATTGCCAGACCCTGGATATTCATTATTTCTTTTGTAGGGTTAGAAAAGACCCTTACCGGAATGTTCGTGCCGCATGCGCCGTTGCCGGTCAGCACTACTGTTTGGCTGTAGGTATCACGTCCGTCGTTGTCCTCCATTTTTAAGCGGAAATAGTTAGTGCCAACGCTGGTCCTGTCATATAAATAACTGTAAGCGGCACCAGTTACGCTGTTCTTGCTGGCCACTGTCCCGACCTTAGTGAATGTAGTGCCATCGGTTCCCGCCTCCACATCATAATGGTTGCTGTTGCTCTCATTGGAAGTCTTCCAATCAAGAATTGCGGCGCAGCCGTTGGCAGATGCAGTAAAACTTGTAAGCGTTACGGGCAGTACAACTACCGACTTCGACGCTAGATACCCGAAGGTACTAAAACTGGTGATGTTGTTGAACTCCACGTAGTTCACACCACTTTCCGTGCCCTTGGCACTTGGCGTAAGGTAGGTGGCGCCGGTAATGCCGCTCGAAGTTTGTGCGGCAAGGATGGCGGCCACATTAGCGGTATGCGTAGTGCCTTCAAACTTGAACCACCTGCTGGTGAAGGGAGAGGAAACATGTGCGTTGTCCAATGCGGCAACTGCTGCGGTCGTATCGGCCGCGGCATAATAAAGCCTTACCGTCATGCCACTGGGGTAATTATTTGTACCATTGTCACGTACTGTATACATCCTGTTGGCCAGGGCTGTGGTATTTTGGGTGCCGTCCGTCCGCATCTGGTTAGCTACGGTAGGGCTATTATTGGAAGTAACGGGCGGGTTGGTAGCAAAATCATAGCCTGTGTTTCCGTTAGGATGAATGGCAAGATACTTGTTGGCGGGCGTGGTAGCGTCAACAAACTGTAGATAACCGGTTGTATCTGCGCAGGCAACCATGGTGGTAGATGTTGCCAAACCGTTGCCTGCCAGCGCCGGGGCGGTATTTGATGCGGTTGTAATCTTTACCAGAAAAGCATCTGAGGGGTCGCCACCATAAATTGTTTGGTGAGCGCCAGCTGTGGCAACACCTGTTGTTAAGGAGGTTGTGCCAGCTACGTATATAATACAATTATCGGCTATGGCAACATTTCGGATTTGATCGCCGGCTCCGCCATAATAAGTGTTCCATTGCAGGTTGCCCGTGTTATCGTATTTTGCCAAAAAGCCACCGCCAGTAAAATGATTTGTAAGGCCGTTAAAATATAGCGTATTAGAACTGGTTGTTCCCGCTAAGTAAACAAAACCATTGCCGTCCACTGCACACGCAAAACCAGCGTCACTCCCCGCGCCGCCAAGATAGGTTCCCCATTGCCTTGCGCCTGAACTATTGAACTTTACCAAGAATGCATCTCTATTACCACTATAGAATGTTTGTTGGGCACTAGCACTGGCAATGCCAGAACTGGATAAGGTTTGCCCGGCCAAATACACATTGCCGCTACCATCAACTGTACACGATTCTCCTATATCAGTGTTTTCACCGCCATAATAAGTGGCCCATAACAGGATACCTGTGCTGCTAAACTTTGCCAAGTAAGCATCGGAACTACCGCCGGCATATACGGTTTGGTACGCCTCTGCTGTAGCAATACCAGCGGTAGAAGTGGTGCTGCCTGTTATGTACACATTATTACCATCCGTTGCACAACCATAAACGTTTTCAGTTCCAGTACCCCCGTAATTGATGCGCCATTGCAATGTGCCGTTATTATTGAATTTTGCTACTGCGGCATCAAAAGTACCAGTGCTGACACTTCCGGTAAGGTAGACGTTGCCGCTGCCATCTGCGGCGCACCAAAAACCAAGGTCGTAATAAGTTGCCCACTGCCGTATGCCCGCACCATTGAACATTGCCAAAAAATTGCCATTGCCAGTTACCAAAGTACCATTTGTGGATAGGCCAGTGGAACCTGTTTGTCCTACCAGAAATACGTTTCCATTGCCATCTGCGGCACATGAAAGGCCCAAATCATTATTGGTGCCGCCATAATAAGTGCCCCATTGCCGTACGCCAGCACTATTGAATTTAACCAAAAAGGCGTCTTCATTTAAGCCCGCACCCAATGCGCCTTGTTGGGCGCCTGGGCTGGCAATGCTAGAAGACGAACCGGTACTTCCCGCCAAAAACACATTTCCACTGGCATCCACAGAGCAGGAATTGCCTTGATCGCCCAAATTATGAATGTCGCTACCACCATAATACGTGGCCCAAACCACGCTCGGGTCAATGGTCAGCACCTGCTGCTTATCATAATTCTCCACCTGAAAACCGAAAGTAGTGTTGCCGGTACGTACAAACCTACTGGCCACTTTTTTACTACCACAACTGGCAACCGGTGCTTTTTCTAAAACTTCGCCCAATGGGGTTTTCATAACAAGGCCTTCATCTGTACCCATCATAATCTTCGCACCATCTACTTTTAGTTTTATTTGGCCAACATCAGCCCCGGGCTTTATCACAAAGTCGTACTCTAGCCCTTGGCCGTTTCCATAAATGATCCAATCTATGCCAGGGTACACGTTTTCATACACCACACGGCCATAGGTATGTGCAGTGATACCGTTGGGGCACTGCGCAAGGAAAAAGTTTTCTGTATAATCGCTTCGCTCCTCCCTGCGTACTACCATTTTTGGATCGGCACCCACCAGCGAAACGCCCAAGCGTTGAGTGATGGTTTTCACCTTTTTTTCAAGCGAAGCTTGTAGTTTGATATCCCTTATTTTTTTTGCGTCGGGTTCATAACCCTTTGGATATTCTGTTTTGGTGAATTGGTACTGTATGCCTTTAGTATCCAAGTATATCTTACTGCCTCCACTATGGGCAGTGAAAAGGATATTAGGCATTGAGCGGCCTTTATCGTTTGCCACCTGACCGAGGTTTTCGGTGAAAAGCAAGGAGGTGTTGTTCAATAGATTTGTTGCATCGGGCTGTTTCTGCACTGGTTGCTGCCATTCATTCATGTACTTAACAGGGTTGCTAGTCTTTAATGCAACCAGATCAGTTGTAGCTTTTTTTGCAGTTAACCACTGGCCAATGGCCGTATAGTTCAGCATTAAAAAAAACAGGGGGATAACCAGCCTGCTAAAACCTTGACGGTTTTCAGTAATTGGGTTTTTCATTGTTTTCTTGGTTAATTATTGGGTTGAAATACAGGATTACTTTTGCCCTCACCCATTATCATCATATTACGCTGACATGAGCTGGAATTTTAGCTGATTACTAAACTCAAAATCAGTATATCCAATTGATCTCCATAGCTTAAATTATATGCGTTTACTTCTCATCTGATGCGAGTTAAAAAACTTATTTATAGGCTGTCCCAAATGGCTACTATTGCTGAAATTTTTTGGGCATGCTTTTACGGGAAGCACCAAAAAGTGGTGGATCAACCGCATGTCGTTCGAATGGGATAAAACAGGCAGGTCATGGCGCAATGGCTTCGATACCCCATAAATCTAAAACAACAAATTAGTAAATGCAAGCTTTTATACTATTTAATTATGAACACCCGCCTTCGTTCCACATATACTCCATTGTTTAAATGCCTTTCCCTTTATTTTTATTATTGGTGAAGGGAATAACCAGGAATGGTGGCAGATTAAATTAATTGTGCAACCGAATGTCTAAACGAACCTTTTTAATAATAAACTGGAACCTTCCATCCGGTTTTTTAGGGATGGCAGCAGTATTTTCGGCTTTTGTCGCATAATACCAAATCCACTTTTATTTCTTGATATTTTTGTTTGATGATAGGACTTGCCCATCGTGGTGGTTTAATAATAAACAAAAAATCTAATCAATGAAAAATAAAATCTATTTTCTATTGACCTTTACAGCAGCCTTGGTATTAGGATGTGCCGGTTTGTATGCGGCCAAACACAAAAGAAAATATGTGACACCAGATGAACAGACGGGTGCTATCGTAATGGCGACAACGCAATTTTTGAACACCCTTACGGCAGACCAGCGTGCCAAGATCCAGTTCAGTTTCACGCCACAAAAAACTGCAACTGCCGCAAAATTTCAACGCACTGGAAACCTCGGTGGCCCTCCCAACGGCGGGGAAAAGAATATGCACGACCAGCCACCTCCGGGCGGCGGCAACCCTCCTAACGGCAGACCTGACGGCGGCGGTCCTGGGATGGGAAAGTTTCCTGGTTTTGTGGGCGATCAATACGGCCAGGCTGTCTGGTCGAATTTTCCCGTAAGCGACGTCCCAAGGCCAGGTATGCAGCTTGGGAGTCTCAGCGCAACACAACGCGAAGCCGCTATGCACATGTTACAGGAACTATTGAGCGCCCAAGGCTACCAAAAGGTGTCGGAGATCATGGGTTCCGACCAGGCACTTGCGGATGGCGGCACCAATTTCGCTTCGGGCAAAGACACCTACACGCTGGCTATTTTTGGAACACCAAACCCGTCCACCCCTTGGATGGTGCAGTTCGGTGGCCATCATCTTGGTCTTAATATTGTTATCGCAGGGTCTAAAAGCACCCTTACGCCTACGCTTACCGGCGCACAACCGTCTGTTTATCAGGCTAACGGCAAAACTATACGCGTACTGGCGGCAGAAAACGACAAGGCGTTCAACTTACTCGATGCATTGAACGAAGGGCAACGCAAAAAAGCAATCTTGAATTACAAAATCGGCGATCTAGTACTCGGCCCTGGCCACGACGGCGAAGTAATTGTACCTTAAGGATTAAAGGGATCGGAAATGACCCTCAACCAAAAAGAGACGTTAGCCGACCTGATCTGGCAATGGGCGGGCATCATCAACAATGCCTATCTGAAACCAAGGATGGAAGAAATAAAAGCCGGCCTTGATGACACCTATTTTGCCTGGAGCGGCCCGGCCACGCACCAGCGGGGAAAGAACGGTTCTTCTTATTACAGGATTCAGGGCCCACGTGTCATTATCGAATTTTCACCGCAGGGCGTTGGTGGCGATCCGACCATGCATGTGCATACCATTTACCGTGACCCGCTCAATAATTATGGCAATGCGTTTACCACAAAATAAACCAAAGGCACATTAATTATGGCACCAATGTGAAATAAATTGCTTTTAGGCAAATAAAATTAATATGAAAAAATTGGGTTTTTTAATAGTAATATTATCGGGAATCAGCATTTATGCTTTTATCCTTCCAAAAGATAAAGCTTCGCCCATCGAACAGACCAAAGCGATAGCCCGTGCTGACTTCGAATCCTGTTTCGCTCATCACTTTTGCGGCGGCTCGCTGTTTTCTTTTTTAAGATCGGCAAGCAGAATATGCTTACCGGCGCCCACGCGGCGGGCAATTGCCTGGCCAATCGATCCGGCACCTATCAGGCCGGATATCGCCGGTGTGCCAACTACCTTAAACTTGTCATCGAACAGGTTTTCAAGAGAATCGATCTTGCCATTTTCCCACCTGAATATATCTTTTGACAATTGCAGTACCGCAGTTTCCAATGGGGTTTTCCAAAAATTGCAGGTATTTTGGGGTACAATAAATTAAAACTAGCGTTTGCTGCATAAGCTCATCTTAATCATTGTTCTTCGATGATCTTCAATCCCCATGGTTCCAATTCCACCGTACTATTTTTAACAATGGCTTGGCCCGATAACAACTCTCTGCCATTCCCAAAAGGATAATTGACGATAGTTGATTTAGCCGCATAATTGAAAAGATAATGGATGGTTTTTCCCTTGTCGTTTATGCCTGTTTTTGTAATGATCGGGAAGGTTAGTTTTTGTGCATCGCCCCAAACGGCCGCTTTTTTCACAACATCTTCCATCATTTTGCCCATCAGTTCAGTGGTCGGCAAAAAGCCGATGTAAGTGGCCAACCCTTTACCAAATTTGTTTTGGGTAACGGCTGCATATTTGCCCCAAACCGGGTGGTCGTAATAGGCCAGCACATTTGCAGTAGTCGGTGTTATCAGTTCCATCCAATAATTTACCCGGTTGCCGGCGTTGCCTACGCCAAACGGATCGTTTTTTAGCGATACGTTTTGCGGGATGGTAAACTCATCGTAATAAATGCCGCAGGCTTCGCCGATGATGCCCGGCTGTTTACTGGTGCGAACTTTTACGTTCTGGTTGGAAAAGCCGCTTTTGAACGTATACACAATATGGCCACCGTTCTTTACAAAACGGTTCAATCTTTCCAACAGACTGTCGGGTGCGGCATACAATGCTGGCACCACGATCAACTTATAATTTTCGATGTTGTTACTGGTCGGATCAACAAAATCAACACCAACATTCATACGGTACAATGCGTCATAAGTGCGGCGCAAGATGTCGTTGTAATCTTCGCCGGCAGGTTTAAAAGCGTTATAGGCAGTCAGTGCTTCGTTGCTAAAAAGGATGGCCACTTCGTTTTTCTTTTTCAGGTTGATCAAATCGGGGCTTAGGCGCTCAAAGTCTTTTCCGATCGTTTTTACTTCTTTGTAGATTTCGTTCGGCTCAAGGTCGTGGCTTAAAACCCCTTTCCAATAGGTCTCGGCTGAATTGTGGATAGAATGCCAATGCCAATATTCTACCATATTAGCACCCGATGCCAAATGGCTGAAGGCCTGTAAGCGCAACTGTCCGGGATAAGGCGTCCATTGCGGGAAGCCTTGCGCCTCGGTTTCCATCAACAAATAATTTTTACCGGCCTTCATGCTTCGGGCCACATCACCGCCAAAAGAAATTTCAGTTCCGGTTAACGCATCTTGCGAAGGATGATAAATATCCACTCCTGCAATGTCCAAGGCTTTTGCTGCCGCAAAATGGTCCACTTCCGGTTGAATACCGTAGGTAAATCCTCGCCAGCCAAAATCGAAGTTTTGGGTGATGAACTGGTCCGGTTTTTTATATTCCCGCACGATGTTGGCCTGCCACATCAAATAATCCGTCACCAATTTGCGCTGGAACTTGGCAAACTCTGCATTTTGGCTGGCATTGATGGAACCTGCCATAGAGGGAAAATCTTCCCAGGCATTGATACGGTTGCTCCAATAATCCAGCCCAAAAGCACGGTTGATACTGTCCAAAGTGACAAACTTCGTCTTCATATAATCAACAAATTGCTTTTGCACGTCGGGGCCAGCCGTGCTGTACGCCTTTGTTTCATTGTCTATCTGGTAACCGATAATAGCGGGATGGTCTTTTATATGCTCGAGCATCTTGCGGATGATCCGTTCGGCATAGAACAGAAAATGTTTATTGGTGATATCCATGTTCTGGCGGACGCCATAGCGGTTCGGGCCCCGGTCGGTAATGGCCAGCACATCCGGATATTTGCGCACCAGCCAGGTTGGCACCGCATAAGTTGGCGTGCCTATAATAACGTGGATGCCCGCCTTATGCATAGCATCCAATACCCTGTCGACATGACTAAAATCAAAAACACCGTCCTGTGGCTCTTCCGTGCTCCAAGTACTTTCTGCAATCCGCACTACGTTTATCCCAGCTTCCTTCATCATCTGCACATCCTTGTCCAGGCGCTCGTAAGGCATGTATTCGTCGTAATAGGCAACACCATATAATAGCTGTTTTATTTTGGGCTGACCGGTTGTGGACTGCATCAAACAAAACAGCAATATAACGCTTATAGATTTTTGCATGGACAAAGTTTAGGGCAATTTTACGCACTTTCTGGGATTGATCTGAATGCAAAATATTGTGGCGTACAACAAAAACAATATTTATTACCGCATACTGCCCGGGCATACAGGGTATAAACCACTTGCGGCCAGTACGTACCATGCCGACATTTGGCCAACATCCTCATTTCCAACCAGCCCTTCCACCGAATTATGGTAGGCCCTTCTGCAAATTTCACGCGACCATTTTTGTGTAAGCCAGGGAACATGCATATAATTAAACAAAAACGCAATGTGGTGTACAGGTTCATTTGCATGGTTGTAATAATCGTTCCAAAGCATATTCGCCGGTACCTTTTTAAAGAAATTAGTGAGGTCTGCGACTGCTTTTAGTTCGCCGAATAATAACCCGCCGAAGCCATTTCACTTTGTTTATCGTAAGACGACCGGTAACCTTCCGTTTTCCCTTCCTTGCCCGAATTGGTTTTTAATATGCCCAAGGAAGGCATTACCAAAAAATTACCAAATCGCTATACCAGCCTACACCGCTCATTTGCGTCAATGCAAAGCCCTCGATCGTTGCATGTTCATAACTGTAACCTGAACCATTGTCACCGCCGGTGATAGTATTCGGACTAACCTGCACCATTCCGAAAGGCGTGGCCGCACCGGGAAAAGTTTTTCCAAACCCTGCCCCGTTGCCGGCGATACCAGCATTTGTACTGGCGCCGATAAACGGGTTCACATAATCAGCCAAACTTTTTTGCTGTGCCAAAACATGGCAAACAGGCGTTGATCAATGCAAACTTAAAACAATATTTATCCATAACAATAGACAGTAGATGAAGATTTTAGATGACAGTTGCCGGATGACAGTATTGAAAACACAATTATCCTTCACTTTCAGTCTGCCATCCATCATCTACCATCCGCCATCCTTATAACCGGCTTGCGGTTATTTCTTTTATAACGCCATTTATTTTGATTTTTACTTTTCGGGGTTGTGGAGAAGTGATTTTATAATTGGTTATTTTACCCTCCTTCCAACTAAAATCAACCGTAAAATTACCCCTTGCCTTTAAACCTTTTACTTGTCCGTAGACTTTCCAATTATCTGGAATAGCGGGCAACAAATCAATAAATCCTGCATGGCTTTGCATCAGCATTTCTGCAATACCTGCCGTTGTCCCAAAGTTTCCATCAATCTGGAATGGCGGTCCCGCCGATAAAAGATTGGGATAAATACCACCACCTGCGCCATAATTAATATCCGTCTTTAAAGTTGGCTTCATTATTTCTGTAAATAATTTGTACGCCCGATTCCCGTCGTGCAGCCTTGCCCAAAACAACAATTTATAGGCAATCGACCAACTTGGCCCATCATCTCCCCTTGTATCCAATGTTTTTTTTGCGGCTTCAGCCAATGCTGGCGTAGTTTCCGGCGTAATCAACGAGGCGGGATAAATGCCATATAAATGGGAAATATGGCGGTGGTGGACATCTGTTTCTTTATAGTCCTGCAGCCATTCCATTATCCGGCCATCCTTTGAAATTTGTGCCGCTGGCGGAATCAATCTTAATTTTTCTTTCAATGTATCCCTTAACGCTTCATCTTTTCCCAAAATTTCAGAAGCGGTAATTACATTGTTGAATAATTCCCTGATAATCTGGTTGTCGATTGTTGCGCCCATGCAAATGCTGGCCGATTTGCCGTTGGGCAAATAAAAACTGTTTTCAGGGGAAGAGGAAGGCGAAGTAACCAACCAATTTGTTATTGGATCTTTAATTAAAATACTATTGTAGAAAGCCGCTGAGCCTTTAATTACGGGATAAATTTCTGCTAAATATTTTTTATCGCTTGTAAATTCATAATGCTGCCAGAGGTTGTTGCACAGCCAGCCGGATCCTGATTTTGTTGCTCCCCAGGAAGCACTTTCGCCCGGCTCGGTAAATTTCCATGGGTTGGTAATTACATGCGCCACCCAACCATCGGCATTGTAATAGGCTTTTGCCGTTTTTTCGCCATGCGGCACCATTTCCTTAACTAATTCTGCCAAAGGCAAATTCAATTCTGACAAATTGGAAACTTCCACCGGCCAATGGTTCATTTGCACATTTACGTCTAAGTGGTAATCACCGTTCCAAGGTGTGTGGATCTGGTTGGCCCACAAACCCTGCAAATTTGGAGGCAGCAAACCCACTCTTGTACTGGCGATGGTTAAATAACGGCCATACTGAAAAAATAAAACAGGTAGGCCGTTATCAGCAGTGGGATTTTTGTGAAAAGCAATCAATCTTTTATCGGTGGTTAAATTATCCGCTTCGCTTATGCCTAAATCAACACTTGCACGGTTAAATAATTTTTGATAATTGGCAATATGTTCTTGCTTTTGAACGGCGTATATCTTTTTACTGGCGGCATCCAATATTTGTTGAACATGTTGCTTAAATAAATCATCTTTAAAACTAGTTTTAGCAGAAATAAAAATTATTAATTCCGTTGCATCTTTAATTACCAATGAATTATTTTCTGCAATTAAACTCCCATCTTTTAATTGTGCTTTTACCTTGGCCAGATATTGCATCCCTTTTCCATCAATGCCATTATCCAATTGACCGGACATTTCCAAATCTTTTCCATTTATGTTTATTGCAGAACGTTCGGGGCGGCCAATGGAAATTTTGCAATTTATTTGGCCAGCTTTATCAGCGGTGATTTTAATTACATCAATATCGTTTCCAAAGCTGGTAAAATATTCTCTTTTATAAGTAACGCCATTTATTTTATAACCGCAATTGGCAACAGCATTATTTAAAGATAATTCCCGGGAATAATTTTCAAACGGAGATTTTTTATCCGTTATTCCACCATAATTAAATTCAACATTTAAATTGCCCAGTGTTTGGAAACAACCAAAGGGTACATCGCCGGAACCCTTACCGGTACACACAAAATCTTTATCCATTAATGATTGCGCTTCATTGTTTTTGCCTTCCAACAATAATTGCCTTATCTGTGGCAACTTTTTATAAGCCTCATAATTATTGGCATCTTGTGGAGCGCCAGACCATAACGTTATATCGTTTAGCACAATATTTTCTTTCATTATACCACCGTCGGGCATCATGCCCAAACGACCGTTACCAAGTGGCAATGTTTCTTCCCATTGTTCCGCGGGTTTATCGTACCATAAACGCAATTGTTTTTTTTGGGCAAAACAGGACAATGATAAGCAAATAAATAAAACAGGAATTGTAAATACTTTTTTATTAAACATATTATTGATTTATACTTTTGAAAGCTTTTAAATATTACTTTTTTTATTTCTTTAACCTGCAAGCCAATTAATGGATTATTTTAATATTAATTCAATTACAGGTATTTCCACATTTGGTTTTTTATCGGGTAATGATAAAATTATATCGCTATTATTTTCTGCATTTAATGATGCCGCAATAATTAAAATCAATAAAAAGCCAATTGTTTTTTTCATTCGAATAAGATTTAATTTATTATTTTAATTAGTGCCGGTTTATTCTATCTAAATACCCAAAACAAAGCCATCATAATTACCAGTAACAAAACAGATAAAAGCTTATAATTACCAAAGCCTTTCCAACCAACGCTTTGCAAAGGTTCCAAGGGAGATTTCCAATATAATTTGCTACTGTCTTCGTTGTGCAACATGGGATATAAACAAGAAAAGCCTACCTGCATAAAAAGGCAAACCACGAATAAATAAAAAGCCATCATCATAAAAGGAATATGGCCAATAATTGTATCAGGATGAATTTTGTTTACCGTAAATACAACTGCACCAAGCGCAGAACCCAGCCACAGCGTAAGTTTCGCTGATTTGGCTGATGCCTTTTTCCAAAATACACCCAATAGAAACACACAGGTAATCGGCGGTGCAATATGTGCGATAATATCATTTAGTCCATTAAAAATACTTTCGTATTTATTTAACAAAGGCAATAAGGCAAGTGAAAAAATTAAAGAAATGCCTGCGGATATTTTACCAACTTTTACTAGTTTTTTATCATCTGTTTTAGGTCGGTAACGTTTATAAATGTCGTAACTCGCCATGGTGGAAATTGAATTCAGTGCGCCCGAAACTTGGCTCATTAACCCAGATAATAAAGCAGCCACTAAAATACCCACCAAGCCGCTTGGCAATAATTGTATAATCATCAGCGTGTAAATGCCTTTGCTGTTTACAACTTCTTTCCCGGTAGCGGTAATTGATTTTAGTGAACTGATGTCCATACGCCCCGATTGCGCTAAAGTGTATGCAAACAAGCCTGGCAATACAAAAATAAAGACAGGTAAAATTTTGATAAACCCGCAAAACAATGGCCCAACCCTTGCGTGGTTCTCGTCTTTTGCACCAAGCACACGCTGCACAATGGTTTGGTCGGCACACCAATACCAAATGCCCAGCACCGGATAACCCAGGAAAACAGCATACCACGGCATGCCACTTTTATCACCCGATGGCCGCAACATGGATAATTTTTTCATGCCGCCGGTTTGGTGTAAAACAGTTGTCATGGGTTGCCAGCCGCCCATTTTATTAAATGCAGCGGCACTAATAATAATTGCCCCGGCAATTAATACAACCGTCTGGATTGATTCTGTTACAACAACTGCTTTTAACCCGCCGATAATGGTATAAACAGCAGTAATTACCGAGATAACAATAACGCTGGTGTACATATTTATGCCGAACAATGTTTTTAAAACAATACCGCCAGCCAACATAGAAAAGGCTATATGAATAACAACGGCTGAAACAATTGAAATAATTACCAGCCAATCCCGACAGGCACGATCATATCTTTTTTCCAAGAAATCGGGTAGCGTTGCCACGCCAGATTTAATATAAAACGGTGCAAAGAACAAGGCCAATAAAATGAGGGTAAATGCCGCCATCCATTCAAAATTACCGTTCAGCAGTCCGCTGTCAAACCCGCTCTGGGCAAGGCTTACAAGGTGTACGGTTGATATATTGGTAGCAAACAAGGCCAATCCAATGGCAGGCCAACGTAGGCTTTTGCCAGCCAAAAAGTATTCGCCGGCTGCATTGGCCTTACTTTTTTTCCGGTGACTGATACCTGCCCACAACCCTATCGCCAAAATGCCGATGATATAGAATATGCTGATGAATATGTCTGCAGATCTGATCACTTTAAATTAATTATGAATTAATAATTACGAATTAAGAGGATGTGTATTTATATCTCATTATTTATTTAACCTAAACATTTTGGTTTCATGCGGCTGTATTATTCCTTTCCATCCATTTAATTTCCCGATTATTTGATGCGCCCATAAATCTTTTATTTGGTAATTACCTATTAATCCCAATTCTTTAAAATCAATTTGTTTTTCTTGGGCCGTTTCGCTTTTATTTAAAATGGCTAAAGCGAAGTCTCCGTTAGCTAAAGGTTTGATAAAAATCTCCCATTTAGCGTCGTTTAATTTACGGGTTGCTTGCTTGCCCAGCTTGTCTTGGTCAATAGCAATTACTTCCGCATTGGTTAGGATTGTTTTTGTTTCCGCATTCATGTTTTGTAGATTGTTGGTAGCAATTAACGGGGCGGCCATCATGCTCCATAAACTCATTTGGCTTTGATATTCAATATTATTGCAACCGATGCCACCGAGGTCTGCGGCGGGGCCTTTAATTCCGTACAAACCTATAATTAGCATGTCGGGGTCGTTCCAATGATTGGGACCCGCATAATCGCTCAATCCGGCATTTATATCAACAATATCAAGTATCCCCATCCCGCCCTCGCCAGGTTTTGCCTTCCATTTGTCCCTTACGTCACCGGTTGTTCGCCAAAGATTGGCACCTGCTTTTTGCGCCCAGTTCCAAGGTTTTCTTCCACCCCATTCACAGGCACCAAATGCAATACTGCGGCCACTTTCATGCAGCGCATCTGCCATTTTTTTATATCTTGTTTTTGCAACCGCAGAATCATCTGGCGCATTGCAATAATCATATTTTAAATAGTCAACGCCCCATGAGGCAAAGGTTTTTGCATCCTGCTCTTCAAAGTTTAAACTGGCTGTATAACCAGCACAAGTAAGTGGCGCCGCATCGGAATAAATACCTAATTTAATGCCTTTTGCGTGTAAATAATCGGCCAATGCTTTTATGCCCGAGGGAAACTTTTTGGCATCAGCAATTATATTATTTTTATTATCGCGGCCGCCTTGCCAGCCATCATCAATAAAAATATATTGGTAGCCAGCCTGCAACATGCCTGTAGCAATCATTGCATCAGCCATTTTTTTAATTACCTGTTCATTAATA
>CAWJTH010000228.1:0-34111 GCA_963845495.1 uncultured Chitinophagaceae bacterium
AAGGTAAATGTGTTGGAGGAGGCGTTGGTATTGCCGCGGCCGTAGATTATTGCATTGCTACCGAAAAATGTGAAATTAAATTGAGCGAACTTTCGATTGGTATCGGCCCATTTGTGGTAGGGCCGGTTATTGAACGAAGGATCGGAACCTCTGCTTATTCGCATTTAGCTATTGATGCCACAATGTGGCGCAGTAGCGATTGGGCCAAAAGAAAAGGGCTATTTGCGGAAGTACACCCAACAACCGAAAATATGGACGAATCCATTCATCGTTTATCTAACAATTTAGCACACAGCAGCGCTGATGCGATGCGGGAAATGAAAAAAGTATTTTGGAAAGGCACCGAAAATTGGGATGAGCTGTTAAAAGACCGGGCTGCCATCAGTGGCAGATTAATTTTATCGAGCTATTCAAAAAAAGCTTTGGAGACTGCCAGCCAAAAGAAACAGAACTATTTGTAAAATTTTAATTGTCAATTTATTAAGAATAATGCCGTCATCGTTTTGGCGGCATTTGTTTTTTAAAAGTTGTCAACTTTTGATTTTGATAATGTTTAACCGTCATGAACAAAGTTAACAACTTTATGCAATCATCCATGAATAACGCTTCGTTCAATAAAGATAATTTTCAATCGCTTTGCGATGGGTTGGCTGAAAAAGATATCATCCTTAAAAAAATTATTGAACGATATGGCTATCCGCCAATTTGGAACCGACCGCTCAGTTTTGCATCGCTCATCCATATTATTTTAGAGCAGCAGGTTTCGTTGGCATCGGCACTTTCCGCTTACAAAAAATTAAAGGAAAAAATTGGTGAAATAACGCCAGCCAATCTTTTAGCGCTTTCAGATGAAGAAATGAAAGCCTGTTTTTTTAGTAGGCAAAAAACAATTTACGCTAGGCATTTGGCCCAAAATGTTATTGATGGACAATTAAATATCGAAGCCTTAGCTCATCTTGACAATGAAGCAATCAGGCATCAATTGTTGCAAATCAAAGGTATTGGCCATTGGACCGTAGATGTGGTATTGATGTTCTGTTTGCAACGATGCAATCTTTTTCCCATTGGCGATATAGCTTTAATCAACAGCGTTCGACACGAATTGCAACAGCCCGAATTAAGTAAGGATGCCATTTTATTGTTGGCTGAAAATTGGGCGCCACACAAGACCCTTGCTGCGTATATGTTTTGGCATGCATATCTTGAACGAAAGAAGAATGCTAGTAGTTAATAAGAAATGGCTAGTAGGAATTACCCATTAGCCATTCTCCATTTTCCACTAGCCTACAAATCATCATATTCGTAAAGCGGATCAATTCTGCTGCCGGCCTTAACTTCAGAAACCGGTTTGATGATCCCGTCGCTTAGGCGATAAACCCAACCATGCAAATGAGGCGTGTTTCCTTTTTTCCAGGCACGTTGTATGATTGATGTTTTTGCCAGATTCGACACTTGATCTACCACATTCAGTTCCACTAAACGGTCAGTTTTTGATGTTTCATCTGTTATAGCATCTATCTCATCAGAATGCCGGCGATATACATCTTTAATATTGCGTAGCCACATATTCAACACTTGGTTAAAATCGTGGTTGGTCATGGCAGCTTTTACACCACCACAACCATAATGGCCACAAACAATAATGTGCTTTACTTTTAAATGCACTACCGCGTAATCTAAAACACTTAACAAGTTTACATCGGTGTGTACAACCATGTTTGCGATATTGCGATGCACAAATATTTCGCCTGGTTGAGTGCCGGTTATTTCATTGGCCGGTACGCGGCTATCGCTGCAGCCGATCCATAAAAACTCCGGTGTTTGCAAATGCTCCAAACGGCTAAAAAATTCTGGGTCATCCGTCACTTTTTCTGCCGCCCAAGCTTTATTTTCTAATAATAACTTACTGTATGATTCCATATTTTTTTTAAATTTATTAATAAACCACAGTTGCCTTAGGCAAAATTGAATGGTGTTTTACGGTTAAAATTTCTTGATTCCAATTTGGTGCCGATGGTGGCTCGTTAAACAAAAGATGCATCGGCTTATGTTCGCTTTTCTTTATTTCGATCTTAATATTTTTTAAGTGTGCATGAACCATAAAATTATTGATTTCTTCAATAATATCTTTATCAATAAAATCGGCACGGGTTGCATCTATTAAAACAAATGCGTTGCTTGGCACGTCTTCTAATTTTGTTTTGATGTATGATTTGTTCAGAAAGGAAACATCTTTGCGTAACCGCACCAAAAATTTGTTTTTATCGTTTACCACAAAAACCGATGACCTGTAATTGCTGCGAACCAAAAAATACAGCCCTACCAAAATCCCTACCAAAATTCCTTTTAGCAAATCAGTTAAAAGGATGGCTACAATAGTGGTAACAAATGGCAAAAATTGATCCCAGCCTTTTGTATAAAAACTTTTAAACAAAGAAGGTTTTGCCAGTTTGTAACCAGTAAAAACCAAAATAGCAGCCAAAGCAGCAATGGGGATTTTATTTAGAAAGGGCGCTAAAAATAAAACACTTAGCATTAATAAAACGCCATGCAGCATTGTTGAAAGTTTGCTGTTAGCGCCAGCATTTACATTGGCTGAGCTGCGCACAATTACGGATGTTACTGGCAAGCCACCCAACAAACCACTTACAATATTTCCCACACCTTGCGCTTTTAATTCGCGGTTTGGCGGCGTTACTCTTTTAAGTGGGTCGAGTTTATCGACTGCTTCAATGCTCAATAACGTTTCTAAACTGGCCACTATTGCAATGGTTAGTGCTACTGGCCAAACTTTATGGTTTAACAACATGCTAAAATCGGGCAAAACAAAAAGACTGGCCACTTCTTTCATGCCATTCGTTATCGGCAAATTAACCAAATGTCCGGGTTGCAAAGCATGTAATGGGTCGATGTTAGAGAAATAATAATTCATCCCTATGCCAAAAGCTACCACAATCAACGGGGCAGGGACCAATTGAAAAAACTTTTTTGTTTTAAAAAGTTTTGTTTCCCACAAAAAAAGAAAGACAAGCGAAACGGCACCAATTACAACAGAACTTACTGTAAGTGCATGAAAGGAACTAAAAATACTCGAAAAGGTATTTTCTCCATTAGCTTGTGCAAAGGTTTCGTCGCCAGCATAATCTTTATTGTAACCCACCAAATGCGGCACTTCTTTTAAAATTAAGATTAATCCGATGGCCGCTAACATGCCTTTAATAACCGAATTGGGAATAAAATCGCCGATAACGCCAGCTTTTATAAAACCTAAAATCACTTGAAAAATGCCAGCAATGACCACCGCCAATAAAAAAGCTTGAAAAGACGGCATGTCTTTAATAGCGACAGCAACAATGGCTGTTAGGCCGGCAGCGGGACCGCTAACACTAAGCGAGGATCCACTTAAAAAACCAATAACAATTCCACCAACAATGCCGGCCACAATACCAGCAAACAAAGGTGCACCAGATGCTTGTGCAACGCCGAGACACAAGGGCAAGGCTACTAAAAATACAACGAGAGATGAGGGCACATCAGCGCCCACTGAACTAAAAATTTTTTTCATACAATATAATTACAGGTAAAAAATAGGTTTAACAGCACTTGTTTGGTGCTGAAAAAGTCGCTTTTAAACGGTAACCATATTTGGAGGCGGGCAATGAATATCAACGGGCGGACAAAGGAGCGGCCCGTGCCCAAACTGAAAAAAATTAGGAACAACAGCAGCAGTTGGTGCTGTAAATGAAAAAGAATGGCCGTCGTGCAAACAAATCATTTCCTTGGCTAAAAATTTTACAACAACTGTAGCATCTTGAGCTGAGTCGTCATCATCGTTTGTTTCTTCTTGTAATTGATTGCTATGCAACAACTTACCAACCTGTTTAACAGGTAGCGCCGTCATGCCTAACACAAAAAGAAATAATATGTTGATGAAAATTTTAGCCATTGGATTATTGCGAAAATAAGGAATGACTTTAAAATACAAATTAAGCTTATGTTATTGTTTGAAGAAAGTTGGCACTTTGTTAGGCATGGATTGTAATTGCTTTATTGCGTTTAAGTCGGCCCTACTTTGATTGCTTTCTTCTTCAATATCAAAATCGTTTTGTAATCCAAGCCAAAACTTTGCACTATTGCCAAAATATTTTGACAATCGCAATGCAGTATCGGCGGTAATTCTTCTTCTTTGTTTTAAAATAGCAGAAATACGGGTTTGAGGTATACCAATATCTTTAGAAAGTCTATAAGCAGTTACTCCCAATGGAATTAAGAACTCCTCCATTAAAACTTCTCCAGGATGAATATTTTTTATTTTTTCCATAGTTCTTTACTTAATGATAATCTACGATTTCTACTAAAGCGGCATTTCCACTTTCCCATTTAAAAATAATACGCCATTGATCGTTTATTCGAATTGAATAAAAGTCTTTCAAGTCTCCCTTTAATTTTTCAAGCCTATTGGATGGCGGGATCATCAAATCATTCAGATCTTGAGAACTATTCAACATTCTTAATTTTCGCCTTGCAATTTCTTGTATTACAATTGATAATTCCTTTACTCTTTCGCCATTCCAAATTTTTTTTGTAATCTTACCGCCAAAAGAAACAATCATTTTTAAAGTTTGCGTATGCTTACGCCAAAGATAAGTAAAGGCATTTGAAATTAGTGTTTAGATGCCTTTACTTAATTGTAAAAACTTAAAATTCTGTTTAAATATTCAATCCGCCACAAACGCTGATAGTTTGCCCGGTAACGTAGTTAGCTAAATCAGAAGCCAAATAAAGCGTGGTGTTTGCAATATCTTCCGCACTGGCAAAGCGTCCCAGCGGAATATTCTTCTTGTATTTTTCAGCAGCATCGCCTTCTTTTAGGTAGCTGGTCATGTCGGTTTCAACAAAGCCTGGGGCAATGGCATTGCAACGGATATTGCGGCTGCCCAACTCTTTTGCCACGCTTTTGGTGAACCCAATAACGCCGGCTTTTGATGCGGCATAACTGCTTTGTCCGGCATTTCCCATTTCGCCGATGACGCTGCTCATGTTTATAATGCTGCCCGATTTTGCTTTCATCATTGGCCGCATCACCAATTTGGTCATATAAAAAACACTGTTCAAGTTGGTATTTATTACGTCGTTCCATTGCTCAACGCTCATGCGAAGCAATAGATTATCTTTACTGATGCCCGCATTATTTACCAAAATATCGATGGTGCCAAATGTTTTTAGCACATCGTTCACCATTTCCTCACAAGCCGCAAAAACACTTGCATTGGTTTGGTAAGCTTTTGCTTTTACGCCCATTCCAATTAGTTTTTCTTCCAGGGTTTTGGCTTTTTCGACGCTGCTATCACTTACAAATGTGAACGCAATATTGGCACCTTGTTCCGCCAGTTTTAAGGCGACTGCTTCACCAATTCCACGAGCTGCGCCGGTAACAATGGCTGTTTTGTTTTCGAGTAATTTCATACGGATCGTTTGAATTTTGGACAAATGTATTTTATTGCCACTGATTCACAGGTTTTTCACAGAGGATAATTTTAGATACTTTAACAGGGACAAAAACTTAATTGCCATAGATTTTATTGCCACAGATTCACAGGTTTTCCACTGAGGCTATTTTAGATACTTTATATTAGGGATAAAAACTCAATTGCCGTAGATTTTATTGCCACAGATTCACAGGTTTTCCACTGAGGCTATTTTAGATACTTATATTAAATTCACAGATTTGCACTGACTGATTTAACAGAATACAAATTCTTAGTTGCGTTGGTTGTGTCGGTTATTGATCTAACAAACTTAATTTTGCACATAATCTTAGGGGTATGAAAAAGTGGTTGTTTAGTTTTTTTATTGGTACGGCATTTTTATTTTTAACTGTAAATCAATCATTTGCACAATGTTCTATTTGTACAAAAACAGCTTCACAAATGGGTGAAAAAGCTGGGCGTGGTTTTAATGGCGGTATCATGTACCTTGGTTTTATACCATTTATTATCGGCGGTTACATCGGTTATCGCTGGTGGAAACAAGAAAAAATGATCCGGAAAGAAGATTCGGGACAGTAAATTTGAAACCAGGTGTCGACAAATACAAATCATTCGTTTCAAATAGACATAAACAAAGAAGCCAAGTTTCAACACTTGGCTTCTTTGTTTTTATATCGAAGGATGACTTGTGGCTTTAAAAATCCAAGCCTAGAGCAAGATACCAAATTGGTTTTGTGTTAAATAAGCCGGTCATTTGCCAAGCGCAATCGGTTTTTATAAAGTACCCCAACAAGGTTGTTCTGGCTCCAAAGCCATAACCACCTGCAAATGGACCGATACCGCCAGCTTTTTGTAAAATGCTAATTGGACCTTGTGTAAAAGTAGAGGATGGCCTTGAAATTCCATTATAACTACCATTCCAAGCTGTACCTAAATCTAAAAACTGAATCACTTGAAAATTGCGCAATAAGGCGTTGTTAATGGGTTTATCAACAAAAGAAGAAAAAACAGGCACCCTTATCTCACTGTTAATAACAACAGCGTTATTGCCATTTGCCGCATTTTGGTTAAATCCACGCAAGTTTAATGCTAGACTTTGGAAAGCATAATTTTGATCAGTGGCAGGTTTGTTGGCATTATTAAACTTAGGGAAAAGATCTCCATCTACGCCACCAACATAATAAATCATTTTTTGGTTGCCCCAACTAAAATCGCCGGCGGCACGCAATGCCCAAATAATGTTTCGGTAAATAGGGACATAATTCCGAGCATCAAAACCAAAATTATAGGTGTATTGGCGTGGCGTGCCTTCTAACGTAGCCATGGTTTCCATGTAAACTTTCCAACGAAGGCCATTCCAAATATTTTGGGCTGGGTTAATGGTATTATCATACACATACTCTGCACGTAAATTGGCATATTTTGTTAATTGGTCAGGGGCGGACATGCTTAATTGGTCAACTCCTTTTGCAACATATCTATCAACCCGATATGCGCCGATCAACCGCAAACTATGCACTTGATCAAAAGGATAAGTAAGATTGCCTTGATATAAGTTGGTAGTAAATTTTACAGGATAAGTACCCACACCGCCGATTGTGGCACCATAATCATCGTTGTTTACCAAACGATAATATGTAGCGCCCCAATCAATACGTTTACGCCTGTTTTGGAAAGTAAAGAAATATTCTGGATCGTTGATGCTAAGCCCGGTTTTTACACCGCCCGCAAATACATAATCTTCCATTACATCACTTATTTTAGCATTTAATGCCCAACTTATCGCTTCATTGTTTAACCTAATTGGCCCGCTTCCCCCAGTATAAGGTTGAAAACGGTTCACCAAAATCATATTCGATAATCCAGCCCCAATCTGGTCAGCAGAAAATTTCAAGCGATATTTATACAATCTGGCTTTATCCAAATAACTTTCTGTTTTTTTCTGGAGCATTGCTTGTTGCTCTTTCTTTATAGCTGCGCTATCGGGCTTTTCATTGCTAAACTCTCCCTGAAAAAAGTCAGCGTTTGCTTTTTTTATTGTATCAGCTTTCGAATAATTGGTAGCCTTGCCTTGCGCCGCTTTCATTTCATTTATTACACTACGCATGTAAGGCGTTGGTCGGTCGGTTACATTGCGTGCCCGAAGCGTGTTGCTATCAACCCGCAAGCGATATAAAAATTTAAAATCGCCTTGCTGCGTCACTTCGCTTACCATTCCCTTATCGCCAGCAATACGGGTTTCTAGCATGCTGCTTTGGTAATTAGTCATAGGGAAGGTATAGGTTGAATCTTTCGTAATGGCCACAAAACCAATGCTATCGGGTTCGGTTCGGTTCCAAGCACGAAGGGTGCTATCCAACTCTTTTTTGGGTGGATTGCGCAATATTTCATCACCTACAATCACTAATGTGTCAAGCCCGGCGGCTTTGGTGGTAAAGAAACCGGCATATCGATTGCTGATACCACTTTGATCGCTTACAAAAGTGAAGTGGTTCATATTATATTGCATGGGAAACCTTGCATTACCCATTTGTTGATTGGTTAACTGTGTAATTTGGCGGTTGCCGCCTTTCTTTTCAGCATCAATCAAAAAGATATTGTAAGGATTTTTGCTTGGTAGCGAAGTATCGCCGCCTTTTACATTTACGCCTGGGCGGTTGCTGGCGAAAATGATACCATATTTATTGGGGAACGAAACAAAGGATCCATCCAAATCGTCCCAAACATCATTGGTCAATTGGTCAAGCTTTTGCGAATCGGTTTTATAGATGAACAAATCACTATGGCCATTTTTTACGGCGCTGATAATCAATGTGTTTTTGTCCAACATGTATTGTACATCCTGCACCTGATCAAAATATTGGCTCAAATTTATTTTAACGGTGTTGATGCGTGCAACGATATCAAACACTTGCAACCATATTTTATCATCTTTCCAATAAACATAGGCTAAGCGGCTGCCTTTTCCATCCCAAGCCATAATGGGGTAATTAGGGCTTTTTTGATTTTTATAAACTCGTACACCGTTGCTAATCAACACTTTACGGTTTACATAATTTTCAATCAGCACTACATTGTAACGACCTTTATTATATTCCGTTAAGCCCCAAGTATATAATTTAGGATTTGGGTTTGGCGCAAAGCGATAAACATCGTGGTTTTTATCAACGTCTTCCTCGGTAATCAAACTGCCTTTTGGATAAGCCTTGCGGCCACGCAAATCTTTGTAATAGATGTCTGGTTCTTCCACCATAAAGTCGCTCAACACTTCTTTAAATTTCTTTTTGGTAATGCGCAGCGAAGCTGTATTTAGGTTTTTGTACAAAACAGCCAAATACATAAAATAGGTAACATTTTCTTTTTTGTATTTATCGGCAATATATTTCCAAAAGGCATGACCAGCAAGCGTTGGCTGATCGAACGCAAATTGGTAAAAACTGTTGTAACTGCCACTTAACAACGCACTGCGTAGTTGGTCGTCCCATTGTTGGCTCCAATTTTCGGCTGCGTAAGATGTGTAGCCATCGGTTAGCCATTGTGGCAAATCTAACAATGCTTGGTTGCCAGCCACTTGCCCTATATTATCACCAAACAACTTATTGTCTACCAACATTTTAGCAATGCCTTCTCGTATTTGCTGGCGCAAATGTTCGTGATTGCCATCAAAATAAATAACCATTTTGTTGTTTACCAAGCGGGTTTCGCCTGCATTGGGCAATTCTTCGTTATCTAAACCAATATTAGAAGCCTGTTTATCTTCATAACTATTGTACAAAATAATATTTGCCCGGCCTTGTAAACCTTGTTCGGTAAAGGCCTCTATAGAAGCTAATTCTTCTTCGGCCGCTTGCAAAGTATATTTTGCAAGTTCCAATCCATTTTGGGTAAAATGAACATTAAAATTTTTAGTTTGATAAAAACGCCAGTTGTATTTATGGTATTGGATGCGGTTTTTCCCAAAAGTTACAGCATTTACTTGAGCCGAAATTTTATTGGGAATGGCAAATTGGGTACAAATAAACAGCAAGGCAATCGCAATACGGTTCAGTTTTTTGTTCGTCATAAAACGCTTCAGATTTTTGCTAGACATCATAATGTTAAAAAGGAAATGCAATGTATGGCAGATTATATTTTAAAAGTACGGTTTTACAATTTAACAACAAGTTGGGAGGGCGTTAAAAGTGTTTTGGTGTGTAAAGATTTTATAAACGTGAGAATGAGGAAAATATTCAAATAATCAATGTTCAGCTTCTCAATATTCAATTAAAATACTCGAGTATAGTTAGCTTCCATATTTCAGGAGTAGCTTAAACATTTACACTTTAAAGTTAAGCGTTGAAGATTGAGCATTGAACATTGATTATTTAATATTTATTTTTTATGCGCTAAAAATGGAACAATGCCACATATCACTATGAGCCTTTTGCTGCTACCTTCGCTGCCATGCAATTAAAAAAATCGCTTGGCCAGCACTTTTTAAAAGACGAAAATATTTGCCAAAATATTGTGCAAGCCTTACTACAACAACCTTTTCATCAATTATTGGAAGTTGGCCCAGGCGGCGGCGCACTTACAAAATACTTGTTAAAAATTCCGAATATCAGTTTTAAAGCGGTGGAATTGGATGACGAAAAGGTTGCTTACCTCAACAATAAATTTCCACAGCTACGTAATAATATTATCCATCAAGATTTTTTGGATATCGTAATTCCTTTTACTGATAATTTTACGGTGGTTGGCAATTTTCCTTACAACATTTCAACACAAATAGTTTTTAAATTGTTAGACTGGAAAACACAAGTAGAGTGTATGGTGGGTATGTTCCAAAAAGAAGTGGCGGAACGGATTGCAGCAAAACCTGGTAGCAAAACATATGGTGTTATCAGCGTGTTGGTACAGGCATATTTTTCGGTAGAATATTTGTTTGACGTGCCGCCGCAAAGTTTTGACCCGCCGCCGAAGGTAATGAGTGGGGTAATTAGGATGCGACCCAAAGTGGTTGGCAGCGGGCAGATGGCGGATGGCGGTGGGTACAGTATGTTGAGGCCGAAAATGATAGCGAATCAATCGCCAACCGCCAACTGCCATCTGTAAACGTTTTTCCGCCATCCGCCATCCACCATCCACCATCCGTTCCCCACATGAAAAGCGAAAAGCATTTCAAACTGTTGGTAAAAACGGCTTTTAACCAACGCCGAAAAATGTTAAGGAATGGAGTGAGGGGGTTATTTGACGAAGAATTTATAAAAAATGATATTTTCAACAAACGGGCCGAGCAATTGAGTGTGGAAGATTTTGCTGCGCTTACTTTTAAAATGAAATAATTTAGAAAAATGAACCACTTTATGGGTTTTGTCTAAATACTAAGTACTAATATCTAAAATACTGAATATGCAAAAACCGATTGCCATCCTTACTGCCAAAGCGCATCCTTATCTTAAAGAAAAACTGCAATCGAACGGATACGAAGTATTGGCCGAAGAAAACATTACATACGACGAATTGATAAAAAAGGTTGCCACTGCCGAAGGTTTGATTGTAACCACAAGGTTAAAAATTGACCAAGCCATGATAGAAGCTGCGCCATTATTAAAATGGATCGGCCGATTGGGAAGCGGTTTGGAACTGATAAATGTAGAATTTGCCGAAAGCAGAGGCATAAAAGTGGTAAGTAGCCCAGAAGGAAACCGTTTGGCTGTTGCTGAACACGAACTTGGCATGCTGTTGAACTTGTTGAACAAAATAAGCAGCAGCTACGAAGAAATAAAACAAGGTAAATGGATACGCGAAGCAAACCGGGGCACCGAGTTATCGGGTAAAACAGTTGGAATAATCGGTTTTGGCAATACCGGCCATTCGTTTGCAAAATTGTTAGCACCTTTTAATGTAACCGTTTTGTCTTACGATAAATATAAATCGGGCTTTGCACACGGGCATGTGCGGGAGGCTTCGTTGGAACAGGTTTGCAAATACAGCAACGTTATTAGCATGCATGTGCCACTAACCAACGAAACTTTCCACATGGCCAGCTTTGAAATGTTTGACCAATGTAAAGAAAAGCCAATTTTTTTAAATACTTGTCGTGGTAAAGTAATGAGTACCACTGCGGTAAAATACGCCTTGGAACACAAACAGATCTCAGGGGCCGGCTTTGATGTGTTGGAAAACGAAAAATTAGAAACCTACACGCCGGAGGAAAAAAAATTATTCGAAGAATTATTGGAAAATCCTAATGTGATTGTTACACCGCATATAGCCGGCTATAGCCACGAAGCTTTTTTTAAAATGGCTAAAGTAACGTTGCAAAAATTGGGGCTTGATTAGGTAATGGGTAATTGGGTAAATAAGTAAATTATAAAGAAGGACAAATCCTTCAGGCTTATTTACCCAGTTACCATTTTCACGCAGCCAATTCCACTATATATGCTAAATGAAAATCATCATGGAAAATACCTTTGTCGTTGGCTTTTATAGCAGTCCATTCCATGCTTTTTGCTACACTACTTTGGTGTAACCCTTCTGCCAAAGCCACTTGGCCATTGGTACAAATCAATTTAAAGCCGTACCAGGCATTGCTTTCCAGCTGATTGTTGCCCATTTTAAAAAATAACCATTCTTCACAGTTTCCTGCATTTATGTTTTCGGTTGTTTCGTGTATTTTTTCAAGCCATTCTTTTTTTAAAGGATCAAATCGATACATTTCTAACCGCAATTGGCAATCTTGCGAGGCGGCATGTGGTAAAAACGCCACATTATTTATTTGGGCATTTTTGGCATTGTAAAAAATTTGTCCAGCGGTTTTAGACACATTTTCGTTGTTGCCCAACCAAATCAACATGCCATTTTGTTCTTCTGAAATTAAAATTTTTGTTTTTCCAGCAGTTCCAGGGCTTACGAATTGATTTTCCATAATGGTTATTTTAATTATTAAAGCATCGTTATGTGAATAAACGTAAAAACCGCGTTCATGTTGTTGCAAATTGTTAATAATAACGTGTTTTATAGCCATTTTAACAGAACAAAAAAAATGGATTTTGAAAAATAATAAAAGGATATTATCTTTGATTTGAATAATAGCAACGCTTTCACGCAATGGTGGAGGCGTTGTTGTTTTTTTATTTTAATACCAACCCAAAGCCGATAAGGCAAGATTATATTTCTTTAAAATTAATAAGAAAAACTGGAGGTACACATGAGCACTAATTATGTAACCAAAGAAACCTTTGAAAAAATGCGGGAAGAATTGCACCGCTTAAAAACCGTTGATCGTCCTGCCGCTAGTCGAGCTATTGCAGAAGCAAGGGAGAAGGGTGACCTAAAAGAAAATGCCGAATACGATGCTGCCAAAGAGGCGCAAGGTTTATTAGAAGCTAAAATAGCTGCATTAGACGGAGCTGTGGCAACCAGTAAAATAGTTGATACCAATAATATTGATACAAGTAAGGTAAGCATATTAACCAAGGTGAAAATAACCAATATGGCCACTAAAAAAACAGTGGAATATACTATTGTTGGTGAAAAGGAAGCCGATTTAAAGTTGGGCAAAATATCAGCCTCATCGCCTATCGGTAAAGGATTGATTGGCAAGGTAGTTGGCGATATTGCGGAAGTACATGCTCCAAATGGAATTATGAAATTTAAAGTAGTTTCTATAGGCATATAACAAGTCATTGGTCATTGGGTCAATAAGCCATTATGTTGGTTCTATTTATTGACCCAATGACCAATGATCCAATGACTTGATTTATGACGATTTTTTCAAAAATTATTGCAGGCCAAATACCTTCTTACAAAATAGCGGAAAACGAAAAGTTTTTTGCTTTTTTAGATATTTTCCCTTTTCAATTAGGGCATACATTGGTGGTGCCCAAAATAGAAGTTGACAAGTTTTTTGATGTGCCAGATGATTATTTGGCAGACATGTTAGTGTTTGCCAAACCGATTGCCCATGCTATTGAAAAGGCTTTTCCTTGCAATCGTATTAGCTTGGTAACCATTGGTTTGGAAGTGCCGCATGCACATTTGCACTTAATTCCAATAAACCGAACTGAAGATATGCTGCCGACCAATGAAAAATTAAAATTGTCGCCTGATGAATTAAAGTCGGCTCAAGAAAGAATACTGGCTAATCTTTAATTGGCCTTTTCTACAGCTCGTTTATTTACAAGTCTTTTTTTATAGTGTTGAAACAATACGGCATAATTTTTTGGCGCTGTTATTATAATATTAAATGCCTGTATTAAACGTTTAAAGTATTCATATTAATATTTATTTTGTAGGTAGTGTAAACAAATGATTGCAAAGTATTGTATTGATATTTAATATTCATCATCTAAAAATAAAAAAAACATGGTACGTAATGCAACAGCCGTATGGAGCGGCTCTGGTAAGGAAGGGAAAGGAACTTTAACAACCCAAAGCACTGTATTAAATCAATCTCAGTATTCCTTCAATACCCGTTTTGCTGATGGTATTGGAACCAATCCAGAGGAATTGTTGGCTGCTGCGCATGCGGGCTGTTTTACGATGGCACTTAGTTTTGGGTTAGGTAAAATTGGCTTTACGCCCGATAATATCGAAACTAAAGCTGAAATTACGTTAGATCCAGCACAAGGCGCTATCACGAAATCTCATCTTATTGTAAAAGCTTCTATTCCGAACATTACCAAAGAACAATTTGATCAAGCAGTAAAGGATGCAGAAGGAACTTGTCCGGTTTCTAAACTTTTTAAGGCAGAAATTACCAGCGATGCAACTTTACTTTAACCTAATAAAGCCCATATTTATGCAAAACGACCGCAAATTATTGCGGTCGTTTTGCATAAATATGGGAGTCATCTTAATATGTGATATTAATCTTCTAATGCCAATAATTATAAAAAAGGGCCATTCTTTTAAAATACTTATTAGTTTTCATTATTAATCCGTGTGTCAGTAATTACTTTAGAGCTTGCAAATAAAAATGTGATACACATTATATGCGCATCACATTAACATTATATGTTTCCACCAAACAAAATTAATTGGCGGAAGCTGTATTTTTAGCACTATCCTTATAATCAGCAAAACTTTTTTTGCTAGATGCTATTAATTTCAGCACTCTGTCTTTAACATCATCTTTTAAGCCGTCCGACTCGGTTTCAAAAATCTTTTGTAACTCATCCAGTTCATCCGCTGCTTGCCCACGGAGGCGTTTAAATTTTGCCTTCCACTCGTCAGCAGTATCTGCCAATTTAGCTTTCCATTCTTCGGCGGTGTCAGAAATTTTATTTTTAAGCTCATCAGCAGAGTCTACAATTTTTTGGCGGGTATCTTCACCTTTAGCAGGTGCATATAACAAACCGATGGCTAATCCAGCCAATGTACCCGATAAAACGCCTATAACAACTTTTTTTGTGCTCATAAGATTTTTTTTATATTATTAAACAATAACTATGTCTCAATAACCTTGCCAACTCCAAGTTACAGCCATTTTAAATACCAAGGTCAAAAAATAAAAGTTTTTGGGGAAAAAAAGCCCCACAAGAATTTTATTAAGTAAATCAAACATCGATTAATTGTTTAAGCCTTTAGATTAACTATAAAATATATATATTCTCAACAACCTACTTATTGCAACGTTTTCAATAAGCCTATTAAGCTTTAATTTGCTTGCTAGTAATAAAAAAAGCTAGGCTGGCGTTAATTTTTAAGTGACGTATTAAAATATAGTCAAAAATTTTATTGATAATCAATACGTTATAAGGGGGGTATAAAATAATTTGGCAAAAATACTTGGTGGCTAAAATACAATGATGCACTTTTGCAGCCCAAAATAAATTTTTGGATTTTATAAACGTAAAGTACCTGCCGGGATGGCGGCTGGGCTTCTAAAAGAAAAATCATGAGCAAATTACATTTCACCACCAAACATGCGAACGAGGCTACCGTACAGCGTGCATGGCACGTTGTCGACGGGACTAATCAAACCGTAGGCCGCATGTGCGCCAGCATCGCAGCAGTGTTGCGTGGCAAAACGAAAACAAGTTATACCCCGCACTTTGATGCCGGCGACTATGTGATCGTTATTAATGCAGATAAGGTTGTTTTTTCCGGTAACAAATTGGAAGACAAAACTTACATCAACTTTAGTGGTTATCCAGGCGGTAAAAAAGAAGAAACTGCTGGCAACTTATTGAAACGTCGCCCCGATGCGGTAATAGAACGTGCCGTAAAAGGTATGTTGCCAAAAAACAAACTGGGCCGCCAAATGGTAAAAAAATTATACGTGTATGCCGGTGACCAACATCCGCATGTTGCACAACAACCAAAGGAGTTAAAATTCTAAAAACAGTCGTTGGTAATTGGTCGTTAGTAATTGGTAATTATTGCCTTTCTAACATTCAACTACAACATCTAACTACTAAAAACAAATCATGGAAAAACAAAAAATCGCTGTTGGCCGTCGTAAAGAAGCTGTAACACGTGTATTTATAAAAAATGGTACAGGCGCTATTACTGTCAACAACAAAGATTACAAAACATATTTCCCTTTGGTTTATTTGCAAAACCAAGTAGAGCAACCATTTAAAACCGTTTCAGTTTCAGATAAGTTCGATGTAACGGTAAATGCAACAGGCGGTGGTGTAAAAGGCCAAGCAGAAGCTGTAAAATTGGGTATTGCCCGTGCACTTTTGGTGGTAAACCCAGAATACCGTCCAGCTTTGAAAGCAGCAGGTTTGTTAACCCGCGACTCTCGTAGCGTTGAACGTAAAAAACCAGGTAAGAAAAAAGCCCGTAAAAGCTACCAATTCAGCAAACGTTAACAACAAGCTTTTAGCTAGTAGCCTTGAGCTGTTGGCCGGAAGCATAAATAAATTTTTCAATTGGCTAATAGCTAATAGCTAAAAGCTCAAAGCTTAAATAAAAAAATGGAAGCAAATACATCCCTGCAACAACAGCTTTTGGATGCCGGCGTTCACTTCGGTCACCTAAAGAAAAAATGGAATCCCAAGATGTTGCCTTACATCTTCGCAGAAAAAAAAGGTATTCACATTATTGACCTGAATAAAACAACTGAATGTTTGCAGGAAACTGCTGCCGCTATGAAGCAAATTGCTAAGAGCGGTAAAAAAATAATGTTTGTTGCTACTAAAAAACAGGCCAAAGAAATTGTGAGCGAATGTGCAAAAAAAGTAAACATGCCTTATGCTACCGAAAGGTGGTTGGGTGGTATGCTTACCAACTTCAACACCGTTCGTAAGAGCGTGAAGAAAATGCAAAGCATCGAAAAAATGTTGAATGATGGTACCATCGACAGCCTTACTAAAAAAGAACGCCTTACTTTAAGCCGCGATAAAGACAAAATGGAAAAAGTATTGGGTGGTATCGCTAACATGGGCCGTATTCCCGCCGCTTTGTTTTTGGTAGATATTGGCCATGAGCATATAGCCTTGGCTGAAGCTAAACGTTTGAATATCACTACTTTCGGTATGGTTGATACCAATTGCGATCCAAATAAAGTTGATTATGCTGTACCATCAAATGATGATGCTACAAAATCTATTGCTATCATCACCAATTATATTACTGCCGCTATCGCAGAAGGTTTGGCTGAACGTCAAGCTTCTAAAGATGATGAAACAGTGGAAGATGATATCGATGACCGTCCACAATTTAAAATGGACGACGAACCAGGTAGCCGTGACCGTGGAAGCCGTGGTGGTGGCCGTGGTGGCGCTGCTGGTGGCCGTGGCCCAGGTGGTGCTGGTGGTCCTCAAAAACGCCGTGTGCCAAATGCAGGCGGTGGTGGTCGTAGGCCAGGTGGCCCAGGTGGCCCAAGATAGTGAGTGGTGAATGGTGAATAGTGAGTATGTTTTACTGTTCTCAATTCCCAGTCATAACTTTTAATATACCAACAATTCAAAAAATCACAAATCAATATTAAACTTGTTTTAATTCTTGGTTTGTGATTTTTGGGTAACAAACAATAGCCAATTTTGGTATGGCAAAAGATTCTATCAGATTGGTGAACCCCAAGGGAAAAGTTATAACAAATCTGGTTAAATCTTAAATCAAAAATCTTAAATCGTAAATTATTATGAGTACTGCAGTAGCAATATCAGCCGCCGAAATCAACAAGTTGCGTCAGGCAACCGGTGCTGGAATGATGGATTGCCGCAAGGCATTAACCGAAACTGGTGGCGATTTTGAAGCCGCCATTGATTGGCTTCGTAAAAAAGGACAAAAAGTAGCGGCACTTCGTAGCGACCGTGAAGCAAAAGAAGGTGTTGTTTTAGCTAAAACAACTGCCGATAATAAAACTGGTATTGTGTTGTGCTTGAGCTGCGAAACCGATTTTGTAAGCAAAAACGCTGACTTTATCGCATTTGCACAAAGCATTATCGACGCAGCCATTGAAAATAATGTTGCTGATACCGATGCTTTGAACAACCTTGAAATTGGAGGTGCAAAAGTTGCAGATCTTATCAACGACAAATTGGCTTCTATTGGTGAAAAAATCGGTATCAGCAAATTTGAAAAAGTAAGTGCAGAATATGTTGCATCTTACATTCATGGTGCAAACCGCATGGGTGTTTTGGTTGGTTTGAACCAAGAAAACCCAGAAGCTGGTAAAGATGTAGCTATGCAAATTGCTGCTATGAACCCAGTTGCGGTTGATGCTGACAGCGTGCCTGCCGACGTTGTTGAAAGGGAAAGAACAATTGTTACCGATGTGATACAAAACGACCCTAAAATGGCGGGTAAACCTGCTGAAATGATCGCTAAAATTGCTGACGGTAAATTAAATGCCTTCTTTAAAGAAACAACTTTGTTAAGCCAAGCTTTTGTAAAAGATGGTGGCAAAACAGTTGCTGAATATTTAAAAAGCGTAAACGCTGATTTGAAAGTTATTGCTTTCAAACGTGTTGCTTTGGGATAATTTCCCATTAGACTTTCTTATAAAAGCGGTCGCCATTTTGGTGGCCGTTTTTGTTTGTTAGCATAAGTTATTAGTAATTTGTTCCTTATTTACAATGTAAATGGCTATGCTTTATAGTATCTATCATTATTTATCTTTTATCTTTTTGCATTGTACATTTTATTCGTTACAAATTATAACCTTTCCTAATTTCCCAAAGCAACGATTATTTTTGGAAGATGAAAACCAATCGCTTTTTATATTTAGTTGCATTTTTTATTTTTTTATTAATCCAAACGAAAATTAGTGCACAACATGTTTTTAAAATAGTTCCGCTGGGCGTAAAAGGCGGTATTGATGAAAGCAATCTTTCGGCCTACATGCTTGCTATTGAGGGCACAGATGATTATGTTTGTTTGGATGCCGGCACTTTGCATGCGGGTATTCAAAAAGCAGTGGACAATGGCGTTTTTAAAGTTGGTGCAGATATTGTGTTGAAGCGATACATAAAAGGTTATTTTATTTCGCATGGGCATTTAGACCATACTGCCGGATTGATCATTAATTCACCTGAAGATTCTACCAAAAATATTTATGGGCTTCCATTTTGTTTAGATGTGTTGCGGGAAAAATACTTTACTTGGGAAAGCTGGGCCAACTTTGCCAACGAAGGCGAAAAACCGGCGATCGGAAAATATCATTATACGCCATTAACCGTTGGAAAAGACACGACAATTGCCAACACCCAAATGAACGTGCGGGCTTTTCCGCTAAGCCATGTTGCGCCACAGCTTAGCACCGCTTTTTTAATTGGCCACAATGGAAATTATATACTTTATTTAGGCGATACCGGTGCTGACGAAATAGAAAAAAACGACAAACTGCATAAATTGTGGGAACAAGTAGCACCCTTGGTTTCAGCCAAAAAATTAAAAGCTATTTTAATTGAAATATCTTTCCCAAATGAACAGCCAACCAAATTATTATTTGGACATCTTACGCCCAATTTATTAATGAATGAAATGACTGTTTTAGCAGGATTGGCAGGAAAAGAAAACATAAAAAATTTGCCGATTGTTATTACACATATTAAACCAAATGGCAATAACGAAGCAATGATTAAAAAAGAATTACAGGAAAATAATCCGCTGCAATTAAAATTGGTTTTTCCGGTTCAAGCAAAGCTGTTGGAATTTTAAAATTGTTAATCGTAATTATTTTTTTAAAAATTTAAAAAAACTGTAAAAAAGTAAATCATAATTCATCTTATTAAAACAGTTGAAACAAATAAATACAGCAACAAATTGAATGGCAATAATTATTGCCATTCAATTTTATTTACCACTAAGCCTGGTTCTAACAAATACAGCCTGATAATTGCTTCACCATCCTTACCCACATTATGTTTCGTAGTATTTGATGCATAGCCATTTACAACGTTTTTAGCCCATAATTTACCATCTACATCTGCTTTAAAATTCTGGATTTGCGGCTCGCCGCCATTTACAGAAATGGCATAATGCAAACCATATTCGTTGTTGATATTTTGAGTTGGCAAAACTTTTAAAGTAATACTGCGTTCGCCTTTTGCCATGTTTAATTTATATTCCACATAAGGCATGTCGGTAATTTTTTGATTGGTAAATGGAGGTGCGGTTATCGGCAAAATAGTAACGCCCTTTCCACCAATTCCTAAGCCTTCGATGGTTTTAATTGCTTCGTTCGCAACATCTTTTTTGTCGTTGAAATCGGCTGCCAGTATAGCTTTTGGCAAAATGGAATCAGGTGATTTTTGAAGATTGCGCTTCATTGAATCAGTCTCTGATTTAGTTGGCAGTTTTGGCATGTCGAATACCGGTAAATTCCGTGGTTTCCAACTCATCATACTTTCCCATTTTCCGTTGGCCAAATGAGTATTATATTCTTCGGTTAAACTCTTAATTTTTTCATAGCCACCCATCGACCAAACACCATATTTCATATCAAACTCACCCTTTTTTTCAAGATCCCATGCTTTTTTCGCCCACAATATTTTTTCATTCATGGCAAAGGCGCAATCAACTGGGTACATCACTAATTCAAAATAGGCGTCTGCCAAACGCTTAGGAATTTTCAAACTTAAATCTTGCACTTTTTTAACAATAGTAGCATAATCTTTGATCCGTTTTTCCAAAGCGATATCATCGTAATTTATCATGTCCAGCTGCTCGGGTTTGCCTTCGGCTGCCAGTCTATAATATTCTGTTTTAATGGCCGCAATTGAATCGGCAAATTCCTTTCCAAATGTTTCTGACGCCCAATATTTTGCATATTCATGGGCATTTTCAGCATTCCATTTAGTGGCGTCGTAAGCCAAATCCATCGCAAAATTTATTTCCATTTCCGCCGGTTTTAGATCACCCACATTAAAAACCCACAGTTTTTTGCCGTTAAATGCAAATGCTTTGCCCATTTCATAAGCCGTTAATGCTGGCGAAATGGTTGATAACCACAAAAAATCCCTTGGGGCTCCCCAATAAGAAAAATGGTAGTAAACGCCACTTCCACCGCTACGTTTTTGTTCGTCCGTGTTTGATACCTGGCGGATATAGCCATAATTATCATCGGCCCAAATAATCGACACATCTTCTGGCACCGCGGCACCAGCTTTGTATAAATTCAACACTTCTTTGTAAGGCACAAATATTTGTGGAATCTGATTGATTGGGCGTTTGTAATCCTGCTGTAAAATTTCCCGTTGGTCGCTAATTACCTGCGACAATAATTTTACTTTTTCCGGCTGCGACGGAGGCCCCGGCATACTGCCATCGTGTATGCCACGCATGCCCACGGTTATCGTGCTTTCGTAATTTACAATTTGTTTAATGCGATCATCCCAATATGTTTTTATTTGTTGCGGATTTTTATCGTAACGCCATTCGCCCGGCGCTACACCATATTCGTTTTTAAAATTATCGCTCCACTCAAAAATATTGCTGCGCTGCATAGGTTCGCAATGGCTGGCGCCAACCACAATGGCGTATTTATCGGCCACTCTTGCATTTTCAAAATAATGGTAAAATGGCTTAGTGCAAGGGTGCATGGCAGGCCATAAATAATTGGCTTTTAAACGGAGCAATAATTCAAAAATATGGGCGTAAGTGTTCGGCCCAATATCTTTAATATCGGTATCAATATGTTTGGCAGCCCATGGCTGCATGCCCCAATCTTCATCATTTATAAAAATGCCACGGTATTGTACAGACGGAGGGTTTGAAATAACTGTTGTTGGGCTAAGATATAGTGCTGGCTTATGTTCTGGAATTACATCGGCCCACCAATACCAAGGCGAAACGCCTATCTTTTTTGACAATTCAAATATTCCGAAAGCCGTTCCGCGAGGGTCGCTACCAATAATAACCAATGCTTGCGGCACGTTGGCCATGGGATTTTTTAGCACCGAAATATAATAAGTTTCCCACTTGCCTTCAATTTTATCAGTTGGTAATTTATTGTTTGCAATTAGCCCATCTATTAATTTCGAATGGTGTAAAGTGCCGACAATTACCGCATAGCCTGCCATTTTTGATCCAGCATTTTGCAACGGTAAACTTTTACCAGTTATTAATTGCACATCATTTTTAAAACAATTAGCAGCAATTTGCACTACACTTGCATCGGTGGAATCAACATAAATATTGGCCAAATTATTATTTCCAACCAACGGAAAATATCCTTCGGTAAATGTGTTGGCGATCTTTATTTCAGTGTCATTACTTTTTTGGGCATCTAACTTTTTTGTAAAAAGAGACGTATATAAAAAAATAACAAGCAATATTTTTTTCATAGATGGATTTGATACAAGGTTAAAGCAAAATAATTTCCGATAAACACATTATTGCAAAACATTATTTAGCAATAGATGTTATCAAAGCGGAAAGATAACGGTCAAAAAGACAATTAAAAAATGAATTGTATTGTTTGAAGGAGGAAAAACTTAATTAAAATCCTAATCTTTGATGCAATTGTATAGGCTTAAAAATGATAATCACATAATCCATGAACAAATATTCACGCCAAACCAGGATGCTGGTTGCAGTCGATTGCATTATTTTTGGTTTTGATGGGGCCGAATTGAAAATTTTGCTGGTACACCGTGCCCTTGAACCAGAAAAAGGAAAATGGAGTTTGATGGGTGGTTTTGTGGAGCCCAACGAAGGCCTTGACGCTGCTGCTGCCCGTGTTATGAAACGAAATACTGGGTTGGAGGGTTTATACTTGGAACAATTTGCTGCATTTGGAGCGCCAAGCCGCGACCCCATCGAACGCACGGTTTCCGTAGCCTATTTTGCCTTGCTGGATATCCGGCAATATCAACAACAACTAAACGAAGAATATCATGCGGTCTGGTTTCCAGTAAAGGATTTTCCGCAACTCATTTTTGACCATCCCAAAATGGTAGAAATGGCAAGGGCTAAATTGCAAGATAAAGCCATGACGCACCCGATTTTATTTGAATTATTGCCGGATAAATTTACGATACCGCAAATGCATAGTTTGTACGAAGGCGTGTATGATGTGGTATACGATAAAAGAAATTTTAGCCGTAATATTTTAGCAACCGGATTGTTGATAAAGCTAAACGAAAAAGAAAAAACATCTTCCCGTAAAGGCGCTTTTTATTACAAATTAGATAAGCGGAAATATAAAAACAGGGTATCTTCGGTGCTTGGCTTGGGCGATGGAAAGAAATAACTTGCTAATTAATTAAAAGTCTTTTTTCCAGATAATTTTTAAATTAAAATATTTGTTTGAAATAAACTTTCCTACTTTTGTACTGTAATTAAAATTATTACAGTATGTATAATGTAAAGTTTGCCACTTCGCTTCATATCTTAACATTGCTTTGCAATGCAGATGGCGAATGGCTGACATCGGATTATATTGCAAGCAGCGTAAACGTACATCCGGCGATTATTCGTAAGGAAATAAGTAATCTTCGGGAATATAATTTGGTTATCAGTAAAGAAGGAAAAGGCGGCGGTTCAGCATTGGCAAAACCAGCCAGAGAAATAAAATTATCCGACATTTATAACGCCGTGATGCAGCACCAGCCTTTGTTAGGCCGTGTAAATCACCCAAACCCTGATTGCCCGATTGGGAAAGATATCAACAAGCATTTGGATAATTTATATGCCGAAGCAGAAACTGCTTTAGTTCAAAAATTATCAAAAACCAATCTTTTAAATTTTACCAAACAATTCAACTAAAATTTTTTTATTTAAAACTGTAATAGTTTAAATTACAGTAAATTTAATCATTTCAAAAAATAAATAACATGAAAGTAGCATTAATTGGGGCATCTGGCTTTGTTGGAAAAGCCGTATTAAAAGAATTGGTTAACAGAAACCATCAGGTAATTGCCATTGCAAGACATCCTGAAAAAATAGATCCTTTACCAGATACCGACTTTGTGGCCGCGGATGTGATGAATGCGGATGAAGTGGCAAGCGCCGTAGCAGGAAGCGATGCGGTAATAAGTGCTTTCAATGCCGGCTGGACTAATCCAAATCTTTACAACGATTTTTTGGCGGGTTCAAAAGCTATACAGGCTGGCGTAAAAAGGGCTGGTGTAAAGCGTTTAATAGTGGTGGGTGGCGCAGGGAGCTTGTACATCAACGGTGTGCAATTGGTTGATACACCGCAGTTTCCGGCAGAATATAAAGCAGGCGCAACTTCTGCAAGAGATTATTATACTTTTTTAAAGGAAGAAAATGATTTGGATTGGACCTTTTTTAGCCCTGCCATAGAAATGAACCAAACTACCGCCGGCGAAAGAAAAGGAACTTACCGTGTAGGATTGGAAAGCCCAGTATTCGACGCAAATGGAAGAAGCATATTGTCAGTTGAAGATTTGGCCGTCGTTTTGGTAGACGAATTGGAAAATCCAAAACATATTAAAGGCCGTTTTACGGCGGCGTATTAAAAGCGTATTCAAATAAATCTCGCATTTAAAATTTTGGCCCTGATCAGTTTTTTTAAATTTTAAAAAATTGATCAGGGCTAAAATTTTGAGATCCATAACATCTATTCGGATAAATAATCCCAACTTAATAAACGGTGAACTGCGTTGTAGCACCATCGCCTACAAATAATTTTTGTAGTTGAAACTTAGAATGGCAGGGCGGAAATAAATAAAAATCTCCCTGATATGCCCGATATATTAACTGCCCATTGCAAAAATAAATTAGGTGACTTAAGTTTAGTATCAAAAGCCCAATTCAGGCAACTTCTCCGTGCAAATCGGAATGGTGCTAATTCGATCATTATTTCATACTAACATCTTGGAAAACAATAAAAAATTTTGGCTATACACTACTTTAGGTGGTTTTGCAATGTTGTTGTTATTTTTATTGATATTCATTTCACAAAAAAATCAGCTTACATTTTCACTCACCACCTACTTTTTTTTATTAGTAATTTGTGCATTGGCAGCGACAGCGTTTTTAAGTGGTGCTTTCAAAAGTACATCTACTTGGAAGGGAACTTTTTTAAAAGGCGAACTAAAATTGGCAGGCCCCCCGGTAATATTTTTCCTATTTATTTTTGTTGGTTATAAATTTAGGCCAATACCGCTAGACAGTCCGTTTGATTTAACCATAATTGTAAATGATGCTACTGGGCGCTATACTCCTTCGCCGAATGACGTGTTATCCATAGAAAATGGAAATGACCCTAGGCAAGTAGCCATCAACAGTAATAGAAGTGCTAATTTTCCAAATGTGAATGCCAGTTACAGGGGCCATGCAATAAGAGTTTCTTCCCATATTGATGGTTACGCGATTGCCACAAAATACGATACCACTTTAATGGTGCCAGATGAAAGCAACGATAATCCAGTACTACATCTTACGCTATTACCCGCAATTGATTCTTTTCTTTTTGTGGGTCATGTAATTAGCGGAGACGACGTTCCAGTTAAAAATGTGGCTGTAAATTTCAGTTCATTCCTAAAAAAAGCAATAACAGATGAAGACGGCATGTTCCAGATTTACCTGCCGGCCAAAATTGGCGATAAAACGGATGTGATGATTTTTGGGAATGGAAAATTACGATACGACAATAAAGTAATTTTATCATCCAACATGAAAATACCGCTAAATCCATGAAAAAGTTCATGATGTTGGTATGTTTTGCTTTTATTAAAACTGCAATGTGGGCGCAAACCACTGAATATACATTTAGGGTAGAAATTATTTCGGAAAATAACGAAAGTAATACGGCATCTTTTTTTCCGCTTTTTTTTGATGACATCCCTCAAAAAACCAACGAACTTGGCTTGATTTACCTGCCCTTTAAAAAAAAACTCGACCCGATTATTATCAGGATTCCCGATGATAAAAAAAAAGAATACACAATTGTTGCGCCAGACAAGGGCTTGATTTACCTTCCTGAAAATGCCGATGCAACCATTGTAATTAAAATACATAAGTCGAGCATTATTGAAAAAGCAACGAAAGAATATGATGTGCAGTACAAACGGGCAATGGCTAAGCTAGATTTGGTAAACACTAATATAGATAGCCTCAAAAAAACAAATTTATCGCTGGATAAAAAAATATCTGCTTTGCAGGATTCCATTTTGTTGGTTATTGCGACCAATTATAAAGTATCGGCCGATAATTTGCGCACAGCTACAGCATTGTTAGAAGGACAGGATAAATATTTTTTACCGATTACAGCTGGTTTAGAGAGCTATCTAAACGAAGCAGAAGACCTAAAAGAAATTTTTAGGAATTTGGTAGAAATAAATTTAAGTATTGGAAATGTGGCTGCTTTTAACGCGTTGGATTCTACAATGACAGTATATAATAAATTTTATAACAGCCTAAATAGTAACAATGCAGATTATGAAAGAGCAATAGCAGGATATTGGAAAAGCGATGCCCTTGCAGATTTATACCATAACATAGTAGATTATGCACTTAACAATATACACCGCACTTATATTTTTCCTTTAAACGATGCAATTATAAAAAAGATAAATATTTATGTACACGAAAACGACAAAAAAGCACGGAATAATTTACGATTAGAAATTACCAAAAACATAAACGACCTGTTGCCCAATTTAAGTAACAACCTTGGCGTATTGGATGTAAAAGTAAAAACATTTAATACAAGGCTCCAATCAGAAAAAAGTGCATTTAACTAAAAAGCCAATTACCATGAAAAACAAAAAAAGATTTTTTTGCCTGTGTGTTTTTATTGGGTTGTTTGCTGAATGTTCGAAGGATGGAGCAAACCCTGCCTTGGCAGATACTTTTATTCCAAACGTTTCATTTGTGTGGAAAGAATTAAAAGGCCGCAATACTTCCAGTTCTTTTATTCCGGCCCTTACAGACCACGACGATAAAGCCGGTACTGGAAACTTTACTTTTACTGAACAAGGCCCTGGCGGTAGCTTTTTTTATAATTTAAAAGGTAGTTATAATAGAGAACAGGTACAGATCCATTATTTGACTACAGCAGAAAATCTGGGTGTTAAAAACGGCCCGGATTCTGGACTTACCTTCAAAGGGGTATTTGATACTACCGATGCACGCAATAATCATGCAATTATGCGGCTGATAAAAACCAGCAACAATACCGATTCGTTGGTGCTAAGGCAAACTCCCTAACATCAATAAACTTCAATTATTACAACATCTGCAGAAAAACCAATGTCGATTTTACCCAGCTTTTTATCCAACCCCATTAATTTGGCGGGATACAAACTTGCCATTCGCAAAGCCTCTTCCAACGGAATGCCGCAATATTTTATAGCATTTTTTACACCTTGTAACATGGTTAATGCAGAGCCACTAAGCGTTCCGTTAGGTAATGCATAATAGTCGTTATTGAAAACATGTTGATATGGGCCTATGTTTGTTTCTGTTACCGCATCGGTTATAAAAAACAAACGTTCGCCCATTATTTGCTTAGCTAATTTCACCGTTTCATAGCTCACATGGATGCCGTCGGGAATGATGGATGCCATTACGTTGGGGTGATTTAACACAGCGCCGGGCAGGCCAATATCGCGGTGGTGCAGCGGCGACATGGCGTTGAATAAATGTGTGGCGGTGGCAATACCACTATCAAAACTTTTAGTGGCTTCTGCAAATGTAGCATTGCTGTGGCCTGCCGAAACAACTACACCAGCTTGTAAAAACAGGTCAACAATATTTCTACCACAGATTTCTGGTGCTAACGTTACCATTTTAATTACGCCATCGGCATATTCTAACAAAGCTTCTATTTCTTCTTCGGTAGGTGCATGAATAAAGTTTTCGATATGTGCGCCACGTTTTATTTTATTGATGAAGGGCCCTTCCAAATGGAGACCCAGTATACCTTTGCCGCCTTGTTGCCAATATTTTTTTATAGCGTCGATGCAAGCATGTATCACATCCAATGTTTGCGTAGCAATGGTGGCTAAGCAATGGGTCGTGCCATATTTTAAATTGTGTTCGGCCAACAGTTGCAATGCTTTCGGGGTTGGAAAAGCAGAAAATAATTGCCCACCGGCGCCATAAATCTGTAAATCGATAAATGCTGGAGCCAATATTTTACCTTGGCAATCGATGGTTTTATAATATTCGGGGATACTGCCAATGGAAACAATATCAGCAATTATTTCATCTTTTACTAAAACGGCTTGGTTTTCCAGCCATTTTTCTCCTGTAAAAATTTGAGCATTTGTATATGCAAGTTGGTTCATGGAATGATTAATCGTTGCGGTTTAATAGGGATTTTTAAATCTAATTTTTTGTCCACAAGTGAAATTCAGCATTGTCGGTGCAAGTCGTGGATTTATATGAATTTTCAAAATCGAAACCTTTGTATTTTGAGACAATATCATAAACTTCATCAAACCCTTTCGCCCCATGCGGAATTAAACAGCCTTCTTCTTTTCCTAAAATTGCCAGCCATATATCAGGTTGCCATGGTCCTTCATCGGTATTTATAAATTTAATTTCATTGATATTATCCCAAAATATTTGTTCAGTTTTTCTAGCGGGATGTTCAACCTTAATAAGTTTGTCTGTAATAGTAACTATAAAATCATCTTCTGGATTTCTTGGCCTCATTCTTTTAAAAAAAAGATCGAAAATGCGCATAGCTTATTTTTTAAAAAAGTATAACTGATAGAATCTTTTGTTAAGCAGTTTTAATAAATTTCAAATTTATCCGCATCTTTCCAAAACGGAAATTTACTGCGTACTTCTTCCAACACATTTTTTTGTAAAGTAATGGTGAACACATCTTCGTCATGTTCTTTTTGGTATAAAATATCGCCCAGCGGGCCAATTACCATGCTGCAACCATTGTGGTAAATGTCGTTACCATCTTTACCCACGCGGTTTACCGCCACTACATAACATTGGTTTTCAATAGCCCTTGCAACCAACAAACTTTTCCAGGCATGTATCCGCCGTTCGGGCCAATTGGCCACGTACAACAAAACATCATATTCTGCATCTTCTGTTCGGCGGGCCCAAACAGGGAACCGCAAATCGTAACAAACTTGTAAGTTTATTTTCCAGTTATTTACTGAAACAATTAGTCGCTTTTTGCCTGCGCTATAATGTTCATCTTCTTTTCCAAAAGCAAATAAATGACGCTTATCGTAATGTTCAATTTTGCCATTGGGTTGAAGCCAAATCAATCGGTTAAAATATTGATTATTTTCTTCAATTATAAGACTGCCGACAAGTATGATATTTTGTTCGGCACTCCTTTCTTTCATCCAATGTAATGTAGTGCCATCCATTGGATAAAAGAAGGGAGCACCGAACAAATTGTCAAGCTTGTCGGTAGTCTTATAATTGAAGAAAATAATCAATATTTTAACCGATTGATTTGGCTTCAACCCAATGGCAAATTTGAACATTACGATGTTATTTATTTGCTTTTGGAAAAGAAGATGAACGCTGATAGCGCTTCACAAAGCAAGAATTGGTGCTCAGTAAATAACTGGAAAATAAACTTACAAGTTTGTTACGATTTAGGTTCCCTATTTGGAGAGTCAAAAAGATAATAATAATTTTTTTTGTACATCACCGTCGCGACAGCAGATAAATAAAAAGTTTGTGGTTGCAAGGGCTATTGAAAACTTCAATATTTGCTATGTAGTAGGCAGTAAACCGCGTGGGTAAGAAGTCCGTTCACCTAAAAACATACCACAATGGTTGCAGCATGGTAATTCACACTAGGCATTATTTTATACCAAGAGAACGTGAGGCGGAGATCTGTTCACATTCTTTACGAGAATCTATTCAAGAGTGCGCGACAGTTCCCGTTTTGGAGAAGGTCAGATAAATTTGGAGTTTTAAACTGCTTGAGCAAAGATTCTATCAGTTATACTTTTTAAGAATAAGCTATGCACTTTGCCGATCTTTTTAAAAGAATGAGGCCAAAATGCAGAAGTAGTTTTATAGTTACTCTACGGTAAACTTATTAAGGTTGGGAACAGTCCGCTAAACTAAACAGATGTTTTAGGGAGTAGGCCCTGTGCTGATGAAGATAAATTTCCTGGAGACCCGTAGAGGACCATGGCAACCTGATATATAGCTGGCCATTTTTGAGAAAGAAGAAAAGGAGGAAAAAGTGTAATTCCACCATGGGCAAAAGGAGTTGATGAAGTTTATGATATTGTATCAAATTCAAGGTTTTCAATTTAAAAATCATGTGGATAGCAACTATACGACAATGTAAAACCCACTTGTGAACAAGATTAGATTTAATACTGTAAACCCACAAGCGTAATCATCCATGAACCGACTCTTGGTCCAATCCCAAATTTACAGAAAAAATAACTAGAAAACCCGAGCATTTAGTAAAAAGATGAAATAATATAATATATTTTGTAATATTGTCCAAATTTAGACATCAATTACCATGGTAAATTTAGCTGAGCCATTAATCGATTAGATTTATGAGCCGTAAAAATATGTTTTATGAACCCAAAAGCATTCAAATATTGACCAAACACGATTAAATATAAAGCAACCCATTGGTATCACAAACAATTGGATAGTAAATACATGTTCAAATGAAGCATATGAATAACAACAAGGTTATTGTGGTTTACATTTGAAGGGCCCTTCATTCCATAAATAAAACATAGCGCTGGCGTATCGAAAAACTTTATTCATGTCACCCTACCGAGAAGAGATGAAGCTTTGTTAGAATATGCGATCGTATAATTAAAATGGTAACGTTAGCACCAGAAATCTGTGGTGAGAAATATTGTTGACCCATTCGGCAGGCATGTTTCATTTGCAGAACCAGCTAAAAGTTTTGATGGTGGTATTGCCACCGCCACGTATTCGACGCCATATTCGCGCTCATATTCACCTGCGGCGCGTGTTTTAATAAGCAACGTAATGGCATCCATGATTCCGACGGCATCCATGTGAGCTATGAAAACGGTGAAATTAGCTAACGAAATAATGGGCAAACATTTTGTTAGTAACCGATGCGGTAACAGAAACAAACATAGGCCAGTATGGACATAAAACATTTAATAACGAGCCATTATGCATTACCTAACGGAACGCCTTGTGGCTCAAATACATAACCATGTTACAAGGTGTAAAAATGCTATAACATATTGCACATGCATTCGAGAGGCTTTGGAATGGGCAAGTTTGTATCCGCCGAGATTAATGGGGTTGGATAAAAAGCTAGGTAAGTCGACATTGGTTTTTCTGCAGATGTTGTAATAATTGAAGTTTGTAATTGTAGGATCCTTTAGCACCGACGATCGTATTGTTGCTGGTTTTTATCAGCCGCATAATTGCATGATTCTCGGTGCATCGGTGAGTATCAAAATACCCCTTGAAGGTAGGTGCAAGTCCGGCCGTTTTTAACACCCAGCTATTGCTGTAGTCAATGAGATAAAATATACTGTTCTCTATTATAAGCTGTTTTAATTTATAAATCGCTACCGCCAGGGCCTTGTTAGTAGAGTTAAAGTTTAGGTACCCACTTTATAGTCATGGTGTAAGGCAATAAAGAAGAGGCTGGGAAGTATTGCAGCCTTAATTCTTTGCAACAAATAAAACGTTTGGATGAAAATTATCTGCGGGCAGGGTTTGCTCCGTGCTTCGAACATTTCGCGAACAACCGAATGAGCACACAGAGTCTTTTTGTTTTAGATGGTAATTAACTAGTGATGATTTTATGGAGCCTTGTATTAAATGTTTTCTCATGCCATACACCATATTAAATAACCTCATGGTATGTTTTTGGTAATTTGTAATAGTAAATTAGTCCGTGCTTATCATTTTAGTATATAAATATATATTTTATAATTGCAATGATTTAAAGGAAAAATATAAGTACAATGTTAATAAAATCACTGTGTAGTAATTGAATAGGCAATGCACTGAATATATATTGTCATAATCTGCATTGTTACTATTTAGGCTGTTATAAAATTTATTATATATGTCATTGTAGAATCCAACGCATTAAAAACAAGCCCCGTTCCCAATACTTAAATTTATTTCTAGAAATTCCTAAAATTTCTTTCCACTCTTGCTGCTTCGTTTCCATAGCTGCTCTAAACCAGCTGTAATGGGTGAAAAAAATATTATCCTGGGTACGATACTGTAGCTGTGCGCGAAATTATCAGCGATCTTTATAATTGGTCGGCGATAACCAACAAAATGGAATCCTGCAAAGCAGATATTTTTTTATCCAGCGATAAAAATTATTTTGAGCTATGTATATTAGTGTTTACCAAATGTAGCTTAGCCGTTGCCCTTTTGTACTGACGTATATTTATTTCTTTGCTTTTTCAATAATGCTCGACTTATGTATTTTAATTACAATGGTTGCATCGGCATTTTCAGGAAGGTAAATGAGCCCTTGTCTGGCGCAACATTGTGTATTTTTTTTTTTATCATCGGAGATCCTGATAATAATAGGGTAGAGGTTTTTTTTAAAGGGCAGGTAAATCGAGCCAAGTTCGTTAGTTTTTTGAGGGATGTCATCAAAAAAAAGCGGAAAAAAAGAGTACCATATTAATTTCGTTATTTTCCGAAATAATTTCTACCCTAAATGTATATTCAGTGGTTTGCGCCCACATTGCAGTTTTAATAAAAGCAAAACATACCAACATCATGAACTTTTTCATGGATTTAGCGGTATTTTCATGTTGGATGATAAAATTACTTTATTGTCGTATCGTAATTTTCCATTCCCAAAAATCATCACATCCGTTTTATCGCCAATTTTGGCCGGCAGGTAAATCTGGAACATGCCGTCTTGATCTGTTATTGCTTTTTTTAGGAATGAACTGAAATTTACAGCCACATTTTTAACTGGAACGTCGTCTCCGCTAATTACATGACCCACAAAAAGAAAAGAATCAATTGCGGGTAATAGCGTAAGATGTAGTACTGGATTATCGTTGCTTTCATCTGGCACCATTAAAGTGGTATCGTATTTTGTGGCAATCGCGTAACCATCAATATGGGAAGAAACTCTTATTGCATGGCCCCTGTAACTGGCATTCACATTTGGAAAATTAGCACTTCTATTACTGTTGATGGCTACTTGCCTGGGGTCATTTCCATTTTCTATGGATAACATGTCATTCGGCGAAGGCGTATAGCGCCCAGTAGCATCATTTACAATTATGGTTAAATCAAACGGACTGTCTAGCGGTATTGGCCTAAATTTATAACCAACAAAAATAAATAGGAAAAATATTACCGGGGGGCCTGCCAATTTTAGTTCGCCTTTTAAAAAAGTTCCCTTCCAAGTAGATGTACTTTTGAAAGCACCACTTAAAAACGCTGTCGCTGCCAATGCACAAATTACTAATAAAAAAAAGTAGGTGGTGAGTGAAAATGTAAGCTGATTTTTTTGTGAAATGAATATCAATAAAAATAACAACAACATTGCAAAACCACCTAAAGTAGTGTATAGCCAAAATTTTTTATTGTTTTCCAAGATGTTAGTATGAAATAATGATCGAATTAGCACCATTCCGATTTGCACGGAGAAGTTGCCTGAATTGGGCTTTTGATACTAAACTTAAGTCACCTAATTTATTTTTGCAATGGGCAGTTAATATATCGGGCATATCAGGGAGATTTTTATTTATTTCCGCCCTGCCATTCTAAGTTTCAACTACAAAAATTATTTGTAGGCGATGGTGCTACAACGCAGTTCACCGTTTATTAAGTTGGGATTATTTATCCGAATAGATGTTATGGATCTCAAAATTTTAGCCCTGATCAATTTTTTAAAATTTAAAAAAACTGATCAGGGCCAAATTTTAAATGCGAGATTTACTTGAATACGCTTTTAATACGCCGCCGTAAAACGGCCTTTAATATGTTTTGGATTTTCCAATTCGTCTACCAAAACGACGGCCAAATCTTCAACTGACAATATGCTTCTTCCATTTGCGTCGAATACTGGGCTTTCCAATCCTACACGGTAAATTCCTTTTCTTTCGCCGGCGGTAGTTTGGTTCATTTCTATGGCAGGGCTAAAAAAGGTCCAATCCAAATCATTTTCTTCCTTTAAAAAAGTATAATAATCTCTTGCAGAAGTTGCGCCTGCTTTATATTCTGCCGGAAACTGCGGTGTATCAACCAATTGCACACCGATTTCATGTACAAGCTCCCTGCGGCCGCCCACAGCTATTAAACGCTTTACACCAGCCTTTACACAATAC
>CAWJTH010000229.1:0-33599 GCA_963845495.1 uncultured Chitinophagaceae bacterium
AACCACCGTTTTAATACGGTTAATCAATTTGAAAATGGTACTTACCGTTTTATTATTGCTACTGATATTGTTGCCCGCGGTTTAGATATTACCGAAGTAACGCATGTCGTAAATTTCGACATGCCCGAAGTACCCGAAAATTATATGCACCGTATTGGCCGCACCGGCCGGGCCGATAAAAACGGCATCGCTATCAGTTTCGCTACTGAAAAAGAAAAAGTAAACCAAACGGTTATTGAGGAATTGATGAAATACAAAATTCCCATGCTGCCTTTACCCGAAGACTTGTATATTTCAGAAGTGCTGACAGAGGATGAAAAGCCGAAAGTGCGGATGAAAATTATTGAGGTGAAAATACCAAAGCGGGAAGATGTGGGCCCGGCCTTTCATCCCAAGTCCGCTAAAAACAGTAAAGTAAACAATGTGATTACCAAAAAAGAACGGATGATGAAAAAATATGGCAAACCGATAAGTAGAGGACAGAAAAAGAAATAATATCTCCGTAGGATTAAATTTGAGGATTTTCAGGTTGTGTCTCAGTTTGAAGTTTGAGCATTAAAAGTTTCAGCGTTTCTGGGCCTCAGTTGCAAACCAATATTTGGCACAGAAACACTGAATTGAGATATTGCTTAATCTTTTTGCTTTGGGAAATCAAACCCGGTTTTTCTGTCTTTTATTTAATCCGATAAAAATCTTAGAAGCGTAGCTCTACTCTCTGCCAAACACTTTTCGTAGTTCATCCTTTGCTTTTTCCAATGTTTCTTTCCTGCTTTCTGGAAGATTGTGCCCAGCCCGATTAATATAAAAATTCAACATCGACATGGCCGATTGGTAAGGCGTTCCTTTTTTTCGCTTGCTTTTTGTGGCTGAAGCTTTCAACGATTTTGCAATTTCCGCTGGATCCTCTTTTTCAAAAACGCCACCTTTTAAATCTAGCGCATTGCTATGTTTGGTTACGTTTGCCGACCATTTTTTTACCGGTTTTTTTCTGCGATGATTTTTTGTTTTAGCCGTTTCCATTGTCGTTCATTTTAAGTATTATTCTTTTATTGGATTTATTTAACCCGAAATAAAATCTACATTTCTCAATGGGTTAAATAAAAACGTGCCAACAGCACCCTATTAAAATATTGATGAAACATAATGCTGTCAATCGTTTGAATGAAGGCTTACATCCAAATTATTTAATGACTATCCGCTATTTGGAATTAGATAACTGTTAGAATATCGGCATGTGTGTTTTTTAAGCCCAGCGGGCTGGTATGTTGGTAAAGAAGTAGGAACAATAGCAAAACAGAGTTCCGACGTCACGAAATGTTTGCGGTTCACATGTCGCCCCGCTGGGGCTTGGGTGCGTCATTGTAACGGATTTTACCAACATTTCGTACCGCTGGTACTTTATTCCAAATAGCGATAGCCATGAAATATTTTTTATAATACTAATAAAAAATTAACGTTCATTTACACCATTCATGTAAATCTGTTTTTATTTTCCTTTTTCTGTACTACTATTACCGTTTATTTTATTTAATCGATCCAATTTAATCATGAGGAAAAATCCAATCTTCTTTTTCCTGCTATTGGTTATGGCGCAAGTTTCTTTTGCGCAAACGCAAAGCAGTTCCAAGTTTGATAACCATGCCGTGTTTTCGCCTTTTTTTTATCCATCAAACGGTACCATTTACAGAAGCGCTGGCGGCAATCCCGGCGTTGGTTATTGGCAAAATAAGGCCGACTATAAAATCATTGCAACGCTCGATACCTCAAAGCATGAAATAACCAGTTCTGTTACAATCAATTACATCAATAACAGTCCTGACAGCCTACCTTTTTTATGGTTGCAAGTTGACCAAAATATTTATAAAAAAGATTCCCGTGGCGAAGCTACCAGCCCTGTTACCGGCGGCCGTTGGAACAACAAATCTTATACCCAAGGCGATGTTATAAAATCGATAACCGTTACGCAAAACGGTAAATCGTTTAATGCAGATTATTTGGTTACCGATACCAGATTGCAATTAAAATTGGCCAATGCGCTAAAAGCTGGCGGCGGCTCCATCCAAATAAAAATTGATTATTCATTTGAAATTCCACAATATGGAACCGACCGTATGGGCAGGTTGAATACCAAAAACGGCTGGATTTATGAAGTGGCGCAATGGTATCCTCGCATGGAAGTATACGACGATGTAATTGGTTGGAATACATTGCCTTATCTTGGCCAAGGCGAATTTTATTTAGAATATGGCGATATTGATTACACCATTACGGCTCCATCTAATTTGTTGTTGGTTGGCTCAGGCGAATTGGTAAATCCGTCGGAAGTTTTGACGCCCTTACAATTAAAGCGTTTGGCGCAGGCCAAAGCAAGCGATAAAACCGTTTTTATCAAAACCGCCGAAGAGGTTACAAATCCATCTGCTCATCTGCAAAAAAACACCTTGACTTGGCATTTTAAATGTAACCAAACCCGCGACGTGGCTTGGGCGGCATCAAAATCATTTATTTGGGATGCGGCAAAAATTAATTTGCCAAGCGGCAAAAAAGCATTGGCACAATCGGTTTATCCGGTAGAAAGGATAAATGATACCGCTTGGGGTCGTTCCACCGAATTTGTAAAAGGCGCCATTGAATTATACTCGAAAGAATGGTTTGAATTTACTTATCCCGTTGCTACGAATGTGGCTGGTATTGTTGGCGGAATGGAATATCCCGGCATTGTGTTTTGCGGTTGGAACAGCAAAAAAGCTAGTTTGTGGAATGTTACCAATCATGAATTTGGCCACAATTGGTTTCCGATGGTGGTTGGTTCAAACGAAAGAAGATATGCTTGGATGGACGAAGGATTCAACACTTTCATAAACGACGTAGACACTAAAGTTTTTAACAATGGCGAATTCTTTAGAAAATCAGATGCGCAGCGCCAAGCTAGGAACATGTTTGGCAGAACATCAGAACCCATTTTAACAGCACCCGATGTGCTTTCACCTGCTTATTTAGGCACGGCGGCTTATGGCAAACCCGCCATGGCATTGGGTTTGCTGCGCAAATATATATTGGGCGAAGAAAGATTTGATTATGCTTTTCGCACGTACGTAAAGCGTTGGGCATTTAAACATCCTACGCCTTACGATTTTTTTAGAACCATGGAAAATGTTGGCGGTGAAGACCTTTCTTGGTTTTGGCGTGGCTGGATTTTGAACAATTGGAAACTTGACCAAGGCGTAAAAGAAGTGACTTATGTTGATAAAGACACAACTAAAGGTTCGCTCATTACCCTTGAAAATTTGGAACAAATGGCGATGCCGGTTGTAATGGCGATAACACAAACCAACGGAACTATCGACACGGTTAAATTGCCTGCCGAAATTTGGCATACCGGCTCAACTTGGACTTTCAAGTACAATTCCGTTTCAAAAATTAAAAAGATCGTGATCGATCCGTTGCACGATTTCCCTGATGTAAGTTTATTCAATAATTCTTGGAACGGATCAGCACCTATAAAATCAATACCAGCAGGCGTTACTGCTAGTGATGTCATCAACAATTACTTAAAAGCCATTGGTGGGGCCGACAAAGTAAATGCGGTAGCAGATTTAAGTTTGGTGTACAATGGCATTTCTACCAACAACGATACGGCAACATTGACCAAAATATATAAGCTTCCCAACCAATATTTGTATAATTTAAGGCCACAAGACAGAGCTGGCTTGAGCAGAAAAATATTGGTGAATGGCGATAGCGTACGGGTTGCCGGCGGTGGCGGCGGAAGACGTGGCGGCGGCGGAAACCCTGAAAATATGGACGCAGCAACAAAAAATTTATACAAAGAAAATGCGATTGCTTTTCCTGAATTGATGTTCAGCAAAGCCGGGTATAAAATGGAATTGATCGATATAAAAAATTGGGACGGTGTTGACGCTTATGAATTGAGTGTTACTTCACCAACTGGCATCCACTACACTTATTATTATGACATTGCTACGGGATTGAAAATCAAGGAAATACAAACCAATGCGCAAACTGGAACTGAAAATGTAACCGACTTTAGCGATTATCGTGAAGTGAATGGCATTAAACTGCCCTATCATTTACTGGTAGATCAAGGCCTGGCGGTTTACGACTTTAATGCAAAGGAAATAAAAGTAAATGTTGGATTGAAAGACGAAGATTTTAAGTAAAATATTGATTATTATTTATTTGAGCCGCATTCAACAATATTTAAAATTGAATGCGGCTCATCTTATTTGTGATGTTATCCGCGAACGTATTTCCCGATTGCCCTTTTGTACACAATAAATACCATTGATAAAACGGCCAAGGCCGCGGCGGCTGTCCAAATACTGATAATTGGGCTCACAAACATGCTTTGTACTTGTAAATATTGATGCGCCGCCCATTCTAAACCGGCCAACAACGCCAAGCAAAGCAGCATTAAGTAAAGATTGGCGGGAAAAAATTGCCGCATTAAAAACTTGCCTAGTTGTTTGGGCGATGCGCCAAGCGTTATCAATAACTGGATTTCCGTTTTGCAACTGGCAATGGTAAGTTGGATGAATAAACTAAAAACCAATAAAGCAAACAACAACATCACCACCCCAAAAAAGCCAACCACGCCAACTACTACATTCACTGCCGTGCGTGCCTTGCTAAACCTTGTTTTATCTTCGTTGGTACGTAAATGCTTGTCTTCCAAATACTTACTTAAGGCTGGGTCGCTAGGATCTTTTGTTTTGATGACCACACGGGTAGATTTTACCACATCGTTGTACCCAAAATTTTTGTTGGCCCAGTCTAAAAAAGTTTGTGGCACCAGCACAGAAACAATCCTGTCGCTCAGTCCAACCACATGGCCAGTAAGCACAATATCGCTTGAACGGCCTTTGATCGTAATTTTTAAGGGTATTGATTTAATGGCTTCCGGCGACAATTGTGGCAAATCGGTACGACTTAAAGCCATTCCGTAATTGTAAATATCAAGCCATGAAGATGGGATAATGATTGGTAAATCCGGTTGCCCTTCCTGCCATTTCCAAGCATCAGTTTTAATATCTATAAATTCATCGGGCACCGCTTCAAAAAAACCATCGCTATAAAATGGGATCGCTTTACTGTAACTTTCTAGGCTAATGGAAAAATTGTTTGCTTTTATTTCGCCTAGCGATTCTACAAAAGGTTGCTTTTTAATGTCGGCAATTTCGGCTTCGGTAAAAGCATTCTTCGTGTCACTGTGTTGATTATCAGCAGTTATTATCTTATTAATTACCAAAAAGTCAGCGGTTTCGTTTTGGTTGTATTTTCCGTGCAACAAGTCGTTAAAATCAACCTGTGTTTGCACCGCCAATAAAATTAACAACAAAGCTACGCCCAGCCCAACATTGGCCATAATAAAACGGCTTCGGCCAACGCCCGAACGGATAATTTTTTTTAGCAGTGGATTCATTGGTGAATAGTCAATGGTGAATGGTGAATAACATCACATTCTATTTTTACAGTTAATTTGGCTGGATGATGATCGCACCCGCCGATAATTTCTCTTTTAAAAGATGCAATTGAATTTTTTCTGACAATTTTGTCAATTCAATATAGGTATTAATAGTTGCTGTCAAAACAAAAACAGTAATCGTATATTTTTCAAAGTTTTGCTGATGTTGAAGATTTTTGTCAAAAGTTAACAAAGCATCGAAATCATTTGCCAACATTAATTTTAGAAGTTCCCCGTTTTTTATACCATTCCAAAACATATCTCTAACTGTAAAAACTTCATGTCCGGGAAAATCTTGTTTTAAACGTTTCGGCAGGTTTTCATCTAGCAAAAGTTTCATACAACTGTCCAACATTTTTTGTGGTAAACAATTTATTGGCAGCATCTAAAAGGGCTATTGCTTGGTTGCGAGACACCGTTGGAAAATCGTCTAAAAATTCGTCAAGCGAAATCCCCGCTTCTAAATGATCAAATAATGTTTCAACAGGAACCCTTGTTCCGGTAAAAACAACTTGCCCACCTAAAATATCGTCATCTTTTTTAATTATTTCAGCAATATTCATGGTATAAAAATAAGATTTAAACTTTTTAAAACCGGTACAGATTTACATTGCAAAAATAGCCATACATAAGCTTGATATTCGCCACTACATTATCTTTACCAAGTTAACAAAATTTTATTGTATGATGCACACTTTGACAAATTACTTCCATGGCTTTTTATCACTTATTTACCCACACAATTGCGCCGGCTGTGGCAGCGATGTATTGGGCAAAAGCCATTTGCTTTGTTGGGATTGCCTCAACCATTTACCGTTAACTGGTTTTGAACAGCAACCTACAAATTTAGTCAGCCAGCTTTTTGCTGGAAGAATTCCAATTGAAAATGCTACCGCTTTTGTGTTTTTTTCGAAAGATTCAAAAGTGCAGCACCTCATCCATCAAGTAAAATACAAAGGCAATAAAGATTTGGGTCGTTATCTTGGAACCTTGATGGGGCATGCCATTCAGCAAGCTAATTGGAATGAGATCGACATAATAATCCCGGTTCCATTAAACAAAAAGAAATTAGCGAAACGTGGCTTTAACCAAGCAAAAATATTAGCAGACGGTATTAGCGAAATTTTGCAAAAGCCAGTTGCCGAAGTAGCTGTTGTACGAACAAAATTTACAGAAACCCAAACCCGTAAAAGCCGCATCAACCGTTGGCAAAACGTGGAGGACGTTTTTGATTTAGGCAATATTGATGGCCTTGAAAATAAACGGATTTTATTAGTAGATGATGTGGTAACAACAGGCGCAACCTTGGAAGCTTGCGGCCAAATTCTATTAAAAATCCCCAGCTTGAAATTAAGTATCGGCGCTTTAGCGTATGCTTCAAAATTGTAGATATTGGTAGTTAGATAATCTCCGACTAGCGGTCTTACTAACCACAAGTAATTTCATATCAATGGCTTACAGTATAATTTATTTCACAATACTTTTGTAAATTAATAAATTCTTTTTCGTTTTCCCCGTTTTCTGCGAGAATTAATACTGCCCCGTGCTTAACAAAACCAAGGTACAAGCTTCCAAAACCTTAACGCCTTTTGATTGTGCCAATTTTTCAAATTCCAAATTTTCAGTCCCAGGATTAAACACAATCCGCTTAGGACTTAACGATAAAATATAATCGTAATATTGTTTTTGAATAGTTGGATTCACATATAAAGTAACGGTGTCAACATCAGTAAATGCCAATTTTTCTTTTGTAATCTCCACATCGCCCAACTTGCCAGTTCTTTGTCCGATGGCTACCACCTCATTACCTTTCGATCTTAATCTATTGACTGCCAAATAACTATAACGTGCCGGATTTTCTGATGCACCGATAACCAATGTTTTTTTGTTCATGATTGAAAAGTTTTGAAACCGAAAACGTACAATTCTTGTTCCATCAATTAAACAGGCAACCTGATGATTTTGTTTGAATAGGTTATATGCCGATCCAGAAAGCAATAGCGGGCTTTATGAGCATTAGGTTCTTGCTACAAAGACATGTCTTTTTCTTTGCTTCTTGTGGTTAAGATTTTTACCGCAAAGAAACAAAGAACGAAAAGTTTTTAAGTATATTCTGCTTGCGCTTTTTCTTCTTGAAGACAAACTTCCAAAGTTTATCATTACCGTTCAAAATATATGATATTTCTTCCTCGGCGTTTTACTTACAATTTCCTGCAAGGCATTTTCAAGCAAAGGATATTTGAAAACAAAGCCAGCTTGCAAAGCTTTGGTGGGAACAACCCAGCGGCTTTTTAGTACCAATTCAGGCTCGGTTCCAATAATGGCTGTACCTATTTTTAACATCCAAGTATAGGCTGGCAAACCAATTTTATGGCCGCAAATTTTACGAAGTGTGGCCATAAAAGCCTTATTGGGCAAAGGATTAGGGCTACTACAATTATAAACGCCTGCTATGTTGTCGTTTTCAAAAACCCATTCCACCATGCGGCACACATCGGCAATATGTACCCAGCTATACATTTGTTTACCGTTGCCTTGCTGTCCGCCCAAAGCAAATTTTAATAAATTAAAATACGGTACAATTACGCCGCCTTCGCCCAAAGTAATGGCCGTGCGCAAAGCCACTTTTCGGGTAAAAGGAGTTGCTTCATCAAAAAAGCTTTGCTCCCATTTTTTGCAGACTTGCACGCTAAAATCATTTTCAATTTCGCCGGTCAGTTCATCTTGCGGCCTGTCCAGTGCATTTCGGTAAATGGTGGCGCTTGCGGCATTTATCCAAACTTTTGGCGGCGCTTCTGCATGTTGAATGGCTTCGCCAATGGCGTGGGTGGAAAAAGTACGGCTATCGAAAATGGCTTGTTTGTTTTTGGCAGTGTACCTACAATTCACACTTTTGCCAGCTAAATTAATCACCAAATCTGCCCCATTTAATTCTTTACACCAATCGCCTTGCGTTTTTCCATCCCATTGCGCATATTTTATATTTTGCAATACTGCTGCTTCCATTGCCAAATTGGCGTAAGCATTATTTTGTTCGTGTGCTTTCTGGCGGCCAAGAATGACAATTTTATTTTGTTTTCCAAAATAAGCAACCAATGCTTGGCCAATAAAACCGGTTCCACCGGCAATAATTATTTTTTTGTTGATGAACATGTCGTAAAATTAATTATTTATTGTACAAATAATATGCGAAGCGAGATGCCTCGCACATTTGGTGTTTATATATTTGTTTGTGAGGTGGATATGAAACTTTTCTTTGTTACCTAAAATGAACCAATTCCTTTGCTTCCCAATTGCTTAATTCTTTATGGTTGATAGAAAAATACCAAATAGCAGAAAAAGGAGACACTAACAATAACACAAAAAGAAACAACATAAGTAAAGCACCGTTAATGCAACACACGCCAAATAAAATACTGATAATCAATAATATGCGATGAAATTGTTGTCTTTGTTGCATTATCGGCCTTTTGTTGGCAAATGCCAAATGCAATAACACGCTAATGATTTGCCAGCTACCTATCACAAAATAAAAAGACATCAGCATATAAATTTCACCTGAAAAAATTGGTAAACAAAGGCACAAAATAGTGGCAAAAGCTTGACCGTACACATCTATTTTTTTCAATAAAAGCATAAAATAAAATTGAAGGATACTTTAAAAAGTTGATATTTTTTTAAGGCTTGGAACCGCGGCATCGATCCGTTTGGCCAATTCAGGTAATTTAATGGTGGGAACGGCGGGAAACAAATGGTGTTCTAAATGGTAAAACATATTATAGGTAATCCTGTTTTTCCAACCTGTTCTTTGTGTTCTTGCAATGGTAGCTTCATCGCAATCGTGATGTACGGTCCACACGGCGAAAAATGCTGTCAAACATTCGCCAATCATCATTACAACTACTTGATAAACAAGGAAATTGATTTGCAAGAAGAAAGCTATGGATGCGAAAACCAAAATAGAAGCTAATTCTAGCAATACATTGGTTTTATATTTTCTATTGCCCGCTTGCAGGGTTATTTTATGAATCAAAAAAATATGGATTGGGCCGTACAATACAGCCTTCCACCAAGGCATTTTAGCAGATTTTCCTTCATAATCATTTTGGCCCATGCAGTATTTATGATGGCGTAAATGGTTAAACTGAACGGCATGGATGGCTGCCATCATCAATATGCTATTTAGGTACAATGTAAGCCAGGTAAGGGTTTTAGTTGTTCCCAAGGCATTATGAAAGCCATTATGCACCTGCCGTAAGGCGGTAAGAAAAAACATGGTTGAAAAAGGCATGGCCAAAAAATAATGCCCCTTATAAGCAAGCACCCAAGAGGTAACTAGCCAAGGAAAAGTGATATTGTTTTCGATCATCACTTCTGTAAAACTTAATTTGGTAAGATCTTTCCAAGCTACTTTTTTGAGGATATCGGCATGTTTCATGTTTTTTATTTTTTATAGTTTCAGAAAAAAATGAAAGTTTGGATAGAATAAAAAACCGCTCCGCGGTTTGGTCAGTGGTTTGGGATTGGGTGCCTTTACTCGCCATTCACTATTCACTACTCACCATTCACTATTCACCACTAACTACTTAAATAATTTCATCATTGTGCCAACCAGCCAGCTTTCTTCGGCTTTCATCATGGTACTCAATGTTTTATCGGCTTGCTGACTAAATTTTTTTATGTTGGCGATAGTCGTTGTAAATTCTTTGATGTCCTTGTCATTTTTATCGCCTTCCACATGGCTGATGCCATCTAAAAATTTCAACATCGGTTCCAATTCTCTTTTTTTTCTTTCCCTGATGATGGTTCTTGCCACTTTCCAAATATCTTTTTCGGCCGTAAAAAATTCTTTTCTTTCGCCCGTAATAATTACACGATCCACCAAACCCCAATCTATTAAATCGCGAAGGTTCATATTTACGTTTCCCCTGCTAATGGCCAGTTCTCGCATCACATCGTCTGCAGAAATTGGATTACCACTAATCAACAACAAGGCATGGATTTGCGCCATCGTCCGGTTAATTCCCCAATTGCTACCAAAGCTGCCCCAAGCGGCTATAAATTGTTGTTTCGCATCTTGCAATTTCATAACACAAAGCTAGGCTTTATTCTCAACTTTCAAAATTTATTGAAAATAAAATTTTTTAATTTCCTTGCAGCGAATTTTAACAGGCCTTTGTCTATATACTTAGAAAACAAGTTTTTCTTTTTTTACAACCAAAACTAGCTGTGAGAAAATGGCCGTCGCAAGATGGCCATTTTGCATTTTTGGCGTGTCAGACGCCTTGCATTTTGGGCGTCAGACACATAGCCAGTTTTGAAAATTGCTTCCAATAAAGCATAAAAAATGTATTGGTTTTACCATATTTATCGGCAATGGTTCCAAAGATTATGTGTCTGACGCCCAAATACAAGGCGTCAGACACGTTCACCATTTAGCACTTGTACAATTGCTTTCGCTTTTAGCATGCATTCTTCGTATTCATTTGCTGCATTGCTATAAAATGTAATACCGCTTCCAACAAAGTATGATAAATATTTATTTTTATCGTTGTATAAAATGCTTCTAATCACCACATTAAAGTCAAAATCACCGTTGGGAGATATATAACCGACCGAGCCGGAAAAAAGACCACGTTTCGTCTTTTCGTATTGTTCTATCAACTGCATTACTTTTAATTTGGGCGCACCAGTCATGCTGCCCATGGGAAATGTTGCTTTTATTATATCGGCAAAAGAAACATCCGCCATTAAAGTTCCGCTAATAGTAGAGGTCATTTGGTGTACTTGCGGATAAGAATAAACGCCAAAAAGTTCATCCACTTTTACTGATCCTTCGGTACAAATTTTGCTTAAGTCGTTTCGCACCAAATCCACCACCATCACGTTTTCACTTTTTTCTTTGCTATTGGTTTGTAAATATTCTTTTTGAGCCTGGTCTTTTATTGCGTCTTCCAAGTTTCTGGGCGATGTGCCTTTTATGGGCTGACTAAAAATTTGGTCGCCTTTTCGCATCAAGTATCTTTCTGGGCTAGCGCACATCAAATATTTTTCATCTAATTTATAAAAGCAAGAAAACGGATTGGGGGAAATTTTTACCAAAGATTGATAAATAGCCAACGGATTGATGGTTGCATTTTCTGCTGAAAATGATTGGCAAAAATTAATTTCATAGCAATCGCCACGTAAAATGTGTTGGCGAAGTTGTTCAATTGTTTCAATGTAAGCTTGTTGATTAAAGGCTGGAATCGGCAAAACTTTCGTGGGAAAAGCATTTCCTACGATTTCGGTGTTCATTATTGTTTGTAAAATACTTTCAGGCGGGCTGCTTACATTCAGTATTTCAATTGTTTGCGTAGTAAGTTTTACTACAATATCAGGCACAAAAAAATGAACATCGGGAAATTTTATCCCGTCAAAATGTTGGGATGACAACCCCGATTCAATTTCATTTTTAAGGTCGTAGCTAAAATGACCGAACAACCATTCGCCCTTATTTTCCTCAATAAAAGTTTGTAAGCCGGTAAGTGCGTCACCAGCTTTGGCTGAAAAAAAAGCCTTATTGCCAACAGCTACCAAACATTCTTGCTGTTGCCAATTTGATGTATACTGGTGGTTATCTAAAAAGCAACAACTGTTAAACTGGTTTGCCCAGATCAACAGTTGTGCCTTAATTTGTTGAAAATCAACAATTTGAGATATGTTGTTCTTCAATAAGTTATTTTAAAAATCATCGTCGTCGTCAAAGTCGCTACCGCCTTCGCCGAAAAGGTCGCCAAATTCGTCATCAATTTTAAAATCCTCTTCCTCATCACCACCTTTCTTTTTTGTGCCACCGCCTGTTTTTTTGGCGGCAGATTTAGGTACATCAAACTCGTCAAAGTCTGGATCCCAATTTTCATCGTCTTCCACCTTTTCCCAATCGTCTTTTTCTTCAACGTCGTCGTCGTCGTCATCATCGTCGTCATCGTCTGACTTCGATTTTTTGGCGCTCGATTTTGCAGCTTTCCCTTTTTTAGGGGCATCATCGTCGTCATCAATATCGTCATCCAAATCATCATCATCATCCAAATCTTTTTTGGATTTAGCCGCACCTTTTATAGGTTTATCATCATCGGCTGCTTTTTTTGCTGGGGCCTTTTTGCCGGTATCTTTCTTTACTGCCATAATCTTTGTTGTTAGCGATGTAAAATTTCCACAGGAATTTCATTTTGCCAAAAAAAACTCCAAAAAATTCTGAAAATTTTTTTCGGCAACCTCTTACATAGAGATAATTTGCTCGCGACCAGGCCCGTTTGAAACGTAGCTCACTGGCACACCAGTAAATTTATTAATAAAATCTATATAAATTTTCATTTTTTCTGGTAAATCTGACGATGTTTTACAAGCTGTTGTATCAGTGTTCCAGCCGTCGAAAGCCTTATAAACCGGATCAATTTTAACCCTTGTCATTTGGAAAGGAACCATATCTGTTTCTTTCCCATTCACATTATAAGCTGTGCAAACTTGTAACGGTGCAAAATTATCTAAAATGTCGGCTTTGGTCATCACCAATTTAGTTACACCGTTTACCATACAGGCAAATTGAAGTGCTACCAAATCAATCCAACCACAGCGGCGTGGGCGGCCGGTGGTTGCGCCAAATTCGCTACCAGCCTTGCGAATGTCTTCACCAGTTTGGTCGTGCAGCTCAGTAGGAAAAGGACCGCTGCCAACGCGGGTGCAATAAGCTTTTGTAACGCCCAATACATCGCGTATTAATTGCGGTGCCACGCCCAAACCGCTACAAACGCCAGCGGTAATGGTGCTGCTAGATGTTACAAACGGGAAAGTACCAAAATCAATATCCAGCATACTGCCTTGTGCACCTTCGGCCAATACTTTTTTACCCTCTTTTATTTTTTGGTTGATGAAATATTCACCATTTACGATGTTCAAGGTTTTTAGGAACTCTAACGCCTCGAAAAATTCTTCCTCCCAATCGCCGATATCTTCATTAAAATGAAAATTATCAAGCAGTTTTTGATGCTTTAAGCGAAGCTTGATGTAATTGGTGGTAAAACTTTTATCCAGCAAATCACCTACACGGATACCGTTACGGCCGGTTTTATCCATGTAAGCCGGACCGATTCCTTTTAATGTTGAACCAATTTTACTATCGCCTTTTTGCATTTCGCTTGCTTTGTCCAAAGCACGGTGCGTTGGCAAAATCAGGTGCGTTCTTTCCGAAATAAATAAATTCTTTTTTACATCTACCCCAAAAGCTGCCACTTTATCGCATTCTTTTTTTAGGGTAACTGGGTCAAGTACCACACCGCTTCCTATTAAATTTATAGTGCCTTCATGAAAAACACCTGAAGGAATTTGGTGCAATACCACCTTTTCGCCTTTCACATAAAGCGTATGGCCAGCGTTAGGGCCGCCCTGAAAACGGGCAATAATATCATATTGCGGTGCAAAATAATCAACTATTTTGCCTTTGCCTTCGTCGCCCCATTGGAGGCCGAGGATTACATCAATCATTGGATGCTGCTTTGTTTTTGTGTGGCAAAAGTAAGTGTTGGGGGATTGGAATTGCACTAAATTTCGATAGCCACCAAGCAAAATAAAAGGGAAGCGTTGCGCTTCCCTTTCTCCACCAAACCTTATCCATCCTATATTATTTACATTTTCGGCATCAATACAGTGTCAATTACATGTATTACGCCGTTTTTTTGATAAACATCGGCAATGGTTACCATGCTCATTCCTCCGTTTTCATCTTTTATTATAATGTGTTTGCCTTTTTTCATAAATGTTAGCATATCGCCCTGAACCGTTTTGGCTGAATAGCTGCCACCACCATCTTTAATCATTTGCATCAGCATTTTAGAATCGATCTTTCCCGGCAATACATGATAAGTAAGAACGGCTGTTAGTTTCGACTTGTTTTCTGGTTTCAATAGCCCGTCAACTGCACCAGCCGGTAATTTTGCAAAAGCTTCATTTGTTGGCGCAAAAACAGTAAAAGGCCCATTGCTTTTTAGTGTTGCCACTAAGTCAGCAGCTTTTACAGCGGCCACCAAAGTGGTATGGTCTTTACTATTTACGGCATTGTCAACTATATCTTTTGCGGGATACATGGCCGCACCACCCACCATCGGATCGGTTTGCGCATTTGCATTTACAGCTGCCAAAAACAATGTTGCAGCAAGCATTAGTTTAATTGATTTGAACATGATTTTCATAGGTTTTTGTTTTTGTTTTGTTATTAAAATCTTTTATACAAACACCTACGCCACCTTTTAATTTTTGGTTTTAAAAAAGATAAATAATAAATCGATATTAATAAAACATAGTACAGTACTGCGTTTCATTCAAAATAAAATATTTTACAAATAGAATTAGCGTATTAATATTTTAAAAAAAATATTCTAATCTGCATCATTTCTGCTTGTTTTAAAATGCCGCAAATATTTTAAATAAATCCTTTTTACTCTTGAAACAAAAGGAATAAAAAACGGTGTATTTATTAAAAAAATGCCAGCGTTAATTTGTGTAAAAACCTTCACTTGGTAGTTATGCTATAGCGTAGTATTTTTACAAAATATGAAAACAATTTTTCGGATTTTTATTAATAAATACTTGCTGGCCCTTACTGGTTTTGCTGCCCTTATTTTATTTTTTGACAAAAACGATATTTTTTCACAAATAAAAAGAAAACAAGAGCTAGACGCCTTAAGTGCTAAGATTGACTACTACAAGCAGCAAAACAAACTCACCAATATTGAATTGAACAATTTGCAAAACAACCCCGTTACTTTAGAAAAATATGCACGGGAAAAATATTTTATGAAAAGAGACAACGAAGAGATTTTCATAACAGACACTACTACCGCTGAAAAAAAATAACATCTTTAAACAATAATATATTCCTAAGATCGTTTATAAGTCGGCATTATCTTGTTAAACCAATCTGCTGACTTGCGCATGTCCAATTTTACTCCTGAAGATCTGTTAGAATATTTTTATCAAGAAACTTCTCCAAAAAAGACCCATGAAGTCCAAACGGCCCTTGAAAATGAGTGGCCTTTACAACAAAAGTATAACGTAATAACGCAAGCCGCCGAAAAGTTAGACAAATCGCTTGTGGCGCCGCGTAAACAAAGTGTGGCGGCTATTTTAAATTATGCCGATAAACATGCGGCATCTGCCGATGTTGGCTTATAAAATTTTCCCCAATTACTTTTTTATCTCAATTTTGTTTGTGTTGCCAAATCTTTATTTCATATAAGAAGGCAGCTAAATAATTGATAATGAATAGAAAAGAAAAGTTTGCTTTTGTGCTGGATTACTTTCAGCAACATACCCCAAATGCCGAAACCGAATTAACTTACGACGATCCTTTTGAATTATTAGTGGCCGTTATCCTTTCTGCGCAATGCACAGACAAGCGGGTGAATATGACCACCCCAGCCATATTTGCTAGATACCCAAGCCCGCAAAAAATGGCCGAAGCAAGTTTTGATGATTTGTTTCCTTTGATAAAAAGCATCAGTTATCCCAACAATAAAACCAAACATTTGATAGGCATGTCGCAAATGTTGATGGAAAAATTTGACGGGAAAGTACCTATGACTGTCGATGAGCTAACCCAACTACCTGGCGTTGGCCGCAAAACCGCCAATGTAGTTACATCAGTTATTGATAGTCAACCCAATATGGCGGTTGATACACATGTTTTTAGGGTGAGTGCAAGAATTGGCCTGACGGTAAAAGCTACTACCCCATTGGCTACGGAATTGCAATTAATCAAATACATTCCGAAAGAATTGATACATGTGGCGCACCATTGGCTTATTTTACACGGCAGGTACGTATGCGTGGCACGTAACCCTAAATGTGATATCTGCGGATTAAAGCCGGCTTGCAACTATTATAATATGGTTGTCAAAAAAAATATTCCCGAAAAACAATAAATATGGATACTTAACTAATATTCCTATATTCACCGCGTAAAATAATTCATCACCCTAATCCATTCACACTATGCACACGAAGTGTTCTGTGTTATTAACGTATGTTTTGCTGCCACTTTTGTTTATGCTGTTGTGTACAAAAGCAAAATCCCAATACCGATCTTATAATGAAAATTATTACGAAACCAATACTCTGGTTGAGTTTGGCATGGGTACCGGAGCCATGAATTGCCTTACCGACCTTGGCGGCAATGCGGGTGTTGGGAAAAAATTCTTAAAAGACGTCAATTTAAAAAATACACAAGCTTGCAATAGTATTTATTTGGGCGTTACTTATAAAAATGTTGTGGGTTTACGTGTAGAAGCTACGCTTGGCACCATAAAAGCTTACGACAGTATTTTAAAACCGGTGGCGGCATCAACTTTTGGCCGGTACGACCGCAACCTTAGCTTTAGAAGCAATATTTCCGAAATTATGCTAATCGGTGAATTTCACCCGTTAGCTTTGTTAGATTATTATGATAAAAACTTCCCACATTGTTCTCCTTATTTATTAGCCGGCATTGGTAGCTTTTCATTTAATCCGCAAGCTTATTTTAAAGGCAGTTGGATCGATTTGCATCCTTTACACCTAGAAGGCCAGGGTTTTAAAGAATATCCCAATAGACCAGAATATGCTTTAAATGCCTTATGCTATCCCGTTGGATGTGGAATAAGGTATGAAATAAATAATTTTTTTGTTGCACGATTTGAATTTGTTTACCGCTTTACAAACACTGATTATTTAGACGATGTTAGCCAAGAAGATTATGTAAAACCAGCATTATTTAGCCATTATTTAAATGCTAAAGATGCATATTTAGCCAGCCAATTATATGATAGGCATAAAGAATTAAATCCTAATTATGTGCCTTCGTCAGGTCAAATTCGTGGCCACCCCAATAATAATGACGCTTATTTTTCAATTGAATTAAAACTTGGGCTTACTTTAGGAAGGCCGCTGATAAAATAATTATTTAGAAATTTAAAGCAATTGTTTTAATGCTGCCGGAATAAAAACAGATTGATCAGCGCTTGCCATTATTTTTAATTCTTCCCAAAAGCTGGTTTCATTATCCAAAAATTTAAATATAGCAGTGGCTTTATTTTTTTTAAACATTTTAAAGAAAACGGCTGCGCCTGATACTTTTTTTTCTGATAAAATGCGAAGTAAAACACTATCATAAAAATCAAATCGTACAGGTGGCTTTTTAATTATTGGCCTATTTAAATGAATTAAATTTTCTACAATTTCTTCCGTCTGTTTTTGAATAAATTGAAAAGTATAACCAGTTGATGCTTTAGTTTGACCGCCTGCAGTTCCTATAAAAAAGACTTTGTTTTTTTGTTGTGGAAAATGAATATTGGTCATTGGAATAACACCATTTTCAATTGCGTATATGCTGTAATTATTTAATTGCAACTTTTCGGCTATAAACTTTACTAGGCCTATATTGTAAGCTTCGTCGGTTAATTTATTTTCACTAAATAAAGTGTACTCAATTAATGCTTTTCTTTTGCTTATTGGCAACACATATAAAAAAGTGCAACCATTAGTTTGAGGTGTTCTAAAATCCATTAAATCAGCTTCAGAGGGATTAAAAAAATTGCCATCGGTTTCTATCCACCAACCCCTAAAATGTTGTAGCAAATAAAATTGTTTTTTATTTAATTGTGGCGTTTCTAATAAAACGGAAGAAAAAATCTGTTGGCCTATAAATTCATTTTCGCCAATTTTTACAAGGCCACTTTCAGCATCGATATTTGTTACTTCGCCATAATTGATGGTAATATTTTTCTGTTGATTAATTAGCGAAAAACAATGTTTATAAAAATCAATTCCAAGTATCATTTTATAAACATATCCATTCGTTTTTAAATGTAAATTTTCGGCTTCGTTTTTGACAAATAAATTATTCCATTTGTAATGAACAAGGTGTTCAAAAAAACCATTTTCTTTTTCCCAAAAACACCAAGTTCTATCATTTGTATTTTTTAGCGTTTTGTCGATTAATAATATTTTTTTTTCGGTAAACTTACCAGACATTATCATTCTTGTTACAAGCGATAAGCCGGCACAACCAGCGCCAATAATTATATAGTCGAAATATTGTTTCAGGTATTTTTTTTAGTTTCTTTTTTTAACCAAAATGTCTCATCTCTTTTTACCTTTTCCCAATATTTTTTGGCCACAACCAACATTCCAAAGCTTTCTCCATCTTGTTTGTTAATGTGTTTATGGTGCATTTTATGTGCCCACCGTATAGCTCTGATATAAATATTATTGCTACGCGAAAACCACTTAAACCGTTGATGGATAATAACATCGTGCACCAAAAAATAAGCTAAGCCATATAGTGCAATGCCAAAACCAACGGCTGCAACCCAGTACACTTTATTTTGTAAACCCAACATAATGCAAAGCCAACTTGGTATTGCGAAAATGAGAAAAAATGCATCGTTCTTTTCAAATAAACTACCGTGCGGTTGGTGATGATCCTCGTGCAAATACCATAAAAAACCATGCATCACAAATTTGTGGGTTAGCCAAGTAACGGCCTCCATTACTGCAAATGTGCCTAAAGCTATGAATATTAAAAGCAATAGATTCATAATTGTGAGCCATTAAAATGCCTTTATTTATGCTTAAAGTTTGTTTAAGCGATCGTTTTCAACAATAAAAAAAAGAAAAACTGGATCATTAACAAATGTACCGCAAAGAAGTTGTGTTTTTTAAAGTGTAACGTATGAAACAACAATGCAATAACCACGCCTACGCCAAACCAACTATAATAATTAAGGGAAGGGATTTCGCCATTTCGCCATTGCCACATACCCAGTTTGGTGGCAACGGGTTCAATCACCCAGTCAAACAACACCGCTAAAGAGGCACTATCTGCCACCAACGTGATAAAAAAATACCATTTGGGGAAGCTTTTTGCATTTTCGGGCAGCTTGGTAAATATCCACTCCTTTAAAATGCTCATGCTAACGCAGGTGCAATACATAGCACTAAACCAATTGATGCCAATAATAAAAGGAACGTTTTTAAAACTTGGCCCTAATATTTTTCCATAATGGTAATTGCCAAACAAATTTCCTGTGTTCACGCCATATAATTCTGCAGCAAAACCAATGCAAATAGCAAAAACCAGAAATGATAAAAATGAGCGTGTTATTTCTTGTTGCGTCCAAAGTATAAGGCCAAAGCATACCAATAAATTGACTGGAATTAATTGCATAAAAATTTGGGAATGAAAAAATGCGATTGCAATAAAACCCGAAACATGAAAGGCTAAAGCTGTTATGGTAGCAATTCTTATTTTATTGGATTGTGTTATTTTTTCCACTAGTGCTGTTCTATTTTTGGCTTTGTTCCAAAAATAAGCTAAAAGCAATATTGTAAATCCTTTGTGCCTAGCTTAAATCTGTTTCAACCATACCAGCCATTATTTTAGCACTTTTTAAACAAAGTGGAATGCCGCCGCCGGGATGTACGCTACCACCAACAAAATACAAGTTTTTTATTTTATTGGTAAAGTTTGGATGCCGCCAAAATGCCGCCAGCATTGAGTTTGAACTTGTTCCATACAAACTACCCATGTAAGATTGGGTGCTTTTTTCCAACATAACCGGATCTAAAATGGCTTCGGTTTCAATAAACTGTGCCAAATCGATATTTAATCTTCGGTTTAGTTTTTTTATAATGTTTTGTTTTGCAATTTGTTGAATTGTCCCCCAATCTTGACCTGAATTGGCAGGTACATTTATCATTACAAACCAGTTTTCTTTGCCTTTAGGTGCAAAACCCTTTTCCATTTTGCTCGTGATGTTTACGTAAATTGTTGGATCGTCAGTTACTTTTTTTTCTTTAAAAATTTGATCAAACTCGTGTTTATAATTTTCACTAAAAAAAATATTGTGCAGTCCTAATTCAGGAAATTCCTTTTTAATTCCCCAATAAAAAATTAATGCACTGCTGCTTCTTTCTTGCTTTAAAATTTTATTGGCTGCTATTTCGTTACGTAATAATTTTTTGTAGGTAAAATAAACATCGCAATTGCTAATTACCACATCTGCTTGTATTATTTCATCATTTACTTTTATGCCAATTGCCTTTTTATTTTGTAAAATAATTTCATCGACAGGCGAATTAAAATAAAATTGGACGCCCTTTTTTTTTGCTAATGCAACTAAGGCATTTGTAATACTTATCATGCCACCCGTTGGATAAAATGTTCCTTGGTTCATTTCCAAATGCGGAATCATGCTAAGCATAGCAGGCGCTTGGTAAGGATTACTTCCATTGTAAGTGGCATACCGATTAAATAATTGTACCACTTCGTCTGATTTAAATTGATTTCGATTGTATTGATAAAGACTTTTTAATAAAAAAGAAAACCGCAAATTTCTTAATGCTTTAAAAATTCGTTTATTAAAAAAAGTATTTAATTTATGTAGAGAATGATCTAAGAAAACCGTCCCGATATTATTATAAGATTTTTTTGCGGTTGCTAGATACTTTTTAATTGCATCTGGATTTTCATTAAAAATCAAATACATATCGCTAGCAAATTTCACAATATCAGCCGAGGCATTTATTTGCTTCCCGTTTTCATAAAAATAATTACAGGTTGTTTCCAGTTTTTGATAGGTAAAATACTCGTTTATATTTTCTCCAGCCAATATAAAAAGTTCTTTAATATTTTCTGGTTGCGTAAAAAGCGAAGGGCCTGCATCAAAACAAAAACCATTTTGGCGGAATGCAGTTAATTTGCCACCGGGGTAAGCATTTTGTTCATACACATTTACCTGAAACCCTTGCACAGCAAGCCTTACAGCGCTAGCTAAGCCTGCTACACCGCTTCCAATAATGATGGCAGAACCTTGCACGAGAATTAAAAATTATAAATTTGAAGTATGAAAATTAAGGCTCCGAAAAAATAAATTTAATTAAACCAAACATTACCTTAGTTTTTAAATTTAAATGAATTATTCAATTAAATACTTTTCTAATTTAGGTAATGCTATTTTAAACCATTCTGTATAAATACTTGGTATAGCAATTATTTCTTTTTTAAGTTCATCTAAAGGTTTATAACAATAATCAGCTACTTCTACGTCATTTATTGTTATGTTTCCATTATAATTCCCAATAAAAACATGGTCGAATTCATATTCATTTAATCCATTCAAAAAATCAGCTTGATAAATAAAATCAAATGCTTTTTTTAAATCTGTATCAAACCCCATTTCTTCTTTTAATCGGCGATGAGCTGCATTCAAAACATTTTCGTTTTGTTTGGGGTGACTGCAACAAGCGTTTGTCCAAAGGCCGCCGCTGTGGTATTTTGATAATGCCCTTTGTTGCAACAGCATTTCGCCATTTTCATTAAAAATAAAAACGCTAAAAGCCCTGTGAAGATTAGGTTTTAGATGGGCTTGTATTTTTTCCATGGTACCAATTTCGTTGTCTAGCTCATCCACCAGTACCACATATTCTTGTATCGCCATACCGCAAATTACGAATTACATATTTATAATGATTAAAGCCACACTAGGGAAATTTTAATCGATAATGATTTCCACGTTGTAAAAATTGTTTTTATAAAATATCTAATTTGCTGCGCAAACCAGCTTTAGCCAAAATCAGCATTTTACCAAAATTGGGAATTCTAATTCTTTCTTCCATGATTTTTTGTGGTTGCAGCTTTTTAATTTTTTTAAAAAGCGACAAATAATATTTATATGCAACATACACGCCAAACCTTGCTTTTAATGGAAGCTGAACAATTCCTTTGTAAGCATTATCAAAATCGGTTTGGATATCGGTTTCAATTGCCTGCTTTTGCAAAAAAGAAAAATTATTAAAATCACAATTTGGAAAATAAACCCTTTCCAGCCCTTCAAAATCGGCTTTCAAATCCCTTAAAAAATTTACTTTTTGAAAAGCTGCACCTAAACTTTTTGCGTAGGGTTTTAATAAATCGAAACGGTTTTCATCTCCCTTTAAAAAAATCTGCAAACACATTAACCCAACCACTTCTGCACTGCCATAAATATATTCTTTGTAACTATTTTCATCGTACTTTCTTTTTTCCAAATCGAGTTCCATACTGTCGAAAAAAGAATCGATTAAAGCAAGATCGATGCTGTATTCGTTTACTGTTAGTTGGAAACTATGTAAAATGGGATTTAAACTAATGCCCCTTTCAATGGCGTCGTAAGTTTCGCATTTAAATCCCTTCAATAAAAAAGCTTGATCGTGGTCATGAAATGTGTCCACTATTTCATCGGCCAACCGCACAAAACCATAAATATTATGGATAGGTTGCCTAATGTTTTTGTGCAATAAATTAATAGCACTGCAAAATGAAGTGCTATACTGTTCAGTAATTTTTTTGCTACAAATTTGGCTAACCTTATCAAACATGTGCTTTTACATTCTCAGTGCTATAATATTAAAATACTAGATTTTATGTACTTACGATAAAGGCGGCGAATAGGTTTTATTTATTAGCGTTGCAACCACTTCGCCGCTTATTAAACTTGGCGGCACACCTGGCCCCGGTACTGTAAGCTGTCCTGTAAAATATAAATTGTCTAATTTTTTGCTTTTACACGAAGGTTTTAAGATAGCGGTTTGCATCAGGGTGTTGGCAAGTCCGTAAGCGTTGCCTTTAAAAGCATTGTAATCTTCCTTAAAATTTTGCTGGCCATAGCTTTTATAAAAAACTATGTCGTCAATTATTGTTTGTCCTATCCTTTGTTCAAACCGTGCCAGTATTTTGTTGAAATAGTCGTCCCTTAATTCTTCGGTGTCACCTTCAAGACCAGTTGCTACAGGGATCAAGAAAAAAAGATTTTCGCATCCTTCGGGTGCCTGTGTTGGGTCGGTAACCGATGTGGCGCTTACATAAAACAACGGATCTGTAGGCCATTTGGGCGTTTTGTAAATATCGCTTGCGTGGGGGGCAAAAGGCGCATCGAAAAACAATGAATGGTGCTGTAAACCTTTCAACTTTTTACCGACGCCAACATAATATAACAATGAACTTGGTGCCATTACCCTTTCTTGCCAATATTTTTCAGTATAACTTCTATTTTCTTCAACCAATAAATTCATTTCGGTGTGGTGGTAATCAGCCCCTGAAATTACCACATCAGCTTCGTGCAAGTTAATCTTTCCGTTTTTACTTGCCAAAACACCACCAATTTTTTTGTCTTGTACCATCATGGATTTTACTTCTTCTTCAAATAAAAATTTTACGCCAAGCTCAACGGCCAAGTAATACATACCCATTACAACGCTATACATGCCGCCTTCTGGAAACCAAGTGCCGCCTTTTATATCGGCATAATTCATTAAACTATATAATGCAGGAGTTTTTTCGGGCAGCGCCCCCAAAAACAAAACAGGGAATTCCATCATTTCCCTGATTTGTGGATTTTGGAAATGTTTACTAAAATGGGATTTAATGGATTGAAAAACATCTAACTTAAAAACGCCTTTTATTAAATCGATGTCTAAAAATTCGCTCCACGATTGGCCAGGTTTAAATATGACGTTGTTGATACCTACGTCATATTTATATGCAGCCTCTTGCATTACTTTATCTAACTGCATTCCCGAACCGGGCTCTATTTTTTCGAACAAAATTTTTAATGCTTCGTAATCGGCCGGTATATCCCAAAAATCGTTTGGCCAATAAATGCGGTAAGATGGATCTAGCCGTTTAAGTGTATAATAATCAGACGCTTTTTTACCGAATTGTGCAAAATATCTTTCAAAAATATCGGGCATCCAATACCAACTTGGACCCATATCAAACGAAAATCCGTTGGCCTTTAGCTTTCTTGCCCGGCCGCCGGGCTGATTGTGTTTTTCTAACACGGTAACGCTCCATCCATTTTTAGCCAAAAATGAGGCCGCTGAAAGCCCGGCAAAACCGCTCCCTATTACAATCGCTTTTTTCAACGAGAATTTTTTATTTCAGCCCGAAAGTAAGCTATAAAATTAAAGGGTTGTTGGTTCACATTGTAAAATTGAATGTGAGCCAACAACCCTTTAATTTATAGCTAAATTAGTAACGTTTTAATTGAGACTTCAATAATTTACGGGCAAAATGGATCCTACTTTTTATTGTACCCAACGGTTCGGCTAACATTTTTGAAATATCATCATATTTATATCCATCGAAATATAACAAAAATGGATTTTTAAAAATTTCAGGAAGACCATCGATCGCCTTATTGATTTCTTTCAATTTTAAGTTGGCTTCAGCCGCATTAGCAACTGTTACTTGGTTATAATCCAACAAAAAGTCGTTTGGCGTGTTATCAAAAACAGTGTTTTGTTTTGATTTTCTGCGGTAATTATTGATGAAAATATTCCGCATTATAGTGTACAGCCAAGCCTTGATGTTGGTGCCAACATTATATTTATCCTTGTTTGCCAACGCCCTATAAATTGTTTCCTGCATCAAATCCTTTGCTGTTTCATTGTCTCTTGTCAAAGTAATGGCAAAAGGCTTCAAAAATTCTGTATGGTTTACTAAAAGATCATCAAATTCTATAACTGACATAAGTATATTGTTTAAACATTGATTATACAAAGCTAAATATCATTTCCCTACCAATAATTCATTTACCAAGTTGTTTGACAATTGCTATCCACTAAAATGAAACGAATGCAAGTAACGGCAATTGAATTTAACATTTGTTATGAAATACGATAAAATATGAAAATTGATTTTAAAAATCAATAACAACAAAATCGTTCCAAATACTACACATTAAATTTTTTGCGTATCAAAGGTAAGATTCTATCTCCATCGAACACCGACCAAAAAAAAAGTCCTACAAAAGGCAAAAAGATACTACGATAACGTGTGATGGCACCTATGTTTGATATGGTATAGCCGATAATCAACAGATTTGCCACTCCAAATATAAACAAACACCAAACCAAACTATTTACCGACAAATTGGCACGCCATTTATTGTGTGCCCATAAAAAAACAATAAAAATCCAAAAAGCCGACATTTCTACCGTAAAACCCAAATAAAAAACTTTCCCTCCTTCGCCCGGTAAAGGCTTAAAAAGTACATTGTTTAGTGCCGACGGAAGCAACATTAAAAAACTTGAAAAGGTTGGTTGCAGCGGCCGGGTGTAAATTTTAGAGTGTGCATCTAATGCTAAAAACTCTTGTTGTCTATTTACCATGTTCTGCGGCAAATTGAATGCCTGATTAATATTTCCTGAAAAAAAGAAACCTACAATGCAAATAGTTAAAAACCCTACAACTATTATTTTCTTTTTGTAGGGAAATTTCAACAATAACCACCAAAGCACAATAGCCAATAAAAAAGTAGCAGCAATTAAAAATTTAAAAAAAAATAGGAAAATAAATAAAACAAGAAAAATACCGAAGCGTTTTGCCGTAAGCGATTGATATATTTTATAGGCCAATGGCAACATTAAACACATTAAAATAAAAACAATCCCTTCTTTAAAAATAGCACTTGTATAAAAAAAAGCCGAAGGCATTAAAAAAATCCAAATGAAGGGCACTTTAGAATTGAAATGTTTTTTTAAAAATACGCCCACGCGTAAAAAGGCAAAAACCGAGAACCCGTTAAATAAAATGGTATCGGTATACAAATTGCCAAACGAAAAAAAATCAAACATAAAATAAATCAATTTTATCCCATCAAACACACGCCGGATAAAACTTGAATGGCTGTTCAAAATATCAACATCGTGGATGCTGAACATTTGCCGTAACTGTTGAAAACCTGCCGCCGGGTTATGGACAAACAATTTATACAACTCAAGCCCATCGCCATAAAACAGTGGAATGTCGCCGCCTTTTGGAATATATTTTAGTGAGATATAGTCGTAAGCAATGCCTGCCATGCATTTGGCAACAAAAAAAATTACAATAAACTTCGACGAAAACCCATTTTGTTGGAAGGTTTTGTTGCGTTGCAGCAGCCAAGCCAATAAAAAGATATAAAATAATGGCAGTATATATTGTACAATAAAATCCATTTACGGCTGATGATAGTTTTAAAACCAAACGGTCGGGGCAAATTTATATTTTTGCCACCAATTGATATTGCATGATTAATGTATTGATGATAAATAAGTTATTTCACCCGGTGGTTGGCGGAATAGAAATAACGATAACACAATTATGCGAAGCAATTGCAAAAGACCCGAATTTTAAAATAACAGTATTAACCAGTAATGAAAAGCGATTCTCAAAATCTCTATCATATCGTTGGAAAAATGCCCAGATCCATAAAATATCAAGCCTTGGCATTTTGTTTAGCACCCCGATTGCGCTGAAATTTCCCAGCGCACTAAAAAAATTGATTGAGGAGCATGATGTATTTCATTTTCACATTCCAAATCCCGTGGGTGAACTATCCTTTTTTGTAAATAAAATTCCGTCACATAAAAAAGTAATTGTAACAGTACATGCCGATGTTTCGCAAACCAAGAAAAAAATGTTTGCCCCGGCGTATAATTATGTATTGAAAAAACTGCTTGGCAGGGCAGATATTATCACCGCATCGGCTCCTCAAAATATTGAAGGATTTCCAATTTTAAAAAATTATCAACACAAGTGCATCAGCATTCCACTGGCTTACGACCAACTGCATGTTAGCGATATAAATAAAGAAAAACAAGATACTTTCAAACAAACGTTTCATCTTTCGCCTGATAAAAAAACAATTTTATTTGTTGGTAGATTATCGTATTACAAAGGAATTTCGTTTTTAATTGATGCGATGCCATTAATTATAAATGCACAGCTTTTAATTGTGGGCGATGGAAGTTTAAAAGTTGAATTAAAAAAGCAAGTACAAAAATTACAATTAACTGATAGTATTTATTTTGCCGGAAAATTACCGGATGATTTATTGGCAACCGCTTATTCACTTGCCGATATTTTTGTTTTTCCATCTATAAAAAAGGCCGAAACTTTTGGAATTGTTCAAGCAGAAGCAATGGCTTATGGCATTCCCATAGTTAATACAAATTTAAATACAGGAGTAAATTTTGTAAGTATTCACAACGAAACTGGATTAACTGTTCCGCCGAACAATAGCAGTGCTTTACAAACTGCTATTAACCAAATACTAAGCGATGAACAATTGAGAAAAGCTTTTTCAGACAATGCTAAAAAGAAATCAATTTTATTTTCTCCTGAGAAAATGGCCGAAGCTTATAAAAAATTATATACCCAATAAATTAAACTTTAAACCCATACTTTTTTTTAAATACAATACAAAGCAAATTATACCAGCCACCAGATATTAACAATGGCAATGCATAACAATAAAAAAGATTGGTAAAAAAGATTTTAATTATAAAAAAAGAAATTAAATAAACGACCAAAGAAGTAAGCACAAATTTTAACAATAAATCGGTTCTTTTTTCCAATTTAAATGGTTTGTGGTTCAATATGCCTATTTGCCAAACCATGCAAGCAACAATCATAATTAAACCACTTATTTTGTAATCATTTGTAAAAGGAATCGATAAAATTTTAGCTAATATATCAAACCCAAAAAACCAATAAAACACAGCACCAGTCAACATTATAGCAATTTGCACTACAATTAACTTGCGCAATAAATTAAATGCATTTTGTTTTTTTTCTTGTTGAAAGGCGTGTGTTAATATAGGGAGCACCGCAATTGGAAAAGGTGACATAAAACCAGTAATCCCCCTAAAAATAATATCAAATAATGCTTGGTAATTACCTTGAATAGTTAACCCAAAATCATGCGCTAATAAAGGTTTATCTAAGTAGGTACATAAATAATAAGTGGCCAACCAAAGTGATAATGGAAAGCCATATTTTAAAAAATCTTTTGTTTTAAATGCGTTTTCTTTTAGTCTAATAAATCCAAAAATATTTGCTACCGTTATTTTATTTTTTTTTGCTAATAACATATCTGAAACGACGTACGATAAAAACAAACACACAAACAACAATTCTTGCGGATAATGTTTTATAAAAGATAATGCAATAATCGAGCATAAAAAAAACACAACCGCTCTTATCCCCTCAGACAACATTATAAATTTTGATTGAAAATTTGCTTGTGCAATTCCCATTAAAACATTTTGCAAACTGCCACCAATTACACAGAGTACAAATAAAAAAGATAATAAAGTAGTTTGATGAAAAATGAAAAGAAATAACCCAAAACAAATTATTATAACAGGTATCAATAAATATTTGGCCAATAAAAATACTTGCTGATAAAAGACAGGCATTTTATTTTCGGCTCCCACCTTAAATCGAATTACACCTTGGCAAATACCACCAATTAGTGTGGCCATCAGCAGCAATAAAAAATTAAATTTTAAACTATACGCACCAAATATTTCTGTACCCAATAAATGTTTAATAATCGGGATCATGGCTGCATTTAGCAAGCCGGGCACAATTAGGCCAAGAAAATAATATCCAAAATCTTGTTTAAAACGATTAATGGCTGTCATGCCAAATCAAATTATTTATTCGTTCACAAGTTAACGGCAAAATGTGAAGTGGCACTGAAATGGAGAAATGGAAAACGAGATACGGGAAATGGGAAACAGAAAAGGTAAGACTACTATCTTAAAACTTTCTAATGTTTGTGTTTCACATTTCACCGCTCACTTTTCACTTATTTCATCAATTGATATACGGTCAAACTCAATAAATAAGCTAGGCCCGTCATATAAACCAACTGAATAATCGGCCATTTCCAAGTCTTGGTTTCACGTTTCACAATCACCAGCGTACTCATGCATTGCATGGCTAGTAAATAAAAAACCATTAAAGAAACACCTGTTGCCAATGTATAAACCTTGGTTCCGTCGGCCCTTGTGGCAGCTTGCATTTTTTGGCGAAGGGTTTTGTTATCGCCGTCATCGCTATCGCCAACACTGTATAAAGTGGCCATGGTTCCAACAAAAACCTCACGTGCCGCAAAAGAAGTAATCAACGCAATACCAATTTTCCAATCGTACCCCAAAGGTTTTATTATGGGTTCAATGGTGCGGCCCATTACGCCGGCAAAACTATTTTCCAGCAATGCGGTTTTGTAAGTTTTATCAATTTCAGCGGCTTGGTCGGGCTTTTGTTGTTTCAGTAAAGTATATTTTTCTTTCACTGCTTCCATCTTTTTTGGTGGCCCATAAGTGCTTAGCCCCCACAAAATAAGGCTGATTATCATGATTACTTTGCCTGCATCTACCACAAAAACCTTGGCTTTTTCAACCATGGTTACCAATACATTTTTCCAACGTGGGGCACGGTAAACGGGCAATTCCAAAATAAAATAGCTTTTTTCTTTCATTTTTATAAACCATTTCGCCACGTATGCCACAATCAATCCCATCATTAATCCGGCCAAATAAAGGCCCATTAAAACCAAACCTTGCAAGCCTAAAAAACCCAAAAAATATTTATGGGGGATAACTAACGAAATCAAAATAGTGAAAACCGGGAGCCTAGCGCTGCAACTCATTAGCGGCGTAATTAAAATGGTCAGCAGCCTTTCTTTTTTATTTTCGATGTTCCTGGCACTCATAATGGCAGGCACGGCGCAGGCAAAACCACTTATCATCGGCATTACACTTTTTCCGTTCAAGCCCACTTTCCGCATCAATTTATCTGTAAGAAAACTTATACGGGCCATGTAACCACTATCTTCCAGCAACGTAATCAACCCAAATAAAATCATGATTTGGGGAACAAAAACCAGAATTCCGCTTAATCCGGCCACAACGCCATTAATCAATAAGTTACTCCACCAGACTTGCGGCAAAAATGTACCCAGCCAGCCGCCTAGCTTACCAAAGGTCCATTCAATGCCATCCATAGGAAACTGCGCCAACCAAAAAATGCTTTGAAACAACAAAAAAAGCACAACCAGCATAATTAAATAGCCCCATTTCCTATTCAACAAAATATTGTCGAGTTTTTCAGTAAATAGGTTTTTAGCCAAGGGATCGGCTTCCACCACCGTGCCGTGCATTACTTGCCTAATACGCTGGTAACGTGCCAAAATTTCTTCGGCCTGTGTTTTGGTAGGGTTGAATTGATACTTTTTTTCTATCGATTCGATTTTTTGTTGTATAGTATCGCCCAACAAAAAATGCTCGTGATTGATCAAATAATGAATCGCCCTATAATCGCTCAATTCCGGCATTAACGATTGAACCGCTGTTACGGGCTTCTCAGCCAAGGCTTTACTTTCAATAAAATACCTTGGAGCAACGTTTTGAACACTTTTATGAGACAGTTCAATTGCCTTTTTTAGCTGCGGGATGCCTTTGTTTTTACGAGGGTTGATGGCAACTATCGGAACGCCCAATTCCCTTTCCAATCCAGGAATATCAATTTCGGTTCCTTTTTTTTCGGCTAGGTCCATCATGCTCAAAGCCACTACCACAGGCAGTTTCAGGTCTATAATCTGAGAACAAAAAAGTAAATTTCTTTTTAAATTGCTGGCATCGGCCACTAATAAAACCATGTCGGGCTGTACATCGGCATCTTGGCCAATCATCACTTTATAGCTTACCCATTCATCAGCCCGTTTGGGATATAAACTATAAGTGCCGGGCAAATCAATAATAGTTGCATCAAAACCTGGGGCAATATTGGTAACGCCCATTTTTTTATCAACGGTAACGCCCGGGAAATTCCCAACCTTTTGGTTTAAACCGGTAAGTGAATTGAACAGTGAAGTTTTGCCGCTATTGGGGTTGCCCACCAATGCTATATATAAAGGTCGCTTGCTCATTGTAAACGGACAAATGTAGCCAAGAAAGTTATGGTTTGTTTACGGATTGGGGAAAAGCTGTTAGCAATAAGCTTTGAGCAATGAGCTTTGAGCCATTAGCCGCCCCAATTAATTAATTTTAAGATCTGATTATTTACATTTCACTCGTGGCATTAGCTCAAAGCTAACAGCTAATAGCTCCAAGCTTCTAATTACAATTATCACATTTTCCGCTCACTACCATTTCAGATAAACTGGGCTTAAACCCTTTGGGCAGTTTCACTTCTGGTACAAGTACATCTTCCAAGCAAGTGGTGGTGCCGCATTTGGTGCAAACAAAATGCACGTGGTGGTCGTGGTGATGGCCACCTTCGCAATCATCTTTGCACAATGCGTAGCGGATGGAATTATCATTGGTAGGTATAGTGTGGATAATCCCTTTCTCTACAAAAACCTGCAACGTTCGGTAAATAGTTACCCTGTCCATGGTTTCGCCCATGGTTTTTTCTATTACACCATGGCTTAATGCGCCATGTGCATCTAAAAACAAACCCAATATTTTTTTGCGGCTGTCAGTAAGACTAAGGTTGTTCCGTCTTAGTAATGCTTCAATTGGCTTTTCCATAGTTAAAAATTTAGAAGGCGAATGGCAAGTGGGGAAATGGCGAGTAGGAAAAATCAATATCAAATACTTCTACCAATAGGTTATTCCATCGCTCCTTCTAGCCATTTCCTACTTCCTACTAGCAATAATCGACCATTTGCTTACTTTCCACCAGCTTATAAAACAATTGCTACGGGTTATTGTTGAAAATGTTATTTACAAAAGTCGCTTTGTCGGCTTTTTCTTTTGATACATCTTCGATGTCATCTTTTAATTTCTCCATTTCGCTTTGCTTAAGGCCATCGTACACGCCTCTAACTTTTCCGCTTTTATCGATCAAAGCTAAAAACTGTGAATGCAAAAACTGGTCTTCAATTTTGCCGACATTATTTTTAGGGTCATCAATATGAAAACTTTCACGGGCAGTTTTATACAATTCCAACTTATTGCCCGTTAAAAACTGCCATTGTTGCTCGTTTATGCCTAAACTGTCAGCATAATGTTTTAAAACAGGTACGCTGTCGTTTTCGGGCTGGCAAGTAAAACTCAAAAATTCTACTTTATTATTTCCTTTATATGCTTCGTACACCGATTTTACGTGGCTGATCAAATCGGGGCAAATACCATGGCAAGTGGTAAAAAAGTAATTGGCCACATAAACTTTGCCTTCCACATCTTTATTGCCTACCAATTGCCCGTTTTGATTTGGGAAAGAAAATTCTTTTACATAATCAATGGTTGGCAACTTGCTTTTCCAATTGTCGGTACCGCGAAACAGAAAATAGTAAAACCCGCCGAGCAACAATATAAAAAACGCCAAATAAGTAATCCACTTTGTTCTTCTAGTCATTATGGCAAAGTTACAGCAACGTTATTGTTCAATTTTCTTAAACAAAAAACTTTTGCAACATTATTGCAATTTTATACATTTGCAACATGTTTCGGACAAAAATAAACTGGGATGCTTTTGGCGTCGGCGCATCCATTGCTTGCGCCATCCATTGTGCGGTACTGCCGTTATTGTTCAGCAGCCTTCCGCTGTTTGGGTTAGATTTTGTTCAAAATAAGCTATTTGAATATTTCATGATCGGGCTTGCGTTTGTGATTGGTGTTTATTCTTTATCGCATGGCTTTCGCAAACACCATCACCGGTTTTACCCCATTCTTATTTTTTCAGTCGGTTTTATTTTTTTATTGGGTAAAGAAATCAACCCAAAAATGGAAATAATGTTTTTAGTTATTGCAGTAACGCTAATCATTTCTGCCCATTATTTTAATTATAAGTTATGCAAAGCGGCGACCCATTGCCTTAAAGAAGATAGTACGCATTAAATGTTTTCGCAGATTTTGCAGATTTTCGCAGAAAGCAGCGATGGTTTAAATACATTTTATTGGAAAACTTAGACAAATATGAAGGTCGTAATCCAACGCGTATCGGAAGCCAGCGTAAAAATTGACAGTAAGCTAAAAGCCAGTATAGGCAAGGGTTTATTGATATTGGTTGGCATTATAGATGAAGACAATAACGAAGACATCAACTGGCTTTGCAACAAAATTACCAACCTTCGCGTTTTTAATGACGAAGCTGAAATCCCCAATTTATCGATAAAAGAAATTGGCGGAGAAATATTGGTAATCAGCCAGTTCACCCTTTTTGCATCCACCAAAAAAGGCAACCGTCCATCTTACATTAAAGCAAGTAAACCAAATATTGCCA
>CAWJTH010000230.1:0-46814 GCA_963845495.1 uncultured Chitinophagaceae bacterium
TTGGGAATTGAAAGTGAAAGAAATGGGTAAATAAAATTTGAATTCACATAAAAAGTTTGCTTTTGAATAGATATTATCTAAACTTGTTTGTCAAAAATTGACACTTATCAACAATGAGAACGATTGCGTAAGAAAATGGCTATTTCTTCGGTAATGTTAATATATGTTAATGGTTAAACATTAGTTTTGCAGTTTGCAAAGCGGTTTTGATCCAATAATATTAATTCAATTACCAAAAGTTTTATCCTAAATGAAGCGATTCCTTTTCGCCATATGTGTTGTATGCCTATTAGGCAGTTGTTCAAAGTACACAAAATCTGGTTCTCTTCCTGCTGCAGGTCTAGCGTTAACTTTTGACGATTACAGTGTTGATAATTGGTATAGCTATTTGGATCTGTTAGATTCTTTTCATGTAAAAGCTACTTTCTATATTTCTAACTATAACAAGTTAAATGCTGATCAAAAGCAAAAATTGCATGAAATAGAAAATCGCGGCCACGAAATTGGCTTTCATACCACAAACCATCCTGATCTTACTAAATATATTCAAGCAAACGGCCTTCAAAAATTAATGAAGAAGGAAATTGTTGACGGATTGGCCCTCATGAACAAAGATGGTTTCTATCCCACAACCTTTGCTTATCCTTTCGGCTCGCATTTACCAGAATTAGATTGTGCTATTTTAAAGTATTTTAAGAGCGTAAGGATGTTGAACAGTACTTCAGACTATGCCCAAAGTTTGGCACCATCTGGCGGAAACCAACAATTATATGCTATTGTTTTGGATGATGTAAATAAAAAATCATTGGATTTTATTGATGCCATGATAAAAAACGCGAAAGACGGAAAGGATTGCTTTGTAGTGCTGGTACACGATATAAATAATCCAAAATCGGCTTATTCCATGTCAATCGATAGGTTGCGCCACATGTTGGTGTCTGCAAAAGCAAATGGGCTTCACTATTATACGGCCTCCGATCTTTCTAAACAATAATTTGTTTTTGTTTATTTGATAAATTAAGGCAACAAATCACTTATTTTTAAATATTTCTTAGCGCAACCTTCGTTTTTGAAGGTTGCGCTTGTTTTATGGATTGCCTTTATGGTTACATTCGCAACCAAATTTTCATATATCATGTTAAAGGATATTGTAGTTCTGAATGAAAAAGAAACCCGCGGTGGTTTTGGTGAAGGTATTTATGAAGCTGGTAAAAGTAACCCGAACGTAATGGCACTTACTGCCGATTTGGCTGGTTCCATGAAGCTTGGGCCGTTTATTAAAGATTTTCCGGAAAGATATGTTCAATGCGGCATTGCCGAAGCCAACATGATTTGTATTGCAGCCGGGTTAACGATTGGTGGCAAAATACCATACACAACTACGTTCGCTAACTTTAGCACTGGGCGTGTGTACGACCAAATCCGCCAAAGCGTAGCTTACAGTAATAAAAATGTAAAAATCTGTGCAAGCCATGCTGGGCTTACCTTGGGCGAAGACGGCGCTACCCATCAAATATTGGAAGACATTGGTATGATGAAGATGTTGCCTGGTATGACGGTGATTGTACCTTGCGACTTTAATCAAACAAAAGCGGCAACCATTGCCATTGCTAAATATGAAGGACCTGTTTATTTAAGGTTTGGAAGACCCAAATGGCCAAATTTCACGAAAGAAGACGGCAGCGATTTTGTAATTGGTAAAGCACAAATTTTAAGCGAAGGAACTGATATTTCCATTTTTGCTTGTGGCCATCTGGTTTGGAAGGCAATTGAAGCCGGAAGAATATTGGAAGAAAAAGGATATAGCGTTGAATTGATTAACATCCATACCATTAAGCCTTTAGATACAGATGCTATAATTAAAAGCATCAGCAAAACAAAATGTGCGGTTACGGCCGAAGAACACAATATTTTAGGCGGTTTGGGCGATAGTATTGCGCAAGTGGCTGCTTCAAATTTTCCGATACCTATTGAATATGTTGGCACAAAAGATACTTTTGGTGAAAGCGGCACCCCGTTGGAACTATTAAAAAAATACGGATTAGACACGCCTGATATTGTTGCTGCTGCTGAAAAGGCATTGACCAGAAAGGGTTCATAATATAAAATTGATGGATAGGCTTTGCAAATTTTCCGTTTGCAAAGCCTATCTATTATTTAAAATAAGTTAAAGAAAAATCCGTTTTTGTTAAAGTGGCTTTAAGGCCGTATTTTCAGAATCGAAAATTACCATTCTCATGCATTTGGACGACCAAACATTATTGATGCAATTTAAAGAGCCAGCCTCTAAAGAAAAGGCATACACGGCTATTATAAAAAAATACCAAGAAAAATTGTACTGGCATGTACGAAGGCTGGTTGTTCAGCATGAAGATGCCAATGACGTTTTGCAAAATATTTTTATAAAAGTTTGGAAAGGATTGGACAATTTTAGGGAAGACAGCCAATTATATACTTGGATGTACCGAATTGCCACAAACGAAAGCTTGACCTTTTTGGAACAACAAAAACGAAAATCATCCATTAGTTTGGGCGATGTTGAAACAGGATTGGAAAACAAAATAAAGGCAGACGAAAATTTCGATTCAAGCAAATTGGAGTGGAAGCTACAATTGGCTATACAAAAATTGCCCGAAAAGCAGCGTGCTGTCTTTAATTTAAGGTATTACGATGAAATGCCCTACGAAGAAATGAGTCGTGTTTTAGAAACTAGCGAAGGCGCATTAAAAGCAAGCTACCATCATGCAGCTAAAAAAATCGAAAGCTACATGCTTGAAAATATATAAAACTTCAATACCAGTAAACTTTTGGCCTAAATGGCAGTCTCTAATTAGTAATGAATAGTAAAAATCCCATATTGAGTGAATTGGAAGCTGTGGCACCCACATTAATAAATGTGCCAAAGACGCTTCCATATTCTTTACAAAATGGCTATTTCGACGATTTTCCAACCAATATTTTAAACAGGATTCACTCAGATGAGCAATTTATAACTTATTCATTTTCAATAGAAAATAAAAAGCCGATTACACCATTTAATGTTCCAAACGGTTATTTTGATAGTTTGGCTGATAATATTTTATCTAGGATTAAATTAGTGGAAAACGAATCATTTGGGTCAATTATCCCAACTATTGTAAAAAATCCATATCAAGTTCCAAACAACTATTTCAGCAATTTATCAAACGACATCCTACAAAAAATTAGCACTTTAATAAAAGATGAATCTGAAAATGAAGAATTTTTTTTGAATGCCAATCTAAATCAAATAACACCCTATCAAGTTCCAGGTGGTTATTTCAATACTTTATCGAAAGAAATTTTTGATAAGTTACATGCATTGGAAAATGAAAGTTGGATGGATGAAAAGGTTTTCAATAAAGTTAAATCCGTATAAAACCCCAATAGGTTATTTTGAAGGTTTTGCAGCTGATGTTATAGCTAAAATAAGTTTGTTGGAAAATGAAGATTTTGTTGAAACGCATTTTACAAAAAACAATCCTTATCAAGTTTCAGTAGGTTATTTTGAAGGATTGGCTAACGAAATTTTGAACAAGGTACAAGCTTCGGAAAATGAAGAACAAGTTATAGGTACATATTTTACAAAAGTTAATCCTTATCAAGTTCCGGCTGGTTATTTTGAAGGATTGGCTAATGAAATTTTATTTAAAGTTGATACAACCAAGCAAAAGGATGTACCAGAAGGTTATTTTGCATCCCTACCAAATATTATTTTACAAAAAGTAAGAGGTTTAGAAGTAGAAAGCGAATTAGAACAAATTGCACCTTTGTTGAATACCATCAATAAATTGCCTATCAATCACGTGCCTGCAGGCTATTTTGAAGATTTACAACCTGTTTTGCCACAAGCGGTTCCAGCGAAAGTTATTGGTATAAAAAGAAAGGTAAATTGGTTTAAAAATGCTGTTGCAGCTTGCTTAATTGGTACATTGGGTTTTACGGCTTATCAATTAATGGATGCTTCTGTAAAACCTGTTTCAACCATTCAAACACTTTCTAGCGAAAATGTTGGTGTTCCTATTCCTGTTGCGAATATTAATGTAGACGAAGAATTATCAAAAGTTGATGATGCTAGCATAGCAAAATATTTAAATAATATTGAAATGCCGACTGAACAAGCAACAACACATTTTCAAGATGTAAATAGTGGCGATGTGGATGAAGCTTTGCAAGATATTTCGGACGAGGCCATTCAACAACATTTAGAAGAAACCGGAGAATTATCCAATACAAAAAATTAGTATATTGTGGTATTAATATCATTTGGGTAAACAATGTAACGAATTAATAGACATAGATTTAACCACGATTTTAGCTTTAAGAAAAAAAATAATTTTAATGAACAAGCTCATTCTCACTCTACTTATTGGATTAACAGGTTTCGTTCCATTGCGTAAAATACATGCCCAAGGAGGCGGTGGCATGGGTATTGGCAATACGCAAGATCTTGAAACCTTGAAGATTGCTTTTATCAGCAAACAATTGGATTTAACACCGGACGAAGCCCAAAAATTTTGGCCAGTTTATAACCAATACAGCAAAGAATTGAAGCAAATGCGCCAACAATTCAACGCTTCGCCCGATAAAGATGAACTGAAATGGCAAGAAGATGTTTTGAACCTTAAAAAACGGTATCGCCCAGAGTTTTTAAAATGCATTCCACAACAAAAATTTGACAAAATGCTACGGGTGGAGGCAGCTTGGAAAGATAAATTAAGGCAAGAAATTCAAAAACGGCAACAAGCACCAAGAATGCCAGCTGGAAGGGTTTTAATTATGAGAAGAAGGTGGTAATTTAAAATTTAAGCAAATAAAAAATATAAAAAAGAGCAATCCGCAGATTGCTCTTTTTTATTTGGTACCGAAAATATTAATTAACGCCCATTAATGCTTTGTCTACCATTTGCTCTATTTTTTCGAATTGCTCTTGCAAACCTTGTTGGGCTATCATATTTCCCATGGCTTCATTTGGCGGTTGGGTAGCATACCAAAGTAATGCCATAGCAATATAATCTTGCATATCCTTGCCAGCAACCGTTTTTTTGTATTCTATTACTTTGTCGTTTAAAAATTTCGCTGTTTTGCGAAGTTGCTCTTCCTCTTGCGCCGTTACACGTACCCGATAAGTGCGGTCGCCTACTAATAGGCTTACGGCTATCAGTTTATCATTGTCCATTTAAAAGGGTTATTGCTTTATCTATTTCTTTAACATACCGGTTGATGCGTTTGGTCATTTCTTCCTTATCTTTTTCATTCATGCCTTTGCCCGTAGTTTGCATGGCGGCAATCTGTGTTTCAAAGGCTGAAATTTGTATTTCCAATTCCAGCTTTTCTCTTTGACTAGCAGTAATATCTGCTTTTAATTTTTCGTTTTCTTTCTTTAAGGTTTCATGCTCCTTTATTAAGCGCTGAACTTTTTGGAAAAGGTTATTTACGTCCATGTAAGTAAGTTTGTGTTATTCTTTATTCTTTCCTCTTTGTTTTCTTGAACCCTTTTTAAATGCAGCTGCACCTTTACCGGGTCGGGTATTTTTTTTGTGATCCCGCTTTCTTGTTTTTTTTATCCTAGTCATAAAGATAGTTTTTTTGTGATTGGTGAACAGTAAGTGGTTATTATTTTAATGTAATAACCCAAAGTTTGTTGCATTTATGACCTTATTTCTGCGCCTAATTCAGTTTCCAATATTTGCCTAATGCGACCAATATTGTTATCTATTTCTTTTTCCGTCATCGTTTTTTCGTCATCCTGAAAAGTAAAATTAATAGCCATTGATTTTTTGTTGGCTCCTAGTTTTTCACTTTCAAATATGTCAAACAAATGCATGCCGGTTAATTTACCCGCTTTTGCTTTATAAATCGTTGATTCTATCTTTTCAAACGTCAAATCTTTCTCCACCACTATTGCCAAATCCCTTTCAACCGGTGGAAATTTTGCTATTTCAATATATTCAATTTTTTGCTTTTTTGCTTGTTTTACCATTGGTTGCCATAACAAATCAGCATAAAAAACCGGTTGTTTAATGTCAAATCTCGTCAATTTTTCTTTTTGTACAATACCTATACTCCCAATTTCTTTTTTATTATGAACCAAAGCCAAAGCTGGCGAAACACTTTCGTTGTCAATTGCTTCAAATACAATGCCAGTAAGGTTAGTAAGTTGAAGCAATTGTTGAACTACCCCTTTTAAATAAAACAAATCTGCATTTACTGCTTTATTGTTCCAGGCTGTATTAGCAATATTGCCCGTAACATAAAGCGCAAGATGCGGTTGTTCGTCGTAATGGCCAACACCGGTTGTGGAATAAGTTTTACCGAATTCAAAGAAAAGCAAGTTGTTATTTTTTCGGTTGATGTTATAAGCAACCGATTCAAGCCCTGTTTCCATCATCGAGGGGCGCATCACATTCAATTCGGCGCTTAAATTATTGATCATTTTTACCGATTTGGCCAGCACGGCTTCGTTGTAATAACTGCTGTTGGTGATGCTGTTGGTAAAAATTTCGCTAAAACCAAGGCCAACCAAATAATTGCTGATCTTTTCTTTCCAGTTTTCATCGGCAGCTAAAAAATCGTTGGCTGGGCTCATATTAATAGAAGCCGGAATTTCAACATTGTCTAAACCATCAATGCGCATAATCTCTTCCACAATATCAGCTGGCAAAGAAATGTCGGGCTTATTATATGGAACAGCCAGCCAAATTTCATCCAAACCTTCTTTAATTATCTCAAAACCAAGGCTTTCCAATATTTTCTTAATGGTGTCGTGGTGATAATTTTTGCCACTTAATTTTTTAAGATAATGGTATTTGATGGCCACTTCTTTCTTATCGACCTTTGTGGGATAAACATCTACAATTTCGCTGGCCAATTCTCCGCCAGCTATTTCTTTTATCATCAACGCTGCACGTTTTAAAACATTAACAGTGTTGCTGATGTCAACCCCTTTTTCAAAACGAGTTGCGGCATCGGTTCGTAAGCCGTGGCGAAGCGATGTTTTGCGAATACTGCTTGGACTAAACCATGCACTTTCCAGAAAAATATTTTTTGTTTCGTTGCTTACGCCACTTTTTAATCCACCAAAAACACCGGCTATACACATTGGAGCGTCGGAATTACAGATCATCAAATCTGCCGCATCCAATTTTCTTTCTACATTATCCAATGTTACAAACGGTGTTCCTGTTGGTAAGCATTTTACCAGCACTTGCTTGCCAATAATTGCGTCAGCATCAAAAGCGTGCAATGGCTGGCCCGTTTCATGCAAAATGAAATTGGTAATGTCTACAATATTATTGATGCTGCGCAACCCAATGGCCTTCAATTTATCGGTTAGCCATTTTGGGCTTTCTTGTACCGTTACACCGGTTATAGTAATGCCCGCATATCTTTTGCAAGCTGTTGAATCTTCGACTGTTACATTAATTTTGTATCCGTCGGCTTTGTCTACCTTAAATACGTTTTTAAAAGGTGATTTTACTTTTGCATCGCTCCGTTCGTGATGCGAAAGCCATGCGCAAACATCTTTTGCCACGCCCAAATGGCTCATGGCATCCATGCGATTGGCGGTTAATCCAATTTCAAAAATCCAATCATTATAAGGTTTAAAATAATCGGCGGCGGGCGTTCCTACCTTTAATTCGCTTGGCAAAATCATAATACCGTCATGGCTTTTACCAACGCCAATTTCATCTTCGGCACAAATCATTCCTTCACTTTCAACGCCACGGATTTTTGCTTTTTTCATGGTCATTGGTTCACCATCAACTGGATAAATGGTGGTGCCGATCGTTGCTACGGCCACTTTTTGGCCCACGGCTACATTTGGCGCTCCGCAAACAATTTGCAATGGTTCCCCACTGCCAATATTTACGGTTGTCAATTTTAATTTGTCCGCATCTGGATGTTTTTCGCAGGTTAAAACTTCGCCAATTACTATTCCTTGTAATCCGCCCTTAATCGGTTCGTATTTTTCCAAACTTTCCACCTCAAGGCCAATGGAAGTAAGTATTTTGCTAAGCTTCTGTGGTTCAATGGTTTGCGGTAAATATTCGCTCAGCCAATTATAACTAATGGTCATGTTTTCGTTTTACTAAAGTCGGCAAATTTACGGATTAATAGGTGAGTGGTGTATAGGGAATGGCGAATAGAGCGACTAATATTGGAAAGTGAAGGAGTAAATAATAAAGCAATATTATTTTATGGTGATAATTTTCATTTAATGGTTACTTCATTCACCATTCACTACTCACCATTCATTAATTTTGAACCCCATGATAAATTCCAAGAATCTTTCGCCACAACAACTTTCATTTTTTACGGCGCTTATTTTATCGGTTCCGGTAATAATTGGTGCTTGGTTTTTACGACCGCAATGGATAATGGTGCTTATTTGTTTTGCTTCTTTTTTATTGGCATGCTATGGGTTGATTCTGTTCACTTTACAACGTTTCATTTATCGAAAAATAAAAGTAATCTACAAATTCATTTATCAAACAAAAGCCACCAAACGCGAAGAAACCTATTATAAATACATTTTGCCCCATAAAAGTATTGATGAGGTAAGCGAGGATGTAGAAAAATGGGCAATACAGCGTAGCAGCGAAATTGAGGTGCTAAAACAAAATGAAAGTTATCGCAAAGAGTTTTTACAAAATTTGGCACACGAACTAAAGACGCCCATTTTCGCCATCCAAGGTTATGTAAATACTTTGTTGGATGGTGCCTTGGAAGATCCGGAAGTAAGTTCAAAATTTTTGGATAAGGCCAATAAAAACGTGGAACGGATGGTGAGTTTGGTAAATGATTTGGACGAAATTTCAAGACTGGAAAGCGGTGAACAACCTTTATACAAGCAGAATTTTTTGATTAAAGATTTGATAAAGGAAGTTTTCGAAACTTTATCAGCGCAAGCTGACGATAAAAAGATATTATTACAATTTAAAAGGGCGGTTTTGGATGTGACCGTTTTTGCTGATAAAGAAAAAATAAGGCAAGTATTAACCAATTTGGTTGGAAATGCTGTTAAATATGGTAGACAAAACGGCAATGTAACCGCCGGTATTTATAAAACCGACGGCCGACATTTTTTGATTGAAATAAGCGACGACGGAATGGGAATACCGGAAGAACATCTGGCCCGCATTTTTGAGCGTTTTTATAGGATTGATACAGCTAGAAGCCGTAAAATTGGCGGAAGCGGATTGGGTTTGGCTATCTGCAAACATATTATTGAAGCGCATGGCCAAAGCATACACGTTCGCAGTAAGGAAGATGTAGGCAGCACTTTTGGCTTTGTGTTGGAAGGAAGTAAGTAATTGAGAGTTAAGAGTTATGAGTTATGAGTTAAAAGTTATGGGTTGAGAGTTAGGGTTGGTTTAAAGTTAACTTGGCCCTTTTTGTTTTTCGTCTCATTATTTTTTTAAAACAAACGTAAACTGCTCGCAGCTTGTTCTAAGAAGTCAGTTCCTCGTAAGCCGCAGTCAATGGTCGCTCAATGCCATCGCCTTGCCATTCAGTGTTGCCAGGAATGGCTGTATTTTTTATAAATTCTTCTTTTGTTTTGCCAGCTTTTATTTCGCTTGCAGCAAACGCCAGCACTTGTTGTAAATAGTTTTGAAAAGCTTTAATATCATCTTTATTTATGATTATTTTTTCTGGATCAAGGGCATGACCACAAATAAAAATTGTTTTATCATCAAAAGTAGCAAGGGTTTTATCCAATACGGTGATCCAATTTTTAATGCTGGCACCGGCGGTTCTATCAACATAAGGATGGCGGCGGTTAAAAACCAAATCGCCCACATGTGCAATATCGCCATGTGCAAAATGAATGATGGCGTCGCCATTGGTATGCCCTGCGCCAAAGTAGTAAGCTTTAATATTTTCTTTGCCCATATTTTTTTGCCAAGTCTCATCAAAAGTAATGTCGGGGTATAATTGCTGCGCTTCAGTTTTTTGTTTAACGGCTACATTTTGTTGGTTAATTTTAGAATTAGTATGACCTACTACGTTGGTAACCAATCCTTTAAAAGCAATATTGCCACTGGTATGGTCGCCATGATGATGCGTATTAATGAGTAATTTAAAAGAATCATTGGATTGTTTTTTTAGCGCATCAATCAGATGATTTGCCTGTTCCGGAAATTCAGAATCAACTACCACAATTCCATCTTTGCCGAGCAAATAAGCAATAGTTCCACCTTTTTCGGTAAAAATGCCAATATCGTTGCGTATCATTTTCATTTTGTAAGGGGTAGGATATTGAAAATTTCTAGCAAATAAAGATTTATTGGACAATGAAATACCAGCCGTTACAAGGGCTGAATTACGAAGAAAGTCTTTGCGGTGCATATTTTTTTTGGATTTTAATTGGATTGTAGTTTTTCAAAAACGAATAAAAACATAAAAGGTTGCCTTTATTTTAAAAACCACTGCGGTTTGGCCGCAATAATTTTTTTTGATAGCTCGACCGCCGCGATTCCACCAATGATGCCAATAATTGAGCCACTAAAAACATCAAACAAAAAGTGATTGTTTAAATACATACGCGAATAGCCGACCAATATCGTTAAAAAAATAAATAATATATTCCACTTGTTTTTCGGGAAAACCAATAGCAAAACGGTAAGCAATGCAAAAGCAGAAGTAGTGTGGCCCGATGGAAAACTGGCGTGACTAGCGGTAAGTGTTACGCCAGGAATGTTGTAAATAGCTTTTCCCAAAGAGCGGAAATAAACAAAAGGCCGCGGCATAGGGAAAATATTTTTCAAAATTTGTGCAATAATGCCCGATAAACAATAGGAAAGCAATATGGCTAGAGCCAAAATTTTTTTTCTTGCAAAAGATAAAATAACCACCAAGCTTAAAATAAAAATACCATCACCAAAATAAGTGTACACCGTAAAAAAATAGTCGAACGGTATTGCATGGAATGGCGTTAACCGCAAAAAACCATCCGCTTTAGGTTGGGTCAATAAATAAATAAGTGCAGCTAGCAAAAAAAGGAAAATGATTATCCAATATTTTGCTGATTGTTTGAAAGCATTTTTTAATGTATCCATAATAAAGCCTTAAAACGCCAAATATAAAAATTCCAATTCCAACAATGTTAAATACTTGAGTGTCATTTAACATTGTTGGAATTTGGAATTTCTTCTTTAGAATTTCTTAGTCCTACAAATCAAAGTTTAACGGGAAATCCAATTTTATACTCAAATTTCTTCCCATATTATAAATGCCCGTTTTGTTTGGTAAATTACCCGGATTATCGATAAAGTATTTTAAGCGACTTAAATGGTCTTGGTAAGCAACATCAAAAATATTGTTGGCCAATAAATACATACTGCAAAATGGTTTCCCTTTTTTATTGTTGAAAGTACCGCCAAGGCCAGCATTGATAAGCGTGTAACAAGGGGTTCTGGTTTCTGTGCCATAAGCAATGTATGCTCTGTTTTGGTCAGCAAAATATTCGGCTTCCACTTTTACAAAACCTTTTGTAAAATGAAGATCTTTATCACTAAAATCTAACCGTAATTCAGAAATGCCATGCGTTGGTGGAATAAATGGAAGATATTTTGCACTGTCGGAAACAGTTTTTCCAGCTACGCCTTTATTATCGCCATACACTACAGAAATGCTATTTTCAAAATGTAGCCTCTTAATCGGATGAATATCAATGCTTGCTTCGCCACCGTATAAATGCGCTTTGGCCGCCTGAAATTGGAATGTTTGATTGCCTGGAACCAATACCAAATCACTACCGTCGGGATTAGTTAATTTTTGGTTGTAAATATAATTATCGATGATATTATTAAATACATCAACATTTACGACCACGGTTTTAGATGAATAGGCAAAACCCAAATCTTGTTGGAAGCTAAATTCTGGCTTAAAATTCGGATTGCCAATCTGGTAAATATCGGTGCCGGGATGAACGCCGTTTGCAGAAATCTCCGCAATATTTGGCGCCCTGAAGCCGCGGGAAAGATTGCCTTTGAGGGAAAATTTTTCATTGAAATTATAGGTTCCTCCCAAACTGCCCGAAGCCCCAGAAAATGTTTTACTGTAATTGGAGAAAATTTTGCTTGACCCAACGGTATCAGCGTTATAAACTGGCATATCGAAACCCGTAACAGGATTGGTTCCCGTGTACAATTGGTCATTTTTAAAAGTTCGCACATCGTAACGAATGCCACCCGCTAAATCTAATTTGCCGATTGATTTTTTAGCGGTTAAAAAAGCGCCGACATCGAATTGGTGGTAATTAGGAATAATAAATTCGGTGCCATCCAACGTATTATTAGTTTGGTACATCCCGTTGATACCGGTGCTTACATCCCAATTGTTTTTTTCTGGGAGATGATATTTTACATCATATGTGTAGGTGTTCAACTTAAGGTTTAAGCCGGGAATACTGGATAGCACCGGATGGCTAAATTCCTGCCGATGGCTGTATTGATAGCCAAAATTTACGGCCAATTGGCTGTTACCTAAAATAAAATTATTGCTCCAATACAACCGGTAATGTTGCACATGTTGGTGCAGCGGCTCTATTTTGTAACTATTTAAATCGTGTTGGGAAACAATTTGTCGAACCGTATCGGCCTCACTTATTTGGCGGGTAAATCGTCCCGTAACACTGTCTCTACTTCCATCGGGAATTTCTTGAATGTCATTAAACAAAACAAAATTTAGGTGCGAATAGCCCCAACTACGGTGCAAACCAACAGCAACATTTGCATCTGTTTCTTTAAATGCGGTTCCAAAAACGCGGCCGTCGTATTTGTCTTGGTAATCCACGGCTTCTTTATGCGAAATGCGCCCCATCCATTCCAGCCCATTTTTGGTGGCGCCAAGCATAGCCGAACCGCCAATATATTTGTTGTTTGATTGGTAATCGGTGGTTACATCGCCAATCATTTTGCCTTCCGATGCAGGTTGAGTGGGAATAATATTTACCACACCGGCCAACGCATCGGAGCCGTAACTTAAGCTGGCCGGACCTTTAATGATTTCAACCCGTTGTTCATTATAAGCATCTACCTCAATTCCATGTTCATCGCCCCATTGTTGGCCTTCTTGTCGTACGCCGTCAAAAAGGGTTAAAATGCGGTTATAACCAAGGCCGCGAATAAACGGTTTGCTGATGTTTGGCCCGGTAGTTACCGCCCTAACGCCCGGAATTTTAACCAATGCGTCGATGGCATTGGTATTTAAATTTTCCGCTAGATAAGTATGAGAAACCGCTACAATCGGCACCGGGCTTCTTTTTATAAGCGTAGCTTTAGACTGGCCGGTAACAACTACATCGTTTGCCTCGGCATAACTTTGCTCAAGTTTAAAATTTTGTTTTACATCGTTGTTGAAAGAAACAGTTTTAGAAATTGGTTTGTAGCCAATAAAATTAATTCCAACTAAAAAATTGCCGACAGGTAAATTTTGAAACCTGAAATTGCCAGATGTGTCAGTAATCAAACCAAGTTTTAAATCCAATACTTGTACTGTTGCGCCAGCCAAAGGTTTGCCGGTTGCGGCGTCTATCACTGTTCCAGAAAATGTACGTTTTACTGTTGTTTTTTTTGTTTCACTTTTTGTTTGCGCTTTAACAACAAAAATGGGGGATGCTAATAATAATAAGGCTGCTAATTTCTTCATTTGGATTTATTTGTTACAATGTTGCAAATATATTAATTTCAACAATGTTGCAAAAAATATTAAAACTGGATGGAGTTAAAAGATGTTAAGGACTATTTTTTGCTGTTTTAGTTAAAAAATAGGTTGTTAATTATTGGATAAAAAGTTAACAACTTTCTGTACCACTTTTTTATTACGATAAATTTTACTGTGGCCAAGTCCTGTTGTTAAATAAAACTCAACGTTTTTAGGATGATTGTTTATTAATGGTTCCACATCTTTTATGGGCGTAGTGGGGTCATCATGATCGTGTACCCATAAAATTGGTGCTTTACTGTTGGGTAATATGCGTGAAATGGAAAACCATTCCAACGGATAACCACTTTTATCGATTACCAATTGGTTGAAATATTTTCTTACACCTTTATCTAAGTTTAAAAAGGTGAAAAAAATGTCTGCAGCAGTAGTGCTTTCGGTAGCGGGAGCCAATAAAACAATTTTAGGCTCACTTTGCCCTTCCTTAGAGGATGGGGGTATCCAATCCAAATTTTCCATAGCCAACATAATAGAAAGGCCGCCAAGGCTATGGCCAATATAAGCGTCAAAAGCACCATGTTTGGCAATCATATCTTTAATGGCAACCGAATAACTTAAGGCGAATAAATATTTGCCTTCACTATTGCCATGTGCCGGTGCATCATACATAATAACGTTGTAACCCTTATCCAGTAAGGGTTGTACATACACGTTAAACTTTCGGCAATTGCCTGCAAAACCATGTAAAATCAAACAGGTTTTAGGGTTGGCAGTTTCGCTTAGCCATTCAAACCCCACCATTTTAAAGCCTCCGGAGACCAAATACAATTTATTTGCCTTATCAAAAATTGGCGGGTTTGATAGTTTTGGCGCTGGGTGTGGCTTTATAAATATATCGATTGCTTTTTTTGCTGCCCATTTTTTAGAAACTGCCGCCATTATCCTTAATTGTGTACTGTAATATTTTATGGCCAAACGAATAACCTTGGGCAAATGATGCGGCATTGAAACGATTGAGGTTTACATAAATTTGTTGCAAATCTATGTTGGTTGCCACAGATTCACAGATTTTGCACTGGATGCTAGAATTTAGCTAGTTTTCGATTAATAAAAAAGTAATAAACAAATTATCAATCTATCACTATGCAAATCTCCATTATCGGTTCAGGCAATGTTGCTACCGTTTTAGGAAGAATGATCAAAAACGCTGGCCATACTATACTTCAGGTTTACAATCGAAATTTATCAACTGCTATTTTTTTAGCTAATCATTTAGCTGCTGAACCTATAAATAATTGGCAACAATTAAATGAAGAAGCTGATATTTATTTGATGGCTTTGAACGATTCGGCCATTCCAGAAGCTGCAAAAAATATGCATTTGCAAAAAGGCATTTTAGTGCATACTGCAGGATCGGTTTCAAAAAACGTTTTAAAAGATGCGGCAATTAATTTTGGTGTTTTATACCCTTTGCAAAGCTTGCGCAAAGAAAAAACCGATTATCAAAATATACCATTTTTGGTAGATGGCAGCTCTGCTGACGTAATTTCAACCATTGCCGGCCTTGCAAAAACCATCAGTTCATCCGTACAAAAAGCGGGTGATGATGAACGCTTAAAATTACATTTAGCAGCGGTGGTCGTATCAAATTTCACCAACTATTTGTATTCTTTGGCTGATAAATATTGTCAAAAAGAAAATATTCCATTTAAAATGTTGCAACCATTAATTGCAGAAGTTGCGGATCGGTTGCAAATCCACCACGCCGCCGAAATGCAGACTGGTCCTGCAATTCGGCGAGATTTGCCAACTATCGAAAAGCATATTCAGTTGTTGGAAAATTATTCTGATCTACAAGAAGTGTACGCATTTTTAAGCAAAAAAATAATGGAGATATAGGCGATATGATGATAGGCTTGCCGAAGTGATGATCGGCTAGTCTTTTGGCATAGATTTGCGGTATATTCAGCCAAACTAATTTTTATTAAATTATTTCACCAAAAAAATGAAACCCTTTCTCAAACTCATCCGCTGGCCAAATTTGGTTTTTATTGCACTTACCCAGGCATTATTTAATTATGCCGTGGTTATTCCATTATTTCATCAGGCAAGATTAACACCCAATCTTGGTCATGCAATTTTTATTGTTTTATGTTTTGCATCTGTTCTTATTGCGGCGGCTGGTTATATTATCAACGATTATTTTGATTTTAATATAGATTTGGTAAACAAGCCTGATAAAATGGTGATCGGCAAAAATATTAGTCGCCGGCAGGCTATTACTTGGCATTTTATTTTATCCTTTGTAGGCGTTGTATTAAGCTTTATTGCCAGTTATAAACTAGGCGACCGTTTTTTTGCCATAGGCTTTACCAACTTGGTTTGCGTGTTGGCATTGTGGGTTTATTCCACCACTTATAAGCGCAGGATTTTAATCGGCAACATCCTTATTTCGTTGCTTACGGCATGGAGCGTGTTGGTAATTTATTTGGCTGAATCGCCGCAGTGGTGGCAAACAAGTTACCACGGACAAACGCCACAGGCACTGGCGCTTACCAAGTTATTTAGGGTGGCGGCCATGTACGGTGGTTTTGCTTTTATTATTTCGCTCATCCGCGAAGTAATAAAAGACATGGAAGATGTGGAAGGCGATAGGCGGGAAGGTTGCCGTACCATGCCCATTGTTTGGGGCATACCGGCTTCTAAAATATTTACTGCCGTTTGGATTACTGTACTGGTCGGTGCACTTTTCATCACCCAATTTTATGTAGTACAGTTTGGGTGGTGGATGTTTGCTGGGTACATACTTATTGCTGTAACCGTTCCGTTGTTGTTTATTTTGAAGAAATTATATATTGCTCAGGCTACTGTTGATTATTCAAAACTGAGTAAGCAAATAAAGTTTTTAATGTTGACGGGGATTTTGTCGATGGCGTTTTTTTGGTGGTATTTTTAGATGTGAGATGAAAATTTATTGTAGCTGAAAAGTAACTGTTTGCATAAACCGATAGGTAACTTTTCTATTATGTTGAACCGCAGGTATCCATTTTGGTGATATGGACATAATTCTCAATGCTTCCTGAGCAAGATCTTTGTCCGGATGACCTAACACTTTATAGTCTGTTACATTTCCTTCTTTATTGACGATAAGGGAAATCCTGATAACCCCTTGTATACCTTTTCTTTGAGGTATTTCGGATATTGCAGATTTTCTTCCAAAAATCTTCTCCATCCTTTCAAACCACCAGGAAATTCCGCTGCCTTTTTCAATGTTTTATTTACGGTTTCAAGTTTACCGTTTTCGTCAAAATTTGTGATCTGCATCACGCTATCCATTTCATAAACAAGCATTTGTGAAACGATGCCATTTTTATCCACAAATGTCCACTTGCCATTTTTTTTACCGCCCACCATATTACCGCCGCCTGTTTCCTTACCATCCTCTGAAAAAAACTTTGTTGACCCATTGCCTTTTTCGTCGCAAATTGTTCTTTCGAGTGGATGTCCCATCGAAGTTGGTTTGTAGTAATAACTATAAGAAGTATCGATTAAAATGCCTTTTTTATAATTATTCCTGTTAGCAAGTTGTCCATTTTCATACCAGCCTATTGAAATACCCTCTTCTTTGCCGGTTTTAAAAAATGTAGAATCTTTTTTTACACCGTTACCATAATAATAAACAAAAAGTCCTTCTTTAACCTTTTTTGTTGTATCGGAATAGCTACCAGTCATTTGTAAAATCATCGATGGGTAGTAATAATCGTTCCTGAAATACAACCCATTTTCAACCCATTGTTTGCTGTAGTAGGCAGTAGCCAAAAAATGAGTGGGCTGCCAATTGGCAGTATAATAAACAGTTGTCGTGTCAATTGAATTTTTGGCAAATAAATTAGAGTAGTTAAGAGAAATTGTAAGAAAAAGAATCAATAACTTGTGGTTTGACATAACAGTTTAAGACGCTTATTTAAAAGTGAACGCCAAATATAGATAAATGTCCATAAATAAAATAGGCATGGTACTTTGAAGTAGCCATGCCTATTTATTTTGTCTTAATCAGGATTTCCTAAATCCCAAAAGCCGTTTCTACAATTTCAGCTTGTTCCTGTGCGTGAACTTTAGCATAACCTGTAGCCGTTGCTGCGCTTGGGTTACGGCTGATGATTCCATAGTTTACGCTTTTTAAATTCATTTGCAAAAACGAAGCTGCACCCATGTTCAACGGCTCTTCTTGTACCCAAAACCAAGTGGCATTGCTGTATTTTTTGTACAAAATTTCAATTTGTTTCAATGGTAAAGGATACAATTGTTCGATGCGGATAATGGCCACATCGTTTTTGCTATCTTTTTCTTTTTTAGCCAATAAATCAAAATAAATTTTACCACTGCAAAACAATACTTTTTTAATGCCGGCAGGTACCGCTTGTGCAGCCGTATCATCAATCACTTCTTTAAAACCGCCATGTACAAATTCGCTGATGTGGCTATAACTACCAGCCAAACGCAAGTTTGCTTTTGGACTAAAATTAATGAGCGGTTTGCGGAATGGCCTTGCCAATTGGCGGCGCAACAAATGGAAGAAATTGGCAGCAGTTGTAATATTGGTTATCTGCATGTTCAATTCGGCGCATTGTTGTAAAAAGCGTTCCAATTTGGCGCTACTGTGTTCTGGCCCTTGGCCTTCGTAACCGTGCGGCAATAACATGGTAATGCCATTCATGCGTTGCCATTTTACTTCCGATGATGTAATAAATTGATCTACAATGGTTTGTGCGCCGTTGGCGAAGTCGCCAAATTGTGCTTCCCAAATTACCAATGCTTCTGGGTTGGCCATGGCATAACCATATTCAAAACCCAAAACACCATATTCGCTCAATAAAGAATTGAAAATGCGGAATTTACCTTGCCCTTCGCCCATATTGCTAAGGCGGTTATAATATTGGTCGGTTACTTCATCGCGAAGCACAGCATGGCGATGGCTGAACGTACCGCGTTGAACATCTTGGCCACTCATGCGTACGTCTTTTCCTTCGGCCACAATTGTGGCATAAGCCAACAATTCGCCAGTTGCCCAGTCAAATTTTTGCTCGTCGTTAAATAATTTTACTTTATCATTTAACAGTTTTTCTACCTTTTTCAATGGTTGAAAACCTTCTGGCCATTTCATTATTTTGTTGAAAGCATCTACCAATTTATCTTGCTCAACCGCCGTAACGGGGCTTTGGTCAAAATCGGTTGGCGTTGCTTTCCGAAGGCTTTTCCAAACCAATTCGGGCGATTGATAAGAATATGGAAGTGGTTGTTGTTTTATTTCATCCAACCTTTCTTGTAAATCGGCCCAGAATTTTTTCTCCATGTCTTTTGCCAATTCTTGGGCATCGCTTTCGCCATGTTGCAACAAATATTGGGCATACACTTCACGTGGATTTGGATGTTTTTCGATCAAAGCATACAAACCAGGTTGGGTAAATTTAGGATCGTCGCCCTCGTTGTGGCCATGGCGGCGGTAACAAACCATATCAATAAACACGTCGCTATTAAATTGCTGGCGGTAGCGGGTAGCAATTTCAGATACTTTTACAACTGCTTCGGCATCATCGCCGTTTACGTGGAAAACCGGTGCCTGAACAGTTGCAGCCAACGAAGTACAATAATCGGAACTGCGTGCGTCCACAAAATCGGTAGTAAAACCAATTTGGTTATTGATCACAAAATGGATAGTTCCACCAGTATAATAACCTTGCAACTTGCTCATTTGCAATACTTCATACACAATGCCTTGGCCAGCCACAGAAGCATCGCCGTGTATTAAAATCGGCAAAATTTTATCGTAGTCACTGCTGTACAATACATCAGCTTTAGCCCTTGCAAAACCTTCCACCACCGGGTTTACGGCCTCTAAGTGACTAGGATTTGGTGCCAATTTTAAGTTAATGATCTTGCCAGTGGTGGTTTCAGTTTGGGTGCTAAAACCAAGGTGGTATTTCACATCACCACTGCCCATGGTGCTATCTGGAATAGATTTTCCTTCAAATTCGCTAAAAATTTGTTCGTAAGTTTTGCCCATTATGTTGGCCAAAATATTTAAACGACCACGATGCGCCATGCCCAATACCACTTCTTCTACGTCATTTTCAGAGGCGGTATTAATGATAGCATCCAACGCCGCAATAGTGGTTTCGCCACCTTCCAAGCTAAAACGTTTTTGGCCTATGTATTTGGTGTGTAAAAACTTTTCGAACATTACCCCTTGGTTCAATTTCTCCAAAATCCTTTTTTTCTTTGGAAGTGGGATGGGGTCGTTGAATTTCTTTTCGATTTCATTGGTCAGCCAATCTACCTTTTCTTGGTCGCTGATGTATTTAAATTCAATACCAACGTGGTTAGCGTAGGTTTTTTCTAGGAAATCAAGGATATTTTGTAGCGTGGTTGGCCCAAGTCCGATAAGGTTGCCAGCATAAAAAGTTTTTCCCAAATCAGCTTCGGTAAAACCATAAAAAGTTAAGTTTACGTTAGCTCCACGGTCTTTTCGGGTGCGGATGGGATTTGTTTTTGCCAATAAGTGGCCTTTGTTCCGATAGCCCAAAATCATGCGGTATGCACGTATTTCATGCATCCAATCAATATCAGCAGGTGGTGCTGAAACCGTTGCTGCTACTCCGTTTGAGGCTTTTGTTTGGCTGTTCGTTGCGGTTCCGTTGCTTGGCTTTACAGTTGATACAGCAAAATCAAATCCCTCAAAAAATTTCTTCAGTTCGGGGTCGATACTGGAAGGGTCCTTAGTGAAATCATTATACAGGCTTTCGATATAAGCCGGGTGCTGGTTACTAATATATGAAAAATCCTTCATGGCATTATCCGTTTATTTAATTAAAACGGGATAGCAAATATCGGTAAAAAATATAGCGTAGTTCACTGTTTTCACAAAAAATTCCGATGTTGCCACAGATTCACAGGGTTAGAATAAAGTTTGCCACAGATTCACAGATTAACACTAATAAAAGCAATGAATTATAGAACTGAACAAAATCATTATGTGCAAAAAATCTTTCTGTGCTTTAATCTGTGAATCTGTGGCAATATAGAACTGAACAAAATCATTACTGCACCAATAATATTTTGTTTACACTTTCAAAAAATATTTTCTGTGCTTTAATCTGTGAATCTGTGGCAATATAAAATCATTACTCATCAACAATATTTTGTATACACTTTCAAAAAATATTTTCTGTGTTCAATCTGTGAATCAGTGGCAATCATCCCAAAATCTTACATTTACCACATGCTCCGTTTCTTCTTAAAAAAAATATTGTACGGTGTTTTGGTACTGGCTGGGGTAGTTGTCGTGGTTTTTTTTCTGTTCCAAGGTTTCGGAGATCCCGTGCGCATGACCCTTGGACAAACGGGCGATAAAAAAACAATGGATAATATCCGCAAGGAATTGTATTTAGACCAGCCCAAATGGAAGCAATTTGTTTTGTATTTAAATGATGTTTCACCTATTGGTTTTGCTACGCAAGCAGATATCGATAACAAACAACTACATGGTTTTTTTATTGGCGGCAAAACTAAATTTGGATTGAAAGAACCTTATTTACGCCGTAGTTATCAAACTAAAAAACCAGTGGGCGAGGTGTTGTTAGAAGCATTGCCTGGTACTTTATTGCTGGCTTTGGCAGCCATGTTTATTGCCACTGTAATTGGTATTGCGCTAGGTGTTTTAGCTGCTGTTAAAAAAGGAACTTGGATGGATACGACCGCTATTTTCACGAGTATTATTGGTATTTCAGCCCCATCTTTTTTTATGGGCATCGTGATTGCATATGTTTTTGGCCTCGTTTTATCAAAATATACCGGCCTTTCCATGACAGGGAGTTTGTTTGATCTTGATCCGTTTACTGGTAAAGTTTGGCAATTAAAGAATTTGATTTTGCCAGCTATTACATTGGGTATCAGGCCATTGGCTATTATAGCCCAACTAACCAGAAGCGCCATGTTGGATGTGCTAAAACAAGATTATATAAGAACAGCTTATGCAAAAGGCCTTGGTAAACAAACCGTTATTTGGAAACATGCGCTGCGCAATGCCTTAAATCCGGTTATTACCGCCATTACAGGTTGGTTTGCAGAATTATTGGCGGGAGCTTTTTTTGTAGAGTATATTTTTGGATGGAAAGGCATGGGTAAAGTAACGGTTGACGCATTGGAGAAATTGGATTTTCCCGTGGTGATGGGCAGCGTGTTGGTCACCGCCGTATTTTTTGTGCTGGTAAATATTTTGGCTGATGTGCTTTATGGTGTGGTAGATCCAAGGGTGAAAAGATAGCAGCAAGACGCAAGTTTCAAGGTTCGAGAAACAAGTTTCAAGTTGTCAGTTTCAGAATGTAAACAAGCAGTGATCGTAATTAAAATCAATCAGAAAAAATAATCAGAAAGACAAAATTGATGAAATATTTGAAGATACTTTACATACAGGTATTAATTGGTATTGTGTTGGGCGTATGGGTGGGCTGGATATTTCCAGCTTTTGCACCTACTGCAAAACTTATTAGCGAAACGTTCATCAACATGATTCGTATGGTGATAGCGCCAGTCATCTTTTTTACCATTGTTTCAGGCGTGGCTGGTGCCGGCGACATGAAAAAAGTTGGTAGGGTGGGGCTGAAAGCACTTATTTATTTTGAAGTAGTAACTACACTGGCGCTGATTATTGGATTAATTACTGCCAATGTATTAAAACCCGGTGTCGGCGTACATTATACACCAAGCACCAACGAACAAGTGGCTCAAATTACCACTGGCGCTAAGGATTTAAATTGGGGTGAATTCTTTTCTCACATTGTTCCGGCCAATGTTTTTGATGCTTTTGCCAAAGGCGATATTTTGCAGATATTATTCTTTAGTATTTTGTTTGCCATTGGGTTAAAACATTTAGGGGCTGCCGGAAGTAGCGTTCTTATAAGTTTCGAAAAAATCAACAAAATACTTTTCAACATCCTAAAAATAATCATGAAGTTGAGTCCCATTGGGGCTTTTGGCGGAATGGCCTATACTATTGGCAAGTTTGGTTTTGGCACACTTGCAGTGTTGGGTAAACTATTGCTAACTTTTTATTTAACAGGTATTGTTTTCATATTTGTGGTGCTAAACCTTGTTTGCAAATACAATGGTATTAGCCTTTGGAAGTTATTAGGTTATATAAAAGAAGAAATATTAATTGTACTTGGCTCAAGCAGCAGCGAAGCTGCGCTACCTTCCGTAATGCAAAAATTAACAGAGGCGGGTTGCGAAAAAGAAGTGGTTGGGCTGGTAATCCCAACTGGCTATAGTTTTAATTTAGATGGCACCACTATTTATTTAAGCATGTGCGTTATTTTTTTGGCGCAGGTGTTTGGCATCAATCTTTCGCTGGGCCAGCAATTAACGGTAATAGGTATTTTATTGCTTACCAGCAAAGGTGCCGCCGGTGTTACGGGCAGTGGTTTTATAGTGTTGGCTTCCACATTGTCGGCTTTAAAGGTTATTCCGCTGGAAGGTTTGGCTTTGTTAATTGGCGTGGATAGGTTTATGAGCGAAGGCCGGGCTATTATTAACTTCATTGGCAACACTATTGCCACGGTTATTATTGCCAAAAGCGAGAAAGAACTAGATATGGAAAAATATAAAATGGTGGTGGAAAAATCCTCCAACCCTTTTCCGCAAGTTGAAAAAGGTGCTGCTGCTTAATTTCTTATCTTTTATTTTGGGTTTCTTAATAAACTTTATCCATACAATTTATATACAGGTAATTTAGTGATTAATAATCAAAAGCATCACCTTAATTATAAAAATATAGTTAAGAAATGAAAAAAGCAGTGTGAAGATTTCACAACTGCTTTTCCACACAACCATTATTTAAAATGCCTTATTATAACTTAAAATTGGGGTGCATAAACTTCTTTCAGTTCCAATACACTACTAACGCCCAATTTTTCATAAATTTTTGTTTTGAATGTACTGATGGTACTAGGTTTTAAATTCATGCTCAGCGATATTTCCCCCATTTTTTTACCTTTAAGCATTAACCCGATTACTTCTTCTTCACGTTTTGTCAATATATCAAATGGCCTAGACATGGTAACAGTGCCAGGGGTTTGTAGCAAATAGTTTTTGAACTTCTCTTCCATAAAAGTTTGTCCGCTTATTACTTCTTCCACAGCATGTGCAATTACATCTGATGAGTTGGTGATATCTACCACGCCTTTTATGCCGTTGCCATAAAGTCTTTGTACATTGTTCATGCCAATATTGCTGGTTACGGCCAAAATGCGCATGCCAGGGGTTGCTTTTAAAACTTGCGAAGCAAACTCCACTGTATTAGGGTCTAAAATGGTAATCAATAACTCGATGTTGCTAGATGCTGATAAATGCTCAAGGGCACCCTTGCCACTGCTAACTGTTTCAATTTCAAATGTTGCATTTTTAGATTTCAACAATAACTCCAATCCGAAAGCTGTAATGTGGTGGCTACTAACGATTAATATTTTTTTCATAGTTTCAATTTTTAATGGATTGGTTTAGATTTAAGGATTATAGTTACTCGCTACTATTTTATTTATTAAATCAAAAGTACCCAAACACAAAAATTTGGGGAAATCTGTTATGTGAAAAGGTGTTTTCTCTATGCGAAAAATGTAGAATCGGCTATTTTTTACAAACATTTTTTAATTATTATAAAAAATGTTTTTACGTTTTAATAGAAAAAATTTATTAAAAGAAATAGAAATAGCGACAAACGCTGTTTTTATATTGAAGCAAAATCGTAAAACTGTGTAGCGGACCAACATATATTGGCATTTATAAAAATAGCTCAAGCTAAAATTGATCTTTCTGCCTGTATTCTTGGCATGATGGAAAGTTTGGTATGCCTGATATAAGATAATTATTAGCTGGTTTTCTGTTGATAACAAATGAGAATCGCTTAATTTTCGTCCTCAAAAAGTGTATATGAAAAAATTGCTTGCTATTGTTATTGTTTTTACAGTTTTAAGCGGCGCCGTTGCAGCACAAAGCCCCAATACTTTAACTACAGAAGAAAAAAAGGAAGGCTGGAAATTATTGTTTGATGGAAAATCGACTAAAGGTTGGCATACTTACCTAAAAGATTCGGTTGGCAGTAAATGGCAAGTAAAAGATGGGGCAATTGTATTTGACCCAAGCCAACCAAAAGAAGGCGGCGGCGATATTGTAACCAACGGATCGTTTGAAAACTTTGAGCTGAGCTTGGAATGGAAGATTTCGAAAGGCGGCAACAGCGGTATTATTTTCGACATACAAGAAGCACCCGAAAATAAAGCCACTTATATGACAGGCCCAGAAATGCAGGTGCTTGACAATATTGATGCGGACGATAACAAGAAACAAACCCATTTGGCCGGCTGTTTGTACGATATGCATGGCGATGCAACCGTTTCAAAACCAGTGCCCGTTGGAGAATGGAATCATGCAAAAATCATTCAAAACAAGGGTCATCTTACTTTAATACTAAATGGTATAACCACTTATGATGGGCAAATTGGTAGCAAAGAATGGAACGATATGGTGGCCAAAAGCAAGTTTAAAGATCCGGCTTTTGCCAACTTTGCCAAAGTAGCTAAAGGTAAAATTGCCCTGCAAGAACATCCAGGTTCCAGCCAATGGCGGAATATTAAAATAAAAATGTTGTAATAAGATAAGAAATAAGAAATAAGGAAAAAAAATAAGGAATAAGAAAAAAATGAAAACTCGTTACAAGGTCATCCACCTTTAATTTAGTGCAACGCTAAAATTTCACAAGCAAGGTGGTTGACCTTATTTGCGACTAAGTATTTATGATTATTAAAGCCGCCTAAGATTTTAATAAAACTTTTTGGCGGCTTTTTTTGCTTTCCACAGTAAGAAAGCTTCATTTTTACAAATTACCGTCTGTATATAAAAATAGGTTTGTTATCAATTTATTAACAGCCATACCGCTTTATAATTTATATTTGAAACTCCGATATTTTAATTAAAACATACACTCTGGTTAGTTGTGAGTGTGAAATAATTCCTACAGATTGATTGCCGTAAACAAACGCACGCAAGACCCTTGCAGCACTTGGGCAATAATAATTATTAATTAAGAATTGAGAGTTATGAATTATACACTCGAGTAAGTAAGTGTATTCATATTATATTGACAATTCTTCATTTATAATTCATAACTCATAATTCTTAACTCTCAACTAAACTAAAACCAATCTATAAATATGAAGCTAAAGAAAACCATGATTACCACTGCCATGGCTGGCATAGTGGCGCTATCTTTTGGCCAGCGCACAACCGGCGAAGGTGGTAACGCAAGGGGCGGAGGTGAAACCCGTCCCGCGGCAACAATTTCTTCCATTACCCAAAATACCAAAAAGTATGAGGGGTTTTACAATTTTTATTACGATGAAAAATCGGGTAAGATTTATTTGGAGATCGACCAGTTTAACAAAGAGTTTTTGTATTATAGTGCTTTGCCCGAAGGTGTTGGCAACGGCGGTCCCGAACGTGGGCAGGCATCTGCGGTAATTGCGAAGTTTATAAAAGTTGGGCCTAAAGTTTTTTTATTGCAACCCAATTACAATGCAAGATCTGTGAACGGCAATGCCGACGAAAAGCAAGATGTGGTCGACGCATTTTCGCAATCTATTTTATTCGGCTTTTCGCCTGTGGCGATGGAAGGCGATAAAGTATTGATTGATTTAACGCCTTTTATTGTGCGTGATGCAATGCACGTGGGCGATAATATCGGTTCTGGCCGTGCCAATCCAGGTAGTGCAGCTTCGGCTGGTGGTCGTGGCGGCGGTGCAGCAGCTGCTGGCTATCGGTTTGATGATACCCGTTCTGCCATTTTAATGGACAATACCAAAAATTTTCCAAAAAATACCGAGTTTGAAGCCTTGATAACCTTTGCAGGTGGTAGCGCCGGTGGCGGTGGTTTTGGCAGAAGAGGCGGCGGCGTTGCGCCAGATCCTACATCAGTTACTTTACGCATGCACCAGTCATTTGTGGAATTGCCTGATAGTAACTTTACGCCTCGAAAATTTGATCCACGCTCTGGTTTTAATGATTTTAGCTATTTAGATTTTTCAGCACCCATGAGCGAACCAATGACCAAACGTTTTATTGTACGTCATCGGTTGATAAAAAAAGATCCAACAGCGGCGGTAAGTGAGCCTGTTGAACCAATTGTTTATTACATAGATAAAGGCGCACAGCCTATCATTTTAAAAGCTTTAATGGAAGGTGCAGCTTGGTGGAACCAGGCTTTTGAAGCTGCCGGTTTTAAAAATGCTTTTCAAGTAAAAACTTTGCCCGAAGGCGCAGACCCAATGGACATCCGTTACAACGTAGTCAACTGGGTAACCCGTTCGGGAACGCCGGCTCGTGCATTTTCTTACGGGGCCTCTTACATTGATCCACGTACCGGCGAAATCATCAAAGGTGTGGTAACGCTTGGTTCTGATCGCCACCGGGAAGATTATTTGATTGCTGAAGGCTTGCTGCAACCTTATGAAGATGGAAAACCAATCTCCAAAAAAATGGAAGAAATGGCTTTGGCACGTATCCGCCAATTATCGGCTCACGAAATTGGCCACACACTAGGCTTAACCCACAATTTTATGGCCAGCGTAAAAGACCGTGCTTCGGTAATGGATTATCCTTTTCCAAGGTTTACTATGAAACCCGACGGGACAATTGATTTGAGCGAAGTGTATGCCAAGGGAATTGGTGGTTGGGACAAACGTGCCATTATGTGGGGTTATTCTGATTTTGGCAAAAATGCAAACGAAGATGCCGCTTTGGATAAAATAATGAAAGAGACGTTGAAGGAAGGTTACAAATACATTCCCGATATTGGCGGTATGGCGCATCCGTTGAGCAACCAGTGGGATGATGGCGTAAACCCGATTGACCAACTAGATAAATTGATGGCTGTTCGCAGGCATTTACTGGATAATTTCTCTGAAAAAGCCATCCAACAAAATGCGCCGATGGCAACTTTGGAAGAAGTGTTGGTACCTATTTATTTGTTGCACCGTTATCAAGTTGAAGCAGTTGCAAAATCAGTTGGTGGTTTATATTTTACGCATGCATTAAAAAACGATGGTCAAGAACCGACTAAAATGGTTGAACCGACTGAACAAATGCGTGCATTTGATGCGTTAATAAATACCATTACGCCAGATGCCTTGGCCTTGCCAGAAGCCTTGATTCAAAAAATTCCGCCACGGCCAACTGGTTATCCATCAACTGTTGAAACGTTTGGCGGCCATACCGGCCCAACATTTGATCCGATTGCGGCGGCAGAATCCGCCGCTGGCAGTACGTTAACTTATTTATTAAATGGAGAAAGAGCTGCCCGGTTAATTGAGTTTAATGCCCGTGATGAAAAGCAGCCTGGTTTACTAACAATATTAGATCGTTTGATGTTAAAAACATGGCAGTCGCCTTTGGAAAAAGGTTACAGGGGTGAATTGCAGATTGTAGTTGATAATTTGGTGTTGAAGAATTTGTTGGCGTTGGCCGCCGATCCTAAAAACGCCGAAAATGTTCGCGGCGAAGCGATGCTTGAAATAAATGAGCTAGCTGATTGGATGAAAGAACATGCAAAAACTGGCGAACCTAAATTGAAATCGGTTTGTTATTTTGGCTTATCGCAAATAAAAGAGTTTGAAAACGACCCCAATAAGTTTGTACCAGAACCAGCTTTGGAAATGCCGCCGGGTGCACCTATCGGCATGCCGGATATGTTTTAATTGTTAACGATAAAGGCCGCAATTGCGGCCTTTATCGTTAACAATTTTTTCCTTACCATTTTAATTCCAATACATTATTCCTTCTATCTACGTCAGCTAATCTTTTACTGGGATCAATTTCTACCCTTACAATATCCGTTAATCTATGGGTGGTTGAAATGGTATAATCCCGGCTTGTCCAATGCCATTCAGGGTATATTTTTCTTGGGATAGAATCCTCCGCGGGTTTTTCGCCATACATCATATCCAGCGGAATGTAATGCATTTCTTTACTGCCATCCTTAAAGGTCATCAACACATCAATTGGCATGGGAAATTTGCCAACACGGGCAAGCCGTATATCGGTTTCACCATCTTCCATCCAAAGACTATCTATTTTATAATCAATGGTTTTGGTAGAATTGATGAGGTATTGTTTGTACCAATCCAATTCCATGCCCGATGTTTTTTCGGCCACTCTTACAAAATCATCCGCATTGGGGTGCTTAAAACGCCATTGGCGATAATATTCAAGCAAAATTTTGTCCAGCGTTTTTTGTCCGACTATATAACCAAGCTGCTCCATAAATACACAACCACGCGAATAACTGCTAATACTATAAGCATAGTTGGTATTAAAATGATCGGCATGGGTAATAGCAGCTTCGTCAAATTGGCTTTTGGTTAAATTAATATAGCTTTTATAAGTGTCTTCAAAAGCTTTTGGCCCATCAATATGGCGTAGCCAACCCATCGTTCTGTCTTCCGCATAGGTCGTAAAACCCTCGTCCATCCAAGGGTATAAGCTTTCGTTTGTTCCCAACATCATTTGATACCAACTGTGGCTCCATTCGTGAACGGCCGCAACAAGCCCGTAATTTCTTATCAATGTTGCCATCGGATATTCCATTCCACCATCCCCGCCCTGTATAAACGAATACGACGGATAAGCATAAGCGCCGTATGTTTTTGCCATAAACGGATAAGCCATCGCACAGCTATCAGCTGTGGCTTGCCATTTATTTTCAACACTGTCTACCTGTTTGTAAATAAAATGAAGCAACGGCCCGTTAGCTACTTTTCTGGTAATATGTTTGTAAGCAGAATCTGCTGCCCAAACAAAATCGTGGATGTTTTCGCCCTTAAAATGCCAAATGCGGTTTTCGCCAGCAATATTTTTCAGCGGCGTTCCTTCTTTATCGTAGCCCCAGCCAATTTCAGCAGCGTTTTGCAAAATGCCGGTAGCGCCCAATTTGTATTTTTTATTAATGGAAATGGTTACGTCATAGTCTCCCCAAACGCCGTAAAATTCTCTTGCTACATAAGGGTTTGCATTCCAGCCGGTGTAATCGTATTCCACCATTTTAGGGTACCATTGGCTTATGCTATAAGCAATATGCTCAGTTGAATTTCTGCCGCTGCGGCGGATTTGAACCGGTACTTGGCATTCAAAATTTGTATTGAAAACAACCGAAGATTTTGGTAATATGGGTTTATCCAACGTTACTTCTAAAATGGTTTCGTGTTCTTTTGTTTCTAGTTTTTTACCGTTCATGCTAATATTCAGCACTTTGCAATAGCCAATTTCGTTGGGTTTCAGTTTTGATATCCTATCCACCACACGTGCATCCCAATCACGTATTTCATTCCCGTTTTTATCATGGCCCCTCACAATATTTCCTAATTCGCGGCTGCGGGTATCCATCATGCTGCCGGGTTGGAAAGCGTTCCAATACAAATGCATAAAAATACGGGTTAATGTATCTGGGCTATTATTGAAATAAGTAATAGTTTGCTTTCCATCTATTTTGTTGGTGTTTACATCTAGTTTGGCATCCATCACATATTTAATGCGCTGTTGCCAACGATCGGGTTGAGCCTTGGAAATAAGGAATAAGAAATTTGAAACAAAAAATAAGAATATCGCTTTCAATATGTTTATTATTGGTAATCGTACAAAAATAGAAAATGGAAGGTTTTGAAAAGTGATAGAAAACCCAAAAAAATACCCGTTGACTAATCAACGGGTAAAGATGTTTGAAGTTATTGATAATAGTTTACAAAGTTGGGGAATTTTTAACCATTTTGCCTTCTACGTTAAAATATAGGTATTTTTTGTTGAGTGCGGCACGGTTAACATATATGCGATATTGATCAGGTTTATCTTTCGTTTGCAAAAAAGTTATTGATTTTACTTCCCATTCGCCATATTGGCTTTTAGCGAAGCCATCTTTTACTGCGGCTGGCAATTCAGCTTGTGAAATTGTTTTTTCAGATGATTTCCATTCGCCTTTTGATGTAAAGGTGGACTTGCAATCAACGCCATTTAAATTAAAACTGGCTTCAAAAGCAGTAATCTTGTCACCCCACGATTCATTTTTTGCATCAGGATATTTTGCATGGAAAGCAACTGTAACCTCGGATGGAATTTTTCTGATTTGTGCATGTAGGCTACTTGTTAAAATCATCAATCCAATAGCCATTAATCCAAACATTTTTTTCATATACATAAATTTAGCTTTGTACATTAACGTAAAAACCATGCCATATTGCATTAAACAAACGCCAAAGTTTAAAATAAATATGATGTTATTTTATTTATTAATAAATAACGACGATGTTTTATTAATTGTTTAATGTTTATACTTATTTTGCCGCCTTAATTATACGCACTTGAAAAAGATATTTTTTCTTTTTCTGGTAGTAAGTATCACGGCCACAGCTCAATCCAATACACAACAAGTAGCAGCACGCTACCCTGGCCTTGCTGCATACTCCAGGGAAAATGTTGATTTATATGCCACCCGCAATAATGTAGCGGCGCTGGCGCAGTTAAAAAATAATGCTTTTGGCGTGTACGCCGAAAACAGGTTTTTGATACCTGAACTTAATTTATACGCAGCCTCCATTGGCTTGAAGGTGCAACATGGTGCTTTTGCTTTACACGGCAGTTATTTTGGTTTGGATGTTTACCATCAATTATCCCTTTCGCTTGGTTATGGTATGTCGGTTACCAAAAATGTGGATGTTGGCGTGCAGTTTAATTATCAATCGTTGCAGCAGGCTGGTGGCTTTTACGGAAGCGCTAGCAGTATTAATGCCAGTGTTGGTGCTATTTTTCATTTAACGGATAAAGTACATGCCGGCATTGGCATTTACAACCCAACCGGTAGCCAGTTTGGTAAAAACAGCGGCGAAAAATTACCTGCTCAATTCACTTTTGGCATGGGCTACGATGCCAGCGACAAAGTGTATGTAAGCGCAGAAATGGTAAAGGAAGAAAATTTGCCTGCTGGTGTAAATGCCGGATTTCAATACCAATTCCAAAAACAATTTTTTATGCGTCTTGGCGTGTCAACGGCAAGCAGTAATGTTTATGCTGGCTTTGGTTTGGCGTTTCAACATTACCGGATTGACATTGCCGCCAGTTATCATCCACAGCTTGGTATTTCACCGGGCGTTTTGCTGCTGTTTGATATTGGAAAAGTTGCCACAGATTCACAGATTTTGCACTGATAAAAAATAGAAATAGATGAATAGTGAATAATGGAAAACGGCCAGAACCCTGACAGGGCTTGTATTTTTTGCCCTGTCAGGGTTTTAAGAAGATTGCCGCTTATTTTAAAGGCAATGCCCTATGAATTGATTTAAACAAAAAACGAACTGATATAAAATACATTCTTGCTATATTATTTATTGTTGTTGCACTGCAAAAAGTTGCTGCGCAAGAAAACGCGACCAACCTAAAAACGCAAGAACAATTGGAAGATTTAGCTGCCGCAACTGATGGTGAAACAGAAGACGACAGTTATTTACAACAATTGCAGGAATGGAAAAAACATCCATTGGATTTGAATGGTGCGAGTGAAAGTGACCTAAAAGATTTTCTTTTTTTGAAGCCTTTACAAATCCAAAGTTTTGTGGCTTATCGGTTGCTCTTGGGAAAATTTATTAGTATTTATGAGTTACAAGCCGTTCCGTTTTGGGATGTGGAAACGATTGTGCGAATAAAGCCTTATATATTTGTTGGCAGTGCATTAAGTGTTCATGAGGACATGCAACAACGATTTTCACGCGGACAAAAAAGTGTTTTGCTTCGGGTTTCGCAGGTGTTGGAAAAGTCGAAAGGCTTTACAGCACTCGATTCTAGCGGACCAAAATATTTGGGAAGCCCGCAACATATTGTGTTCCGGTATAAATATCAATACAAAAATTTATTGCAATATGGTATTTTGGGCGATAAAGATCCAGGCGAACAATTTTTTAAAGGCAGCCAAAAACAGGGTTTTGATTTTTATAGTTTCCATTTATTTGCAAGAAATATAGGTGCGATAAAACAATTGGCGTTGGGCGATTATTCTGTAAATCTTGGTCAAGGTTTAATAAGTTGGCAAACGCTTGCCTTTAGAAAAGGTGCTGATGCAATGGCCATTAAACGGCAAGCCGACGTGTTGCGACCATACAATAGTCCGGGCGAATTTAATTTTCACCGCGGCGTTGGTGTAACGGTTCAAAAAAACAATTGGCAGGCAACTGGTTTTGTTTCGTACAAAAAATTATCGGCCAACGGCGTGCAGGATACTTTGACAAATGATGATTATGTTTCATCGATTCAAAACGCTGGTTATCATCGCACTACAACAGAACTGGCCGATAAAAACAGCATTGCCCAATTGGCTTTTGGCGGCAATTTATCATATAATAAAAATAGCATGCATATTGGTTTCAACGCTATCCATTATGGGTTTTCCAAGCCATTGCAAAAAGATCCGTATCCTTATAACATGTTCAATTTTACTGGTAAAAGCCTTACCAATGCCAGTATTGATTATGGTTACACCTATAAAAACATGCATGTTTTTGGTGAAGAGGCAACCGATAATCATGGCAATTTAGCAACGGTAAATGGTTTGTTGGCGAGCTTGGATGCTAAGATGGATGTTGCTTTATTGTATCGGAATATTTCCCGCAGTTATGCCAGTTTATATGCCAATGCTTTCACGGAAAGTACGCTGCCTATTAATGAAAATGGCTTTTATATGGGCCTTAGTTTGCACCCGGAACCAACGGTTCGCTTGGATGCTTATGCCGATGTTTTTTCATTTCCATGGCTGCGTTACAGGGTTGATCGCCCATCAAACGGTAGCGAATATTTTGTACAATTTACATGGCAGCCCAATAAGCAAATACAGGTTTACACCAGGTATCGGAACGAATCGAAAGCCATTAATTTATCAGGTACCAATTTGCCTGCACATGTTACCGTAAACCGGCCGCAACAAAATTGGCGCACCCATTTGGCTTATAAAATTTCACCTGAAATTATGTTTAACGGCCGGGTAGAAATGCTTTGGCTGGATAAGCAAAGCGATGCGCCTGAAACAGGTTTTCTTGGTTTTGTGGAAATAGGTTATAATCCAAAATCAAAGCCGTACGGTGGCAATATCCGCTTGCAATATTTTGAAAGCGATAGTTATGACAGCCGTTTATATGCATACGAATCGGATATTTTGTACAGTTATTCCATTCCGCCATCTTTTTTAAAAGGGTATCGGTATTATGTAAACCTGAATTATGATGTGAGCAAAAAACTAACGGTTTGGTTGCGTTTTGCAAGAAGCATTTATCCCGACCAAACATCGGTTGGAACTGGGAATGATGAAATTTTGAAGAACCATCGGAGCGAGGTGAAGGTGCAGGGGATGTGGTATTTTTAGGTTAACCACCCAAGGAACCTAAGAGCACTTAAGAAAAAGCGATTTTCTTCTCAGGTTTTCTCAGGTTTCTTAGGTAGTTAAATTAAACGGTTAAAGAAAAATTAGGAATAAATGATAACGTATATGAAATTGTTACGATGCTCAAAGGGTTTGTTGTTTAATTTTTGTTGCATAAATATTGTTCAACAGATAAAAAATCGTATGTAAACGAATTATATCGGGCTTTACTGTAACCACTTAAGATACTTAAGAACAAGAAAAACCAATCATCTTCTCAGGTTTTCTTTAGTCTCTTAGGTGGTTCACCGCCTTTTTTGTACAACGATGGCAACGACAATTTATAACGAACCACGACAATCCTAATAACCACAATTACGCAAATGCAAACAACTTGATCCCAAACATTTTGCAAGTGCATCATTCGCAAAGCGTAAAAAACAATGCCGCCTGCAATACATGCCGAAGCATAAATTTCCTTCCTGAAAATTAGCGGGATTTCATTCAATAAAATATCCCTGGCTACGCCGCCAAAGCAACCGGTTACGGTTCCGAGCGCTACGCAAATTCCCGGCGGAAAATTTAATTCCATCCCTTTTTGTAAGCCAATAATAGTAAATAAACCAAGTCCAAGCGAATCAAAAAGAAACAGTGTATGGTTGAACTTTGTAATATAAGTGCCAAAAAAAATAGTGATGAACGACGCAATTAAAATTACATCGATAGTAATAATATCTCGCAGCCAAGCAACCGGCGTATTGCCGATCAATAAATCACGCAAGGTGCCGCCGCCAATTGAAGTTACAAATGCAATAATCAAGACACCAAAAATGTCCAACTTTTTTCGCATGGCCGAAGATGTACCAGAAACGGCAAACGAAAAAGTACCGAGAATATCGATGATATGGAAGAAGTTTAATGTCAATGGCAGGCTGTCTTTATATAAAGCAAATTGCCGGAAAGAGCGGTAAGGCGATAAGAATCTTTTTGTCTCACCGTTCTTGCCAGCAATCAAATTTATTGATTCTATGTTTTAATAACTATATCAGCCACAATCATTTGCGCATGCACCCGCGAATTTTCAATGAATAAACTATGCGTGTTCATGCCGCCACAAATTACGCCGGCCAAATAAAGCCCAGTTACATTTGTTTCATGTGTGGCCGGATTGTAAGTTGGTTTTCGCTGAAAATCTTCAGATAATTCAATCCCTGCTTTCTCTAAAAAACTAAGGTTTGGTTGATAGCCGGTCATGGCAATTACCCAATCGTTAGCAATGGTTATCAAGCCTTCCGGCGTTGCAATATCAACTTCTAATTCTCTTATTTCAGCAATGGTTGAGTTGAAATAGGCTTTGATAGAACCTTCTTCGATGCGGTTTACAATATCTGGCCGTGCCCAATATTTTACACGTTTGCCCACTTCGCTTTCCCTAATTACCATAGTTACTTCTGCACCTTTTCGCCAAGTTTCCAAGGCGGCGTCTACGCCCGAATTTTGCGCACCCGTCACCACTACTTTTTGGAAGGCATAAAAATGCGGGTCTTTATAATAGTGCGTTACTTTGGGAAGGTTTTCGCCCGGTACGTTTAATTCATAAGGAAGATCATAAAAACCAGTGGCAATAATAATATATTTGGCTGTGTAAGTTTTTTTTGTGGTTGTTATTACAAATCCATAATCTGTTTTTGCTAATTTCTCAACTCCTTCAAATAAATTGATTTTCAATTGATTTGAAACCGAAACACGGCGATAATATTCCAAAGCTTCGTTTCGGGTAGGTTTTGGACTAATGGATACAAACGGAACATTGCCGATTTCCAACCGTTCAGAGGTGGAAAAAAAAGTCATGTTCATAGGATAGTGGTACAACGAATTGACTAAACATCCTTTTTCCAGCACCACATAACTGATGCCATTTTTTTGCGCTTCCAAGGCACAGGCCAATCCAATTGGACCCGCGCCAATTATAATCAAGTTAAAATCTTCGCTCATATTAGTGAATGGTGAATAGTGAATGGTCAATAAATCATTGGTCAATAGCTATTATCGCAATGTATTTAATTGATCGAAAGAATAAATAAAAATTGCTGAATGTTGATTTGTCTAACTACTTAGTACTAATATCTAATTACTTGTTTTATAAATATCTTTCCTTCACAATTTGCTGGTGGTGCAGCGCATGGCCAACAATAATAAAAGCCAATGCATTTGTGCCGGTCGGGTTTCCGTTAGCAATGCCAACCTTTGCTAAATCCTCGTCGGTAAACGATTGTACCAGTAAAATACTGCTTTGCCTAACCAATAACAACTCGTTCACCAAATTGTTCCAATCACGCAGTTCAGCATGCGAATTATTGGCATAATCATCTTCCTCAAAACCAGGTAAAGGTTGTTTTTCTCCACGTGCTACGCACAAAGCACGAAAACTTAAAATACGTTCAGCATCAATCATGTGCTGTACCATTTGGCGTAAAGTCCATTTGCCTTCGGCATAAGCAAAATCATATTTTTCAGGCGGAATGGATTGCCAAAAATCGGCTAATTGATCGTTGGATTGTGCGATGCAAATTTTTACATCGTCGTAAGCACTTGTTTGGTCGATATATTTTTTTTGAAAAGGGCTATATTCGGCTGCTGATGGTCTTGGCATGTAGAACAATTTAAAAAGTAAAAAAGCAAAATTAGTGAATGGTGAGTAGTGAATGGTGAATAGTGAATGGTGAGTAGTGAATGGTGAATAGTGAATAGTGAATAGTGAATGGTGAATGGTGAGTTGGAAACACTTCACTCCCAAACCACTGACCACTGACCACTGACCGCTGACCGCTGACCATCTTACTTCTTTATAAACTGTTTTAACATGGCGCCTCCGTCTACGTCAATAAATAATCGGCCGGCCATTTCGGCACCAATATCAATGCCATCAGGATTTAGAATAATATTTTGCAATACCAATTTGTTTACATAACCCATGCTGTTAATGCCCGGATAAAGCGCTTGATTCATTTTCATAGTGATCATGGCTTGTACCTTTTTTATACGGTCGGCCAATTGAAAACGGCAAGCTTCCTTTATTTTTTTCTCAATTGTGCCGTTCAATATCCAATTGGCAGCCCTAATTAGCACTTGCCTACTTTCCAAATGATAAGCCAAACTATCCATCCGCAGTTCCTGCAAATAACCATCCCAATTAGGTTTTCCTTCTAAGTAAACAATGCCTTTGATGCCTTTTGATAAAGCTACTTGTATATACATTTTGTTTCCACCACCCATTAAATGCACGGAATCTATCCGGATAGTTTTCTTGAAAATACCGCTGCCAACTTCAATGTCAGTTCCTGATAACTGGCTGTTAATGAGTCGGTTAAGTGAGTCGTAAGGCAAATGTATCTTAGTAAAAATGCCGAGTCCATTCCTAAAAGAAAAATCTGTCAACGGCGGTAAATCTGTTTTTGGATTGGCGGAAGGCATATTGTCGAGCGATGGCCTTGCCGATAAACCCATTGAAGTGTACATCGTATCGTTTCGCAATATTAATTGGCTCATCCGCACTTGTTGCGGAGCAAAATTTACAACACCAAGACCAGGAATTTTATAACCGGCTTGCAGGGTGTCCCACATCAATTTCATATAAGGTTTTAAGCTAAAGCCTTGCATTTGCTTTTGCATGGCGGCAATCGAAGAATCAAGATCCGCTGCCAATTGTTTTGAAACGGTTTCCGTGATATCTTTTCCAAAAAAGCAAACCGTGCAATTGTCCATCGGCACTGGTGTGGTCCGTTGAACCGTCAAACCGATTGAAAAATCGGGCTTTACCCAAAAGCGTACAATAAAACTTGCATCAATTCTTCTCGGTTTTTCGCTGCCAAACCCGCATCCACAAGCTGGTGTCCATGGGCTTAAGGCACTTTCGTTGCTGCAAACCCGGGTGCTTCCCTTTAATTGATAAAAACCCGAGAAGTTGATGAAAAGTAAGTTGTTGTAAGTTTTAATGCTGAAGGGCCCACGAACAAAACGGTATTGATAGCGGGTGTCGCAACCTTCTTGTACCCAATCAGTTGGGTAATTTGGCGATGTATAAAGCGTATCAATAAATACATTCGCCCAATTATAAAAAGGTTTTAAACCGATGCGTATCGGAATATCGATATCGCTAACTGGCGTAGGATTTGATACTACGATAACGTGTTGTATCGTATCGGGTTTGCTGGTAACAATATTTTGTTGGGCAAATAAAAAATGGGGCAGGTAAATAAATAAAAAAAATATCCAGTTTTTACAAGTCATTATAGTTGGTTTAGTGTAACCGAAATAACGGATGTTTGATAATAAAATTGTAATATATGCATTGTTGCATAGTAGTTTATTCGAATATATTATTGAAATATAGGCATTAATTGACAAACGGCTTCTGCGGAAGGACGGTATATGATGGTGATAATAAAAAAAAGTAGTAGTTTTACGTTACCTGTACTTACAATTATAGAAATTATTTAATAACCAGTTTTATAGTTGATGCCATTTTTTCGGTATCTCTAATTTAATGGTGTAGTGGTTTTATAAATTGTAGTGCTGCGGCACACTAAATCTATTTCAGCACTTGTTTCGCTAAGTTTGGTTAAATGGTTAATTTTTAACCATAATGAAATGTGTAATTAAAATATGAATATTTTAATCTTTACGACTGTTTTTTATCCCGCTATTGGCGGTATAGAAAACATGACTGTAAATTTAGCTAAAGAATTTATAAAAGAAGGGCATCAAGTAAAAGTCATCACCTATCAAAAACCAGCTATACCACTCGCTAATATTAAAACATACCATTCGCCCGGCTTTATAAAAATGATTAAGCTTTTTATGTGGTCCAATGTTTATTACATGCCCAATATTTCATTAAAAGGGGTGTGGTTACTAATGTTCAATCCTTTTAAAAAGTGGGTAGTTTCGCACAACGATTTTTATTTAGGCAATACGAAACAAGTTGAAGTTAAAATAAAACGTTTGTTAATTAAATTGGCAAGCTGCAATATAGCTGTAAGTAAAAGTGTAGCCAGTAAATTAAATACAAAATCGCAAGTGGTTTATAATTGCTACGATGAAACAGTATTTAAATTATATGAAGATGAAGAGCGTATATATGATTTTGTTTTTGTGGGTAGGCTTGTATCTCAAAAAGGCTGTGAAATATTAATAAAAGCATGTAAGGGATTAGATAAATCTTTTACTTTAAATATTATTGGTGATGGTTTCGAAAGGCACCGTTTGGAACAATTGGTAGATGACCTTGATTTAAATGACAATATTCATTTTTTAGGTTTTTTAAAAGGAAATGAATTGGCCCGTATGTTAAATAGACACAAGGTTTTAGTAGTTCCATCTATTGGTAAAGAAGGTTTTGGGATTGTGGCATTAGAAGGAATGGCATGTGGTTGCAAAATTATTACGGCAGACGCCGGTGGCCTGCACGAAGCATTGGATAAATTCGGTAAAATTTTTCCAATGTCAAATATTGAAGCATTACACACATTATTAAAAGAAGAAATGGACTCTAATAATAATACAAATGAATTAATAAATAATAATGAATTAAAAGGTTATTTAGCAAAACATACTGCGAAAGTTGTCGCAAAAAAATATTTATCTTTTTTTCAAGAAAGTTAATTAAAAAGGTGCTCATTTGTAAATTATGTACAATGAAAACTCTTATTCAGGAAGCGAGCTGCCCAATAAAACACTTTGTCTTACTTACGATGATGGCCCAGGAATTTACACCGCAGAAATTGCTCAATTTCTTTATGAGCAAGATATAAGCGCTACATTTTTTGTTGTTGGTAAATATGCTACGCATTTGCCAGAGACTTTAAATAAATTAAACGAATTAGGCCATTTAATTGGCAATCATACCTACGATCATCCCGATGTAACTTATTATCAATCAATCAATGGCGATACTCAACATCAGGTATTAAAAACCGATGCGGTTATAAAAAATTATATCCCCAATAAAAAAATATATTTTAGGCCGCCATATGGCAAATGGTCAAAAGAAGTTGCCAACGAATTAAACGAAAATATAATTGCGGCTTTAAACCATATTGGGCCTATTTATTGGGATGTTGGTGGTATAGATTGTTATTATTGGCAACAAGGTTTTTCTGTGCAAGAAGCTGTTGATAAATATGTAGCAGACATAAATAAAGCAGGAAACGGAATTGTTTTATTGCATGACGATATTGCCGATATGGATATTGTAAAATACCAAAATAAAACATTGGAATTAACAAAGCAGCTTATCCCAATTTTAAAGGAACAAGGGTATCGTTTTGTTCGGTTAGATGAAATTGAATCAATTAAATTGGCTGCTGCTGAAAAAACTTTATTTAAATTTCAAAATGCAAAGGGTAAATATTGTAGTGTAACAGATATAAATGAAATTGTAATAAATGCAACCAATATAAAATTAGATAATGCTTCGCATTTTGAAATAATAGAATTAGGAAAAGGAAAAATAGCAATTAAAGCTAACAACGGTTATTATTTAAACAATAATTTAAATGAACAAATTATTACTGCAAATAATAAAATAATCGATGATAATTCCTCATTCGATTTAATTCCTATTGCAGGCAATCAATTTATGTTTAGGTGTTCAAACGGAAATTTTTTAACCATTCAAAATAAAAACGGAGCAAAACTTTTAACGGGTGAAAAATATATGAAAGGTGCCAGCATTTTTTATATTTCACCTGCCAATACGCTAGGCGTAAAAAAGAAAAGCCTAAAAACAAATTTATTGTTATTTAAAAAAAGGTTGTTGTATATTAAATCAAAAATTTTTCAAGCTTAGAATTAATTTTTTCCTGCAAAAAAAACAATGACGCAAATTAATATGGTAACAATTATAATTATTGCCAAATTGTATTTTTCCCAAAACGCAATCCTCTTTTTTTGCTTCATGTAAGTGTGTATCGAACGAATTGTTTCATTGTCAGTAAAGGCTATTTTAACTAGCATCGGTTCTGTCTTTTCTATAAGGCGAAACGGTAATGGTGTAAGTATTTTTAGGACGGTCTCAATCATTTTTTTATTGATTGTATTATTGGAAGCGTGTTGTAATATAGCTATGTTTTTTTCCGATAAAATTTCCTTTACTTGCATATAAAGTGCGTCGTGGCTCATCCTAAAAATATCGATACTACTTACATGTGCCGCCAAATCTATTGTTCTTTGTAAAATAGATTGCGCTGTAACTGTTTGAAAATTTGGTGATTGTTTTCTTTTTTCTTGCCAATTTTCGTAAGAATATTGTTGCCTTTTAGCAGTATTGCGCAGCACTTCGTAAGCCTTTTTAATCTCTAAAAACCGATTAGCGGCGACTTCGTCGTTTGGGTTTTTATCTGGGTGGTACTGTAAAGCAAGCTTTCGGTAAGCTTTTTTTATTTCAACCATGGTAGCGGTTGGCGGTACTTGCAATATGGTATATAAATCTTTTGCCGCCATGTTTATACAATGCTGAGAAGCGGTAAAATTATCTATTGAATTTTAAAGTAAAAAAGTATTTGCTTTATATGCCAATATATTTTACTTTTGCCGCCCGTTGGTAAAAAATAGTTTTATCAGCATTTCCCACATGGCTCCATAAGTGTCTCGTCTGTTCGAGACCGCCGGCAGGGTATCATTTTAAATATAGGCAACATGCCCAAGGTTAAAACAAATTCAAGTGCCAAAAAAAGGTTCAAAGTAACCGGTACAGGCAAAATTACTTTTCAAAAGGCTTTTAAGCGCCACATTCTTACTAAAAAATCTACTAAAAGAAAACGTGCCATGCGTATGAAAGGTGAAGTTTCTTCTCCAAACATGCACTTTGTAAAGCGTTTGTTGGGGATGAAATAAAAGCAGGAAGCTGCAAGTTATAAGCTTCGAGGCGCAAGAAAACAAGGAACAAGCCTCAAGCCATAAGCTTTAAGTAAGTATCAAAACAAAAATTTAAAAAACAAGTTTTGGATAGGATATTTTAAAATCTTCCTTCTAAAATCTAAAATAATTTATTATGCCACGTTCAGTACCTGCGGTTGCTTCAAGGGCTCGCCGCAAAAGAATTTTAAAACAAGCTAAAGGTTTTTACGGTAAAAGGAAAAATGTATATACCGTTGCCAAAAACGTAGTAGAAAAAGGTATGACCTATAGCTACGTTGGTCGTAAATTGAAAAAACGTGAATACCGCACATTGTGGATTGCCCGTATCAACGCCGGTGTTCGTGCAGAAGGTTTAACTTATTCTGTTTTCATGAACAAGTTGGCTCAAAAAGGCATCACTTTAGATCGCAAGGTTTTGGCTGATTTGGCTATGAACCAACCTGAGGTTTTCAAGCAGTTGGTAGAATCTGTAAAATAGCATTGAGCTGTGAGCTGTTAGCTTTGAGCAATTGACCTTGAAGTGATTAAGTTCTGGACTTTGCTCAAAGCTAAAGGCTCATAGCTAAAAGCTTTCTTGCCGGATGCGAAAAATCGCATCCGGTTTTTTATGCATTGTATTTAATGTAGGTTTACATTTGCTTCTTTTTAAAAATCATTGTTCACCATCATTTATCCCATCTTTTTATTAGATGAACAATACCTATTCCGGGCTTGTTGACCAAACTTTCCATTTTCCCCAAGAAGGGTTTTCGGTAAAAGACAATTACCTCAGTTTTAATGGGCTAGACCTAAAAACATTGATTGAAAAGCATGGTACGCCGCTAAAGCTGACATATCTGCCCAAAATTGGAATGCAAATAAATAAGGCCAAGGCCATGTTTGCCAATGCGTTCAAAAAATATAAGTATGAAGGGCAATACAATTATTGTTATTGCACCAAAAGTTCGCACTTCTCATTTATTGTTGAGGAAACATTGAAGCACGGCATTCATCTTGAAACTTCTTATGCTTATGATATTGAGATTATCAATAAGCTGTACGAGCGCAAAAAAATAAATAAGGAAATCTTTATTATTTGTAATGGCTTCAAGCAAAAAGGTTATACTAGCCGCATTGCACGTTTGCTAAATACAGGGTTCAAAAACGTAATTCCCGTGCTGGATAATAAAGAAGAATTGGACGCTTATCGTAAGTCGGTAAGGGTTCCTTTCAAATTGGGCATTCGCGTTGCGGCCGAAGAAGAGCCTAATTTTCCCTTTTATACCAGTCGTTTAGGCATACGGCCAAGAGATATCTTGGAATTTTATGTAGATGAAATTGAAGGCTTTGAAGATAAGTTCCAATTAAAAATGCTGCATATTTTCTTGAATAAAGGCATAAAGGACGATATTTATTATTGGAGCGAGTTGAACAAGGTCATCAATCTTTATTGCCAATTAAAAAAGATTTGTCCTGAATTGGATTCCATCAATATCGGTGGCGGTTTCCCTATCAAACATTCGCTTGGCTTTGAGTATGATTACCAGTTCATGATCAATGAAATTGTGCGGAACATCAAGCAAACTTGTAAAAAAGCCAAAGTGCCGGAGCCAAATATTTTTACGGAATTTGGTAGTTATACAGTTGGCGAAAGTATGGCACATATTTACAGCGTAATTGCGGAGAAAACGCAAAACGACCGTGAAATTTGGTATATGATCGATTCATCTTTTATTACCACACTGCCCGATACTTGGGGAATAGGCGAACGGTTTTTGCTATTGCCCATCAATAAATGGGATCAGGAATATCAGCGGGTGGTGTTGGGCGGTATTACTTGCGATAGTCATGACTATTATGATTCGGAAGAACACATCAACGAAGTATTTTTACCAAAAATAAATGGCGACAAGACAGAACCATTAATATTAGGTTTTTTTCATACCGGTGCATACCAAGATCAAATAAGTGGATACGGCGGTATAAAGCACTGCTTAATTCCTTCTCCAAAACATGTGATTGTCGACTTTGACAAAAACGGCAAGCTGGAAGATTGGGTGTATGCCAAAGAACAAACAGCCCAAAGCATGTTGAAGATTTTGGGGTATATGTAAAATAGAATTAAAAATTAAAAATTAAAAAGTAAAAAAATGCCTTTGCAAAACAAGGGCATTTTTGTTTTTTAGTAAAATGGAAGGATTTGGTCTGTTTTGGAGGTATGATAGCGTAAAATCCAAAATCCTTATTAATCCAGGTTCAAAAAAAATCCCAACCTTTTAGGCTGGGATTTTTTTATTTGTCAGGTTAGAATTAATTAGAACGAATACCTAACACCGAGTTGTGAATTCCAACGAGAAGTGAAATCACCAACATCGTACCCTTTAGCAACATTATTAATTTTTGTGAAATTGTTAATGTTAAATTGGAACGCTGGGGTTGTGTTTGTTGGTGCAATGGCAGTACCGTTTTGTGTTTGCGCACCAGTTACAACAGTAAACAAAGTATTGTCTGATGTAAATAGTCCGTCTCCACCAGAGCCGCGGGTATAATAGTTCCATCCCCATTGTTTATTCAACAAATTACCAACGTTGATTATGTCGAAGAAGACTTGCAATTTGTTTTTTCCTAGAATAAAATCTTGTGCTACCCTAAAATCAAAGTGGTTTTCAAAAGGCATTCTATCTCCATTTCTTTCGCTGTTTTGGCCAGCATGTTTTTGAAGATATGTGTTGTTAGACATAAAGTTTTGGAAATCAGACCATTGTTGTGCAGCAGTTGCTCCTCCTTTAATGTCAGCAAAATTTGCTTCAGAGGCACTTTTAGGAATATATACCAATGAAGTAAAGCCAGTGATAGTTCCTTGGGTGTAGTCGCCATTAACAGCGCTGCCATAAACATAAGAAAATTTTTGTCCAGACTGTCCTGTGTATATCAAAGTGAAGCTAGTTGAAAGATTTTTTGATTCTTTGAATTCTTTAGTAATATAGCCAACGATCCTGCTACCCATATCGTAGTTAGAGGCTGATAAATCTGGGCTGTTTAAACCATTGACATTTAAAGGGCTTCTCCAGTTGCTGAGTGCAACCGATGAAGTTACGTCTGATAAAGATGAAGCTGTTCCATAAGTGTATGCAAGTGAGCCAGCCCAACCATGGTTAAGCGGTTTTTGTATTTGAGCAGTAATGCTAGCGGAATATCCTTTGTTTGTATTGGTTAATAATATAACCTGTTGATAAGCAGTGTTGCTGTATTTGTTCCAAAAAGGACGAGTAGTGGGCCCGATAGCTACAGTAGCATCGCCATTTGCGCTTTCATTCAGGTTTAAATAATTGGCGTTGTTCAATGTTTTCGTAAATACAAATTCGCCTGTGCCAATCAATCCCCATATATTTAATTTTTTGTCAAAAGCTATGTTGCTACGCAAAACCTGAGGAAATTTGAAATTTTTGTCTACTACGTTAATAGCTGTTGCAACAGGGGTTGAAGCAGATGGAACATAAGCACCTTCGTTTGCTTTGGTTGGGTCGTAATTAAATTTGATGCCGGCAGCAGTTGTGGCAGCAAGCGTGGTAGCGCTATAGCCCAAGCTAGCCACACCGGTCATTGACATTTGGTTAGATATCCAAACATACGGAACCCTACCTGTAAACAAGCCTATACCTCCTCTAATCTGTAACGAGCCATTGCCTTCAACATCCCAGTTAAAACCAACCCTTGGTGAAAACAGCGGCTGGGTTTTAGGCATTTGGTTGGTGGCAACGTTGTAAGATGCAAAAGCTGCATTGAAAGGTGCATTAGTTGCTGGTTTATTAAAAAATACTGGTAAATCTATGCGTAAGCCATAGGTCAATTTAAATTTTTCTGATGTTGCAAATACATCTTGACCATAAACGCTAAACTGCGCTGCATGTAAAATGGCATTTGCTTTATCGCCTGGCGTAGTGCTTGTTGAATAACCTACCGCATAAGTTGTTGGAAATGCATTATTATAGAAACTGGCAACATTTGGTGATGCATAAGTGCTGGTTGAACCATATGTATAAGTACCTAAGTAATTTTGCAAAAAGATATTGTTACTATTGAAAAACTCGTCGTTTGTACCAAATGTAAGCGTATGTTTTCCTTTATACAATGTGAAATTGTCCGTTACGGTGAAAACGTTTTGGGTAAGTCCATTTGCGCCATAACTAACATTTGTACCAATATTGTAAATAATGTTAGTGCCATTATCTGGGTTGGTTTGGTAAAGGGTTACGTTAGGAAAAGGGCTTTTGCTACCATTATTATCTTTTACGTTGCTGTAAGTAAGGCGTAAAACGTTTGAAGCATTCGAAGAAAAAGTACTATTTAATTCAGCCACCACAGAATTGGTGTTGTCGCGGTAAATATATCCGCCGTTTGAAAATAATGATGAAGTTGCGGTTCTGCTTAAGTTGTCACTTGTTCCATCAACGTGGTTAAAGCGCAATACCAATTTATGTTTATCATTGATATTCCAATCCAAACGGCCAAAAAATGAAGTAGATTGGTTTTGTGCGCTTATTGCACCATACGTACCCGGATCATATTTCCAAGTGTTAATTAAATAATTTCTCAAGCTATCTAAAACCTTAGTGTTCACTTTAGACCCTGATCCTGATTGTGTTGGGTCAAACGCTAACGGCACCGTTTTTTCAAAACGTTCTACGTTTGCATAAAAAAACAATTTGTTTTTCACTAACGCACCGCTAAA
>CAWJTH010000231.1:0-89219 GCA_963845495.1 uncultured Chitinophagaceae bacterium
ATAGTTTATGCATTAGAGCTAGGGTTGGTTATGGATGTGCATTTTGAGTCCAGATGGGTTCATGTGTAACATTATAATCATTAGTGATAACAACGTTAGTTGAGCTTTGCAGTCTCCATGTACCACCTCCATAGACACTACTATTTTGTCGCGGTCCCGCTCCAATTCCAGTGAATGCCCCTTAAAGGAACCCACACCGTTTTATCTCCATTGACCATATTAGAGGTCGGCTGCCAATTAAAACATTGTGGCTGTCCCCAGCCATGGGCGAGCCTGGGGCATTACAAGTCGAACTCACAAGAGAAGTAGCCCTTCATAAATTCGGGATCAACTTCTACTTTTTTCGCGCGATTGAGAAGTTTCTGACCGGTCCTCACAGCCAAGGAGGTCTGCGGTCTAATGCCGCCTGAAAGTATAATGGTCACATTACGCCCTTGGCTCAAAAGCACGGACAGCCCATGCAGCTCGTCGAATCCCATGATTTGTAAAGTCTCGACCATGCAGTCATCCGGTTTAGTAAAATAGGTCACGGAAACTTGAGGAAATGGGGGGTATTCAGGGAAGGCATTTCAAGCATTAAAATCCCCTACCGGAGCCTTGATCAAGTCGCAGTAGGTTTTGAAGTCCGCCACATTGATGCCTTGTTGGACCACTCGAAACGCGGTCATAGTCCGCAGAAAGGCATCAGCAAACAAAGTCGCTTTTGACCGCCAGAACATACTGAATCCTCCCGAGAAGAGCTCCGCGCGCAAGCAGAAAAGCCCCGGGGCCGGAGCAAAAAGGGGCAAGGCATTTGCATCTTTATTCATCGTCGCGAGTAATTTACTTCGTCAACCGCTCCAGCGCTTCGAGATATTTGGCGCGGGTGTTGCGGACCACTTCTCGGGCAGATCCGGGCCGGGCGCGGTCTTGTTCCAGGTCGTGAGGGTCTTGAGGTAATCGCGCAGGTATTGCTTGTCGAAGCTGGGCTGCGGGCCGCCGGGCTGATAGGCGTCGGCGGGCCAGAAGCGGGAGCTGTCGGGCGTGAAGATTTCGTCGGCGAGCAGGACGCGGCCGGTGCCGCGCTTCGAGGCCGAACTCGAGCTTGGTGTCGGCGAGGATGATGCCGCGCTGCGCGGCGTAGGCGGCGGCCCAGGTGTAGAGATCGAGCGTCAGGTCGCGCAGTTCCTCGTAGCGCTCGTCGCCGAGCAGCGCGCGGGCCTCGGCTTCGGCGTGAGGTTTTCGTCGTGGCCGTGGTCGTTCTTGCGCGCGGGGGTGAAGAGCGGCTCGGGCAGGCGGTCCGATTCGCGCAGGCCCGGCGGCACGGCGTGGCCGCCGACGGTCCGTGCTCGCGATATTCCTCCCAGCCGGAGCCGGCGAGATAGCCGCGCGCGACGCACTCGACCGGGAAAATTTCGCAGCGGCGCGCGCGGGTCAGGCGGCCTTCGAATTCGGGCAGGTCGACGCCGGCGGGCAGGTCGTAGCCGAGGACATGATTCGGGCAGATGACTTTCCGGTCAGCGTGAACCAGTGGCGCGAAAGCGCGGTGAGGATTTTGCCCTTGTCCGGGATCGGCGTGGGCATGATCACGTCGTAGGCGGAGATGCGGTCGGAGGCGACGAGCCAGATTTCGTCCTGCCACGCGTAGATGTCGCGCACTTTGCCGCTGCGCAGAAGTCTACGTCTCGCCCATCGATCTCACCATGGACAACGGCGTCGTCACCTATCCGTACAAACCGACGATCCGCGCCGCCATTCCCGTCTTTGATGCCATAAAACTCTTTGGTCACTTAAGTAGTATAGTTTCTCTGTCAGAAAGTCTGCAAAAAGACTTATCAACAGCTTTAGTAACGAAAGAATTTAAAAAAGGAACATGCCTGTTAAATGAAGGTCAGATAAGTAATTACATCTTTTTCATTGAAAAAGGATTAGTGAAAACGTTTTATATAAAGGACGGAACCGAAATATGCTCTTCTTTCATCAAAGAAAACGAAGTGGTTATTTCCGTAAAAAGTTTTTTTACACGATTGCCAGGAGATGAGGTTATAGAAGCATTGGAGGATACTACTGCACATTACCTTCATTATGATGATTTACAGAAAATCTACCAAAACCATATCGAGTTCAACGTAATAGGCAGGATTTTGGCCGAAAAACATTATTTGGGACGGGAAGAGCGACTTTTTTCGATGCGAAAACAAACTGCCCAAGAAAGGTTCAATTCTTTACTGGAAAGCCACGCTGAAATAGTACAGCGCATCCCAAGGCAGGATATTGCTTCTTATTTGGGCATTTCTGTTAGGACCCTTAGTAGAATCGGACCATATAAAAAAGGACATTTGTCCTTTTTTTAAATTTTTTTTAGTTATTTATTTGTGGCGTGAAAGAAAATCACTGTCCTCATACCAAATACACCAATCTCGCTTTAATGAAGCAGTTCCTCACATCCATTTTAAACCCATCTCCGCCAACACCGAGCTTCACAATTCTAAAAGAAGTAATATAGTAAACCTAACATTGAAAAGTATTGGGTTTGCTATATCTTTTTTGTTGATTTTTTTTAAATCTAAATTAATAATATTTATCGCAGCTGGATATTTTGCATATAAAAAAATTCTCACTTTAAGTGAGAATTTTTTATTGTAATAAACTATTTATCAACGTATTATCTAATAAACAACATTTCTCTAAATTTAGGCAACAACCAAAACTGGTCGTCTACTAATAATTCTAATTTATCAACCTCATAACGGATTTGGTCAAAAAATTGGCCTTTTACTTGAGCGCAATAGGCAATAGCTTTTGTTCTGGTATCAGTCATTGCATTTACTTCTTTGCGGGTTTGAATCATTTTTTCGACCAATCCGGCGGCTACGCTAATGTGCTGGCTAATTTTTTCAAGGATGCGTAATTGATTGCTGTAAGAGGTTTCTGACAAGCCAAGATCTTTCAGCCCTTTGATATTTTCAATCAATACGTTTTGGTATTTAATGGACGATGGTAAAATGTGGCTGGTACACAATTCTCCCATAATGCGGCTTTCAATCTGTACTTTTTTAATGTATTCTTCTAGCATTATTTCATGGCGGGCTTCCACTTCAGCATGTGTATAAACACCATTGCTTTCAAATAATTGCTTGGTTTTATCTGTTACATAAGCATCCAACGCTAACGGCGTAGTTGGTAAGTTTGGTAAACCGCGGCGTTCTGCTTCGTGGTGCCATTCTTCGCTATAACCGTCACCTTCAAACAATATTTTTTCGCTAGAAACAATGTATTGTTGAATCATTTGCATGATGGCGATTTCTTTTTTGTCGCCTTTTTCCATCAATGCGTCCACATCTTTTTTAAATTGCCCTAATGTTTGCGCCATAATGGTGTTCAAAGCCGTCATTGGCGTGGCGCAATTAGCGGTTGACCCAACGGCACGGAATTCGAACTTATTGCCGGTAAAAGCAAAAGGCGAAGTACGGTTACGGTCGGTATTATCCAACAACAATTCAGGTATTGTTTTATGGATATCCAGTTTTAGCAAAATTTCATCCTGTTCGGTAAATTTATTTCCAACCCTTGTTTTTACTTCATTCAAAACATCGTACAAGTATTTGCCGATAAATATAGAAATAATAGCTGGCGGTGCTTCGTTGGCACCCAAGCGATAATCGTTTTGGGCGCTGGCGATAGATGCACGAAGCAAATCAGCATAGTCGTGTACCGCTTTAATGGTGTTTACAAAAAATGTAAGGAACATTAAATTGGTTTTTGGTGTTTTGCCCGGCGCCAACAAGTTTACGCCAGTATCGGTGCTCATGCTCCAGTTGTTGTGTTTTCCGCTGCCGTTGATGCCGGCAAAAGGTTTTTCGTGTAATAAAACGGCCAAATTGTGGCGCTTGGCAACACGGGTCATAATATCCATCAACAAAGTGTTGTGGTCAACCGCAATGTTTACTTCTTCAAAAATGGGTGCACACTCAAATTGTGCAGGCGCTACTTCGTTGTGACGGGTACGCAATGGAATCCCTAATTTATAAGCTTCGTTTTCAAAATCACGCATGAAAGCGTAAACCCTTTCTGGAATAGAACCAAAATAATGGTCTTCCAATTGTTGGCCTTTGGCAGGCGCATGTCCAAAAACGGCACGGCCGGTCATCAGCAAATCAGGGCGGGCATTTACCATTCCCGCATCAATCACAAAATATTCTTGTTCCCAACCCAAAGTGGCGGCAACTTTAGTAATGTTTTTATCAAACAATTGCGCAACGGCAACTGCGTTTTTATTTAATGCATCTAATGAACGGAGCAATGGTGTTTTTGCATCTAAACTTTCACCGGTGTAGGAAACAAATATGGTTGGGATGCACAAAGTGCGGCCGTTACCGATTTCCATAATAAAAGCTGGTGAAGATGGATCCCAGGCGGTGTAACCCCGTGCTTCAAAGGTTGCACGCAAACCGCCACTTGGAAAAGATGATGCATCTGGCTCTTGTTGAATCAGCGCAGCGCCGTCAAATTCTTCGATTGGTGTGCCATCGCTTTTTATGGTAAAGAAAGAATCGTGTTTTTCTGCGGTAACACCTGTTAATGGTTGAAACCAATGTGTAAAATGGGTAACACCCTTGCTTTCGGCCCAAGCCCGGAGCCCACTACCAATTTGATTACCCATGGCACGGTCAATTTTTTTACCGCCCTTGCTAGATGACATTAAGCTTTTATATGCCTCGTCGCTTAAAAATGCCCGGGCTGTTTGTAGGGTAAATACATTTTCTCCAAAAATTGCTGTTATTTTAGCTGTGCCAGCCACATCAATTTCTGAATATTTATTGGCAATATTATCTAAAGCCTTAAAACGCAATGATTCCATAATTACAATGTTTTCTGTAGGGTTTAAAATATCCTTGTTTGCCATAATTGTTTAAATAATGGATGGAAGTTTTATTGCATTTTTAAGGCAGCAACATCGCTAATCGTTTTACCACGAACCAATTATATGCATTTCGGTTCTTTGCTTCTCCTACTTAAAAAAAATTCAAAAAAATCCAATACAAAATTTTCAACAATTTTGAAGGCGCAATTTAAGTAAGAGTGGCTGTAAAATGCGTGTTTAATCGAATAAAACAAATATTATAACATTAAATCATCTTATTTACGCGTTTAGCGATATATATTAAAAAAGCCCTTTGCATGATGCAGAAGGGCTTTTTTTAAATATTCTGATAATATTAAACTACCACAGATTTTACTGTTTTAATAATACGTGCAGCCACTTTATAAGGATCAGCGGCAGAATTTGGACGACGATCTTCCAAGTAACCGCTCCAGCCTTTTGCAGGAACCAACACTGGAATACGAATAGAAGCACCGCGGTCAGAAACACCATAGCTGAAGTCATTAATGCTAGCAGTTTCGTGTTTACCGGTTAAACGTAACTCATTATCAGCACCATAAACTGCAATATGTTCTTTAACAACCGGGCGGAAAGCTTCGCACACCGCATCAAATTTAGCTTTGCTACCAGCTGTACGCAATAAAGTGTTGCTAAAGTTGGCATGCATGCCGCTACCATTCCAGTCGGTTGCACCCAATGGTTTGCAATGCCAGTTAATGGCAACCCCATATTTTTCACCGATACGCTCTAATAAATAACGTGCAATCCAAATTTGGTCGCCGGCATCTTTAGCGCCTTTTGCGAAAATTTGGAATTCCCATTGGCCAGCTGCAACTTCAGCGTTAATACCTTCTACATTTAAGCCTGCTTCCAAGCAAACGTCAAGGTGTTCTTCAATAATTTCTCGACCGTAAGCATTTTTCGCACCTACTGAGCAATAGTATGGGCCTTGTGGCGCAGGATATCCATTAGCCGGAAAACCCAGTGGCTTATTTGTTTCTGGGCTCCACAAAAAATATTCTTGTTCAAAACCGAACCAGAAATCGTTATCATCATCTTCAATTAAAGCACGGCCGTTTGAAACATGAGCCGTACCATCAGCGTTTAATACTTCGCACATCACCAAATAACCATTTTTGCGCTGTGGGTCAGGGCAAACAAAAACTGGTTTCAATAAACAGTCGGAAGAACCACCAAGGGCTTGTTCAGTAGAAGAACCATCAAAAGACCAGTTGGGAAGGTCTTCCAGTTTACCACTAAAATCTTTTTCGATTTTTGTTTTGCTACGCAGGCTTTGGGTGGGTTTGTAACCGTCCAGCCACACATATTCAAGTTTTGCCAGTGACATACTTTCAATTTTGGTTTTTATAAAAAATTAATTTCGTTGCAATTTTAATGAAATAATGCGAATAATTGGCAAAAAGCTAGTACGAAATTATTTATTTGGCAAAACATTTGATAATTATCAACAAAACCAGTTTAATTTTATATATTTTTTAAATTTGAATATAAAAATTAAATTAGCTTGTCAACTAAAATAATTATTATAAAAATTATAATAAATCAACTACTGCCGATTCACAGATATAGGTCGGGGTAATACCAGATGCAATAATATGGGTCTGCGCATCTTCTGGGCGGATATTGCCAGTTAATACCAAAGCCGTATCCAAGCCAAATTTATTGCCGCCCAAAATATCAGTGTGCAAAGTATCGCCCACCATCAATACATCGCTTTTTTTAAGGTCAGGGAATTGTTGCTTTGCTATTTCCCAAGCAAACATAAAAATTTGGGAATCGGGCTTTCCAAAACGGATAAATTTCCGTCCCGTTATTTTTTCGATCATCCACGATAAACCGCCAATGGCTACGCCGATTTCTTTTTTCGAAACCGGATAAGCACCATCTGCATTGGCTACAATTGCGGGAATTGCCCTTCCCCGCAATAAATTCACCGCTTTATTGATGCCATCAAACCAATCAAAACCTTCATCATCCAACAATACCAGCGCATTTACTTTTTCCATGTCGGCAGCCGACAATTTGCAAATCGGAACAGCCTGTAAACCAGCATGTTCTATATAATGAGCCGAATTTTCGGTGCCTAAATACGCCACCAATCCTTCTTTTACTTTCAAATCTAAAAATTCTTTTGCCAGCATGCCCGACGAAATAATTTTTTGTTTGGTAATGGCTTTTAAACCACTTTTATGAAAAGAGGCCTCCAACAAATCGGGGCTTCGGCTTGAATCGTTAGTGATAACATAATAGTGTTTTTGTTGTGCATTTAGCCATAAAAGGGTTTGCTCAACGCCTGGAATCAGTCCGTTGTAGTTTCTTAAGACACCGTAAGAATCAAAAAAAACAACTTTGTAATTAGAAAGAACAGATTTGAAACTGCGTATTTGCATGAAATTAAAGTTAAAATTGACCATGAAAGTACATTGGATTGTGGAATAAATGTTCATTCAAGCCATGAAGGCACAATGGAAAAGGAGAAGCACAAAATATAAAAGACAATCCTATATTCGTTTTATTCCTTTAAAATCAAATAAATCGTTGTTCTCTTTCTTGCGTATTGATAGGAATATGTAACCGTGAATATTATTTGCCAACTTGTAATTTTTCGTAGATGTTCAACCAATTATTTGCTTTGTTTAGTTCCATCATTCCTTTGTCTGATGACTTGAAAGCATGTTTAAACGACCAATTAGAGGTTCAAGAAATCGCAAAAAAATCCTTTTTATTAAAAGAAGGCCAAGTATGCAATCATATTTATTTTATAGAAAAAGGATTGGTACGTTCTTATTACGTAAAAGATGGTGTTGAAATTTGTTCTTGGTTTATGAAGGAAGGCGACGTAATTATTTCGGTTAATAGTTTTTTTAAGCGGGTGCCTAGTTTAGAAAATATCCAATGCCTTGAAGATTCGGTAGTTTATGGCATTACTTACGAAGCGCTGCAGTTGTTGTACAAACGATTTATAGAGTTTAACATCATCGGCCGCATTCTTACCGAAAAATATTACATGCTTAGCGAAGAAAGATTGTATTCGATGCGCAAGCAATCAGCTAAAGAAAGCTATTTGTATTTGCTGGAAAACCATCCAACGCTTTTGCAACGTGTACCACGGAAGCATGTCGCTTCATATCTTGGCATCTCGCTTGAAACGTTAAGCCGGATGAAATTCAAGAAAAAAAATTGACATTTATCAATTTTATAATGCTTTGATTGCATGTTCTTCACGTTATTAAAATTTATTTAATGACGTTGTCCACCGCTTCTTTAAAATTATTGCTGATTGCTATTACCATAGTAGCCGTTATTGCGGCGGTTTTTATTGCACCTATTCCGCAAGACCCAACATTTCACCAATTTGCCGACCGGCGAACTTGGTTGTTTATTTCAAATTATTACAATGTGTTAACTAATCTTAGTTTTTTGTGGGTTGGCTTGCTTAGCTTGTACAAGTTACATTGCAACAAAAGCTTGAACATTGTGTCAGCCATCAAAACCAATTATTATGTTTTTTTTATTGGCGTTACGCTGGTGGCGTTTGGCTCAAGTTATTACCATTGGAATCCAAACAACAATACTTTAATTTGGGACAGGTTGCCAATGACACTGGCTTTTATGTCATTGTTATCCATTGCTTTAGCGGAGTTTGGATCGGCGTCTTGGGGAAGATATACTATTTGGCCTTTGCTTATAGTCGGCTTATTATCAGTACTTTATTGGTATTTTGGGGAATTAAAACAAGCAGGAGATTTACGGCTTTACGTATTGGTTCAGCTTTTACCAATAATTATTTTGCCGATATTATTGGTATTAGGAAATGCTGTTTTTAAACAGACATGGGGATATTGGCTACTGTTAACCGCTTATGTTTTAGCAAAAATTGCTGAACATTTTGATGTGACAATTTTTAAAATAACAGGTGGAACAATAGCCGGCCATGCTATTAAACACGTTTTGATTGTATTGGGATTATACGGTTTGTTGCGTTACTTTGAACGAAGGCAACATTAAAACGCTAATCTTTTCAATACCCTTTTATATTGAAAAGATTAGAACGTCAGTCATCACTTTTCCACAATTTTCAAGTATTTGATAATTTTTTCAGGGTCAAAATCCCTATCAACCGATGGTAAATAAATATCAAACGCCTCGGCACGCAGTTTTTTTGCAAATTGCTCGCTAAAAAAATAATTGCCGTCTTTTATCACATAATTCAAAATAAAAAATCTGTACGCTTCCCGCATAAACCGTATTTCATCGGCCTTAAGTGGGTTTACTTTGTGGTACTCACCTAAAAAAATCAAAAAACGGTCTTCCATCATCGGAGCGATTGTGTAACTGAAAGTTGGTTGATCGCCTTCGTTACGTACCACCCGTGCGAAAAAATAAAAATCCATGATGCGGCTGCTCATGCGGAACCAGTCGTAATCCCAACGGCTAAATAATTCTTGCTTATTGATGACAGAAAAATTGCCGATGTTCCAATCAATAAAAACGGGAATTGTCTCAAAAGAAGCGGCATTTAATTTAAGGCGGTTCTTTAAAAATTGTTCGCAGTGGTATTTTACAAGATCGGCGTGCATGCGACTGCCAAACTTTTTTTCGTCTGTTTTCACCTGCTCCAACAATGCGTTGATATCAGTACGAAGCGTTTTGGTGCTTTTTGGCAACACATTACGGATACGACCACACGCTAAATGAAATTTGCCGATCTGTTTGCCGAAGCTTTTGATGTCGCTTATTTCCAAACGGGCGGGCAAGTGCTGCATTACACGGGTAGGATTATAAAACACTACCCACATATCCACTTTGTCCTTTTTATAACGGAAAGTATAAACGCGGTTGTTTTTAAGTAGACTTTTACCGATCAAATTCTCGAATGGGTACAGTAAATTGTTGCTTAACGCCTGTATAATACGGTGATCCTCTTTAAAATATTCGTATTTGCCAAAGCTGCTAAGCTTGGCAATTACAAAATCTTCATCTTCAAACGTAATTTTAACCACACGGTTGGTGGAAACAAGTACGCTCAAATCCTCAAATTTTGTAATTTTTCTTGAAGGGTCGTAACCTTCCCACGCTTTACGTATAATTTCTTCAAAATGAATCATAGCACGGTTGGTTGCCCTTTTCAAAGCAGAAGTTCTTACAGCACTGTTGGTATTTTTTTTGTGTTGTATCAAAGGTTGTGATGTTGTTATTTTAGTCATTATTGTTTTTTGAGCCTTAAGCTTAAAGCCACAAGCTGCAAGTCAAGCTACAAAAGCTTATAGCTCAGAGCTGACAGCTCAAAGCTTTTATATAATTTCAAAATATCTTTTCATTTCCCAGTCGGTAACTTGGGTCATAAACTGTCGCCATTCCCAAAGTCTGGTTTCAGCAAAATGCTGGGTAAATGTTTCTCCAAATAGTTCTGCAGCAATTGGTGAATTTTTCATAACCGTAGCTGCCTCAAAAAGATTAGCGGGCAGTTTTCCATTTTTTTTGTCTAGATAAGCATTGCCAACCGAAGGTTTTATCTCCAATGCCAATTTGTGTTTGATGCCATATAAACCCGATGCAAGCGAAGCCGCAATAGCTAAATAAGGATTACTGTCGCTGCCCGGCACACGCATTTCAACTCGCGTATTTTTGGCCGAAGGCCGTAAAATACGAATGGCAGCCGTACGGTTATCGAATGCCCAGGTAAGTGTAACGGGTGCCCAAGCGCCTTCAACCAAGCGTTTAAAACTATTGATGGTTGGTGCGTACATTGGTAAAATATGTGGCAAGCAATACAATTGCCCAGCAATATAATGACGCATTACATCACTTATACCATCCTCATTATCAGCATTGTAGAAAAGATTTTTCGTTTGTCCTTCATTCCACAAACTTTGGTGGATATGGCCGCTGCAACCAGGCAAATCTTTATTCCACTTTGCCATAAACGAAGCCATAATACCATGCTTATACGCAATTTCTTTTACCGCGGTTTTAAACAAAATAGCTTTATCGGCTGCTTGCAACGTTTCATCGTGGGCAATGGCAGCTTCATAAACGCCAGGGCCGGTTTCGGTATGCAGCCCTTCTAACGGAATATTGAATTTGCCCAACAAATAAAAAAGGTCGTAATAAAAATCGCTTTGCATGCTCGGCCTTAAAAGGGAATAACCAAACATGCCCGGCGTAAGCGGTTGTGGGTTTGAATAATTTTTATCAGCAAGGCTTTGAGGCGTTTCTTTGAAGTTGAACCATTCAAATTCCTGTGCAAACCGTGCCGTAAAACCCATGGAAGCGGCCTGGGAAGTAATTCGTTTTAATAAACTTCTTGGGCAAACAGGTAAATCATTTCCATCGGCGGCACTAAAATCGGCCAAAAAAAATGGAACATCGTCTTGCCAAGGAATGGTACGAAAGGTAGATAAATCGATGCGGCATATTTTATCGGGATAACCTGAATGCCAACCGGTTGTGGTGATATTTTGGTCGTAGCAAACATCAGCGCTATCCCAGCCAAATACCACATCGCAAAATCCGATGCCGCTTTCAAGGGTATCTTTTAATTTTTGGGTGCTGATTATTTTGCCCCGCAACACGCCGTCAATATCAGCAAAAGCAAATTTTATTTTATCGCTGCCGTGTTTTTGTAAGTAATTTAAAATTGTTTCTGTAGTCATGTAATAAATGGGAAATGATAACGATATGAAAAATGTTTTTTATAAGACGAAAAATGAACACCAAACGTTTCGAATCTTCTTAAATAAATTTATTTTTCAATTATAAAGTAGTCTTAAGCATATCGTTGTTCTGATAGTGATACCTACAAATTGACAAATAATTTGGCAAAAAACCTTTTTATTTTTTTGCAAATCCAAGCCCGGCAAACGCATTTGCCATATTTAATTATTGCATAATGTTATAATATTTTCAGAAAAAGCTAAAAAAATGTTATTTACAAATTAAAAAATAATCTTTTTTGCTTTTGTTGTATTGTTTTTTATGCCAAGTACGAAAAAAAATTAAGTTTAAAGCAACCGGTATAAAAATGAGATTTACGTAAATTTTTTGTTAAGTTCCTTATTTTCATAAGGTTATTTTGCTAAGAAAATAAAATGCACATCTTTCAAGGCTTTGTATGACTGATAACTGGTGATTTTTTGTGTATGTATGGCTTTAAATTTAATATTTATAATTACTGACTTTAGATGTAAAAATCCTGTACCAGTTGATTTATTTTTAGTTTTTAGCTTTTATTCTGCACTTACAATTTTTTAAACAAACATAAATCCATATTTTGCCCAATCAATATTTTTAAACTAACTACTAACTATGAGTTTATTTGTAAAAAAGCCATTAGAAATGTTGATGGCAGAGGCTGGTGATTCGGAAAAAGGGCTAAAGCGAACATTAAGCGCTGGTTCGTTAGTGGCCCTGGGAATTGGTGCCATTATCGGCGCAGGTTTATTTGTAAGAACTGCATCTGCCGCTGCTCAAAATGCTGGACCCGCAGTAACAATAGGTTTTATTGTTGCTGCCATAGGCTGTGCTTTAGCTGGCTTGTGCTATGCTGAATTATCCTCGTCCATCCCTATTTCTGGAAGCGCTTACACATATACTTATGCTACCATGGGCGAACTGTTGGCATGGATAATCGGTTGGGATTTAGTGTTGGAATATGCAGTGGGCGCAGCAACGGTTGGTATTGCTTGGAGCGAATATCTAAATAATCTTTTAGTACAAGTGCTACATGTAAGCCCCATACCTTACGAATGGAGCCATTCGCCTTTTGAACATGCTGCCAACGGTTTACATGGCATTGTGAACCTTCCGGCCTTATTTATTGTGGCACTAATTAGTTTGTTGCTTATAAAAGGAACATCAGAATCAGCCTTTGTAAACGCCATTATTGTTATTACCAAGGTTAGTATTGTAATTCTTATTATCGTTTTTGGATGGGGATTTATAAATCCTGCTAATCACGTTCCTTACATACCGCCTGCAGTTGCCGGTGGTTATACCGATTCTCAAGGCGTAAACCACAATTTTGGGGGCATAATGGGCATTTTAGGAGCGGCAGGAACCGTATTTTTTGCTTTTATTGGTTTTGATGCGGTAAGTACTGCTGCGCAAGAAACCAAAAACCCAAAAACTGCAATGCCCATTGGCATTTTAGGTTCATTGGCTATTTGTACGGTATTGTATATTTTATTTGCCCACGTATTAACAGGCCTTGCCCCAATCGAGTTTTTTAGAACGGTCGGAAAAGAAGCATCAGTTGCATCTGCAATTAACCACTTTATGCCTGGTTATGAATGGTTGGGCAAATTGGTGACGGTTGCTATTCTTGCAGGTTTTTCTTCGGTAATATTGGTGATGTTGCTTGGCCAAAGCCGGGTATTTTATAGCATGAGCAAAGACGGCCTTTTGCCAAAGATGTTTAGCGACGTTCACCCCAAATTTAAAACACCTTATAAAGCCAACTTGATTATATTGGTTTTGGTAGGTTTGTTTGCTGGGTTTGTTCCAGGAGACATTGTGGGCGACATGACCAGTATTGGTACATTGTTTGCCTTTATATTGGTTTGCGCAGCAGTTATCATTTTAAGAAAAACCGAACCAGGTTTAAAGCGTGAATTTAAGACACCGCTTGTGCCAGTCGTTCCAATTTTGGGCATTATAGTTTGCGCCGCTATGATTTTAGGTTTAGGCTGGACAAACTGGTTGCGCTTATTTGGTTGGTTAGCAATTGGGTTTGTTGTATATTTTGGCTACAGCCGAAAAAATAGCAAGTTGAATAATCGATAATTTTTGCCAAAAAATACAAAAAAGCGGCTGTTGCAATTGTAACAGCCGCTTTTTTTGCTAACGGAACAATCTTAAAACACATCTTCCGTATCAATCACCATTTCCGGGAACATGGTGGGTGAAACCTTATCGCCTTTTACATGAATTTTTGTAAGCTGGTATTTACCGTTTTCAAGCGCAAAAGCCAGAATATCATCATGTTCAGGCTGCACAATCCAATATTCCAAAACGCCATTTTGCTGGTACAGTTCAAATTTATCCTGCATTTCCAATTTAGAATTGCCGGGCGAAAGTATTTCAATAATCCAATCGGGCGCACCAATGCAGCCGCGGCGGTCAATTTTAGATGGGTCGCAAATCACGCAAATATCTGGCTGCACCACGGTTAAAATGTCGTTGTTGTCCGTGCTTTTTTTGTTGTCCAACAAGCGTACATCATAAGGGGCTACGCGAACTTGGCAGCTTTTTCTCTTAAAAAATAAAGAAATTTCAGTAGATAATGAATTTGAAATCCGCTGATGCCTATCCAACGGTGCCGGGCTCATTTTTTTTATCCAACCTTTCAGTAGCTCAACACGGTCGTTAAAAGTCCAGGTAAGATAATCGGCATAGCTATATTGTTTGTTTAGGTCTAGCTGGTTAAAGTCGGTTATCATGCAAAATAATTTATTCAAAGCTAATCAAATAAGGCTACATCTTACATTTGCAGCCCAAGTTAGGTCATTGGGTAATCAAAGTCAATAGGGCATTATGAATTAGGCATTTGTAAATGCCCCTAATGCTAATTGACTTAATGACCATAAAACAAATCATAATTCTCAAATCATAAAATCGTAATTTATTATGGGTCGCATATTTGAAGTAAGAAAAAGCAGCATGTTTGCCCGCTGGGATAAAATGGCCAAAAACTTTACCCGCATCGGTAAGGAAATTATTATAGCCGTAAAAGCTGGCGGTTCTGATCCTAACGGCAATGCAGCCTTGCGGCGCTGTTACCAAAATGCCCGCAGTGTGGGCATGCCAAAAGATAGGGTAGAAGCTGCCATTAAAAGGGCGATGGGAAAAGAATTGGTTAATTACGACGAAATTTTATACGAAGGTTACGGTCCGCATGGCGTAGCCATTTTAGTAGAAACGGCAACTGACAACCATGTTCGCACAGTGGCTAATGTAAAATCAATTTTTAACAAAGGTGGAGGCACATTGGGCAACAGCAACTCGGTAAGTTTTCAGTTCAAAAAAATGGGTGTGTTTAAATTGAACCCTGCGGGATTGGATGCCGAAGAATTGGAATTAGAATTGATTGATGCAGGTTTGGATGAACTGGGCGAAGGAACCGGCGAAAATGGGGAAGAAGTGTTGGTTCTTCGCTGTGCTTTTACTGATTTCGGTAATCTGCAACACGCATTAGACGAAAAGAAAATCGTTCCCATAAGCGCAGAATTAGAATGGATACCCACAACAACGGTTTCATTACCCGAAGACCAAGCGGAAGAAGTTTTAAAATTGGTTGATAAATTGGAACAAGACGAAGATGTCCAGAAAGTGTTCTACAATTTGGCGTAGTATAAAAACAAATTCAAAAGTTAAAAGTAAAAAAAACACGACAAGAAATCATGTCTATTTTTACTTTTTACTTTTGAATTCTTAATCATTTCATCGCCGTCATCGTTATCTCAACATGCACATTTCGGGGAAGTCCTTTCACAGCCACGGTTTCCCGGGCTGGCGCATCCGCTGTGAAATATTCCCCATAAATTTCATTTACAGCGGTAAATAATTGCATATCGCTTAAAAAAATGGTGGTTTTAACTACATCGGCAAAACTAAAATCGGCAGCCTCCAATATGGCATGCAAATTTTGCATCACTTGTGTCGTTTCGTCTTGAATGGTAGCATTGTTTAACTCATTTGTATGGGGTTTTAGAGCTATCTGCCCTGAAATAAATAGCATATTGCCTGCCAAAATTGCTTGGTTGTAAGGCCCAATAGGCGCTGGGGCATTATTGGTTTGTATAATTTTTTTAGCCATTTTTATTAATATTTATTAAAATTTATGCGTCGAAAATAGCACTTTCGCCCGAAAAGGCTTTTTACTACAAAAATTTACTAACATAATGCAGAAATTTAATTTGTTGGCATGATTTTAAAGTAGAATATTATAACAAACAATATGGATATAAACTTTCCCAATATATAAATACATGACACATATTTTAAACATTGATACAGCGCTTGAAAATGGTTTTGTTGGGCTTTCACTTAATGATGCGGTAATTGCTTGCCAAAGTAGTGCCGACCAAAAAGAGCATGCATCTTTTTTACAACCTGCGGTACGGCAATTAATGTACGACGCTGGAAAAACGATGGCCGATATTGATGCCGTGGCCGTGGCTATTGGGCCAGGTTCATACACTGGTTTACGGGTTGGTTTAGCAAGTGCAAAAGGTTTTAGCTATGCATTGCAAAAACCATTGATAGCAATAAATACATTAAAAATAATTGCATTGGCAACTTTAGAAGCTGCCGTCCAGCAAAATATAAACATAGAAAATATTATTTTTTGCCCAATGATAGATGCTCGTAGGATGGAGGTATTTGCCGCAATATTTGATAGCTCATTAAACATGGTGGAAGAACCTAAAGCAATAATATTGGATGAAAACAGTTTTTTTAATATGTTAGAAAAAAGTAAAATAATTTTTTCAGGCAATGGAATGAAAAAATTTAATAATATTTGCCAACACCCAAATGCAATCTTTATTGATGCAAAGCATGAAGTTTCGCATTTAGCTAAATTGGCATCGGCAGCCTACCACGAACAACATTTTGCCGATGTTGCTTATTTAGAACCCTTTTATGCCAAAGCATTCCATTCAACACAAATCATTAAGGATTAATATTTTATTTTAATTATAGCTTAATTAATTTTACAAAATAATACAAATAAACTTTTTACTTATTTATCCAATATGGATAATTTATCACATAAAAAAAATATACCATGAGCACAAGCAGCGGTACATTCCTTATAAAAACATCAGGAGACGCAGAAGCGATTTCAGTGGATTTACTAGAGTTAAAAAAAGCCGATCTGATTATCAGGGCACTTAACCACAAGCTTAGGCTTGCGATTTTGAAACTGTTAGCAGATAGGCCAAAGTCGCCAGTTACTTCAATTTATGTAAAATTGAAGCTAGAACAGTCTGTAGCTTCCCAGCATTTGGCCATTTTACGCCGTGCAGGGATAGTAAAAGCAGAACGCGAAGGGAAGTTTATTTATTATAGCATTGACGTTGATAGGATTCTAGAAATCCAAAAAACGGCCAAAAGCCTACTGGATTAAAATGTTCGATTTTTATTGCATTTTAAGCAGCCTGTTGCGGTGGGCTGCTTTTGCTTTTCCATAACCGAAGTTGAAGTATTTTTGCAGTAAATTAATACCGATGTACATACAACAGTTATATACCAATTGCCTTAGCGAAGCTGCTTATTATATTGAAAGCAATGGCGAAGCCGCAATTGTTGACCCACTTCGCGATATAGACGATTACCTTAATTTGGCAAAAGAACGAAACGCAACTATCAAATATATTTTTGAGACGCATTTTCATGCCGATTTTGTAAGCGGGCATTTAGAACTAGCAAATGCAACGGGTGCGGCTATCGTTTATGGTCCAGATACAAAAACAAATTTTCCTATTGTTTTAGCAAAAGATGAGCAAATTTTTAAACTAGGAAAAATTGCTATCCAAGCATTGCATACGCCTGGGCATACATTAGAAAGTACTTGCTATTTGGTAAAGGACGAAAAAGAAAAGGATTACGCTGTTTTTACCGGCGACACATTATTTATTGGCGATGTTGGCCGTCCGGATTTAAGCAGTGGTAATTTAAGCAGCGAGGAATTAGCTGGTATGCTGTACGATTCATTGAACAGTAAAATAATCCCGTTAGGTAATGATGTAATTGTTTATCCTGCGCACGGGCCCGGCAGCAGCTGTGGTAAAAACATGGGGCCAGAAACGCAAAGCACCATTGGTTTGCAAAAATTGGCAAACTATGCTCTGCAACCTCAGTCAAAAAATGCATTTATAGCCGCTGTTACAGATGGTTTGGTCGAGGCACCTAGATATTTTCAAATAAACGCACGTATCAATAAAGAAGGTTACGCCTCACTCGAAGGCATTATGGAAAAAGGCATGAAAGCCTTATCTATAAATGATTTCAAGGCTTTAATGACTGACGATATTTACATTGTAGATACTCGCCCTGCGTCAGAATTTACACAAGGTTTTATTCCTAGCTCAATTTTTATTGGCTTGGAAGGTCGTTTTGCTGAATGGGCGGGCAGTTTGTTGCCTTTTGATAAACCGATGCTGCTGGTAACGCCTGTTGGCCAAGAAGAAGAAACCATTACAAGGCTTGCTAGAGTAGGTTTCGATAAAATACAGGGCCATTTGGCTGGTGGTTTTGATGCTTGGAAAAAAGCAGGCGAGAAAGTGGATTTGATTATTGACGTGGAAGCCGACGAGTTGGCGATGGACATTCCTTTTGATCCGAATTTGGTGGTTGTAGATGTTCGAAAAGAAGCAGAATTTGGCGACGGCCACGTAAAAGACGCAATCAATATGCCACTTGGCGATTTGATAGACCCTGGCACAATTGCTAATTTGGAAGAAAATATGAATGTGTACGTTCATTGTGCCGGTGGTTACCGCAGCGTGATTGCCCTTAGTTTAATGAAAAGACAAGGTGTGCATAACGTAAGAAATATAACCGGAGGCTGGGCCGCCATCAAAGAACAAAAAAATATAGAAACGGAAAAGGAAGAGAGTGTATTAAATTAGTCAAATTAATTAAAAAAATGAGGATGCTGTCATCCTCATTTTTTTGTTTAAAATATATTTTCCTAACTTGCTTTAAAATTTATATTACATGGCACCAGGTGTAATGATACAGCCACCCAAAACCATGATGGAGGTTTATAAAAACCTTCCAGAAGGTACCCATGTGCAATTGATTGAAAACAAACTAATTATGTCCCCCGCACCCGTAGATAAACATCAAGTATTGTTACTGGAAATAAGTGCTGATATATTATTTCATTTACGACAAAACAAAATCGGAGAAATTCGAATTTCCCCTTACGATGTTTATCTTGATGGCAACAATGCTTTTCAACCAGATATTCTTTTTGTATTGAACGAAAATTTAATGAAAATCAAAAAAAATGGTTTGTATGGATCGCCAGATTTGGTAATAGAAATCCTTTCCCCTACCAATGCATGGTATGATAAAACAGAAAAGAAAGAAGTTTATGCCCGTTGTGGGGTAAGCGAATATTGGCTGATTGATCCTCAAGATAATTCCTCTATTGGTTATACTTTAACCAAAAATGGGTATCAGGAATTTTTTCAGGGTAACGGAATTTTGGAATCTAAGTTGTTAGAATTGAAGATTAGATTTTAATATGATCTTTTATTCCGGCATTGGTCCATCATCAACCCAAAGTTTTTCATATTCAGGTTTCCAATCAAATTTCCAACGTTTGTGCGTCCATAAATAGTTTTCTGGTTGTTGCCTTATTTTTTCTTCTAATTTCCGCACATATATTTTTTGAATTTCGTTGGGCGGCAATGTTGAGGGATCTTCACAAATCAATTCTACATTAAATTCGTATTTTCCTAAGCGTTTTTTTACCAACCACGAAAAAAATACCGGCGTTTTACCAAGCCTAGCCGATGTTTCGGGGCCTTTTACAAATGGGGTAGGTTTGCCAAAAAAATTCATCCAAATGGCACCTTTCGGGTTGCCGGGGGTTTGATCGGCAATTAAACCAATAATATATTCTTTATCCCGCCAAGGCAGCATTTCTTTGCTAAGATGTCCGGCACGCAGCAAAATTGAACCAAAACGGGTACGGATTTTATAAAAAATAGTATCAATTATTTTATTGCTGATGCCCATATAAACGCCTAAAAAGGCACAAGGCATAAATTGTAGGGGGTATAATGCATAAAATTCCCAATTCATAAAATGGCCGGTAAGCCAGGTTATGCGTGGATGTTTCTGTTTAAATTGGTTAATGATGGTAAAATCGCTGGTACCCATTTTGGCCAAACGCTTCTCAGAAATTGAGGTAAACTTGATTGTCTCAAAAAAAGTATGAACAAAATTCCGATAAAACTTTCTACTAATTTTTCTTAATTCCTTATCTGTTTTTTCAGGGAAAGCAGTTTTTAAATTATTTAAAACAACTTCTTTTCTGTAACCTGATATTAAAACAATTACGTAAAAAAAATCGCCTATGCCATACAATACCCACATTGGCAATAAGGAAACCACATAAAAGAAGCCGTAAACAATTTTACCCATGATGCAAATTCCAAATGAGAAAAATCCAAATTCCAACAATCCAAATAAATAAATTCCACTAATGCCCAAACATCAACAAATTAAATTAAAAACAGCATCTTTAAAATTGTTGGAATTTGGATTTTTTACTTTGGAATTTAAAGAACAATATTTTGTAATAAATCACTTTTTTCAGGATAATCGGTGTTAAAGTGCAAGCCCCTGCTTTCTTTTCGCAATTGTGCACCTTTTACAATTAAATAACCTACGGTGATCAAATTTCTCGCCTCGCAAAGCTGCGGACTAACTTTTGATGTTTTATATAACTCTTCAATTTCTAACCACAATAGATCTAGCCTGCGCATGGCACGTTGCAAGCGAACATTGTTGCGCACAATACCTACGTAATCGCTCATCAACAATTTTAATTCCTTCACACTTTGGGTAATCAAAATCATTTCTTTGGGTGCTATAGTGCCACTTGCATTCCAGTCTGGTATCGCCAAACCAGCCCAAGCTTCCTCAAAATTATTTGGAGTAAAAGTTTCCCCTTCGGATGGGTTTGAAGTTTTTGTAACATCTAAATAAGCCCTGTGGGCAAATACCATTGCCTCTAATAAACTATTGCTAGCCAATCGGTTAGCACCATGCAAGCCTGTGCTGCTACATTCGCCTGCTGCATATAAATTTTTAATACTGGTTCTTGCAAATTCATCGGTTTTTACACCCCCGCAACTGTAGTGGGCTGCCGGGGAAACAGGGATCATATCTTTTGCCACATCTATCCCAATGCTTTTGCATTTTTCATAAATATTGGGAAAATGATGGATAAATTTTTCCACGTCCATGTGTCGGCAGTCAAGATATACAAACTCGGTACCGTTAATTTTCATTTCGCTGTCAATGGCACGGGCTACAATATCACGTGGGGCTAAATCTAACCGATTATCGTACTGGGTCATAAAAGCCTCGCCTTTTGCATTCCGCAAAATGCCGCCATCGCCACGAACCGCTTCGGTAATTAAAAAAGATTGGCCGCGGATACCCGCCTCGTACAAAGCCGTTGGGTGAAATTGGATAAATTCCATGTTTTCAATCCTGCCTTTGGCACGGTAAACCATTGCAACGCCATCGCCAGTAGCAATCGCAGGGTTGGTAGTGCTGCGATAAACCTGTCCGTTGCCGCCTGTTGCCAACAAAGTGGTTTTCGCCAAAATTTTTTCAATTTTTTTTGTGTGCTCATTCAGTACATATACGCCAAAGCATTGAATATCAGGCGTTGATTTGGTTACCAAATAACCCAAATGGTGTTGCGTTAATAAATCAAGCGCAAAGCAATGGTTAATTACTGTTATGTTCGGTTGCGCTTGTACCGTATCCAGCAAAGCCCTTTCCATTTCTTTGCCAGTTATATCTTTATGGTGCAAAATACGGTTTACGCTGTGGCCGCCTTCTTTTCCCAACGCATACTCACCGCCTTCATCTTTATCGAAATTTGCACCCCAGTCAATAATTTCTTTTATCCGTTCCGGCCCTTCTTTTACTACAATTTCCACAATATGCCTATCACTTAAAAAATCTCCGGCAATCATTGTGTCTTCAATATGTTTTTCATAACTATCGGTATCCAAATCCCAAACGCCGGCAATGCCGCCTTGGGCGTATTTGGTATTTGTTTCGTCGCTTACCGTTTTTGTAAGCACCAATATATTTTTAGTAGGACAAGCACGTGCTGTTTTTAATGCGTAAGTAAGCCCTGCAATACCAGAGCCGATTACCAAAAAATCTGTTTGCATCATAGCCGGTAAAGGTAAGGAGTTAAAAAAATATTGTTTAAATGGTTGGGATTGAATGACTTTTCATAATCGACAATTTTGATGCCATCGCTTTAACAATAGAACATTAGTGAGCAAAAGATAAAGTGATGATTATAATTAGCTAAATTATAAATTGACATATTTTGACAAATAGCATGTCGATATTAACGCTATTTAACTAAGACAGGGCAGCACGTTTTTAAACATCATCATCCTTTTATCATCTATTAGCCACCTTGATTTGATGATTAAAAGTTTTGAAAATGACCAAAATTAGTGCTGTTATTATTTCATGTAATGAAGCAAGCCGAATAACAAATTGTTTAAAAAGTATCCAATCCATAGCCGATGAGATAATTCTTGTAGACTGTGGCTCAAAAGATGGGACACAAGATATTGCCAAAAGTTTCGGTGCTAAAATTTTTCAGCAACCTTGGTTGGGTTACGGTGAGCAAAAAAATTTGGGTATCAGCAAGGCTTCTTACGACTATATTTTGTCTATTGATTGTGATGAAATACTTGATAATGAATTGATTGCAGCGATTATGCAAGAAAAAGTGCTTGGCTTAAAAGGCGCATATCAGTTTTCGAGGCTCAATAATTATTATGGAAAATTTTTAATGCATGGATTAGAATATCCCGACCATAAAATACGGCTTTGGGATAAACGTGTTTGCCATTGGGATGATCGATTGGTACACGAATCGTTGGTTATTCCACCACAAACTTTTGTGCGTAGGTTAAATGGAAATCTTTTGCATTTTACTTTTAAAAATCCACGGCAACATTTCGCAAAACTTAATCGCTATTCCACCGAAAGTGCGAAAGAGCTATATAAAACAGGGAAAAAAAACTGGCGCATTAAAATTATCACCAGCCCATTGTTTGCTTTTGTGAATGGATTTATTTTGAGGTTGGGCTTTTTAGACGGTTACATCGGTTTTATTGTTGCTAAAATGAATGCGCATTATACTTATCAAAAATATGCGAAGCTGCATAAAATGCTGCAAAACAGCCATTGAATTAGTAAGTTATGTTTAAAAGCCCCCAAATAAATATTCAATAATCAATGTTCAATAACTCAATATTCAATAAAAAACACTTGCCTTTACTGTTGGGTGTTGCGTATTGAGCATTGATTATTGAATATTCCCTATCTAAATCGGTAGCGCAAATACTTAACTGGCTTCCATCTTAGGGTTATATTTAAGTTTTGCGGTTTATCTTTGCCGCAAATCATTCTTTTTTTGTGAAGAAAATTCATGTTGCGGTTATCATTTTTTTGATATTGTTGGCTGATCAGGCCTTAAAATTTTACATAAAAACCCATTACCATGCAGGCCAGGAAACGATGCTTTTTGGGCATTGGGGCCGCTTGCACTTTTTAGAAAACCCGGGCATGGCTTGGGGTTGGAAAATTGGCGACGGCGGCAATTGGGGGAAAATTGCATTGACCGTTTTTCGCATGATAGCGGTGGTATTTGGTGTTTTTTATATCGGCAAGATTGTTAAACGCAAAGATCATCCCGGTTTTATTTTTTGCGTAGCACTAATTTTTGCAGGTGCAGTCGGTAATTTGATCGACTCCATGTTTTATGGTATATTTTTTGAAAACAGCGACGAATACATCCAAAATGTTGCTAAGTTTTTGCCCCACGGCGGCGGCTATACTACTTTTTTACATGGCAAAGTGGTAGATATGTTGTATTTTCCCATCATCCAAACACATTATCCAAGTTGGGTGCCATGGGTTGGCGGTACAGAATTCGAATTTTTTAGTCCGGTATTCAACATTGCAGACGCATCAATTTCTTGTGGGTTAATTATAATATTATTGTTTCAAAAACGTTTCTTTGGGCAGCATGGTAAATCGGAAAGGTATCCTACGGTAGAAACCAGTTCGCCCGTGAACGATGAGGTTCAGATATCGTGACGCACAAACCGGTTCAATCAATAAAAATCCAAACTAACTATGATTAACAGTAAAACAATGAGAAATGGCACTGTGTTGGTTTGCTGTGCATTGGCAGCAATGTTGTTGAACAGTTGTCAAAAAGAATTGACCGGCACTGTGGATACATTTGGTTGCAAGGTGCAGCAATTTACATATCTCAACGCCAATGGTGGTATTTCTTCCAGTTTTTCTTATAGTTACGATTCGGCCACTTCAAAAGCCACACAATTGGTTTATACCGATTCTTTGGGATTACAAACAACTGTTACCCCAACATTTAAAGGCGATACCGTGTTTTTTTCAAACGGCAGCTACGCTGTTTTAGATGGTAGCAAACGCATTAAACATTTGGTGGAAAGAAGCGCCATCAGCGCCATATCAAGCAATGGCGATTATTATTATGAATACGACGCAAGCAGCCACATTAGCAAGCGTACTTATGATGACGGAACCAACAGTTATATATCAAATGCCACATTTACCGGCGATGCGCTAACTAAATTTACATTGCCCTACGGAACGGTATCTGATGTAGTAGCCCTCGCTTACACCTATTCCGACTCTGTAAAAGTTTCCGATTACAATTATTTCGTAATGGTAGGCGACGATTTTCCTGAGCTTCAATTGTATTTGCCCTGTTTTACGATAGGCGTTTTTACAACAAAAGCCATTACAAAAGAAGACATTACAGTTGCTATTCCGTTGATAACGCTACCAACCATCAGCACCAGTTTTACCAATTATGCACTAACAGGCCAAGGTTATATCAGTTCTGTAACTGTTACAACTAGTATTGCAGGTATTCCGTATCCTTCCGGCATCAGCGCTAGTTATATTTGTAAATAGGTTTTGTGGCTGTTTATTTGAGCTTGCCGAAGGACTTCGTCGTTCAAAATAGTTTTCGTGATATTCACTCTCGAAATCAGTGTTTACAGTTTATTTAACGTGAGTTTTGGATAGTATTTACTGATAATCAGACACTTGTCGTTTAAAATTTGTTCGCAGCACGAGACGTTCCTACGGAACGAGCATTTACTATGACGACCACCGACCTAAGCCGTTACCAACGAAATGTTCCTACGGAACAATGGGAACACTGCTTTTGTTACGTAGGAACATTTCGTTGGTAGTAAAAATAAATTTTGATGCTTTGCCCTCGTTCCGTAGGAACGTTTTTGTGCCATTAAACCCAAGATATGATCAAGTTGGTGGTCTGGTCAAGCTTAACGGCAAAAATATTTAAGTATACAACCGCAAGACCCAAAACTCACGTTATTTAAACTTTCGAAACACATACCATATCTGTTTAAAATAACTATAATAAGGATATTTATATGCTAGGCCATATTTCGGTAAACCTTCTTTCGGATAATACATCGTGCCGAAAAGCCAATCCCAAACAGAAAATTTAGTTGAAAAATTTACTTTCAAGCCAACCGAATGGTGCCAGCGGTGCAGTTCTGGACCGTTGAAAACAAAGAGTAATTTACTCATTTTCACGTTTATGTTCGAGTGGTTGAACATGCCCCAAACGGCATCGGTGGTTGCTTTTAAAATGGCTACATCGGCACTGGCACCCAGCAAAATAAGCGGTGCATATTCTACGGTTTGTGCCACCAAAATTTCTATAAAATGCGACCGCGAACCAACCAGCCAGTCCACTTCTGGTGTCGCATGGGCGGCTTCGTGCACCCGCCAAAAAAATTTATTGTTGTGTTCAAAACGGTGGAACCAGTATTGAAAAAAATCATGGGTCACCAAAAAAAGCAACCATTGTTGCCAAACCGACCAATCTTTTAACAAGTGAAGGCGGGAAACCTGGGCACTTTTATCGATGCAGGTAATCAACCAAGCAATAAAAATCCCCAACAAATAATTTTGGACAAAAGTGTACCAAAATAAATCCATCCAATAACCTTTCCTAAAAATGGCGTAGTCTTTTTGGTAGGGAAAAAGCCGTTCCAAAACGGTTAGCACAAAAGCCCAACCGCCAATAACAATGGCTGAATACAATGAAGCTGAGTGCATGTGTTTTTAATTTTATGGTTTACATGAAAATAAAAAATGGATTGGTTATCGGCAAGAATGGGTGATTAAAATTGGCGCTTGGTTTAGCAATGTTTATGGATGAGGTTTGTTAGCAAACACTATTACGTGTTAAAAGGTAAATATCGACTCATAAACAAAGAAGCGCCCAACAATTAGGCGCTTCAACTTATAATATACTTATAACTTATTACTTAATCTCCCCAACCATATCTTCCGGTTTCACCCAAGCATCAAATTCTTCAGGTGTAACATAGCCTAATTTTACGGCCATTGCTTTTAGCGTAGTGCCTTCTTTATGAGCCGTTTGTGCAATTTCAGCGGCTTTGTAATAACCAATTTTGGTGTTTAAAGCAGTAACCAACATCAGGCTATTATCAACATGTTTTTTAATGTTTGCTTCCAACGGTGCAATGCCAATGGCACATTTATCGTTGAAAGAAACGCAACCATCGCCAATCAATCTTGCGCTGTGCAAGAAGTTGTAAATCATCATTGGTTTGTACACGTTCAATTCAAAATGGCCATTGCTTCCGCCAATGCTAATGGCCACATCGTTGCCCATTACTTGTGCCGCAATCATCGTTAATGCTTCGCATTGCGTCGGGTTTACTTTACCAGGCATAATAGAAGAACCAGGTTCATTATCTGGAATAAACAATTCGCCGATACCACTTCGTGGGCCGGAAGACAACATGCGGATATCGTTTGCAATCTTCAACAAACTAACCGCCACAGTTTTCAATGCGCCATGGCTTTCAACAATGGCATCGTGTGCTGCCAACGCTTCAAATTTATTTTCGGCTGTTACAAAAGGCAAACCAGTAAGCTTGGCAATATGCCCAGCCACGTTTTCAGAATAATTTTTGGGCGTATTAATGCCTGTTCCAACCGCAGTTCCACCTAAAGCCAACTCGCTTAAATGCGATAATGTGTTTTTTATGGCTTTCAAACCGTGGTTCAACTGACTAACATAACCGCTCAATTCCTGTCCCACCGTAAGCGGCGTAGCATCCATAAAATGCGTCCGGCCAATTTTTACTACATGCATAAACTCCTTACTCTTTGCAGCAAGTGTATCACGCAATTTTTCAATGCCGGGAATAGTGGTTTCAATCAATATTTTATAGGCCGCAATGTGCATGGCCGTTGGAAAAGTATCGTTGCTTGATTGTGATTTGTTCACATCATCGTTGGGATGCAAAAATTTGTCCTTGTCGGTTAATGCGCCACCGTGCAGCACATGTCCGCGATAAGCCACCACTTCGTTCACATTCATATTGCTTTGTGTACCGCTGCCCGTTTGCCAAACCACCAATGGGAAAGAAGAATCCAATTTGCCCTCCAAAATTTCGTCGCACACTTGGCCAATCATATCGCTTTTTTCTTTCGATAAAACGCCGGCTTCAAAATTGGTGATAGCCGCTGCTTTTTTTAAATAAGCAAACGCACGGATAATTTCTTTCGGCATCTTGTTGATGTCTTGCGCAATTTTAAAGTTTTCAACACTGCGTTGTGTTTGCGCACCATAAAGGGCGTCGGCAGGCACCTGCACTTGGCCCATGGTGTCTTTTTCAATACGGAAGTCCATGGCAAATATTTAATTTGAAGATTAGAAATTTGAAGATTGGATGATGAGAGGCTGTGGTTTTGAGGGTGCAAAAATAATGGCTGGTGGCGGAATGGAGACCGTTTAAATTAACATGCCTGGAATTATTCCCGCAGATTAAATGAGATTAATACACAGCGGATTTAGCAGAAAGATTTGCGAGGAAGTCATATTGCCACAGATTCACAGAAAAAAACTATAATCTATTTATCTGTGAGATCTGCGGTGTATCCAATCTCATTTAATCTGCGGGAAAATCATCTTTTATATTTTTTTGTGAATCTGTGGCAATATCACTTCCCCGTAAAAACCGCCTTCCTTTTTTCCAAAAACGCCGTTGCGCCTTCTTTGGCGTCGGCCGTATCAAATAAGCCGCCAAACGCGTTTACTTCTTGCGATAAACCATTCGCGGCATCATAACTGGCGGTATTTACCAATTCTACCACCTTGGCAATAGCAAGCGGAGCTTTGCCCATTATGGTTTTTAAGATAGTGGCGGTTTGTGCCAATAAATCTTCGGCGGGTACCACATGGTTTACCAAACCTAAAAACAACGCTTCGGTAGCGCTGATCATGTTGCCGGTCATCATCATTTCCATGGCTTTTCCACGGCCAATTAATTGCACCAACCGTTGCGTACCGCCGTAACCGGGAACGAGCCCTAAATTAACTTCCGGTTGACCGAATTTGGCGTTTTCATTAGCCAACCGAAAATGACAGGCCATGGCTAATTCGCAACCGCCGCCCAATGCAAAGCCATTTACCGCAGCCACAATTGGTTTGGGGCAATGTTCAATTTTACTAAAAACCAGATTGTGCCCCTTTTGCGCCAAAGCCTTGCCAGCACTGCCATCCAGCGTTATAAATCCGCTGATGTCGGCACCGGCCACAAATGCTTTTGGCCCGGCACCCGTAATAATGGCCGATTTAATTTCTGGCGTATTGTAAATGTCTGTTATTGCAGAACCAAGCTCGGTAATAACAGCATCGTTTAGTGCATTTAATTTATCAGGACGGTTGATGGTGATGGTAAAAATGCCATCTGTTAAATTGGTCAATATGGTTTGGTACATCGTTAATATTTTTTCAAAAGTATAAAAACCAGCCTTGATGGGGCTGGTTTTTATATTGTCAACTTATAATTTATCATTAATCTTTTACGGTAAGTTTAGCCACGGCAATTTTGGTTTTGGCAAACAAACGGTCTTCTTTCCCAATCATGTAAAAATCATTTCCCAACACCGATCCAAGCCTTGGCATGGCGGTGGGCACAGCGTTATTGCTAAAAAGTGTTTTACGGGTGTACTTGCCTGTTGTTTCATCCAGCACAACAGAAACGCAATCAGATTTGCCAAAGGGGCCAACCCTTTTTACTTTTTGACCCAATTGCAAAATGTTTTCATTTTTTTTATGGTCATTAAAAATAATATTCAGTTTGTTTTTGCTTTCAAAAATGCCAAAGCTGGCATAAAATGGCCAATTGAACCCTGTTAAAAAGAAACCGGTGTTTATGCTAAACCCACTTGGGCTGTTTGAATAGGCGGTTTCAATTACTTCGCGTTGTTCTTTTGGCAATACGTTTAGCCAATTGATATTGCCGGATGCATCGATTTTGCTCATCATCAAATCGCCACATTCGTATACCTGATAAGTAACCGACCTTGTATTACTAAAACCAGTCATGCTGCTAGAGTAGGTAGTGGTGGTATAAGAATAACTATGGTATTTTTCCGCCAAAATAATCAGGCCGTTGTCTGCTGTGTAAACAATATCCCTGAAACGCATGTATTTCGAAAAACCTTCCTCATCGCTTTGGATCTTTGCAAGCTTTTCACGTTCTTTTTTTTCGTCCTTACTTTCGCTATCGTTTTCATCATCTGTACTGGCATCTTCCTGGGCAGAAATAGTAGACGTATTGATATCTTTTCGATTAGAACTAATAATATCGCCAGTAACCGTATTAATGCGTTGTACCATCAAACCGTTTATTTCTGTCCCCTTGCTCAAATTGCTGTAAAAAGCAGCCAGTATAAGGTTATTATCCTTGCTTTGTACCACCTTTGAACTCACAAGCCATTTAGCTTCAATGTTGGTGTTTACTTCTTTTATCTGTTTGCCCAATTTATCGTAAATACGAATGCTGTAATTTTTAAAATCAAGGTATTTATTTTTTTTCTTTTTGCCTTCCTCGTATTCATACACGCGGCCAACCAATGCTATGTTGCCATTGTTGGTGTACACTACATCCTCCAATTGAAATGTTTTGGGTTCAAATTCGTTGGAGATATGGACGGGTTTACCTGCCGCAATCATTTTATCGTTAAACTGGCGTATTTCGTAATTGTTTTTTTCCTTGCCCGAAATGGTACTTACAATTATCATTTTTGTGCTGTCGGCGCTGTAGGCTATCCTATAATTAATGTCATCATTTTTTTCATCCTTTTGCCAACTAGTCACTTCTTTCCAATCGCCCGCCTGTTCGCCGCTAGCTTTGTCTATTTCTGTTGAAAATAAAGTGAGCGTTTTCTCTTTTTTGTTATAATCTGTTGCAAACAAAAAAAGCTTGCCCTTTAAAAAAAACAATTGATCGTACTCTTTACCCTTCAGTTCTTTGTTAAAATCATTTTCATATACCTGGATTAGATTTTTATCCAACTTAATAAGTGTGGCAGATTCCCGTACGGATGCGCCGATTACGAAATAAGTTTTTAGGGCATAGTGAGATTCCTTTAAATAAATGCCAGAATTGTCGGTGTAAAAAACTGAAAGATCGGTGCTCCCTTTTTTTAATTTAAACTCGTCGCCCCAAGTAACTTTTGTTTGTGCCGAAGTCAGATTTGTGTATGCCAAAAAAATAAAAATTGCCAGAAGATGTTTCATGTAAGATAAATTGTTTTAATATTTAGGAAAGTGGCACGAAAATAGGGTTTAGTATGATATATATATTTATTAGTAAATTTATATAGATGGGATAAGTAGCTTTGCATTTCAATGAAACCAAAAAACGAATTGATCATTTTATTTGACGGCGTTTGCAATCTTTGCAATGGCATGGTTCAATTCGTAATTAAAAATGACGCAAAAAAGCGATTTCAATTTGCTTCGCTGCAATCAATCTCTGGACAAGAAATATTGCAAAAATTTCAATTGTCAACAGATGTTTTCGATTCTTTTATATTGTTGGAAAATGGGAGGTTATTTACCAAATCAACCGCAGCTTTGAGGGTGGTAAAACGGCTGAAAGGCTTATGGCTGCTACTTTACAGCTTCATAATTGTACCAAAATTTATTAGAGATGCGGTTTATAATTTAATTGCTAAAAACCGTTACAAATGGTTTGGTAAACAAGAAACTTGCTGGGTTCCGACACCTACTTTAAAAGAAAGATTTTTGAACTAAGTTTTTTAATTAATTTAAGTTTATATCCTGATTTATTTCTCTATTTATCAATGCTTTGAATCTTTTCTCGTTTCGCATCCAAACAAAATGAGTTGAGATAAAGGCAATAATTAGTGAAACGATCAACATAAAAAAGAAGGTGATCTTGCTGCTTTTTTCGAGGATTAAATCGAAATAATTCATTACAAAAAATAGCGACAACATGCAAATGATAGTCCACATAGTCATGTACAAAGCATAATAACCGACTCTGGAACCGGTTCGTTGAATTTCCCATTCCCGTAAAAAGCGCCTTTCTGCTGTTGATAATGCCATAAATAGTAGTTGGTAATTAGTAGTTGGTATTTAGATGATTGCCATGTAACAGTTTTTGTATTTAATCATTTTAATCGAAAGTTTTGGTTTTGTCCAACTACTAAATACCAATTACTAACGACTGTTTTATTCATTATCCATTGTTATTTCTCCTTCCATATAAAAAATACAATTACCGCCAATTACTACGCGTTCGCCATTTTGTTCGCAATAAATATTGCCGCCACGCTTGCTTAATTGTTTGGCATTCATCACGTTTTTGTTGAGCCTTTTTGACCAAAATGGAATGAGTTGCGAATGCGCTGAACCCGTTACCGGATCTTCGTTTATGCCAGCGCCGGGCGCAAAAAAACGGCTCACAAAATCCACTTCATCGCCTTTGGCAGTAATGATCATTTTGCTGAAATATTTTTTCATCAACGTAAAATCTGGCTGACAGTTTTTAACCGCCGATTCATTTTCTAGCAATACCAAAACGTCGCGGTATTGGTGTGTTTCCAAAATGGTTACACCGCCCAAAACGGCTGATAAATTTGGGTCGATTTCTTCCAATGGTTTTGGTTCCCAGCTTGGGAAATCCATCACCAACATATCATCTTTTTTTGTAACGATTAATGAGCCGCTGGCCGATTGGAAAACGATGCTGTCCTTTTCATATCCCAATTTTTCAAACAAAATAAAAGCACTGGCTAAAGTGGCATGGCCGCAAAGGTTTATTTCCACTTCAGGCGTAAACCAACGGATGTCGAAACCAGTTTGATTTGCCACAAAAAAAACGGTTTCGCTTAAATTGTTTTCCAAGGCAATCTGTTGCATCAAATCCTTGCTCAGCCAAGTTTTTAACGGAATAACTGCAGCGGGATTTCCACCAAATAATTTGTTGGTAAATGCATCAACCTGATAAATTTTCAACTGCATTTGTATCGAATTTTGAAACAAAGATAGCAGATGGTAAAAAGAAGGCTATAATCGTTTGTAAACCGTGTCTGACGCCTTTGTATTTTGGGCGTCAGACACATGGAATATTATGTATGGCTGAATTAAGGCTAGTTAATAAGCATGAAAATGTACGGATAAACAAAGGAAAGACTGTGGCCGTGCGCCAGGGATGGCGGCAAGTACCCCACAGGCGGCATAATAAGTGAATAGTGAAAAGAGAATAGTGAATAATAAAATACAGTGAATTGCCGCCGAGGAGTACTGCCAACAGCCCGCCCGGGCGCCCAAAATCAACATATTGTTTTCAAATCATTCTTCTAAAAAGTCCAAGTCTTTCCCAAAAGTTTCTTTGGTAAAATAAATGGAAATAAGACCCAGCAAAATAAAAACGGCACCTGTAACCCAACCGCCGGTTACATAATTGCTATGCGAACGGACTAGTTGAAAAAACGGGATAACCAAAATAGCCAAGAAACCCCGCACCATGTTTGGAACCGTGGTGGCTGTGGTGGCACGAAGGTTGGTGCCAAATTGTTCGGCACCGATGGTTACAAACAATGCCCAAAAACCGCTGCCAAAGCCTAGTACAAAACAGGAAACGTACATTGCCCCCGCCGTTGCATTTCTTAACAATACAAAAAAGGCAATGGTGGCTACAATGGTAATGCCGTAAAAAAAGTACAGCGCTTTTTTGCGGCTTTCCATAAAATTGCTGATAAAGCCAGCCAATAAATCGGAAATGGAAAGGCCGATATAAGCATACATTACCGATTTGCCGGGGTCAACCTTTTCAAAAATGTGGAATTCTTTGGCAAACTCGCTTGAAAAAGTAACCAAAATGCCAATGACAAACCAAGTTGGCAATCCTATAAAAATGGTAAAAACATAGCGTTTAAATCGGTCGGCATCTGTAAACAGCATAAAGAAATTGCCCCGCTTCACATCCAATTTTTTCACTTCGTTAAACATGCCGCTTTCAAACACGGAAATGCGGAGCAACAATAACAAAAAGCCAAGTCCGCCTCCAATAAAATAACAGGTATGCCAATCGAAATGCTGTTTGATGAAGAATGCAACCACGGCTCCTAAAATGCCTGTTCCGGCAACAATTGAAGTGGCGATTCCGCGTTTTTCTTTAGGCGTCATTTCAGAAACCAATGTAATGCCGGCACCTAATTCGCCCGCCAAACCCAGCCCCGCAACAAAACGGATCCAAGCATATTGATCAACCGAAGTGACAAATCCATTAAAAATATTTGCTACGGAATACAATAAGATAGAACCAAATAATACACTGAGCCTTCCTTTTTTATCGCCCAAAACGCCCCAAATAATGCCACCCACCAACAACCCCAGCATTTGGATTTGTAAGATATATTCGCCGCTGTCGCGTACCTGCGTTGGGTTTAAGCCGAAACTTTCCAAGCTAGGTTTGCGGATAATGCTAAACAACAATAAGTCATAAATGTCTACAAAATAGCCCAGTGCGGCTACAATAATAGTTACATTTAAAAAGGAAAAGGGCTTTTCTTCGGTAAGCGGTTTCATAAGAATAAATGTGCTAATTAGCTAATTTGCTGATGTGCTAATGCTGCAATGCGAAAATGAACAAAGTAGTCAAGTATCCCAAAATATTTTTTGTCTACGCTTTTGGCTTTGCTTTTTTACTGGTAATTAATTTAATAATAATGGGTGCTGTTGTAACCAACACAATACCCAAAACAATTATTTCAAGATGTTCTTTTAAATCAAAATGAAGCCAGTCCCAAATCCATTTTTGCAAAAAATAGCCACCGAAGAGCATCAAGAAAACCCAAGCCACACAGCCAATAATATTGAAATACACGAATTTTTTCTTTTCCATGCCTACAATGCCACCAACAATTGGTGCAAATGTGCGGATGATAGGCACAAACCTAGCAATTACAATTGCCCAACCGCCTTTTTCTTCATAAAAGTCATGGGCTTGCATCAAATATTTTTTCTTGAAAAGAAAAGTGTCTTTTCTCTCATACAAAAAAGGGCCGCTTTTCTTACCAAACCAATAACCGGCCATGTTTCCTAAAATACCCATTAGGCTTATTAAGCCCCACAAAAGAAATAAATCAACCCACTGATTTTGGATATTGCCAAGGCCAAACAATCTTAAAAATTGATGGGCTAAGCCTGGATGTTCAATTTTAAATTCATCTTTCATAGTGTGAGCACACATGCCAGCTACAAACAAAAGAGAATCTCCAGGTAAAAAAAAGCCTGCCATGAGGCCGGTTTCAGCAAATACTATAAACAATAGTAGCCAAAGGCCGCCGTGGTCTATATAAAACATTGGTTGTAAAAGCTGGCTCCAGTGAAAGGCATCCAGCAGAAAATTGGAAAACATCATATTGGTTTAACCCTTGTTTGGGCGGTTGTGATAACAACGAAATTGCCTTTTAATTCATTGATGTTATCGGTCAAAAATTTGTATAAGTCTATTGAAATATCATTTTTTCTTTTGGAGAATAACGCAAAAGTATGACTGCAAACGGTTTTAAGCCCTTTGCGTAAATTAATTCACCAAAATCTTTGTCTTCGGTAAGTATTGGCATTTCGTGAATGGTAGAATATTGTGCTATCACTTCATCCATTTCACCGCGTAAAATATCCTTCACGCAAATAAAATCAATGCCCGCATTTCTGCAGGCATCAAGCAGTTCAAAATTTAAACTTTCATCTATCAACAACTTCATGCGTGAGCTAGTTCTATTTTTTCATTCTCTATAATAGCTCCTGCATAATTGATACATTCCAATATTTCTTCTTTGGTAAGGTGGTCGTAATCTTTTAACAGCGTTGTTATGTCAGCGCCTTGGCCTAATTTTTCTAAAATGAATTCCACTTTTATACGTGTTCCTTTAATTACAGGCTTACCCATGCACACGCCTTCTCTTTTCCAAATTTTTTCGAAACGCATGATTTCTTTTTTTCAAAGTTAAGTAACAATTTTTATTTTAAACACTTTCGCCCAATTCTCCTTCCCACTTGCTTACCACGCTGGTGGCCAATGCATTACCCACCACGTTGGTCATGGTGCGGAACATATCGCAAAAATGGTCAATCGGTAAAATCAACGCCACACCTTCTGGCGGAATTTTGAACATGCCGCAAGTGGCTAAAACTACTACCAAACTGGCCCTTGGTACACCCGCAATGCCTTTGCTGGTAAGCATCAGTACCAACAGCATCGTTAATTGGGTCGGTAAATCGAGCGGTACATGATAGGCTTGTGCAATGGCCAAGCTGGCAAATGTCATGTAAATCATGCTGCCATCTAAATTAAAAGAATAGCCAAGCGGTAAAACAAACGCTACAATTTGATCTTTACAACCGAAGCGTTCCAATTCTTCCGTTAATTTGGGAAAAACTGCTTCGCTGCTGGTCGTTCCAAATGCAATCAATAACGGTGTGATGATGCGTTTCATCAACACAAACATGCGGTTGCGTAAAATAAGGTATCCCACAAATATCAACACTACCCAAAGAGCAGCAATGCCAATTAAAAAATAAGCAAAATAGATAAAATAGAACTGAAAAATTCCCAATCCCCTAACAGCAATTACGGCAGCCAAAGCACCAAACACACCAAACGGAGCAAAATTCATTACATAACCAACGATTTTCAAAACAATATGCGCCGCAATGTCCAAAGCTTTGATTAGTGGTTTTGCATAGTCGCCAACGGCGGCCGCTGCAACACCAAAAAAAACGGAGAAAATAACCAACTGTAACATTTCGTTGTTGGCCAATGCATCAAATAAGCTTTTGGGAATTAAATGATCTACAAAGTGCGCCAGCGAAAAGCCTTGTTGTTTAGCGGCAGCCAAATCTTTTAAGGCATCGTTGTCCATTTCGCTTAAGTTGATGTAACTGCCAGGATGTAGCAAATTTACCAACAACATGCCCAATAAAAGTGAAGTAAGCGATGCACAAACAAACCATAAAATAGCCTTACCGCCAACTCGGCCAACCGTTTTCATATCGCCCAATTTTGCTATGCCTACCACCAAAGTTGTAAAAACAAGCGGCGAAATAATCATTTGCACCAAATGCAAAAAAAGCGTACTCAGCAATTTTATATTGGTAGAAAAAGACTTGGCCCATTCGGGCGACGTGCTTTTATTCACTAAAGCGCCTACGACAATCGCGGCAGCCATGGCAATAAATATATACAGCGTTAATTTATTTTTCTTCATCTAGCAGATTTGGTTGGGTGCCCGCAAAATACGGGAAATGCCACAGATTCATAAATTTTGCACAGAATGTTTAGAAAGGCAATATTTTAATCTGCAACAATTGTTATTTTCATATTCAATTAACTTTCCTTTCCCTAAAAAAATCTGTGCAAAATCTGTGAATCTGTGGCAATATTATCGGTTAACTTCGCCGCATCATGGAAATTACCGTAGAAACAGCCCAACAACTCAGGTTGACGGCGGATGAATTTGAACTGATTAAACAGGCCTTGGGCCGTACTCCAAACTTTAATGAACTATGCGCATTCAGCGGCATGTGGAGTGAACATTGCAGTTATAAAAATAGTATAAAATGGCTGAAAACCTTACCTCGCGATGGCGGTAAAATGCTGGTAGCCGCTGGCGAAGAAAACGCTGGTTTGATGGATATTGGGGATGGTTTAGGCGTAGTATTTAAAATTGAAAGTCATAATCACCCGAGTGCTTTGGAACCTTACCAAGGTGCGGCAACGGGTGTTGGCGGTATTAATAGAGATATTTTTACGATGGGTGCAAGGCCAATTGCGCAATTAAATAGTTTGCGTTTTGGCAATTTGGAAGAAGCAAAAACACAGCACTTGCTAGCTGGGGTGGTAAAAGGCATTGGCCATTATGGTAACTGCTTCGGCGTGCCAACTGTTGGTGGTGAAATTTATTTTGAAGATAAATACCACACCAATCCGCTTGTAAATGCAATGAGCGTTGGTATTGTAAAAATTGGCGAAACTGTTTCTGCCACTGCCGAAGGGGTTGGAAATCCAGTTTTTTTTGTAGGCAGCGCAACCGGAAAAGATGGTATTGGCGGTGCTAGTTTTGCCAGTGCTGATATTACCGATGAAAGCACATCTGAATTACCTGCGGTTCAAGTGGGTGACCCATTTCAAGAGAAAAAATTATTGGAAGCTTGCTTGGAAGTATTAAAAACCGGAGCCGTAGTGGGCATGCAAGATATGGGCGCAGCCGGCATTATTTGCAGCACGGCCGAAATGAGCGCCAAGGGAAAAAGTGGTATGCGCATTGATTTGGATAAAGTTCCGACACGCCAAGCGAACATGAAAACCTGGGAATTATTGCTAAGCGAAAGCCAAGAACGCATGTTATTGGTGGCCGAAAAAGGCAGGGAAGAGGAAATTTTGAAAGTGTTTGAAAAATGGGATTTGCCATGTAGTAATATCGGTGAAGTAACTGACGATGGCTTGCTGAAATTTTACATGCAAGGCATGTTGGAAGCCGAAGTACCAGCCGAAGTATTAGTGTTGGGTGGCGGCGCTCCGCAATATTCCCGCGAATACACCGAAGCAAAATACATACAAGATGTAAATGCTTTTGATGATGGTTCTATTTCTGTACCAGTTGATTTGCAACTAGTTGCGGAGAAACTGATTCAAGTTCCAAACATTGCTTCCAAGCGTTGGGTGTATAACCAATATGATAGCATGGTTGGAACCGGAAATACCAGCACTAACACCCCAAGCGATGCAGCCATCAGCCTAATTAAAGGAACAAAAAAAGGTATTGCGATGACGGTAGATTGCAACAGCCGCTATGTTTACGCCGACCCGTATAAAGGAACGATGATGGCGGTGAGCGAAGCTGCACGCAATATTGTATGCAGTGGCGGCGAACCCCTGGGCGTTACTAATTGCCTCAATTTTGGCAATCCTTACAACCCAGAATTATACTGGCAATTTGTAATGGCTATCAAAGGCATGGGTGAAGCTTGTGTAAAATTTAATACGCCAGTAACTGGTGGAAACGTTAGTTTTTATAACCAAAACCCTGATGGCCCGATTTATCCAACACCAACAATTGGCATGGTTGGTTTGTTAGAAAACATGTCGGAAAAAATGACGCTTGACTTTAAACAAGCGGGTGATGTGATTATTTTACTGGGACAAGTAAATAACGACATCAACAGCAGCGAGTATTTGCATAAAATTTGCGGCGTACAATATAGTCCGGCACCACATTTTGAATTGGAAGAAGAATATCAATTGCAACAAACTGTTTCAAGCCTCATCAAGCAAAACTTATTACAATCCGCCCACGATATTAGCGAAGGAGGATTGTTTGTAACCTTGTGTGAGAGCGGGTTTCCAAGGAATTTGGGCTTTACACTTTCTGTGGATGCAAGTGTTCGTGCCGATGCATTTTTGTTTGGTGAATCGCAAAGCAGGGTGGTAGTTTCTGTTAAAAAAGAAACGGTTGAGGCTTTTATAGAAGCCATGAAGCAATCATCAACACCATTTTTAATTATTGGTGAAACGACAGATTCAAACATTGAGGTTGATAATAAAGATTGGGGAAGTATTGTTGGTTGGAAAAAGAAATATGACGAGGCAATTGAAAATATTTTGGGTAAAAATTAAGCGATTTTATGGGTCTATAATTAAAAGATTAATGTAGAACTAACCATTTTTTGTAAATTGTGTTTCTAAATAAAGGTTATGGTTATTGAAATTCCAGATGAAGTATTTAAGCTGCCAGTAGACAAGAACAAGCTGGCGATTGATTTGGCTGCTGAACTTTATCGGCAAGAACAAGTAAGTCTTGGCCGCGCCGCCGAAATTGCAGGCATTTCTAAAACGCAGATGCAAGATGAGGTAGCACACCGAGGTATTGAAATACATTATACTGTTGAAATGTACGAGCAGGATATGGAAGCGGTAAAATGGATCCAACAGCAACGACATGGTAGTAGTAAGTGATACCACTGCGATTACCAATTTATTTCAGATTGGTAAATTGCACCTATTGGAAAAACTGTATGGGGAAATATTGATACCAGATTCTGTTTATAAAGAATTGTCGGATTTTCATGATAAAAGTCTGTTGGATAAATTGACCGATTTTCATATAATCGCTTGCTTTGTGCCTGATTCATCGTTGTCTGAAATTATTCAAGCCCAAAAACTAGACAAAGGTGAAACGGATGCCATCCTTCTTGCCAAAATAAAGAATGCAGACTTACTGATAATCGACGAATTAAATGGAAGAAAAGTTGCAATAGGATTAAATTTAAGAATTATAGGGATACTTGGTATAATTAGAGATGCGAAATTGGAAGGTTTGATACAAGCAATAAAGCCTTTGTTAGATGATCTACGGTTAAAAACAACGTTTCGTTTTTCCGATATTTTATACGAAAAATTATTATTGGATGCAGGAGAAAAATAACATCATTGTTACAGGCGCCGCAGGTTTCATCGGCAGCATGCTAGCTCAATTCTTAAACAAAAAGGGTTATGATAACTTGATTTTGGTTGATGATTTTGGCACCGAAAAAAAACGGGTAAATTGGGAGCATATCCAAGCAGCGCATGTTGTTGAACGCTACAATTTGTTCGATTGGTTAGAAATGCACGACATAAAAGTGAATTTCGTTTTTCACCTTGGTGCCAGAACAGATACGACCGAATTTGATTATGCGATCCACCAAAAACTAAATGTGGAATATAGCGAAGCTATTTGGAAATATTGTGCAAAAAACAATGTGCCGCTAGTGTACGCTTCAAGTGCTGCAACCTATGGTGGTGGCGAGTTTGGTTATAATGACGACCACGATATAATTGAAAAATTGCAACCGCTCAATCCTTACGGTATCAGCAAAAATGAATTTGACAAATGGGCGATTAAACAAGTTGGCAGTGGGCAGATAACAGATGGCAGTGCCGCCATCCGCCATCCTTCATTCGCCGAGCAAACACCGCCTTTCTGGGCCGGACTAAAATTTTTTAATGTTTACGGCCCGCAAGAATATCACAAGGGCCGAATGGCTTCGGTAATTTGGCATGCCTTCAACCAAATAAAAGAAAAAGGACAAGTGAAATTGTTTAAAAGCCATCGCCCAGATTTTAAAGATGGTGAGCAACTACGTGACTTTGTGTACGTTAAAGATGTGGTGAAAGTGATGTACTGGCTGTTCGAAACCATGACCGAAGGTAAATGGTTGATGGAGCAAAATGGGTTGTATAATCTTGGAACGGGAACGGCTAGAAGTTTCCATGATTTAGCGGTTGCCACTTTCCATGGGCTTGATTTGAAGCCCAATATTTTATTTATTGACATGCCCGAAGACATCCGCGATAAATACCAATACTTTACCGAAGCAAACATGCAAAAGCTAAGAGGTGCAGGCTATCAGGATAAATTTTATAGTCTTGAAGAAGGCGTGAACGATTATGTAAGAAATTATTTGAAACCGTGAAATGCGAAACGTCAATCGTGAGTTTCCATATCTTGCTTCAAAACTCACGATTGACGTCTCACGTTTCACGACATTACTCCAAATATGCCCCCGTCACCTCGCCGTTTTCCACTTCCACAAAAATGTGTTCTTGAATAGTTGTGGCCACAGAAAAACCAACATAATCCGCAGAAACTGGAAACTGTTTGTGCGTTCTTTCTACCAACACCAACGCTTGTATTTTTTGTGGTTGAAATTCAAGGAAGGGTTTTAATGCATAGGTCAATGTTTTGCCGCTCATGGCTACATCATCTATTAAAATAATTACCGAATGGTTAAAATCAAGGTTGGCGCTTAACTTAATTGTTAATGGAATTTTCTTATCCAAAGCAATTTCCATTACTTCAATTTTCCCATCGAAAGATAATGCCAGCATAGGTTGTAGGATGTTGGCCAATATTGTACCATTGCCTTCAATGCCTACTAAAATTATATGGTTGGCATCAGTGTTGCGTTCCGCAATTTCCAATGCCATGCGTTGCAATTTCTTTTGGGCTAGTGTTTTATCTAGGATGTAATTTTTCAAGAAAAGTTGTTGGTATTTAGTCGTTAATATTCACCAAAAATAGAAAATAATTGCCTGCGTTATTCAATGCACAATATTAGCCATATTTAAACATTTTAAAAATGAAAGCACGTAGTTTTGAGAAATAGAAATATAGAAGGGCTTTGAAAGTCTAACTACCAATTACTAACTTCTAACTACTTTTCTTATGCAATTGATTCAACAAATATTTTTTACCCTTTTGGCCGTAATTGGCAGTTGGTTGTTTTCAAAAAAAATAATGCAGATACGCCGCAATATTTTGTTGGGAAAAGAAGAAATTATACATACTGATACTGCCACCCGCTGGAAAAATTTAACCTTGTTGGCTTTGGGACAAAAAAAAATGTTTAAAAAACCGTTGGTGGCTGTCATGCACTTGATGGTGTATTTGGGTTTTATCATTATCAACATCGAAGTACTTGAAATTGTGTTGGATGGGATCACCGGCCAGCACCGAATTTTTGCCGGTGTGTTGGGTGTAGGCTTGTATAATTTTTTAATCAATAGTTTCGAATTGTTGGCTACTGGTGTTTGGATAGCCTGCGCCATTTTTTTGATCAGAAGAAACATATTGAAATTAAAGCGTTTTATCAGCCACGATTTAGATGGCTGGCCGCGTAGCGATGCCAATTATATTTTGATAACCGAAATATTATTGATGACTTTTTTCCTGACCATGAACGGTTGCGACAGCATTTTAAATGTTAGGAATATCGGTCATTACAGCGAACATGCTGTTGGTCCGTGGGTGATAAGTGGTTTATTAAATCCTTTGCTAAACGGCATTGGTAGCGATGGTTTGGTTGCATTAGAACGCAGCTGCTGGTGGCTGCATATTGTTGGCATTTTTGCATTCCTCAATTATTTACCGTACAGTAAGCATTTGCACGTGCTATTGGCTTTTCCGAATGCTTATTATGCCCGACCAGAATTGCAGGGCAAAATGAGCAATATGCCTGAAATACAAAAAGAAGTGATATTGGCTATGGGTGGAGATATCGCCGCAAATCCAGTGATAGCGGCACTTCCAGAAGCACCGCCTGCGCAATTTGGTGCCAAAGATATATTTGATTTAAGTTGGAGAAATTTGATGGATGCTTACAGTTGTACGGAATGCGGCCGATGTTCAGCGGTGTGTCCAGCAAACATGACCGGCAAACTTTTGAGTCCAAGAACCATTATGATGAAAACCCGCGACCGCTTGGAAGAAGTTGGTAAAAACATCAACCAAAATAGTGAATGGAAAGATGACGGAAAAGCATTGCTGCACGATTATATTACCGCGGAAGAATTGCGTGCCTGCACCACTTGCAACGCATGCGTGGAAGCCTGCCCGGTAAGCATTTCGCCATTGGATATTATTCTAAAACAACGCCGTTATTTAATATTGGATGAAAGCAACAGTCCTGTTGAATGGAACGGCATGTTTAGTAATATCGAAAATAATTTTGCCCCTTGGAAATTGAGCCCCGATGAACGCGAAGCTTGGATAAATGGATGAAAAAAAGTAGTTAGATAAATATTTGAAGAAGGGGGGGACGATGGTTAGTTTCTGTGGTTAACAAAACATGGTTTATCGTATATTTGTAAAAAGAAAAAAAATATGTCGATCATTAAGCACCCACTTTTATTTGTTGGCTCAAAAGGCGAAAAAAATCTTTATACTTTATTTGATAGTGGAGCAAATCTTTCCTGTATCAATCCTGATTATGTTAGTATATTGACCGAAGCTCAATCTTTAGGAAGAGTTAGAAGAATTGCCACTGCAGCCATAGGTCATTATATTGAGGTAACAGAAGTGGTTAGGTTAGATTTTTATATTAACGATGTTTTATTGAGCGATGAATTTTTGGTCGTTCCCGGCCTTAGTGAGGAAGCAATTATTGGTGCTGCCACCATGCAGAAATGGCGGATAAAATTAAATTTTGAATACGACACGGTGGAGGTTGATCCTAAAGTAGCTAAAATGCAATTGATTTAAATTTTAAAAGGAGTTATTTTAATAGTTCCTTTTTAATTGGATAAATCCTGTAATCTAAATAATTAGATCTTTTCGTTTTAATTTAATAGAGAAAAGATTAGCTTTTTCGGATAAAGCATAATCGCAATAATCTTCTTGTAAAATTCTTAAAATAGTGAGGTTGAATCGTTCTCCTGTTGGCATAATTATTTAAGTATCAAGGTAATTAAAATATATTTTATGGGAGACGTAAAGAATTTATTCAGCGATGAAGCAGTTGAAAAATTAAAAGAATTAGCAACAAAAGATAGTGGCACTTGCATGTTTGTAACGGCGTTAGATAAACGGCCACAAGCAGCACGGCCAATGGCTACGCAAGATGTAGATGCGGAAGGAAACATTTGGTTTTTAAGTGCTAAAAACAGCGATAAAAACATAGATATTGCAGCCGATAATAAGGTGCAATTATTTTATGCAAACAATAGCAGCTACGAATATTTAAGCGTTTATGGTGAAGCAGAAACTGTTTTTGATAAACTATTAATTGAAAAATATTGGACTTCGATGGCCAAAGCATGGTTTCCACAAGGGAAAGACGATCCGAATATTTCTCTAATCAAAGTAAAGCCGTTGGATGCATATTATTGGGATACAAAATCAAACAAACTGGTTTCTTTAATAAAAATTGCCGTTGCTGCTGTCTCTGGTCATAAGAATGATGATGGTGGAATTGAGGGAAAAATAGATGTTTAATAACATAAGCTTAAAATAAGAACGCCGCTAAGTTTAAACGGCGTTCCTATTTATTCTAGTTGCTAAATAATGGCGTTTTCGTAGTTTCACGCCCTTATGGAAAATATGGTTTCGCCCCAGCAAACTTATCTGCAAAATATAAGCTTATTTAAACAACAAGTAGCTACGCTAAAGGCAAGCAGAAGCCGTATGGGCTGGCTTCGGTTGCTAGTAGTTATTGCGTTTATTGCCATTGTTTGCGTTGCAAAAAATTATCCACTGCCATTAGAAATTTTATTTGTTTTGATTGGAATTACTATATTTATTAGGTTGGTTTTAGCTGATAATAAATTAAAAGAAAAATTACTAAACGCTGAGCGATTATTAACCATTAATCAAAGCGAATTAAAGATTGCTGATTATAATTATTTTAACGAGGAAGATGGAAAAATATTTGAACCTGCACACCATGCCTACGCACAAGATTTAGATATTTTTGGTAAAGCTTCTTTATATCAATTCATAAACCGCTGCACGGCGGAACAAAGTAAAAAACTATTATCACAGCAATTGCTTTTTCCACAAACAAAACAATCTATTTTACAAAAACAGGAGGCCGCAAAAGAATTGTCATTAAAAGTAGAATGGCGACAACAATTGCAATCTTTCGGCATTCAAAAGCCAATTGCAATTAAAACAGAGGTGAGAATTAATAATTGGTTAAAAGAAAAAGAAATATTTTCAAACCCTTACTGGCACTTGCTTTTGTTTATTTATCCAATTATAACAATTTCAATTATTTTATTATATGCGTACGATGTAATTACATTAGCCAATTTTAATACAGCTTTATTTTTATTTATAGTTATTTCCGGATTTTTTACAAAAAAAATACATCCGGTTTGGAAAACGGTTTCCAACATTGCGCCAGAAATTGCCACCATGTACAATCAATTAAATCATCTTGAAAAGGAAAGATTTAATTCAGCATTATTTAATCAATTACAAAAAAATATTACTACCGAAGGATTAAAAGCATCAAAAGAAATATTGCAATTAAAAAATATTTTAGACCGTTTCGATTTGCGTTTAAATGTATTTGCTTTCTTTATATTAAATACTTTTTTATTGTGGGATCTTTGGCAATTGCTGGCGTTAAATAAATGGAAAAAACTAAATACAACATTTATACCTTTTTGGTTTGATGCAATTGCAGAAGCAGAAGTTATTTCTACCATAGCGACGCTTGCTTTTAACCACCCTGAATGGTGTTGGCCGGTGATTGTGGATGAGCATTTTACATTTAATGGAAAAGCAATCGGACATCCATTAATAAGGTCAGAAAAATGCGTAGCTAATAGTTTTACGTTAAATGGAATTGGTAAAACTGCATTGATTACCGGATCTAACATGGGCGGGAAAAGTACATTTTTGCGAAGTATTGGTGTGAACATGATATTGGCATATATTGGTGCGCCTGTATGTGCCGAAAGCTTTAGCCTGTCTATCGTTCAGCTAATGAGCAGCATGCGTGTGGCCGATAATTTAGCAGAAAGTACATCTACTTTTTATGCTGAATTAAAAAAATTAGAGGGTATTATTTCCAGTGTTAATAGGCACGAAAAAACATTTATTTTATTGGACGAAATTTTACGCGGAACTAATTCATTGGATCGGCATACGGGTTCAAAAGCTTTAGTTCAGCAATTTATAAAACAAGGTGCTGTTGCCGTATTAGCCACGCATGATGTAGAATTGGCAAAATTGCAAGAAGGTTATCCAAATAATATTGCCAATTATCATTTTGATGTGCAAGTGTCAAATGGCGAATTGTATTTTGATTATAAATTAAAAGATGGTATTTGCCAAAGTTTAAATGCCTCTATTTTAATGAGAAAAATAGGAATTGAATTGTGAATAGTGAGTAGTGAATGGTGAATTGTGAATAGTAAATGGTCAATTTGTATTTCTTTAATTACAATTCATTAAACATTATAATTCTAATTCTTTTGCAGGATCCCAAAAATGTTTTTTAAAATTTACAATAGCATCGTTTTTAATTTCTAAACCATCTTTTTCTAACAGTTTTTGCATTTCATTATTTTGGCCAAATTGGTTTTTGGCTGATAGTTTTCCAACGCTATTTACTACTCTGTGCGCTGGCAATCTTGTTGGCGCATTTTCAGCATTTCCCATTGCCCAGCCAACCATTCTTGCACCAATATTATTACCAAGGTATTTTGCAATTGTGCCATAATTTGTAACCCTTCCTTTTGGTATTTGGCTTACCACATCCCAAACATCTTTATACCAATCATTTTGTTTTGGTAAATCTGGTAGTTTGGCTTCTTTTTTAATTATTTTTTTAGGCATTGTCTGAATGGGGATTTGGGGTGATTAAATAGATTTTTGAGATTTGTTACTCGTTTATTTACAAAGTTATTTTATCCTTTTTAATCTCAATTCGGTTCTTTTTGGTTCTGGCACTTCGTTATAATTAAATGGACAGTGCAGACAGCCGTTAGCGCAACAAGTGCCACGTTCTAAATGGTATTTTTCGGTGAAAACCATATAGCCGTTTTTGTTGTAATAAAAATCAATGTTCTCTTCCAACTTCTTGCTCAATGGTAATTTGTTTTAATTGTTCGTCTTTATTAATTGGCAAAGTTTCTTCTGGCAATTTAAATTGCAAATAATGGATTCGGCCACTTTGTGCAATGTCCAAACTTTCGTAATGGGTTTTTATGTCAAGCAATTCATTTTCGGTTGCTTGCTTGGCCACATCATTGTAATCTTTTATCAATTGCAAACCATACATTTCTACAACCGTTTTGGTAAAATGGTATAAAACGGGTGAATCAGTTTTTAAATGAATAATACCGTTTGGTTTTAATATTTGTTGGTATAGCCGAAGAAATCGCGGATGTGTCAACCTTTTTTTTGCATGGCTCACACGCAATTGCGGATCTGGAAAAGTGAGCCAAATTTCGGAGACTTCGCCACCGTCAAAATACTCGTGGATGCGTTCAATTTGCGAGCGGAGAAAAGCAACATTGGTTAAATTGTTTTGTAAAGCGTTTTTCGCCCCAACATAAATGCGGTTACCTTTCAAATCGACCCCGATCATATTTTTTTCCGGAAACATCGTTCCAAGCGCTACCGAATATTCGCCTTTGCCGCAGGCCAATTCCAACAAAATTGGATTTGGGTTTCGAAAAAAACCTGCCCATTGCCCTTTCATGTTTTCGGGGTTTTCTAGCACATTCGGAAATGTTTTAATGGCAGCAAAGCGGATTAATTTTTTATGTCCCATGGCTGCAAATGTAACGTGGTACGTGAAAAGGGAAAACTTTGAAGCATAAGACCTCAAAAGATTGTTTTGTAACATAATTATTCTTGTTTGTATTGTTTATTATTGTGCAAATTATCAAATGTGATTGCATGGAAATTGCCGTTATACAAAACAGGATTTACGAGATAAGAGGCCACAAAGTGATGTTGGATTTTGATTTGGCTGAACTATACGAAGTTGAAACTAGGGTATTGAATCAGGCCGTAAAACGCAACCCCGACCGTTTCCCCGAAGATTTTATGTTTCGGCTTACCGAAAGTGAATGGGCGGCAATGCGGTCGCAAATTGTGACCGCATCCAAAACGGGTATGTCATCACAAACTGTGATGACATCAAACGAAATAGCAAAAAATAAGGTTGGCGACAAAGTTTTGATATCACAAATTGTGACATCAAAAAAAGAAACTAGAGGTGGAACGCAAAAAATGCCCTACGGCTTTACCGAACACGGGATAACTATTTTGGCAAGTGTATTGCGCAGCAAAAAAAGCATCGGACATAAATGTAGCAATTGTAAGAACTTTCATAGCCATGCGGCACATTGCAAACGGCCAACTTAACTTAGCCAAACAAGTACAAGAATTAAAAATTGAAATGCAAACTCGCCTCGGTGAACATGACACCCAATTATCCAGCATTTATGATGCTTTGGAAAACATGCTTGATAAAAAACAGGATGAAATTGAAGCCAAGGAAAAATGGGAAAAGCGACTGAGAATCGGGTTTAAGAAATGAATTTCATCACCCAAAACAAAAAAGCCCCGCAAAACTGCGAGGCTTCAAAAGCTGTAGGGGGAGTCGAATCCGCCTCAGGCGGACAGTTAGTTGTAGTACAAAGTTGAGTGGTCGACCCTGGTCGCTCCTATATTGCTATAAAAGCGGCTCTATGCTATATTTATCCTGGATTCCCCACCCCCGAGACAAGAGGGTCGCTGCCAAAAATTTCATCACCCAAAACAAAAAAGCCCCGCAAAATTGCGAGGCTTCAAAAGCTGTAGGGGGAGGAGTCGAACCTCCACGAGGCAGTTAGTTGTAGCACAAAGTTGAGTGGTCGACCCTGGTCGCTCTTATATTGCTATAAAAGCGGCTCTATGCTATATTTATCCTGGATTTCCCACCCCCGAGACAAGCGGGTCGCTGCCAAAAATTTCATCACCCAAAACAAAAAAGCCCCGCAAAATTGCGAGGCTTCAAAAGCTGTAGGGGGAGGAGTCGAACCTCCACGAGGCAGTTAGTTGTAGCACAAAGTTGAGTGGTCGACCCTGGTCGCTCTTATATTGCTATAAAAGCGGCTCTATGCTATATTTATCCTGGATTCCCCACCCCCGAGACAAGAGGGCATGTCTGCCAAAAGTTTCATCACCCCACAGTATAAAAAGAACAATTAACCCCAAGTATAAACAAATCGTTTAACGACGATAATAAATTATAATTTTTTTGATAGCTGGTTTTGTTAAAGCTTTACTATCTACTATCTTTATCCATCGTGTTAAGAACTTGATTGTGCAATATTACAGTAAATGTTCAATTCATTCCAAATTATTCAAACTAAATTTGCTAAATTTACAAAGTGTCTAATATTTTGAATAAATCGTTAGATATTATTTAAAACATCCTTTAAAATGGCCGGAAAAATCAATCTTGATAAATTAGATTTTCAAATCATCCACGAGATGATGGAAGACGCTGAAATTTCGTATGCAGACCTTGGTAAAAAGCTTTTTGTAAGCGGCGGCACTATCCATGTACGCATCAAAAAGTTGCAGGAATTGAATATTGTAAAAGGTACAAGATTGGCTGTTGACGTGCGCCAACTAGGTTATGATGTGATTGCGTTTATTGGAATTTATCTTGAAAAAAGTTCATTATACGATTCTGTTGCAGAAGAATTAAAAAAAGTGCCCGAAATAGTAAGGTTGAATTATACAACCGGTAATTATAGCATGTTTGCTGAAATAGTTTGTAAAGATATCGCCCAGTTGCGAGTAGTGTTGCATGATAAATTGCAAAATATTAAAGGCATTGAACGTACCGAAACCTTGATTTCGTTGGAAGAAAGCTTCGCTAGAAGTGTAAGTGTTGAACAGTAGCAATGTCTGATGTAAGGATGTAGGATGTCTGATGTAGATTTTCGATTTCTTCAATTTTATTTCTTAATAATATGGTTGCCAACACATCAGACATCTACAAATCATACATCAGCCATTGTTCTTCACATCCAATGCATCCCTTAATCCATTCCCCAATAAATTAAATGCTAAAACAAGCAACATAATGGCTAATCCCGGAGCCAATGCCAGCATGGGGTTGTTGGTAATAATAAAATTGTAGTTTTCTTTTATCATCAACCCCCAACTTGGTTGTGGCGGTTGCACGCCAACACCAAGAAAACTAAGCCCGGCTTCAATTACAATGGCCGAGGCAAAATTACTGGCGGCAATCACCAAAATTGGCCCGATAATATTGGGTAAAATATGCCGAAAAATAATGCGGCCGTTGCCGTAACCCAATGCCCTTGCGGCTTCCACATATTCTAATTCGCGAACAGCCAGTACTTGTCCACGAACTAAACGAGCCACATTTACCCACATGGTTAGACCAACAGCAATAAAAACCTGCCAAAAACCTTTGCCCAATAACAAAGTAATTGCAAACACCAATAACAAGGTTGGGATGCTCCAAATTACGTTGATGAGCCACATTATCAGTTCATCGACCCAGCCTTTATAATAACCAGCCACCGCACCGAGCAGAACGCCAATAACTAAAGAAATAATAACAGCAACCAATCCCACTCCTAAACTTACACGGGTGCCAAGCAATAACCGACTAAATAAATCACGGCCAAAATTATCGGTTCCCAGCAAAAAAGTTTTGGTGATGATTTGTTGAGCCATATTATTTTCGACCAATATATTTTTTATGGCAAAATGTTGCGGTTCGCTAATGCCTTCGTCAATATATTTTTCAACAAAAATAGAATCCCCTTTTATTTGATAACCGCTAATTGGAATGTAGTGAAAACGATCTTCTTGACCGTTTAATAGTCTATCTAACCAATTGGTTGAAACAACCGTTTTTTCTTTTGGCAGCAATAAAAATTGTTTTGAGCTGCCAGGTTTTTCACGACCAATTTCCACCACCTGCCTATTTGCAAATGGCGAACCATCCGGCGATAAAAAATAAGCAAATATGGCCACAAACAAAGCCAGCCCAATAACCACTAAGCCAAAAACGGCTCCAGGGTTACGTTTCAAGCGACGCCAAGCTTTATTTTGGTCATTGGTCATTTGTCTGAACCTGGATTAATGAGGATTAAAAAGATTAATTGGATTATGCATTGTTCACTATTCACCACTCACCATTCACTTGCTCACCACTCTTCCCTTCCATTCGTATTTGCCAAATTTACCCAACCATCCGGCAATAACGGTATAAATTATGTGGATGGGTTGCAAAAACGGAAACCAAACCAAGCATTTTGTTTTATTGAAAAACCGAGTTACAGGAATTAAAAACCAAAGTTCCGCAATGGTTTTTACGGCCATTAAAATGAATAAAACCAACAAGAATTTAATAGAAAAAAATGCCGCCACCAGCAAAACCAAAAACCAAACATTGAATAAGTAAACCAATAATAAAGCTCCGAAAATTCGCTTATCATCGTAATGTGTTGCTTTGCTGGCCCAACGAATGCGCTGATTAAAAAAGCCTTTCCAAGTTTCGGTGGGCGGCGTAGATGTAATGGCAGCCTTAGTTTTAAGGTAAATTACTTGGGTCGGAAATTTTTTGTAAATCTTGTGCATCAACAACATATCGTCGCCGGTAGGGATATTATCGATTCCTGCAAAACCGTTTACATCAATAAAAGATTGTTTGGTGTAAGCCAGGTTAGCGCCATTGCACATGGTATGGAAACGCAAAAAAACCGATGCCGCGGTTATGCCTTGCAAGGTCATAAAATCGAGCGTTTGAAACATCGATAGCAAGTTGTTTTTAGTAGTAAAAACAACCGGAGCGGCAATAAATTGGGCATCGTTTTCATTTTGTGCCTGTACCAAACTTTCAATCCAATCAGTTTCGTGCAAACAATCGGCGTCGGTGGCCACTATCAAATCTCCGCTGGATAAACCAATTCCTTTTTCAATCGCCTTTTTTTTATAGGCTTTTGTATTATCATCGCCCAAACTAATCACTTTTACTTGTGGGTGATTTAATGAAAAGCTTTGGGCAATTTCAGCAGTATCGTCAGTGGAATGGTCATCTACTACAATGATTTCCAATAAATTAGCAGGGTAGGTTTGTGCCAATACACTTTTAATGACGTTGGCAATATTTGCCGTTTCATTACGGGCGGGAATAATAACGGAAACCTTTGTAGAATAACTTGTTGCAGGCTTTTGGGTAAAATTAAACGTTGGCAATTTCATCCACCCATAACGATAGTATGCAATTAATAGGGCGTAACAAAATATCAAAAAAACAGAAAAATAAACTAGCCACATAGATTTTGCAACGATAACACAAAAAAAGGAGACAAGGAAACAAGCTGCAAGGAACAAGGCACAAGAAAGCAAATTACAAGCGTCAAGTTGCAAGGTACAAGGCGCAAGAAAACAAGGCGCAAGAAAGCAAGTTACAAGCCTCAAGTTGCAAGTTGCAAGTTGCAAGGAACAAGGTACAAGAAAGCAAGTTGCAAGCCTCAAGTTGCGAGGCTCAAAAAAGCAAGTTCCGAGCTGCTAGAACAGTCCGTCATCTGCCATCCGTCAACTGTCATCTCAATTCCACGCTGCCAAAATTTCTTCCGTGTGTTTTGCACTATGTGGTTTATCTATTATTTTTTTGATTTTTCCTTTTTCATCAATCAAAAAAGTAGTGCGGTGGATACCATCAAATATCCGGCCCATAAATTTTTTTTCGCCCCAAACACCATATTTTTCAATAATGACCCTGTTTTCATCAGCAATCAGCGGGAAAGGCAAATTATATTTTTGTTCGAATTTCTTATGTTTTTTTACCGTATCGGCGCTTACACCGATTACTTGAAAGCCTTGCTGGATAAGCGTTTGGTTGTTGTCTCGCAAATTACAAGCTTGGGTAGTGCAAGTTGGGGTATCATCGGCTGGATAGAAATAGAGTACCACTTTCTTGCCCAAAAAATCTTTTAATTGAATGCTGTTGCCATTTTGATCTACACCCTTAAACGCCGGTGCTTTGTCGCCTTCTTGCAATGTTATCATGTATCGGTTTTGCCAAACAAACAATTTTTGTGGGCGTTTGTTTTGTGAAACAAAAGTTGATTCCATTTGTCGGCGTTAGAAAAATCCAATAAAAATAATGTGGCGAATAGCGGTGGTTGGAAAAAGAGGGCGGAAAAAATTTCTAAAATTAAAATTGCATAAAATGTTTATTCTAAACGGCTAAACGAAAATATTTTTTGTTTAGCCTTATTTTAATGCAATTTATATTATTGGCCGTCAAAAACATAGCGATTTGATTTTGTTCCAATCCCCGCCAATTACATTTTATCTAAAAATTAATGGCATCACATTTTCACCAACCTTACATTTGCACGATTTTGCCCGTCTTTGATTGTGCATAAATTACAAGTTTTAAAAGTGTAATTAAGTAATTTGGTAATTAGGTAGGTGGAATGTTTTAGGATGTTTACCCAACTACTTAATTACTTGACTGAAATTAGGAAAAACATAAATTAAGAAATGCCTTTAGACAAATCAATCCAATCTGTTCTTATTATCGGCTCGGGCCCAATTGTTATTGGCCAAGCTTGTGAATTTGATTATTCTGGTACGCAAGCTGCTCGCAGTCTGCGTGAAGAAGGGATCAAAGTGATCCTTATCAACAGCAATCCGGCTACCATTATGACCGATCCGATGATGGCCGATCGTGTGTATTTATTGCCATTGAATACGGAAAGTATTGAGCAAATTTTGCAAGAAAACCAGATTGATGCGGTGTTGGCAACCATGGGCGGACAAACGGCATTGAATTTGGCAAAGGAAGCGGAGGAGTTAGGTATTTGGGAAAAATATAATTGCAGGCTTATCGGTGTTGATATCAAAGCAATCGACAAAGCGGAAGACCGTGAAAAATTTCGCCAATGGATGATTGCCCTTGGCGTGCCTGTTGCTCCGGCACATACCGCTAATAGTTTTTTGGAAGGAAAAGAATTTGCACAAGAGATTGGTTTTCCGTTGGTTATACGTCCATCGTTTACACTGGGCGGTGGCGGCGCAGGTTTTGTGCACGATAAAAGCGAATTGGATGAAGCCTTAAACCGTGGATTGACGGCTTCTCCGATCCACGAAGTGTTGGTAGAAAAAGCTGTGTTAGGTTGGAAAGAATTTGAGTTGGAATTGCTTCGCGATGCGGCAGATAATGTAGCTATTATTTGTACGGTTGAAAATTTTGATCCGATGGGCGTGCACACGGGCGATTCAATTACCGTGGCACCAGCCATGACTTTGAGCGATACCGCTTTCCAATTGATGCGTAACACTGCCATCATGATGATGCGTGACTTGGGCAATTTTGCTGGCGGTTGCAACGTTCAGTTTGCATTAAATCCTGTAAATGAGGAGATTATAGCGATCGAAATCAATCCAAGGGTAAGCCGTTCATCTGCTTTAGCCAGCAAGGCAACCGGCTATCCAATCGCAAAAATTGCTGCCAAATTGGCCATTGGTTACAATTTGGATGAGTTAAAAAATCAGATCACAAAAACAACTTCCGCTTATTTTGAACCAGCGTTGGACTATGTAATTGTAAAAGTGCCGCGTTGGAATTTCGATAAATTTAAAGGTGCTAACGATACGCTTGGCTTGCAAATGAAAAGCGTGGGCGAAGTGATGAGCATCGGTAGAAGTTTTACCGAAGCCATTCAAAAAGCTTGCATTAGTTTGGAAAATGATTCGGTTGGATTGGGTTATTATGGCAAGAATTTGATGCAAGGCGAAGCTTTAATCGAGCAAATTAAGATACCAAAATGGGATAGGCTTTTCCGTATAAAAGATGCTTTGATGCAGGGCGTGAGTGTTAAAACCATTTGCGAAGCAACATTGATTGATCGTTGGTTTATTTATCAAATCCGTAAAATTGCCAGGATTGAACAGCAGATTGCCAAATATAACGGCGATACCTTGCCCGATGAATTGTTGATAAAAGCAAAGCACAACGGTTTTAGCGACCAACAGATTTGCCTCATCATGAAAGATGGTACCACCGACGACGAAATTTATGAGCGTCGCAAAAAAATGGGCCTCACCCGTGTGTTTAAAATGGTGGATACTTGCAGTGCCGAGTTTGAAGCGAAGACGCCTTATTTCTATAGCACTTTTGAACAAGGAAACGTCTCAGAATCAAAGGTTTCCGACAAAAGGAAAATTATTGTTTTAGGCTCTGGCCCAAACCGCATTGGCCAAGGTATTGAGTTTGATTATTGCTGCGTACACGGTTTGCTGGCTATTAAAGAATGTGGTTATGAAGCCATTATGGTGAATTGTAACCCAGAAACGGTTTCCACTGATTTTGATATGGCAGATAAATTATATTTTGAACCCGTTTATTGGGAAAACCTTTGGGAAATAATAGAACATGAACAGCCTGAAGGCGTTATTGTTCAGTTGGGTGGACAAACAGCTTTGAAACTGGCCAAGCGTTTGCACGAAAGAGGCATCAAAATAATCGGTACCAGTTTCGATAGTATGGATATTGCCGAAGACCGTGGTCGTTTTAGCAATATGTTGAAAGATTTAGGTATTCCTTACCCAAATTTTGGCGTGGCTTTAAATACTGACGAGGCCATTGAAGTGGCCAAAGAAGTTGGTTACCCAATTTTGGTTCGCCCAAGCTATGTGTTGGGCGGCCAACGGATGCGGATTGTATTGAACGATGAAGAATTGGAAAAAGGGGTATTGAGCTTATTGAAACATCTTCCAAACAATACCATTTTAATTGACCACTTTTTAGACCGTTGCCAAGAAGCGGAAATTGATGCTTTGTTCGATGGCGAAAATTTCCACGTGATGGGTGTAATGGAACATATTGAACCTGCTGGTATCCACAGCGGTGACAGTAATGCAGTGTTGCCGGCCTTTAACCTTACCCCGCTTATTGTTACCACCATGGAACATTATGCTGAAAAAATTGCTAGGGCATTGAATATCAAAGGGTTAATAAACATTCAATTTGCCATAAAAGACAATACGGTTTATATTATCGAAGCAAATCCGAGAGCTAGCCGTACCACGCCGTTTATTGCCAAAGCGTATCAAATTCCTTATTTAAACATTGCCACTAAAATAATGTTGGGTGAAGCCAAAGTAACGGATTTTGAATATGATAAAAAATTGCAAGGTTTCGCCATAAAAGAACCGGTTTTCAGTTTCGACAAATTCCCCGGCGTAAATAAACAGCTAGGGCCAGAAATGAAATCGACCGGCGAAGCCATCCGCTTTATCAAAGATTTGAAGGATCCTTATTTTAGAACGCTCTATAAAGAAAGAAGCATGCACTTGAGCAAATAAATTCTCCTATAAAAAAGCCTAAACATTTTTTTGTTTAGGCTTTTTTATGGCTTCACTACTAATTTTTATGGCTTGGGATATTTATCGATTATTGCCTGTAAAAAAGCCATATCGAAGTCAGGATGTCTTTTATAATCAGCAATTGCTACCGAGGCTCTGTCATAATCTGAAGACCGTAAATAATAGGCAATCAATTCTATGTGTCCCTTTTCAAAACCGGGCATATTTTTTACCAGTTGCTCAAAACAAGCTTTTTCTTTTACCACATCGTTGGTTGTTTTATATACCAAACCTCGTTCGTAATCTAGCATAGGATCTTTGCCAAGCATACTATCTAAATTATTGATCGCTCCCAAGGCTAAATCATATTTTTTTTGCATAAAATATCCTTCAATTTCAATTAAATACATTTTTGGCTCATTAGGGTAAAGCGCTTGGTAGCGTTCTATGGCTTTTGAATAAGCAGAATCATCTGGTAAATGTTCGGTAATCGATACATGTAATAGTTGCACTATTTTCATGTTTTTTATGTTACTTGGCAAGCTTTGCCAGTTTTTTTCGGCTCCTTCAAAATCTTGCCCCCGCATCATTTGCTTAATATCCTCTATTTCACTCATAGCATTAACGTCTTTGCTGGAAGCACTACTGCCGCCTATGGTTTTGTAAACATTTCCCATAGATTCCGACAGATTTTCACCGGTGAGATAAATAAATGCGTCGGCGATTTTACATTTGCCTTTTACATGTGCCAGTTCAAGGTCGTGGTAATTAAAGGCACTGTTCACAAACATCCTAAATATCAGATGTTGCGTATCGCCTTTGGCGTATGCCCTTATTAATTGATAACTACCTTTTTTACCAATTGATTGTAAAATGATGGTGCCAAATTGCATTTTTTCTCTTAAACCTGCCTTGAAGCTTTCCCGCTGTAGCATGCCGCCTCCGTTCGACAATCCCATTTTATCGATCATCAAATCCAAATCAATGGCGTTGTTTAAATAATCCGCATCTTTTCGATTGATAGACGTTTCAATTGTTTTTGCCATGGCAAGGGCCTCATCTTTTGTTACTGGTTTTTCTTTGGTTTTGCAAGCAAATAGCAAACTAATGGTTAGCGGCAAAATGGTGTATAAAAATACTAGTCTCAAATGCGTAATTCTCATGGTTTGTTGGTTAGTTTTAATAATGTGTTAAATATAAAGATTTAGTGAATAATGCAACTCGTAAATTAAATAAACGGGCCAACTAAATCCAAAGACTGTTTTTTTTGCCATTGTCGTTAATTAAATAACCCAAGTTGCTAGTTATTAGTTGATGCGTGTTGCTTGCTTGGATGGTTAACAGATGACGGATGACAGGCATAAACGTACGATGGCTGGTTTAGATACCGTTATCTGCCAACTGTCAACCCTTGTTTTGTCATAGGTTGTGTGAAAACCAATAACTAGCAACTTGAGATAAATAGTTAATCCGTAGTTAATTGTTGTTAAATATCAAACTGCCGTTACTTTTGCAGCGTCCTATAAATTATGTCTGATACATCTTCCAAACAAATTTTTCAAACCAACAACCCTACCCGGTGGCAAAGTTTTCAATGGGGTAGCCGCGTCCTAATTATTATTGCCATATTGTTGGTGGTGGTGCTTGTTATAACCCTTGTACGCGGCGGCGAACCATCGCTACCAAAGCTAAACGAGGATTATAAAGCCGCTATTACTGCCGATAAAACCCTTGTGCCGGAAGCGAATATCGCAAAAGAATACAAAGGTTTTCGTGCTTATATTACTGAAAAGAAGCCCCATTTTAAGGGAACTTTTGAGGCGGCAGATACCACTGGCGGCGATTGGATGGACATTCTCGGCCTTAGCGCTTCGGCCACCAAGTGGCATGAATTTCCCGCAGGTATCCGCTCGGCATTTTATGTGGCTTGGGATCCGCAATCGTATTTTTCGCTCAGCCGGAACATTAGCAACCTAAACTTGGTAATACCCGAATGGTTTTTTATTGATCCCAATGCAGATACTGTTTTTAAAAATGTTGACCAACGCGGTTTTGACCTGATGCGTAGGAGTGGGGTGAAAATCATGCCTATGCTCAGCAATAATTACAAAGGCGACTTTAGGCCAGACGCCTTGACCCGGATTTTTAAAGACGATAAAAAAAGGGCCAAATTAATTGCCGATGTACTGAAAGAATGCCTGGCCAACAATTTTGTGGGCGTAAATGTAGATTTTGAAGAACTGCAGGACGACAGCGACGAGCCGCTCATTTTGTTTATGAAGGAGTTGAGTGCTGCATTTAAGCAACACGGGTTATTGGTAACGCAAGATGTGTCGCCGTACAATAACGACTATAATTACAAGGAACTTTCAAAATATTGCGACTATATTTTTTTAATGGCTTATGATGAATATTCAGACACATCTGTACCGGGGCCGGTAAGTTCACAAAAATGGATTGAAGGTGCAGTTGATGAAGCTGCAAAAAAAATCAGTGCCGATAAAATCATTCTTTGCCTTGCAGCCTACGGCTATGATTGGATAGATGGTAAAAAAGGCGATGTAGTTACTTATCAAGAAGCTTTGACCGTTGCAAAGGACAATGACGCTACGGTTAAATATAATAACGACACCTATAATCTTTCATACGATTATAGTGACGAGGATAGCGCTCACCACCAAGTATATTTTACCGATGCCGCTACCAATTTTAATACGTTACGATTTGCCACCGAATACGGATTGGCGGGTTCTGCCATTTGGCGTTTAGGTAGCGAGGATAGCCGTGTTTGGGATTTTTACGACAAAGACATGCGCAAAGAAGCTATTTCCAAGCTTGATTTTAACGAATTTAACACCGTAGAAAGTAGTACCGATGTTGATTATATTGGCGAAGGCGAAGTGTTGGATATTATTGCTACGCCTAAACAAGGTTATATTACGCCAAGTTTTGACACGGCAGAAATGCTTATTTCTGAAGAAAGATACGACAGTTTGCCAAGCATGTTTGTGGTGAAAAGATATGGCAAAGCAAAACCCAAGCAATTGTTGCTCACATTCGATGATGGACCGGATCCTATTTATACGCCGCAAATACTCGACACTTTATCAAAGTACCACGTGCCGGCTGCTTTTTTTATGGTTGGACTAAACATGGAAAATAACCTGCCAATTGTAAAACGTGTTTATCGCGAAGGCCATGAAATTGGCAACCATACATTTACGCATCCCAACATTGCCGAAGTTAGTAAAGACAGGGCCAAGCTAGAAATGCGGTTAACCCGATTGTTGATTGAATGCATAACCGGCCACAGCACTATTTATTTTAGGGCGCCATACAATGCTGATAGTGAGCCAGAAAGTATGCAGGAAATGATACCGGTGCAAATTGCCCGGGAAAGAAATTATTTAGATATCGGGGAAAGTATCGATCCGGAAGATTGGCAACCTGGCATTAAAGCCGATACAATTTTTCAGCGGGTGGTAAATGCTGTGGAAGACCCCAACGGAAGGGATGGCCGTATAATTTTATTGCATGATGCGGGTGGCGAAGACCGTAAACAAACCGTACTTGCCTTACCTAGGATTATAGATTATTTTCAAAAGAAAGGTTACACGTTTGTTACTGTGTCAAGCTTGCTAGGGAAAACAAAAGACGATGTGATGCCGCCAATGCCCAAAGGAAGTGGTTATTATTTATTACAAATCAATTTAGTTTTAGCAGAAATCGGTTACTGGGGCGGCCATTTTTTAGCGTCTTGTTTTATAGTATTTATGATACTTTCTTGTATCAGATTGATAATTATGGGCTTTTGGAGCGGCCGCGAACATGTAAAAGAAAGATCAACGGTTTACCCGGTTTTAACAAAGGAAACCGCACCAAGAGTGTCCATTATTGTGCCTGCTTATAACGAAGAAGTGAACGCAATATCATCCCTCAATAATTTGTTGCGCCAAGATTACCCCAACTTCGATATCATTTTTATAGATGATGGTAGTAAGGATACCACTTTTGAAAAAGTACAAGCCGCATTTTTGGGTAACGATAAAGTAAAAGTAATGACCAAGCCAAATGGTGGCAAGGCGTCGGCACTTAATTATGGCATTGCACAAACCGATGCTGAATTTGTAGTTTGTATTGATGCGGACACAAAACTGTTAGCAGATGCAGTTAGCCAACTGATGAAACATTACATGGTGGAGAAAAAAGATGGCGCACAGGTTGGTGCCGTAGCAGGTTATGTAAAAGTGGGCAACGAGGTAAACTTGCTTACCCGTTGGCAGGCCATCGAATACATTAGCAGTCAAAACTTTGACCGTTTGGCATTTGCACATATCAATGCCATAACGGTGGTGCCGGGCGCAATAGGTGCATTTAGGTCAAAAGCACTGGTTGATGCAGGCGGTTTTACCACTGATACTTTGGCGGAAGATTGCGATTTATCTGTTAGGATTTTGCGGGCTGGTTATACGATTGAGAATGAAAATGCTTCCGTTGCATTAACCGAAGCCCCAGAATCGCTTGCTCAATTTATGAAGCAAAGGGTGCGCTGGAGTTTTGGGGTAATGCAAACATTTTGGAAGAATAGGGATGCGTTGTTTTCAACCAAATATGGAGCATTGGGTATTGTTGCATTGCCAAATATTTTGTTGTTTCAATTTATTATACCATTCTTTTCGCCTTTGGCAGATATTTTTATGGTTATCGGTATTATATCGGGTAATGGCGAAAGAATTGGAAAATATTACCTCATTTTTATGGCAGTGGATGCTGGGATAGCTATCATGGCATTTTTCCTATCAAAAGAATCGATGCGCCGATTGGTTTGGTTGATACCCCAACGCCTTGGTTATCGTTGGATTATGTATGTGGTTTTATATCGCAGCATTAAAAAAGCAGTAAAAGGCGAATTGCAACATTGGGGTGTATTAAAACGCACGGGGAATGTAACAGCGTAAAACTAGTAAATAAGTAAATGGGTAAATAAGTAATTGCGCAATTACTTATTTACCCATTTACTTATTTACCTTTTTAAGACAACAAATATTAATCACCTTCCAAAAGGTGTTTGGTTGCTGCAGCTAATATTTTCCCCCGGTGAAACATTGAAATATTGGCAGAAATATTTATAATAATCATACCGTTCTTTTGTATGTTGTTGATCGGTGCCTGTGCCGCATTCCACGCCGCCATTTATTACATTTAAAGTGGCGCCAAAACCCGGCATTCTGCCTTTTGTAATGTCATCGGCTGTAGGTTTCCATTTGCCGATCATAATATCGTGGCACGACGGTTTGGGCGGTTGCGGCGTCATCCAAAACCATAAAGCAGAGGCAAAACTTAGCACTGCATCTTGGCTCAACCGTTCGGGATGTTGCAATAAACTGTCTTTTGCGCCATACCAAGCTTCACTAAACTGGCCATAATTATAATTCCAGCTTAATTGTTTTGGCCCGCGGCCAAAATAAGCAGCACCCGCCATCGGCGGAAAATTGATTTTTGTTTTGTCGATATAACTGCTTGCCGGTTTTTGTTCTTCCAAATAATACAATCCCCATTTAAAATAACCACCAGGCGCTGTTGCCCATCCGCCGCTTGTTTCTTGCGCAATATGCGCTAAAAACGCAGCCAGTTCGCGGCGTTGTAAAGTGTCATTTCCCTCAGCCAAAAATTGGGGGAAGAGCTTTGTTGCTTTTATAAAATTGGCATACGAATAAAAATCAAATTTCTTTTGTGCCATATTGCTTGCCATGCCGATACGGTTGGGGAAAAGTTTATTCCAACTGGCATTAGTCAATAATTTTTCAATTCGGCTTTTTGTGGTTGCAGTGTTGGCCAACCCATCTTTTAAAGGCCGGTTTGCAGGCTGCGACATACTTTGGCAAGAAAAAATAAATGATAGGAAAGCAATAGTTGGTAAAACGATTGTTGGCTTGGGCATACACGACATTAATAGCAATGAAGATACCTATTGGTAAGTATCGCCACTTTATTTTAACCCAATTTTTCGAAGATTGAAAAAGCCCAACTATTTACCAAACATATAAAAAAGAGCTATTTGGATGTTTTTATTTTTAAAAGTAGGCTCACCGCTAGATTGGTTTTTATCGATGCCCGTAACGCCTCCGCAATATCTTACATCAACCCCAATTTTATACATCGACAGATACCCCACGCCCAAAACGCCAGAAAAATCGGTGGATTTAAACCCACTTTTTATGTCGTTTCCATCCACTTTAGCACTTGCTAAAAAACCAATTTGCGGACCTGCTTCGGCAAATAAACCCAATGGCAATTTGTATTTAACCAATATCGGAATGTTTATATAATTTAAACTAAAACTTCCGGTTGTAGCACTGCCATAAACGCGGGCACCCGTGTAAGTTTCATTTGTTCCTTGCCCAGAATAAATAATTTCTGGCTGCAAAACCAAGCTATGGCAAAGCGGCATGTTAGCGAAAAAGCCCGCATTTAAACCTGAGCGATTGGTAAAAGAATAGTCTAAGGAACCGGGAGCAATCTTGGAAAGATTTAAACCAGCTTTTACTCCCCATTGGATTTGTGCATTTGATGCAGTTATAATTGATGTTGTCAAAAACAGGAAAACTAGGCGTTTCATAGATTAGATTTAATTTTTGTAACCACTAAACTAAATCCTGTTCTACATGATGGCAATAATACAATTTATGTATTTTAATTTTTACACAAATAAATCCGCAGCAATGCCATCAGCAAACAATTTTCCTTCGTTGGTAAGCTGAATAAAATTGTTTGAAATGATTAGTTTACCCGTATTTTCCCACTTGTCAACCTTTTTTAATATGGTTTGAAAAGTAGTGCTAGTAATGCTTTTAGCTTTTAATTCATCCAAATTAATTCCTTCCATCGTGCGAAGCGAAATCATAATATATTCATTCAATTGTTGATCAGGCGTTAGCAGCTCGTAGTTGGCAGATGGCAGTTGGCGGATAGCAGTTGGCGGTTCGCCAAACAATTGATCTGCCATCCGCCATCTATTATCTGCCATCTGCTTTAAATACAATGCATTATTCGCCACGTTCCACCACCGTGTTTTGTTTCCATCGAAAGAATGCGCCGAAGGACCAAAGCCAAAATAAGGTTTGCCCTGCCAATAACTGCTGTTGTGCCTGCTTCTAAAACCTGATTTAGCAAAGTTTGAAATTTCATAATGCTCAAAACCCGCCACGTTTAGCCAATCCATCAACAATAAAAACTGGGCAGATTGCAATTCGGGATCAACCGGTTTTGATTTGCCGGAATGGATAAAATTTTCCAAAGCTGTTTTAGGTTCAACGGTCAAAGCATAACAACTAATATGTGGGATTTGCAGCGCTAAAGCTTGCTCCACATTTTGCTGCCAAACTTCGTTTGGAAAATCAGGCAAACCATAAATCAGGTCGATGGAAATATTGTTGAAACCTATATCCTGTGCGGTTTTTAGGCTTTCCAAAGATTGTTGTGCAGAATGCGCCCGGTTCATCCAACGCAAATCTTGGTCGCGGAAAGACTGCACGCCGATGCTTAAACGATTGATGCCAGCTTGTTTCCAATCAATTAGTTGCGGTGCCGAAATATCATCGGGGTTAGCTTCCAGCGTAATTTCAGCATCTGCCGCAACTGGATAATTTTTATAAATCGTATCCAACAAAAACTTTAATTCGTCGGTTGAAAGCAATGAAGGCGTGCCGCCACCAACGTAAATTGTGTTGATGAGTTCGCTTTTTACCTGTACTGTTTCAGGGAATGTTTTGGCGGTTATTTCGTTGGCAATCGTTTCCACCATTGCCGATTTGTTTTTCAAATTGGTAGAAAAATGAAAATTGCAATAGTGGCAAGCCTTGCGGCAAAAAGGGATGTGAAGATAAATTCCTGCCATTGTTTATAATTTGACTATTGGTAAATTTTTCTACAACAATTTAAATTTCAATGATTGCGTTTCTTTTAAACAAAGCATTTTCTCCATGTGCAACGTAGCCCAACTGATTGGTAATCATAGTTGTATTCCCAATTTTAAAGCTTGGAATATTTGCATGATGATGTCCATATATCCAATAATCGATATTTGAATCAAAAATGTAATCGTACAATTCAACCGCAAAAGCATCGTTTATTGGACTGCCTTTATATTGTGGCGGATAATTAACCAAAGTTGGAACATGATGCGTAAGCACAATATTCTTCCCATGTTTATTATTAGCTACGGCATTTTTAATAAATGAAAGATCGGTTAAATGTAGTTGGTTAAAATCGTTTGCCATAAATCGTTTCCCGTTGTTTCGTATCACCATAAAATCAGAAACATTTCTTTGTATCGGCCATTCGTTTAGTTGATGGATAAAACTCCATAAAGTGCTGCAGATAATATTTACGCCTTCGTGTTTTATTACCTGATTATTTACCAAGAAAACATTACTGCGTATGTTTTCATAATGGGGTTGTTCAAACTTGCTAATATCGCCATGATAAAATTCGTGATTGCCAGGTATCCAATAAACCTTTTTCCAATTGTTAGAAAGATAATCAAAAAAATATTTGTGTTCGTGCATTTTGGCTAGTAGGCAAATATCACCGCCTAACAATAATATTTCTCCGACAGGTTCAATGGGATTGTGTTGCAGATAATCATTATTCATTAAAAATTCTAAATGAAGGTCGGAGCAATATTGGATTTTCATTTTTATGCAAAATTTTGAAGCCGAACTAAGCTTACAATAAAACAACTTATTTTTCGATATATGCTTGACATCTTAACAATGCCAACAAATTGGTTATTTTGCAAAGCTATCTGTACATGATTTTTTTTCGGCATAAAATATTCCAACTAACTGTTTTGGCAACCCTTTGCTGCATGTTTTGCCATGCGCAATACCGGATTGCTTATCAATTTAAAGACAGCGTAGCGCAGCAAAAAAAGATTGTTTTAAAAAGCGAATTCCCCAATCAGCAGGCAGCTTCTATTTACATCAGCACTTTGCCAAAACAATTGCAGGCACTGGGTTTCATGGCCGCTTCGGTCGATTCGTTGGCTTATATAAAAGATTCAGTAAAAGTGCTGTTGTTTCTAGGTAATGTGTTTTCTTTTACCTCCATCAAACCAAATTATAAGGCCCAAAAGTATTTAGAGCAAGCTGGCGTGCATTGGCAGCAAAAACCTTCGCCGGCAGAATTGCAGCAAGCTTGCGAAAAAATGCTGGCATATTTTGAAAATACCGGCCACCCGTTTGCATTTATTTTGCTGGACAGCATCAACTGGAAAAACAACGATTTGCATGCGGTGATGAAGATTGAAGAATCGGCTCCATACCGCATCGATAGCATCCACACCATTGGCAGCGTAAATTTGAACCAGCATTTTTTGCAGCATTATTTAGGTATCGGCAATAAATCGCTGTACAGTAAATCGGCACTCGACCAAATTTCCCGTCGCTTAAGAGAGCTTCCTTTTTTACAAGAAACGCAGCCTTGGCGCATGGACATGCTTAGCACTGGCGGCACTGTCGATTTATTTTTGGCACCCAAACGCAGTAGCCAAATAAATGTACTGGTGGGATTTGCCCCAAATACCAATGCATTGGGCGTAAGCAAATTATTGTTTACCGGCCAAGCAACTATCAATTTAAAAAATGCGTTGGGTGCCGGCGAAACAATTGGCGTTGACTGGCAACAATTACAAAGCCAGTCGCCAAGGCTTAATTTGGTGTTTCAATATCCGTACATTTTTAATTCGCAATATGGGCTGGATGCCGGTTTTGAACTGTACAAAAAAGATTCGCAGTGGGTAAACATCAATTCCCGCATTGGGTTGGTGTACGAATTGAACGCCCAACAAAGCGGGAAAATAATGCTGCTAACATCGCAAACAAATGTTGGTTTTACCGATACCAACAAAATACGTAGCACTAAAATGTTGGATAGCGTGATTGATGTAAGCAGTGTAAGCTTGGGCGTCAATTATCAATTTAACAATACCAATTACCGCTTAAACCCGCGCCGTGGCTGGGATATTCAACTGGAAGGGAGCGTAGGCACGAGAAAAATCAAAAAAAATAACGACATCCTTACGCTGAAAGATCCATCTGATCCGTCCTTCAATTTCGCCTCTTTGTACGATTCTATCAAACTATCGTCGTATCAGTTTAGGTTTAAATCTAGTATCAATTATTATTTTCCGCTTGGTAGGCTCACTATTTTAAAAACAGCCTTGCAAAGTGGTTGGTACCAAAGCCCCAATATTTTCTTAAACGAAATGTTCCAGATCGGCGGCTCAAAAATTTTACGGGGATTTAACGAGGAAAGCATTTACGCCAATTTATACAACATTTTTACGGCAGAACTACGCTACTTAATTGGTAGCAATTCTTATTTTTTTACGTTTGGTGATGGTGGTTTTGCACATTACCAACAGCAAACCACCAGTTTTTCGCACAATTATTTGGGTGTTGGCATTGGGCTTGCATTTGAAACTGGCACCAGTGTTTTTAATATTAGTTTAGCGGTTGGCCAAAGCGATGCGGTTCCGTTTAATTTACAACAGGCAAAAATACATTTAGGCTTTTTAAATTATTTTTAGACCGAAGCATAGCTTAATTACCAGCGTTTATTCAGCATCATTTCCATAAAATCGAGTTCGTCTATCTCATTTTTCCTGTTCGTTTTCCACTCACGCAGCATTGTCTTTACATGCTTTAAATAATCTTCACTTTCAAAATCTTTTATGTCGTTTTTTAAATCTTGGATATGATTTTTTATGTGTGCCACCTCATGTTCAAGCGTTGCAATTGGTTGATAAACAATGTTGTAGCCAAATTCTTGAGCCAACACTGCATAGCGTGGTTGTTGGATAAGCGCTTGTTTTTCATATTCTAACTCATTGGCTTGCTCTCGTAAAATTTCAAGATATACTTTTAGCTTTTCGTCGCTCAACGTGCCAAGATGGTCGTTTTCTTTGTGGATCCATTTCATTTCCAACGATAACAAAGTATGCAGGTTTTTGGCTTCGTAAGCGGCGGTTAATTCCTGCATCAACAATTGTTTTTCGGCACGGCGGGTTTCATCTTGCTCTAAATCTGGATGAAACAATTTTGCCAATTGCTTATAAATAGTGCTGATGTTTTTTTGTTTCATTTCTTCAACGGCCAGTTGCATTTTTTCTTTTTCTAACTGTTTCGCCGTTTTTTTTGTATGCTTTCTTTGGTGTTGATAATGCTCACGTGATTGCCGTTCGCTAAATTTTTGTTTGGCTTCGGCTATTTTTTCGGCAAAGCCTTTTTCGTCATTTAGATCAAAATCATCTAAATCAATGTCAACACCCATATCGTCAAACATATTTTGCATGTCTTCCTTCATGTCGTGTTCTTCTTCTTTTTTTGCTGCTTCGTAGGTAATTCCTTCCAATTCCCTAAAAATGCTTTTTATAAAATCATCGGGTTCGCTGTCATCTTGTTTAAAGCTAAAGCTCTGGTCCAACAAATGTTGCAGCACTTCCTTAAAAAGTCTTTGGTCGGATGGCGGTAACTTTTTGCCTTTGTAAATAGGCCACAAAACCTCCAAAGCCCTTCGGTTTTGTAAATTCAGTTCTAACCGCAACGGATGGATGGAAGAACTATAAATTGTCAACGCTTTATCGAATTGTAGTTGTTTTTTCTTGATGTCGTTGCGCAGCTTTTCAATTTTGGCGGTTAATTTGTTAAAAGTAAGTTGGTTTTGACTAAGTGCTTGTTTGTTATTTTTAGAGATAATTAAGTTGCTCATGTTGTTTTAAATTTACTTTTGGCTTTTTACAAAGAAAATTGGATTTAAGATAGAAAAACGGCCAAATTTGCAATTGTTTAATGTATGAAATTGACCAAACGGATATTTTTTCTAACCTTTTTTCTGTCTTTAATCGTGCATTTTAGTTTGCTGGCGCAAAATAAAATGATTGCGAAACAAGATGCGGTAAAAAAAGTTGTGCAAAAAAAAGTTGCCCCCCAAAAAATAGCGCCAAAAAAAATAATGGCTATAAAGCCAACAAAAGTTGTTGCTCATTCGCCGGTGCAAAAGCCAAAATTAGCTCAAGTACTTTCCCCACAACCAAAAGATAGTTCGGCAACTTCAGCCCAAATAAAATCTAAAACCGAAGTAGCCAATGCTTCTTTTACTTTGTTTACCACTAATGCCGGATCGGTTTCGAGTGATGATTTTATGATTTTAAAGGAAGTAAATTTTAGTAGTACAGATTATCTTTTTTACTTGCTGGTAGGCATGTTTTTATTGCTGGGATTAGTACGAACAACCTTTCCAAAATATTTTAACGACCTTTTTGCATTATTTTTTCAATCAACTTTCAAACAAAAATCTATACGGGAGCAACTTTCTCAAACTACCATACCTTCTTTTTTATTAAACATACTTTTCTTTTTCTCGGCTGGTTTTTTCCTGTACATACTTACTGGTTATTACCAGTTGCATGTGGCACAAACATTTGAAGGTAATCTTGGTATTTGGGTGGTGGTTTTGATATTGGTTTATGTATCTAAGTTATTGTTAATTAAACTGTTAGGTTGGATTTTTCAGCTTCAGGAAGCTTGTCAAATTTACAATTTTATTGTATTTATGATGAACAAGGTAATGGGTGTGGCGTTGCTTCCATTTTTGTTGTTGCTTTGTTTTGGGCCGGTAGATTGGCGCCCTGTTGTCATCACAATTTCTTTCTTTTTAATTGCGGCCATGCTAACTTATAGGTACATAATTGCCTATCCTGCAGTTAGGCCAAGTGTTCGCTTGAATCGTTTTCATTTTTTTATCTACCTTTGCACCTTCGAAATAATACCATTTGCACTTATTTACAGAGAATTGACGGCTCAATTTTTACAAAAAACCTGATTTTTAAGTTACTACGATACTTACATGTCGAAAATTGTTGAAAACAACACCGCAGAAAAAATACTAAAGGTACTTGTTACCCAGCCAAAACCTGGAACCGAAAAGTCGCCTTATTTTGACTTAGAAAAGCGGTTTAATGTGGAATTGGATTTTTGTCCATTTATTACGTTGGAAGGAATTCCGGCAAAAGAATTCCGTAAACAAAAAATAGACATTACGCAATACTCAGCCGTAATTTTTACCAGCCGAAATGCCATAGATCATTTTTTTCGCACATGCGAAGAAATGCGCATCAGCATTTCGCAAGACACAAAATATTTTTGTGTTACCGAATCGGTTGCCCTGTACTTGCAAAAATTTATTCTTTACCGAAAAAGAAAGGTTTTTTATGGGGCTGATGGTGTAAACAAAAGCCTGTTTGATGTAATTAATAAACACCGGGAAAATGAAAAGTTCCTGTATGTATGTTCTGAAAACCAACAGGACAACGAAATCATCAATTGGCTAAAATCGCACAAATGCGAGTTTGCTACGCCTTTTATGTACCGCACCATTAGTGCCGATGTAAAAGATGTGTTGCATAAAGATTACGACATCATCTGTTTTTTTACCCCAAGTGGCGTAAAAAGTTTGTTCGATAACATTCCTGGTTACGAGCAAAACGGAACGATGATCGGCGCTTTCGGCAACAATACTTCAAAGGCGGTGGAAGATGCCGGGTTAGAATTGCAGATTAAAGCTCCAGTGCCACAATCGCCCAGTATGGTTTCAGCCTTAGAAAAATTTTTAATCGAACAAAAAAAGAAAAAAATATAACCCTTGAATTAAAATCTACTTATCATCCGCACCAAAACTTAATGGTGCGGATTTTGTTTGTATGGAGAAATTTTTTTAAACTTTTACCATTTATAAATTGATCCATCATTAATTATTCATCATTTATAATTTATCATTGCTTTGAACCTTCTCCAATACGAAACCAGCCCATATTTGTTGCAACATGCCCACAATCCCGTTGATTGGCATCCTTGGGGTGAATTGGCATTAACAAAAGCGAAAGAACAAAACAAGCCAATTTTGGTAAGCATCGGCTATGCTGCTTGCCATTGGTGCCATGTTATGGAACGAGAAAGCTTTGAAAATGAATCAGTTGCAGCCTTAATGAATGAGCATTTCATCAATATAAAAATTGATAGGGAAGAACGGCCCGATTTGGATGCTATTTACATGGATGCTGTGCAAATGATAAGCGGAAGCGGTGGCTGGCCGTTAAATGTTTTTTTAACACCGGATACAAAACCATTTTATGGGGGGACCTATTTTCCGCCCGTAAATACTTATAATAGAAGTAGTTGGAAAGATGTTTTGCTTGCCATTAACCAAGCATGGCACGAAAAACAAGAGGAGATTATTGAACAGGCCAACGGTTTGACCGACCATATAAAAAATAGTAGCCTTTTTGGCCAATTGGAAAAAAGCGAAGCTGTTTTTACAGCAGCATCTTTAGAAACCATCACCAAAAATTTATTGGCGCAGGCTGATAGCGAATGGGGCGGTTTTGGTCGTGCACCAAAATTTCCGCAAACTTTTTCCATTCAGTTTTTATTAAGGCAAAGCGTGAATCGTGAATCGTCAAGCGTGAGTAGTTCACTTAACACTGATATGCTTGACGATTTAAATGAACTAAAAAATAATGCTGAATTTGGGGACTCTTCTCACGATTCACGTCTCACGTCTCACGGTCCGGGGCTTGCACAAGCACTTCTCTCAATAGATAAGATGATCCAAGGCGGTATTTATGACCAACTGCAAGGTGGTTTTGCTCGCTATAGTACTGATGCTCAATGGTTAGCTCCGCATTTTGAAAAAATGTTGTATGATAATGCCTTACTCATTTCCGTTATTTGCGAAGCATACCAGTTAACGAGAATTGACTCCTATAAATCCGTAATCGAGCAAACAATGTCATTTATTAAAAAAGAATGGCAATCGGCGGAAGGTGGTTTCTTTTCGGCTTACGATGCCGATAGCGAAGGAATCGAAGGCAAATATTATGTTTGGGAAAAGAAGGAAATAGACCATTTACTGGGTGAAGAAGCGCCTTTGTTTTGTAGATTTTACGATGTAAGCGAAGCAGGTAACTGGGAGCATACTAATATTTTATGGGTGCAACAAAATTTAGAGTCTTTTTGCGAAGCCGAAAATTTGGATTTAGCTAAGACCAAAGAAATGCTGGAAAAAAGCAAGTCGGTATTGTTGGCGGCAAGAGAAAATCGCATCAAACCGTTATTGGACGATAAAATTTTGCTAGGTTGGAATGCATTGATGATAACCGCCTGTTGTAAAGCCTACGGCGCATTAGGCAACAAAGATTATATAACAATGGCGATAGCTTGCGAAAATTTCATCCAACAAAAAATGCAGGATGAAAACGGTAGGCTTTTTCACAATTATAAACAAAAAGCAGCTAACCCAGCGTTTCTAGACGATTATGCGTTGTATGTGCAAGCATTGATACACTTGCAAGAATGTACCGGAAATCTGGAGTATTTATATCGTGCAAAAAATTATATTGAGTTGGTTGAAAAAGATTTTAGCGATGATTCATCGCCATTCTTTTTTTATACGCCCAGTTGGCAAAAAGATGTAGTTGTGACGGAAAAAAGATTTGCATGACGGTGCCACACCATCTGGAAACAGCGTAATGGCCGCAAACTTATTTTACTTGTCAATCGTATTTGATGTGCAAGCGTGGAAAGATAAAGCAACAGAAATGCTACGTCAGGCTGTTCCGGCAACGGTAAGATATCCAACTTCGTTGGGGGGGTGGGCAGCGTTATTACAGCAATTTGTTTTTCCGCCCAGCGAAATTGCGGTGACGGGCGTGGAAGGTGAACAGGCTTTGCTGGAAATATTGCATGAATACATTCCTTCGAAAGTATTGGTGTCGTTACTACAAAAAAGTAGTTTTAATACGATACCGTTACTACAAAATCGCTGGCATAAAAATGGTGAATTACAATTGTTTTTATGTAAAGGCAACGTTTGTAAACAACCGGTCATCTCTGTTGCGGCTTTGTTAGAACAACTAAAAGTTGATCAAAATTAGAAATTTGGCAATATTTTTTGAGAAAGTGCAATAAGTTGACACACACAGCGTTTTTTGATAGGATCAGAAGAATAGTTTTAGAAAAAAATGGTTGTTTTTTTGATGTAAATCCTTGAATATATTGAATATAATTATTTTTAATAAAGTAGGATAGTGTACAATTTTTGGTTCAAAGTAGTACACCGTCTTGGCTAGTTACGTTTTTATATTCTATATTTGTCCGTAATATGCAAATTCAATGCACAAAATGAGAAATAATTTTTTAAACCTTACCGTTGTTGTTGCAATTATAGGTGCTGTCGGTTGTGGAACGAGCAAATCAAAGGGGCTTCCCAATGATGGGCAACTACACGGTGTGGCAACAGCTGCTAATGCCCCAATGCCCAAACCGCTTGGTATGGTTTATATACCAGCTGGTACTTTTCACATGGGGCCGAGCGACGAAGACGTTACCTATGCATTGACTGCACGCAACAAACAAGTTTCCATCGAATCTTTTTGGATGGATGCCACCGAAATTTCTAATAACCAGTATCGCCAATTTGTATATTGGGTTAGGGATTCGATTGCTGCAAAATTGATGGGCCCTCCCTATGTAAAAAATGTGGATGGGATTGATGTGATCGATCAAACTAAATTAAAAACGTTGAAATGGGGAGACAAGGCTACCATGGAAAAATTGGATGCCATGATTGTTCCTCCACCCGATCGTATTTATGGGAAGAAAGATATCGATCCAGAGAAAATCAAGTATCATGTAGAATACTTTGATATGCAGGAAGCTGCCAAGGTTGAAAATGCCGGTAAACCGCGTAGTACTTTCTTGGTGAAATTCGAACAAAAAATTTATCCTGATACGTTGGTTTGGATGCGGGACTTTGCTTACAGTTACAATGAACCCTTTACTAAAAGATATTTTTCGCACCCAGCTTATGGCAACTACCCTGTGGTTGGTGTAAATTGGAAACAAGCAACCGCTTTTTGCCGTTGGCGTACAGACCAATTGTTAAATCCATTTTTGGTTAGAACAAAAAGAGCGACAGAATCAGATTTCCGTTTACCAACGGAAGCACAATGGGAATATGCTGCACGTGGCGGTCGTTCTCAATCCATGTATCCTTGGGGTAACTATTATCCACGCAACAAAAAAGGCTGTTTGTTGGCCAACTTTAAACCAGGACGCGGTAGTTATGCTGAAGATGGTGGCTTGCGTACAGTTCGTGTAGATTCTTACTGGCCAAACGATTTTGGTTTATACAATATGGCCGGCAACGTAGCGGAATGGACAAGTAGCTATTATTATGAAGGCTCATACAACTTTACACACGATTTAAACCCTGATCTTCGCTATGATGCCAAAGACAGCGATCCTCCGGCTATGAAACGTAAAGTGGTACGTGGCGGAAGCTGGAAAGACGTTGCTTATTTTTTACAAACTAGTACCCGTACCTACGAATACCAGGATACAGCAAAAAGTTTTATCGGCTTCCGTACGGTTATCGATTTACCTGAATTTGCAAAAAGAAAATAATTTCATTATAATTTAATCATCATTTTAATACAATTCCATCTCGGTTTGGGGTGGAACGGTATAGGGTTTACTTCTTTTAAAATAAATAAAAAATCAACATTTTTATGGCAGGGATTTCAAGGAATCAGGAAGTTGCATTGAATGTCGCAGTTTGTATTGGAGCTTCAATTGTAATTTTGGGAGCAATGGCTAAAATTTTGCACCTTTCATGGGCCGATTGGGGTCTGAAAATTGGTTTGTCAACAGAAGCGCTGATATTCTTTTTATATGCTTTTGTTCCACCGCCGGTTACACATAGCGAAGAACCTGCTAAGGCAGTTATTCCAGCTGGTAATCCCGCACTTAAATCTTTGGATAAAATGCTGCAAGAAGCCGATATTACACCAACCAACCTTCAAAAATTGAGTTCAGGTTTCCAAAAATTGGGAACAACCGTTGATAAGATGGGTGAAATAGGAGATGTTGTTAAAACAACTGGTGATTTTACTGCGAATACAAAAAGTGCAGCTGCGGCTATGAACACCGTTAAAGATTCAATGCTTAAATCTTCTAGTACATTGCAATCTTTCAACGATGCTGCAGAAAGCACAAAAACCTTCCATAGCCAAGTGCAAACGCTTACCAAAAACTTAGGTAGCTTGAATACCATTTACGAATTAGAATTGCAAGACACCAACAACCATTTGAAAGCTATGAACAATTTTTATAGCAACTTAGCTGCGGCTTCTCAAGCAATGCAAGGAAGTGTTGATGACGCTAAAAAAACCCAAGAGCAAATTGGATTATTGGCCAAAAACCTTACTAATTTAAATGGTATTTATGGCAACATGTTGAGTGCCATGCAAGGCAGATAGGAATTGAATATTGTATATCTAAAATTTAATATTTATAAAGTGGTTGTATTTAAATATTAAATACTAAAATCTTAAATTAAAAATATTTATGGCTTTACCTAAAGAGCCGCGGCAGAAAATGATCAACTTCATGTATTTGGTGTTGACGGCCATGCTGGCGTTGAATGTATCCAGCGAAATTTTGAATGCTTTTAAAGTTGTGGACGGGAGTTTAATTAAATCAAATGTGGTGGTAGATAATTCAACTAAAAGTTCTATACAATCACTTGAAGATGCAAAAAAAGATCCGGGCATGGCAGCAAAAGCTGCTAAATGGAAACCAATTGCAGAACAAGCAAATAATTTAACTCAACAATTATCTTTTTATATAGATGGGTTAAAAGATTCACTAAGAAATATGGCGGGTTATGACCCTGCCAAACCGGATGCAATGCGGGACGATGATTTGGATGCGGCTACAAGATTAATGGATACTGATGGAAAAGGAAAAGAATTGTATTCAAAATTGGCAGCATTTCAAAAAGAAATTGTTGATGTAATACCAGAATCTGATCGCAAAGGTTTAGGTAAGATCGCAATTGATTTAGCGATTCCAAAAACTAATAACGAGGCAAGCAAGAATGATTGGACGACCGCTTATTTTCACATGACACCAACAGTTGCTGCTTTAACAATGCTTAGTAAATTTCAAAATGATGTAAAGCGTTCAGGTAATACAGTTGTAGATTTTTGTCAACAACAATTAGGAAAAGTAGTTTTGGTATTGGACAAATTTGTCCCTTTTACAAGCCAAAATTCTGAGTATTTACTTCCAGGACAACCATTTCAACTCCAGGCAGGTTTAGGTGCATTTAGTTCTCAAGTTAAACCAACAGTAACTATTAATGGCGCAACCCAGCAAGTTAATGATGATGGGTATGCATCTTTTACTGAAACTGCAGGTGGTGCTGGGGCAAAAACGTTTAAAATTGATGTAACCTTTAAAGACCCTAATACTGGTGAAATGAAAACTACATCAAAAAATGTAAGTTACACAGTTGGCCAGCCTTCAGGCGCATCCATCTTTCTTACAAAAATGAACGTAATGTACATTGGTGAGGAAAACCCGATTACTGTGAGCGGCGGTACGGGCAAAGCAGAAAGCTTGAAAGTATCGTTTACGGCAGGTTCAATTACAGGTTCAGGTTCAAGCTGGGTTTGTGTGCCAACAACGCCCGGAAACGCAACGGTGGACGTTACCGTGGAAGGTAAAACAACGCCGTTTCCTATCCGTGTAAAATATTTGCCCGATCCCGTGGCAATGGTGGGCACGGCTAAACACGGCCCTATGCAAGCCGCTGCCTTCAGGGCAATGGGTGGCGTAAGGTGCGAACTAGAAAACTCCGATTTCCAAGCACCGTTTACTGTAACCAGTTACACGGTAGGCGGTTATATTAACGGGCAATATCAAGAAATTGGTGTTAGCGGGCAACAATGGGGCGGTAACCAAATTGTTGCTGCTGCCAAACCGGGTAGTGTGGTATATCTGTTTAAGATACATGCAAAAGGAAAAGACGGAAAAGACAGGACTTTGAATGATCTTACTTTCAAACTTCTATAAATTAGGTTGATATGAAAAAGATATTTGTTGTAATTGCATTGGTTGCTGTTGGTTGCACCATATTTATTGAAAATGCAGATGCTCAAACAGGTACACGTAAAAGAAAAGCCCCTTTAAAAAGGGTGAACAATAAAAAAGGTACAACTGTAACGGCACCTGCTGCTGTGCCAGTTGATTCTGTAGCTTTGGGTTTAAAAGAAGCACTACCTACCTCTGCAGATAGTATTCCTTTGCCAAGGGTAGATCCATCATTGCGTCAAAATTCGGCTGTTGAGTATAATTTGATAAAGGACAAAACGCCTTTAGCTTACGAACATTTACGCGAAGAAGACCAAATGTACAAGCAAGTAGTTTGGCGTGATATCAATATAAAAGAAAAAATGAACACTGCTTTTAGATATGAAGCAGATGAAGACAATGGAAATCAACGTTTTATAAGCATAGTATTACAAGCAGTGCAAAATGGTGATGTTACAGCTTTTAGTGGCATAAATGATCGTTTTACCAAACCTTTGCGTTTAAAAGATATTACCGGCCAGTTGATTGAACCACCCACTCACATGCAGGTTCCTGACTGGATCAAAGATCCTACCGGTGCCACCATGAAAGATTCCCTAATTGTGAACGATTATGACCCTGATAAAATCCAGTTCTTCCGCATTAAGGAAGAAATTATCTTCGACCGGAAAACATCAAGGCTACATCACCGCATTATTGGTTTGGCTCCTTTAAAAACATCGGTTGATAATTTAGGCAATGTTAGGGGCGAACCATTCCCTCTGTTTTGGATTTATTATCCTGATTTGCGTCCAACTTTGGCCAAACATGAAGCTTACAATCCAAGGAATTTTGGTGCAAGAATGAGTTGGGAAGATTTATTTGAAAGCGGATATTTTGCCAGTAGGATTGTGAAATCAACATTGAACAATCCAAACGACAAATTCATTTCTTTCTATACAAAAGATCCTTTAATGCGTTTGTATGAAGGTGAAAAAGTAAAAGAAGCAATATTTAATTTCGAACAAGACCAGTGGAGTTACTAATGGTCATTGCGCAATAAGATCAAATAAAGTCATTAGTTAAGCAAAAGAGGCTGTCTCAAAAGGATGAGATAGCCTCTTTTATTTTTCTTTATTCGGATTCCTCATGGGATTCGTTGCGTTTATACGATTCTCGTAGTCTTCTTTTCTTTGAGATAGCGTTTTCGCTAACTATAGTTTTCCTTTCCTTGTCAATGTATATTATTAAACTGTTTTTCTGCTTTAATTTAACGTGAGTTTTGGGTAGTATTTACTGATAATCAAATACTTGTTGTCTAAAATTTGTTCGCAGCACGAGACGTTCCTACGGAACGAGCATTTATATGGCGACTTTCGACCCGTGCTACTACTACCAACGAAATGTTCCTACGGAACAAATAAAGCAGTATTCCTTTGTTCCGTAGAAACATTTCGTTGGTAGCAAAATACGTTTACATGCTTGAGACCCTCGTTCCGTAGGAACGTTTCGGGTCATTAAATTCTATAATATGATCGAATTGTTGGTCTGGTCAAGCTTAACGGCAATAAAATATTCATATTGGTACACAATGGCAAGAGACCAAAACTCATGTTAATTTACTGATACAAGTTTCTTATGTTCATGGAAAAAAAAGAAATAGCCTAACTGCAAAAAAAATCCATACCTCATAAATCAGTTCGATTAATTTGAGGTATGGAAAAGAATAATGATGATTTAATGATTATCCGCTATTTAGAATAAAGTACCAGCGGTACGAAATGTTGGTAAAATCCGTTACAATGACGCGCCCAAGCCCCAGCGGGGCGGTATGTGAACCGCAAACATTTCGTGCTGCTGGCACTCGGTTTCGCTATTGTTCGTTCTTCTTTACCAACATGCCAGCCCGTTGGGCTTCAAAAGCATACATACTGATATTAAACAGTTATCTAATTCCAAATAGCGGATAGTCATTGTTGATTTTCCTATTGATTCTTATCTAGAACACGTTAATCAATTCTAGATTAAATTAATTCAGTGTTTCTTTTGTTATTAAACATCAGTTGACTTACTTTCTCTTTGTCTTCTTTTTCCTTTTTAAGGTCGTACATCGTTCCAAAAACCCTGTCCCAAACAGTGGTACTTACACCAAAACCACGGTGTTCATCTTTGTAATGGTGAAGGTGGTGGTTACGCCATAATGGTTTCATCCACTTAAAAGGTGGGTTCCATGCATGAATGGCATAATGCATAGTGCCATATAATAAATAGCCTAATATGAAACCAGTAAAAAACATAAAAGCATAGCCACCCATTATTAAATAAAAAGTGCCAAAAATAACCGATGCTAAAATAATGCTTGGAACCGGCGGCATAAATAAACGTTGCCTATCTCGCGGAAAATGATGGTGGTTGCCATGAAAAATATATGCAATCTTTTTTGCCCTTTCGGTTTTGGCTTTAATATGAAACAAATATCGATGGGCAAAATATTCAAATATTGTCCAGCTAAAAAGGCCAACAAAGAAAATCAACCAAACTTGAAAAATGGAAAATTCGAATTTTGTACTGCCCAAATACATCAACCAAGACAAAATTGGAATATACATCGCCCAAATAACCAATGGATTGCTTTTCGTTAACGCTTCCAAAACTGGGCTTTTAAACAGCCTAGCTTGGCCTTTGTTATGTATTTTCTCAAATTCCATATACTTATCTATTGAATCAACCACAAATTTAATCTTTCAAAGTTTATTCTTTTCCATTTTTAATGTTACAAAATTGTATAAAATTAGTAATTGAAGAATTGACAGTAGAATGATTTCCGCATTTCATAACATAAGCCCTGTTAAAAAATCGTGTTTAGCACGTCAATCGTTTTCATTATGCCAAAATCTTGGATATGATATTGGTAAAAAAGTATTGCGGCTGACAGCATTTCTTTTCGTTGAAAACGGTTTAAAGCAATCGTAATTGTATCCAAAACTGATTGATAATGAATGAATTGAGAGGTTTTTTCCGCTAAATTATCACTTATATAATTAGCATGTTGTGGAGCATTGGACTCGTATATACCTTCTTGTAAGTCCAATATGGGCGTACTTTTTGTAAAACTTCCCTCAACTGCAAAGCCAAGCCGTCCAGAATAGGCCCATGCAAAATGGATAGGGAAATTTGCGGTTGCAGTTGTGTCGGCAGTGTCCAAAAAAATTAGTTGCTGTTCAAACCATTCGAATAAATCAGGGTTATTTTCGGGTTCTTTAATGCTTTTTGCAATCAATTCCACCATAAAAAGGGCAACTGAATGTTTTACCACATCACTTAAAACATGTTTATACAAAACAGCCCAATTCATTTCTTTGATAATTTGTAATTGCTTCAAGTCGCTGTGATAAACAACCAAGTTTAAAATGGCAGAAGGTTGAAATAGGCTTGCTTTCCCCCCGCCTTTTTTATTGGTTTGTCTTATCCCTTTTATCAAATAATTTTGTAGCCCAAATAATTCAGTGTAAAGCGTAGCTACCAAGCTTGTTTCACCAAACTTTACGGTGCGCAATACAATGGCTTTTGTTTTATGAAGCAAGAAATGTGTTTATAAGGTTAAAAAATATTTACATTTTTTTGGGGCAACCGATTGAATCGAATATTACAAAAATCCATGATTAAAGGTTTTCTTTGCGATAATTATTCATTTAGCAATTAGCATAGTAGCTGATTAGCACATTAAGAAAACAAATGTGGTATAAATTAGGCCAATTTATTTTAAAAAATAGGATTGTTTTGTTGGTTCTTTTATTTGCAGCTACAGGCTTTATGGCTTGGCAAGCAAGTCAAGTGCAGTTAAGTTACGATTTTGCAAAAGCCATTCCGCAAGATAATGCCAAATACAAAGAATATCTGGCCTTTAAAAAACAATTTGGAGAAGATGGAAACGCTATTGTAATTGGGGTAAAAACAGATAAGTTTTATGATTTAAAGCATTTTGCAGCCTACAAAAAAATGCTTTCCCAAATAAAAAAAATAAAAGGTGCGGAAGGAGTTGCCGCGGTGCCAACAGCAATAGACCTGGTTAAAAATGATAGCACTGAAAAATTATTACCAACCCAGATTTTTCCGGATAGCATACAAACCCAACAAAGTTTGGACACCGCAAAAGCAAGGTTTGAAAACTTGATTTTTTATCGGCAACTGCTGTACAATAATTCAACAAAAGCATACTTGGCGGCCATTACGCTTAACAAAGTATTAATGGCTTCGGCAGAGCGAAGCCGGATTGTGCGGGAAATAGGTGAGGTTGTTTCAACGTATGAATTAAGCACTGGAAATACTGTTTATTTAAGTGGCTTGCCGTTGATCCGTACACAAGTGGCCGACCGCATAAAAAAAGAAATGGGGATGTTTTTGGTTGGCGGATTGCTTTTACAAATTATTGTGCTGTTATTGTTTTTTCGCTCCATCAGCGCCACCATTATGAGTTTGTTGGTTGTTATAATCGGAGTGATCTGGAGCTTCGGCACCATGCATCTTTTCCATTACCAAATTACGGCACTTAGCTCGTTAATTGGTCCTTTGATTATAGTAATCGGTATTCCAAACTGTATTTACTTTTTAAATAAATACCACTCAAGCTGGCAAGCATTGCGTGAGACGTCAGACGTGAGCCGTGAGGCCCCCCCCAATATCAGCGACCCACTCAAGATTCACGATTCACGATTCACGAAACAAGAAGCATTGCTGCAAATGATTTCAAAAATGGGGATTGTTACCCTTTTTTGCAATATAGCTGCCGCTATTGGCTTTGCTGTTTTTGCACTAACAAGCAGTGCCTTGTTAAAAGAATTTGGCGTGGTGGCCGGCATCAATATTATGGCGCTGTTTTTCATTTCGTTGGTTTTTATTCCAGCGATTTTAAGCTTTTTACCAACGCCAAAAACTCGCCATGTAAAATATCTTGACAATCCATTTCTTGAAAAAACCTTGATAAAAATTGAATATTGGGTATTAAACAAAAAAACGTTGGTTTATGGCATTACCAGCGTTGTAATCATCATTTCCATTATTGGCATGTTCAAATTAAAAGCGGTGGGTTTTATGTTAGATGATTTGCCCAAACAAGACAAAGTATACACCGACCTAAAATGGTTTGAACACAATTTTGGCGGCGTAATGCCACTTGAAATTGTGGTAGATACCAAGAAGAAAAATGGCCTTACCAGAAATTTACAAACAATACAAAAAATCGACGAATTATCTGCCTATATAGATGCAAGGCCCGAATGTGCACGGCCGCTAAGTTTGGTGGAAGGGTTAAAATTTGTAAAACAAGCTTATTATAACGGCGACAGCCTTAGTTATGCCGTACCCACCGAATTTGATATGGCTTTTTTGGCTCCGTACCTTAAAAGCAAACCCAATGCAAATAATAACGGTGAAAATACCTTTTCCAAATTACTAAAATCATACATCGATAGCACCAAGCAAAAAGCGAGGATAACGGTAAATATGGCTGATATCGGAACGCAAAAACTCCCAATATTTATAGATAGTTTACAAAAAGAAGCGGCCACCATTTTTGATAGCAGTTATAATATTCAATTTACCGGCGGCACTGTAACGTATTTAGAAGGCAGTAAATTTATTATCAATGGGCTTCGGGATAGTATTGTGTGGGCATTTTTGCTAATTGCGGCTTGCATGCTCTATCTTTTTAAATCAGTAAAAATTTTGATTTGCTCGCTTATACCAAACCTAATTCCGTTGGTTTGTACCGCAGGTTTAATGGGCTGGGTAGGTGTTCCGTTAAAACCCAGTACTGTATTGGTTTTTAGTGTGGCATTGGGCATTGCTATTGATGTAACCATCCGCTTTCTCATCAATTTTAAGCAAGAACTGCCATTAAAAGATGGCGATGTTTTGGCAACCTCAACATCAACCATTAAGCATACCGGTATTAGTATTATTTATACTTCTTTGGTGCTGGTGGCAGGTTTCATCATCTTTTGCTTTAGCAGCTTTGGTGGAACAGTAGCTTTAGGATGGCTTACGTCGTTTACTTTATTAATGGCTACATTAACCAATTTGATATTGCTACCGGTGCTTTTGTTGCATTTCTTCAAACCTAGCCTAACCCCTAGCAAACATTAAAAATATTGTGGCAAGCGTTGCCAAGCCTCTGGCAAGCCTTGAAAAAGTTTTTTTTATCCTTTGGCCGGTATGTAGCAAGCATTGCCATAGTTGTGGCAATGTTTGCTACAACTACGGCAATGCTTAAAAAACGCCTGGCAACATACAAAAAACACAAAAGCAAGCTTTAAATATTACTTAGCAAGGTTTAAATATCGTCTGGCAAGGTCTAAATATTGTCTGGCAAGGTTTGCCGGATATGTAGCAATGCTTAAAAGTGGTCTTTTGGGGCCAAAAACGGCCATATTATTCATTTTTTATAAATAAATATCGATGATTAGTATTTTAAATTAAAATAAATTATTATTTTTCATGCCTAAATAATCATAATCATGGCTAATTATTATCTGCCGGGCGATGACCTAGGCAAATCCCGTTTCCTAACAAGTTTTTCAGCAAAACTTCCATCGTATGCAACCCTCTTAAGCATCGATGCGGTAACCCAACAACAGGTAGCAAACGACTCAACCAACTTTGGTTTGGCGGTTACCGAAGTAAGTTCTTTCCAAGCTTTCAGTAAAACAGTGACAACGTTCAAAAACTTCCTGCGTGATGGTACTGCCGATGGCGGCCCCATAGGCAATGCACCACCGCAACCGGTTGTGGGGCAATATACTTTGCCGATGGCAGGCAATATCTTTGGACGGCTTGCAAAAATGGTACAGTCAATAAAGGCCCATCCCAACTATACAATAGCTATAGGGAATGACTTGGGTATTATAGGTGCAGATACACCACCGGTAGACCCTGCTAACATAAAACCTGTGCTGGGCCACAACCTGCAAGCTGGCAAACCAAATATAACCTGGAAGAAAAACGGGCACCAGGGTATACACATATATGTTGACCGTGGTGATGGAAAGGGTTTTGGCAACATGCCCTACACAGATACCAAGCCCGATTTTTTGGACGAATACCAATTGCCCGCCACAGGCCAAACTGCCCTGTGGAAATACAAGGCCATTTATATAGATGATGATGTGGAGGTGGGCAACATGAGCAACGAACTATCGGTTACGGTTGCGGGGATATATTGATGTAGGGATTGTTTGAAGGCAGCCAACCGGCTGCCTTTTTATTTTATATTATTCCCAATCGAACAGTTCTATAAGGGAATCGGGTGACAAAAAAAAGGCCATTTGGCCTTTTTTTATAAATTTTAAAACTATTCCTTTAACTGCTAAAAGAAAATCTAGTTATCAGTGCCCTTTTGTTTTGTACGGTTAGACGATATTATTGAAAAATCTATAAATGACATGAAAAAATAATATTTTTTGTTTCCCTCCAAATGATCCTTACGACTAATGGATACACAGGGCAAGAAAAAACACTACACGCTAGTAATAAAGCTACAAATGCCGTGTTTTGACGGTATCGAAATGAATCCACAAACCAACATCTTTGCGACATTGTTAATAAACCAGCACCATACTAACTTTTTCACGACCAAACACACATATACAGTTTAAAATAATTTTGACATTGGTAACCTGCAACATTTGCAAGGAAGCCAATGGACAGCAATACCCGAAAGGGCATATCAAAATCCAGTTATAAAACCACTGGAGGAGATATGCCCTTTTTTTATTGCGGTAAAAAGGCTTGGGTGAAGCGGCCAAGCTGGCCACAACATATTAAGATTGATTGAATAAAAATTAAAAACAAAAACAACGAGCAAACCATGAGACGAACCATTTTGACCCTGTTTACCCGTTCGCTGCTGGCCGTACCGCTGGCGGCAACGCTGTCCCCTGCCACCGCACAGGACACCTTGAACACTATCGGCAACGTGTCCATCGCATCGCCCACCGCTGCATCGCTCGGCAAGTATGGCGATATACCCGTTAGCTACCATACCGGCATCCCGCAGGTTGCAGTCCCGCTCTACACCGTGGAGGCCGGCCCCCTGAAAATGCCCATTTCCCTTAGTTACCATGCCTCGGGACTGGCGGTACAGGAGAATGCGGGTTGGTGCGGTGCCGGGTTTTCGGCGCTGGCTGGCGGCGTAATCACCCGTACCGTGATGGGTGGCCCCGACGAGAAGAACACCAATACGGGACAGACCGAGACCAACGGACATTTCAGTGACTACGGCTACAACAGCTACCTGTATACCAGCAGCGGCAACGGCCAGGCACAGGATTGGCGGGCATTTGCCACAGGCACCAAGGACGGCGAACCCGACCTCTATTTTTTTAATTTCGGCAATTACACTGGCAAGTTTTATTTCAGGGACGACCGAACGCCGGTCTGCGTGCCGGAACAGGACCTGAAGATAGTGCCGGACTATGACGGCACGGGGACGACAAGCATCAGGGGCTTCTCGGTCACCACACCGGACGGGGTAAAATACACTTTCGGCAAGACAGGGGTGGCAAGCAATGCGGTGCAGCCCGTGGAGGTTACCAGCCCGTTAACAGCGAACGGCGGCCTTTCAACGGCCACCGCCGTTTCCAGTTGGTACCTCAACAATATATCCTCCGCCGACAGCCTGTTTTCTATCAACCTCACTTACCTGCCCGAAAGCTACGGTTACTTCACGCTCTCGATGTTCCCCGTGGACGGCGTGGCAAGCAACAACAATACCCCCTACGAATACAGTTTGGTGAAGAACATCGTGGACGGTGTGCGGCTCTCGCAGGTGACCTTCCCGAACGGCACGGTAAATTTTGTAGGCGGCGATGTGCGTACCGACCTCAGCGACAACACGCCCACGCTCTCCGATGCAGTGAACACGCAGGCAAGGACGCTCGGCTCGGTGCAGGTAACCGACAACAACGGCTTCTGCAAGCAATTCAATTTTTCCTACAGCTATTTTGGCGACCCCAACAACAATACATTGTCGGGCTACCTTCCCTATATGGCCACCAACACGCTGACGACCGACCGCCAGCGCCTGCGGCTGGACAACATGCAGGAAAGTTCCTGCGACGGCTCGGTTACCATGCCCCCTTATGTATTTACTTATTTTTCTGAACCCGTCCCCCGCCGCCTTAGCTTCGGCATCGACCATTGGGGCTTCTACAACGGCCATGACGAGAACCAGACGCTTATCCCGACCTATACCATCACATCATCATCCAACCCATCGACGGTGCAGGGTGCAAACCGTGGTGCGGTTTGGCCAGCCATGCGGGGCGGGGCGTTGCAACAGATCACCTACCCGGGCGGCGGCTATACCAGTTTCGATTTTGAAAGCAACAATGTTTACAGCAGCTATACCGAATATATAGACGGCTCCCTGTTGAACCTCGAGGCACACCAGTTCGGCCAGTCCAACCTTTCCCAATCGCTCACCTTCACGGTGACGGGTTCCGGCCTACAGGCCTGCCCCGTTTCCGCCACCAACGGTTCCTCCAACTGGTCGCCCACCTTTTCCGTAACCGATGCAAACGGCGTACAGCAGGGTACAAGCCCCTGGCAGGTAGGGCCTTCGTCAACATTCACCTCTACGCTGTCGCTGGCACCGGGTACTTATACGGCCACCCTGGCATTCCCCTCCAATTCGGTTTCCACCCTTGCGGGCGGGGCAACGGCCAACGTGAGCCAATGGCAGTATGTGCCTGTCAACGTTACCTCCACCGTTGGCGGGCTGCGCATAAAAACGGTCACCAACCACGACGGGGCTACCACCAACGATATGGTGACCAACTACAGTTACCAGAACAACAACAACGGCATCTCGACGGCGGTCCTGTACAGCCGCCCCGTTTATGTGGGCATCATCAGGAACGACCTGATAGAGAACACCGGCTATTGGGGTGTTGGCGGGTTTACCCCGCCTACCGTCCCATGGGTATTGAGCGGTTGTATTACCGGGCCGAGCGCCAGTTATTTCAAGTCGCCCAGCAGCATACAGCCGATGGCCACCACGCAGGGCTACCATATCGGCTACTCGCATGTCGAGGTTTCACAGACTGGCAACGGCCGCAGTACCTACGACTATTACGGCAACCCGCCCTACCAGTCAACTTCCGGCGATGTGGCCGTTACCTCGTTGAATACCGACGGCTGCGATGCCAGCGCACCGAACTATCCTCCCGCACCGCTGCCGTTCGACTACCTGCGTGGCCAATTGAAACACGAGGCGCATTACGACGGATCGGGCAACCTGCTGGGCGATGCGACCTACACGCCCGTGTACGGCGGCAACGCCATGGCATCTACCCCCGCATTCATTGCAAAATGGCAGGGAGGGCAACTGTTGGCCACCAAGTACAGCCTGACCACCTCCCATATGTTGCAAAACCAAACAGTGCAGACAAGCTACACGCCGGGTGTTGGCAGTTTGACCACCACGACGGTCACCTATTATGCAAGCGCTTTCCACCGCCGGCCTACCCGCACGGTAACCTTCACGTCGAAGGGTGATAGCCTTGTTACCAACATGATGTATGCACAGGATTTCAGGGTGGCGGCATGCGATGCCATACCCGACGGGTATGTACAGCTGGTGCAGGACTGCTCCGCCTGTAGGACAGCATATACTACGGCGATAGCGCAATGTGCCACGAACGATGCCGCCTGCCTTACCAACGCCTACCTTGCCATGCAGCAGTGTCATGCAAACGCAAGGATAACCTATATACAGTACCAACAGGCAAACTTTACCAATGTGTCGAACACTTTTCAGAACAACCACAATACCGCAAAATTGGGTGCCGATGCCGAACTGCAACCGATACTTGAACTACAGGACGAATACAAGAACCCTGTGTTGGAAACGAGCAGTTGGAAAAACACCTACCTATTGGGCGCAGGCTTTACCCGCTATAGTACTGTGGCGAACCCCGCCAATTTCGTTTACCCCAACAAGTCCCAATCCATCGACCTACGTGCAAGGTCGGCTGCTTTTGCCCCTGCAACCGTGAACGGCAGCACGGTAACCAAGGATGGGCGCTATACCGATGAATCCCTTTATCTTTTCAACGGGGGCAACCTCGTGGAAACAACGCCAAAAAGCGGCATCACAACCGCCTATCTATGGGGCTACAACAACGTACTGCCCGTAGCAAAGGCCGTGGGCGCTCCCTTTGCCGTGTTGCAATCGGCCTACAGTGCCTCGGGCAACAACCTTTCCTCGCTGCATGCACAAACTTCCCTTTCCTCGGCGCTGGTAAGTACCTATACCCGTTCGCCGCTATTGGGCATCACCACCCAGACCGACCCGGCAGGCCATGTTACCTACAACGAATATGACGGCCTCGGACAGGCTGAAAACGGTGAAGGACCAGGACGGCCATGTATTGAAAACCTATGATTACCAATACCAACAATAAAACCCTGCAAATGAAAAAATATATAACAACCTTCTTGTTTTTAACGGTAGCATTACCTTGCCGTACATGCGCAACTATTACTGCAAAAAGGCTATTGCTGCCCTGCTTCCATCACCAGTTACAACGGGGGGACATGTATAAAAGTATGCTTCCCAACGTCCAGTTCCATCGGCGATGCCTGTTACAACGCAAAGTTCGGCGGCACCTCTTACGAAACGATAACCATAGCAGGCGTCAACTATTACCACGGCGAGGCGAACACGGCAGGCACCAACTGCCAATATTATAGCCGTACCGCAGGCACGCCCGTATGTACCGGCAGCGGCACGGGTACAGCCGTTCCCATCAACAACGTCTCCCAGATGAGCGTGTACGATGTGGGGACGGCCACCACCACCAATGCCTATACATGCGTAATGGCATTGCCCGTTGAACTGCTCATGTTCGATGCAGCAAAATCTGCGGACAGGACGGCGCTGGTGCAATGGCAGACCCAGCAAACGGGGCCTTTCTTTTACCAAAATTTGCAGCGCAGTATCGACGGGCAGAATTGGGAAACGGTTTACACCGAGAAAATCGTGCAATCCAATACCTCGCTGATCAACCGTGTGTACTCCGATAAACCGCCTGCAAGCCCCGACCTTTTTTATTACCGCCTGCAACTGACCGACGAGAACGGCCTTATAAAATACAGCCCCATAAAACCCGTGCAGTTCGACCCGTTGCCCAACAGCGTTTCCGTTTTCCCCAACCCCGTGAAGGATATTTTATCGGTAACAGGGAACAGTACAACCATCAACAAACTGGAACTCTACGACAGGACGGGCAGGCTGGTTAAAAGCCCCGTGCAGCCCAACAGTGCCAGCGCCACGGTCAACATGTCGGGGCTTACCAACAGGTTTTTATATGCTGAAAGTCACTTACGGCGGCACGATCAAGTCATTCAAGGTGGAAAAGCTTTAACCAAAATCTTGGGCGTACACGTCCATCCAAACAATTATAAACCGAATTTATGGCGCATAAAAAATATCCTTCCGATTTTATAAACGAGCGCGATACTGGCGGCCGCCCCGGTGCCATCCAGACAGCAATCCTGCTCCGGCATCAAGCAGTCCCGGTGGGCGTTCAGCCACCTGATCGAGGGTTACGCCGGTGGGTAAGGCACCGCGCCGCGCATGCCCGGCTTTGATTCTCCGCAACGAAAACCGTCACCCCGGGACCAGGAATACGAATCCAGATGGGCGTCGAGGGCCCGCAGCCCCTCGGCGTCGGCCGGGGCGGCCCGGAAACCGAGGAAGCCGTCCGGCCGGACCAGGGCGGCCCGGGGCGCCGCCGGATCTCCCTCCCCCGGCTGGCCCAACCCGGCCCGCGCGGGATCGCCGGGGCCCGGCCGCACCTCCACGGTGTCCCGCCACCCATGGGCCGAGCCTCTGCCGATCTCGCGGTCCGGCACCTCCCCGTCAACAGCAGCAACGCGTGCCGGGTTCCGGTCAGGCCTCGCCCGGTCCGGGTAGCGGTTGCCCGGGACCGGGCCTTCCAGGGCCGGGCCGCCCGGCGCCACGTACTCACCGGCCAGCGGGCTGGCCGCGTAGCTGACGTCCAGCATGCACCGGGCCCGGACCAGGGCCGCCATGGCCTGCAGGCTGGCCTGGCGCGGGAAGGCACCGGCCGGGTTGACTCGGCCGCCGCATGGGCCAGCGCGTGGATCCGGTCCGAGACCTCCAGCACCTGACGGTCGGCGGCCAGCCGTTCCGTGGCGAAGCTGGCCAGCAGCCCGGGCCGGGCCCGGCCCGCGGTCTTCCAGCGCGAGCTTCCAGGCCAGGTTGGCCCCGTCGTGCAGGCCGGAGTTCAGGCCCTCGCCACCGAACGGGCTCGACAGGTGACCGGCGTCTCCCAGCAGGAAGCGCCGCGAGTCAGCCAGGCGGGGGACTTGGAGGCGGCGCTGCATCCGGAACGTGGCGGCCCAGGCGACGTCGTCCACGCGGATCAGGTCGTCAGGAAGCCGCGTGTGACTCGATCGCT
>CAWJTH010000232.1:0-12724 GCA_963845495.1 uncultured Chitinophagaceae bacterium
ATGATGAATGCGTCCGACGGGCATTTGCAACTTTTCCCTTTGTACGACCAGTCGGAATATACCGATGCGCCGAATGATTCCGTCCGCGGCCCTAAAAACTGGATCGGTGCCATTTATTATAAAATCATCCAAAAAGAAAGCAATGGCAAAAAATATTACACACTGTTGGGTTTTGATGAAAATGGATTTCGCAGCACAAAAAAGTGGATAGATGTGTTGACGTTCAATGAAAATCAACAACCCGTTTTTGGCGGCGATTATTTTTCGTTTGAAAAAACGGATTCCAACTTTGCGCAAGGCTCCAAACGGTTCGACCTTGAATTTAAGAAAGAAGGTAGGGCAAGGTTAAATTATGATTCCGATATGGACATGATTATTTATGACCATTTGGTGAGTGAAAACAACGAGCCGGAAAAAAAATACACGTTGATCCCGGATGGCGATTCAGAAGGATTGAAATGGGAAAACGGTGCATGGAAGCATATTTCCAAAGTTTTTAATTACGTTACCAAAGAAGACCAAGAACCACATCCTGATCTGCTGATGGATGATAACGGTAACATAAACGAAGCTAAATTAGCCGAACAATCCAAGAAAAACGAGGCTAAAAAAGTGGATGCTCCGAATTATAAAAAGAAACCGAAGGTGAAATTGCCGGAAGTAAAAAATGATAACTTGTAGAAAGGCAGAATATTTACTCGAATTTAATTTTGTCTATTAAATCATTAAAATATTTAGCCGACCAAATATCCAATACTTTATCGTCCTTAATAAATCGGACAATATCTTCACGTACATCGGGAAATGAAACTTTTGCTATTTTGTTTTTCAATAACTCAATAAATTGTTCTTTTGATATATTTCTTTCACTCCAATTGCCACTATCAATGGCTCTAACTAAAAAATGTTGAAGATTTAAAGGGACACCTTTTTTTATATACCATTCCATATCGTACCAATCTCTTCCTTTTACCCGCTTCTTCCATTTCCGAAAAAGTAGGGCATGCATTTTTCCCGCAAAAAGATATGATAGCTTAAAACATTTTACATAAAAAGAAAATGGTTTCAACAACAATTTTTCTTCCGTTTCAAATTGAAGCGGCGGCTTGGTATCTACCTCAAGTTTTATTTTAACATTAGGCCGTAACATAAGCCCAGCTTGAGGCACAACACTTTCCAAAACCAATTCCTTCCAAACCGTTTCTGATTTTAAAAAAGCAGAATCAATATTCGACTCACTGTTTTTATGTTTTTCTTTCACACTTACTTGCATGCCCAAAGCATTAAATTCTGCAACAATTCCTTTAAGATAAAATTCCAGCGAAAAATTTGGGTTTACCTCAAGTAATGAAAAATCAAGATCTTCAGAAAACCTATCCAGGTCATAAAATATTCTTAAAGCGGTGCCTCCATAAAAAGCAGCTTTTTCAAAAAAACCACTTCTTTGTAAACCAGCCAACGCAATTTCTTGCATCATTTCTCTTAAAGCCTGCTCCGCATCTGCTTGATTTTTAGGATGGTATTCCTCAAGCCATTCTTTTATCATAATTCTTTAATGTTTTTACAAGCATATTAATGCTTGCTTTTTTGGGAGCATCTACAATCCATTTGCTTATTTCACCTATGTTAAGATTCATTAAATCTTCTCTTTCTATCCGTAAATCATCTATCAACAATTCTAAGACCTGTTTGGCGCTACGCAATAAAATACCTGAAGTGGTAATAATTTTGTCACATAAAGCTTTTTCGGGAGAAGCAATCAATATTGCTTGTTTTTTTGTTAACTCTACCCGATGAATGCCAAATGAATAATAAGGTAAAGGCATGTGAATATAACTAAACTTACCAATCGGTGTTTTATAATATTTTGTATAACTTGTTGTTACTGAACTAGTTTCATATACTTTCTCAGGAATAAGCCCCCAATACGAAAGTGCTGTTTCTAGAGAAATATAGCTTGGCCCCCAAAGGTGGTTTGCCAATAAAAATGGCGTTGGTCCTGTTACATCCAATTTTGCACCTGGTACGTAAACTCCTCTTTTAACGAGTAACAATTGTTCTTTTTTTACCAATTCATTTATTTTATCATAAGGCCGGTTATACTCCCTTAATAAATCAAGCATTAACTGCTTTGTAATTGGCTCTTCTGCATAATTTGATATGGCATCTGTAACTTGCAATTAATATAGGTTTAATATCAAGTTTAATTTGAAAATAACCACTTAAATCATTTAATGTAAAAATAACTGGTTTTTATCGGAATAATTCCGATAAAATGAAAAATATTTTACAATGTTATTAGCCTGTCAAATAAACTTGGTATGGATATTTAAGCGTTTTGCTTTCGCTTCTTATTGAAATTTTGATTTTATTTGACAGCTCATAAATTTAAAGACAACAAAAACTTTTATTATGCCAATAAGAATGGTGGATGATGACCAAGATCCTAACGATAATAATTACAACGACAATAATGGTGGCGGCGGCAACTCTGGCGGTGGCGGCGGAAATTTAGGTGGTTTGTTTAACTTACTGCCGTTGTTGTTTGGATTGTTTCGCAGTAAGTTTGGCATTTTTATTTTATTGTTATTGGGTATCGGTTATTATTTTATGAATTCAAGAGGCTGTAATCCTTCGGGTGGAATTACACCAACTTCTAACAATAACAACAGTGGCAATCTAAAAAGTAACGACGGCATTTTAGACCCCAACGTTTTTAAAAAAGCTTCCGTTTACGAAGGGCTTGAGGATGACCAAGTAAAAAACCCTTTGCCCGAATCAGTTAGCCTTTTGCGTTTTGCGCCCGATCCTGGCAACCAAGGCAAACAAGGCAGTTGCGTGGCGTGGAGCAGTGCCTACGCGGCCAGAACTATTTTAGAATCGGCCAGCAAAGGCATTAATCCGAATAGCACCGCTTTTAGCCCTTCATTTTTATATAACCAAATTGGCCAAGATGGTTGTGAGGGTAGTTATATATTGAAAGCCATGCAATTTATGACCCAAAACGGGGCATTACCAATAACCGAATTTCCTTACACCGACCAAAATTGCAGCCGTCAGCCAAATAGTAGCCAAATGCAAGAAGCTGCCAATTACAAAATACACGGTTTTAATAGGCTTACTACCAGCGAAGACCCGAGCGGCATAAATATTAGGGCTGTAAAAGAACATTTGGCAAAAGATGCACCCGTTGTAATTGGAATGATGGTAGGCGGAACTTTTATGCAAGATATGTTGGGAAAAAAAGTTTGGGAACCAACAGCGGAAGACCACAGCATGAGCGGCTTTGGCGGTCATGCCATTTGTGTTATTGGATACGATGATAAAATTGCCGGAGGCGCTTTTCAAATAAGAAATAGTTGGGGCCCCGAATGGGGCGAAAACGGTGTGGCTTATGTACGTTATCCTGATTTTAAAGAGTTTGTGCGTGAAGCCTACGGCATTGATCCATTGCCAAAGGCAGGGGCGGCTTTAAACCAACCATTCGATTGCGAAATTGGATTGATGGCTGTTGACAAAAAAGGTAAACCGTTGAATTACATATCTTTAACAAGTGGAAGCGCAAATACTTTTACTTCGCAAAGCGTTGCAAAAAACTCAAAGTTTAAGGTAGAAGTAAAAAATACGAACGAATGCTACGTATATGTTTTTGGTCAAGAAACCGATGGTAGCAGTTATACACTTTTTCCATATCCTACTAAAGCTGACCCCACCAAAACTGCTTACACGCCATATTGTGGCATTACGGGCTATCGACTTTTTCCCAAAAGCCAAAGTATGAGCCCAGATTCAATTGGGAATAAAGACTATATGGCGGTAGTGGTTTCTAAACAACCGCTTAATTGGTATACTTTAAACCAAGCCATCAGCAAAAATCATGGCAATTATACACAAGCGGTTTCATCGGCGCTTACCAGCAGCGGCGTTACGCTTGGCACTATGCAAGTAAACACAACCGGCAAAGGCAATATGCATTTTACCGCCCCGGCCAACGACAAAAGCGTAGCTTATGCCGTGGTTGAAATTAATAAACAGTGATAAAAGCGTAAAGCTGAAAGCATAAAGCAAAAAGCTGAAAGCGTAAAACGTAAAAGCTAAACTTGAATCAATGGGTTTAAATTGTAAGGCTCATGCTTTCAGCTTTTGGCTTTAAGCTTTTCGCTTACTTTTGACCATAACAAATTAAACAATGGGAAAAGGGAGATTAGAAGCTTTTAGTGATGGCGTAATTGCCATCATTATCACAATTATGGTACTAGAACTAAAAGTACCCCACGGAGAAAATCTAGTAGATTTAAAACCATTAATTCCCGTTTTTTTAAGTTATGTATTGGGCTTTATAAATGTAGGTTTGTATTGGAACAACCACCACCACATGTTGCACACTGCCAAAGTAATAAATGGTAAAGTTTTGTGGGCCAACCTACACTTGCTGTTTTGGCTTTCTTTGGTGCCTGTGGCTATTGCTTGGATGGGCGAATCGCATTTTGAAAAATGGCCTAATCTTATATACGGAATTATTATGTTAATGGCCGGCGTGGCTTATGTGATTTTACAACAAGAACTAATTAAAGCAAACGGTAGGGATTCTTTACTGGCAAAAGCCGTAAAAAATGATATGAAGGGAAAGCTTTCAACAATGCTTTACGTAGTAGCTATTGCCCTAATATTTGTAAACCACTGGATAAGCCTAGTTATTTATATCGTTATTGCTTTAATGTGGCTGGTACCCGACAAAAGAATCGAAAATTCCATTACCGCAGAAAAATCAGACCTTTAAATAATACCAAAGGATTCATTTTCAATTAAATATCAATTCAAATGCTTCCTTTTTATAGTCATCGTGAAAAAGCATTATTAATTACTACATGTGAAGCAATCCGCCCCAAAGCATCTGAACACATGGCTGAATACCCGTTACCACCAGTGGCTATAATAACGTTTCGGTTTAGTTCGCCAATGTATTGTTTGCCGTGCGGTGTTCTGGTAATAATGCATCTTTTAGTAATAAAATCTTCAAATACAACTTTTGGCAAAATAGTAATCAGCGCATTTTTTAAATCCTGCAAATGCATATCGCTATTACCTTTCAAAAACCATTTTTTGATGTCGGCTAAATCTTCGAAATAAATATCTGCTGGAAAATTGCACCCCATTTTTATGTAATAATTCCCGTCGGGATATTTTATTGGTCTTACTAAATAAATACCATCTAAATTTTTAGTATTTATTTCATATAAAAGCGATGGCAGTTTTGATAATCGTTTTGCCTCGGTTTCATTTATTTTGGCTAAAACAATCGTTTCGCTTTTTAATGTTAATGCCAATTTTTTCCCTTCGGGTACGGGCAAAAAATTGGAGAACGAACCCGGTGCCAATAATATTTTTTTTGTAGAGAACACATTTCCATCAAAGGTTGTCACATCAATTTTATCTTTTCCATAATCAACGGCAGAAACAGTCTCCGCAAAAACCTGGCCACCCTTTTGTTTAAAAACTTCCAGCTGTGCCTTGATTAAAAGTCTTGGATTGATGCTACCCGATGGAGCCATTTCTATCATTCCGTGCGAAGCATCGGGAAAAACATATTGAGGAAATGCTTTGTGGATAGATTCCCCATTATTAAAAAAACGACAATCGATATTAAATTGTTTTGCTTGTGATGGTGCCATTTTCAAGTAATCATCTAGGCCATCGGGCTGCACATATAAACAGCCAATAGCATCATGAAACTGAATACCAGATTGATTTTCAAGCTGTTGATATATTCCCGTAGATTGTATGTTCAATAAAGTCCAAACTTCATCCAGCCCAATTTGGCGCTGAATTCTTGCTTGGTCGTAATGGCTGGCAAATACGGTTGCTGTTGAAAGATCGGTCGGCTCATCGGGGCCAATTATGGCTACATTTTTTAAGGATTGCGCCAAATACTTGGCTGCAGCAGATCCCATCAATCCTTTTCCAACCACAATACAATCGTATACCATATTAAACTGGGCAATAGTTTTAACGAGAAAAGCAGCTATTACAATCAATTTTTACAGATCTGTTTAAAACTTACAGCCGCTAACAAAATATTATCTACGTGTTTTAAACAAGGCATTGTCAACGCTTATTTTTCCGGCACCTGTTATCAACAAAAAAACATAAATAGTAAGAAAAAGAAATGCGTTTTGACCAGTCCCAAAAATTTCTCCTTTGTGGGCTGTAAAAACGGCTACCGTCATATTTATAATCAATGGAATTAATACAAATCTTGTTAGCATACCTGCCGCTAGCATCAGCGAGCAAAAGAACTCTGCAAAAATGACCAATGCTAAAGAAACTGCATTTCCTAATCCCATAAACGAGATAAATTTAGCTTTCATATCTGCAAAATGAGCCAACTTATCATACCCATGTGGTATCATTAAAACCGCCGCCGTCATCCGTAACAAGAACAAAGCAAAATTTGTACTTGATTGATTTATAGCGGTTGACAAAAAACTTCTCATTATATATTTACTTTATATGTAAAAGTATGAATTATATTTTTCTAAATAATCAAACATCAAATAAAAAAAATTTGAATAGATTTTCGCCTAACAAACCATCGTACCGTTTAAATCAAATTTTAAGCCACAATAAAAAGTAGGTATCATTTAACCAAACAACTGGCCACATCTGGCGTCGCAGTTGTAAATTTGCCGCTGATTGATTTTTTTGAAATACAGTTATGAAGAAATTACATATTTTTTTGCTTATTGCGGTTGCGGTAGGTATTGCGGTGATGGCCAGCTTTGTAGGCGATCTTACCACGTATGATACTATTGCATCGGCCAAACAAAAAGAAGGCAAATTTGTACATTTAATTGCACGGTTAGATCGTAGCCAGCCGGTAAATTACGATCCGATTGCCAATCCAAATTATTGTGCTTTTACCATTATCGATTCGCTCGGGCAAACAGCAAAAGTGATCAGTAATAAACCCAAACCGGCTGATTTAGACAAAAGCGAGAGGATTGTTTTAAAAGGTCGGATGCAAGCAGATGGTTTTTATTGCGATGATATTTTATTAAAATGCCCCAGTAAATACAAAGATGACGTGAATGCGGCGAGCAAGGAATTGCCAAAAAACTAATTAGCTAATGTGCTAATTAGCTAATATGCTAATTTTCAATGCATTATCATCTAAAATATTTCAAATCAATTGATCGATTTTTTCCATTAGCTAATCAGCACATTAGCTAATTAGCACATTAAATAGTATGAATTACATAGGTGAACATCTTTTCCCCGGACAATTGGGACATTTTTTAGCAGTACTTTCTTTGGTTGCTTCTTTGTTGGCAACCATTTCTTTTTTTAAGGTGCACAAAGCTGTGTTGGCTAATGAGAAAAAAAGCTGGCTCCGATTGTCGAAAATTTGTTTTGCCATCGAAACAATTTCGGTGGTGGGTATTTTTTCAATTCTTTACTATATCATCAGTAGCCATTTATTTGAATTTAAATATGCTTGGCAACATAGTAGCCGCCAATTACAAACCGAATATTTGCTTAGTTGCTTTTGGGAAGGCCAAGAAGGTAGTTTTATGTTGTGGTCGTTTTGGCATTGTGTATTGGGTTGGATAATTATTGCACGTGGCGGAAAATGGGTAGCGCCGGTTATGACTATCGTGAGTTTTGCACAATTTTGTTTGGCTACAATGCTCATCGGCATTTACTTTTTCGGATTCAAAGTAGGCAGCAGTCCTTTTGTTTTGCTTCGCAATGAAATTCCCGGGCCTATTTTTTCTCAGCCCAATTATTTATCGTTTGTAAAAGATGGCAATGGCTTAAATGCCCTGTTGCAGAATTATTGGATGGTGATCCATCCGCCTATTTTGTTTCTTGGTTTTGCCAGTACGGTGGTGCCGTTTGCTTTTGCCATGGCTGGATTTATGACCAAAGACCATAAAGGCTGGACAGCACCAGCTTTGCCTTGGGCGCTTTTTAGCGTAGCAATCCTCGGTACCGGCATTATGATGGGCGCCGCTTGGGCATACGAAAGTTTAAATTTTGGCGGTTATTGGGCTTGGGATCCGGTAGAAAATGCATCGTTGGTGCCTTGGTTGGTAATGGTGGCCGGCGTACATACCAACTTAGTTTACAAACACAGTGGCTATTCACTTAAAAGCACTTATTTGTTTTATGTACTTTCCTTTTTCTTGATTTTATATTCTACGTTTTTAACCCGTAGCGGTATTTTGGGTGATACTAGCGTGCATGCCTTTACCGATTTAGGTATGAACGTTCAATTATATTTATTTTTAGCCATTTTTGTATGGCTGGCTCCGGTAATTGCCGGACAAAATAATACCGAAAAACTGGCTGCCGCAGGCACTGGCATTTTTTTAACCGTTGTTGGTTATTGGGTGCCCTGGCTAACCTTAGTAAGCATTTTTGTGGCCATTGGCTATTTTATTTGGCAAATGAGTCGTAATAAAAATATTCCTGTAATTGTAAAAGAAGAAAATACCTACAGTCGGGAATTTTGGATGTTTATCGGTGCTTTGGTTTTCTTTTTATCCGCTATTTTAATTATTGGGAAAACATCTTTGCCTGTTTGGAACAAGGTTTTTCCCAAAAAATTACCGTTGGCAACCGGTGATAAAAACGAATTTAGTTATAACCAAATTGAAGTTTTTATAGCCATCATCATAGGAACTTTAACCGCCGCCACACAATATTTAAAATACAAAGACACAGCACCGGGTTTATTTTTCAAGAAAATATCCATACCATTTTTTGTGTCTTTGGCAATTGGCATTTTGCTAAGTGTATTTAACGGTATTTCTCACATTAAACATGGCTTGGGTTTTAATATCGCCATTCATGTAGGTGTTTTTTCCGCCGTTTTTGCCATCGTGGCAAATGCCGGTTACATTTTCGACAGCTTAAAAGGAAAATTAAAATTGGCTGGGCCTTCTGTTGCCCACGTTGGCTTTGGAATGGTGCTGTTAGGTATTTTATTATCTAGCGGAAATAAACAAATTTTAAGCATAGGCGATAAAAGCGGTATGAACCCTTGGCGAGAAGGCGACCAAGAGAACCCCGCCGAAAACATGACGCTGGTTAAAGGTTTAACCACACAAATGGGCGATTATGACGTTACCTACGTACAAGATACTTTTAATCAACGCAGCCATAAAACCTATTTGGAACTGGTTTTTCAAAAAAAGGGAACCAATAATGTTTTTAAATTGTATCCCGATATTATTAAAAACAACAAAGGTGCGGAAGGCTTAACAGCTAATCCTGATGCGAAGCATTTTTTAAGCAAGGATATTTTTACGTATATCAGTTATTATATTCCCAAAGAATTAAGAACGGATACTTCCACTTTTAGGAATGTGGTAGCCGCCGTTGGCGATACCAATTTTTACGGGAACGGCATGTGGGTATTGAATAAATTGGAATTAAACCCAGCCGATAATCGCTTTCAATATAATCCAAACGATACCATTATTGCAGCAGATATTACCGTTATTTCAAAAACTGGCAGCATTTACAAAGCTAAGCCCGCTATTATGTTGAACAGGGATAATCAACAACAAATGGAAGATACTTTAACCAGCTTGGGACTTGTTTTTCGCTTTAATAGTTTTGCAGATATCCAAAATAAAAAATTGGGGATAGGTGTAAAAGAATCAAGCGCTATGCTGGATTATATCACTATTAAGGCGTATGAATTCCCCAATATTAATATTTTATGGCTGGGCATTATGGTAACAGTAATAGGTACAGTAATGAGTATGGTTAGAAGGATTTTGTTGTTGAGAAAAAGTAAGGCAGTATGATAGTTGTTTCTGTCTTTCTATTTTTGGCCCTCATCATTATTCTGATGAATCCATTTATTGTTTTGATACATGAATTGGGACATGCAACACCTGCCTTAATATTTACAAAAAATGTGAATATTAAAGTTTATGTTGGTAGTTATGGTGACGAAAAGAACACGTTAAAGTTTAGGATTGGCCGCTTATCTTTTTTTATTAAATACAGTTATAATTTTTTTAGAATCAAAGGTCTTTGTGTACTTCCAGAGCAATTGTCTTCTTTTAATAAAAAATTGATTTTTATTACTTGTGGTCCGGCAATTAATTTGTTTACAGTTTTAATTGCATTTTATTTTGTATACAATTTTGCTGATGATGGGCCATTTAAAGTTATAATGACAATCTTTATTTGCTATTCATTTTTTATTTTTTTTGTTAATCTGATTCCAAGATCGTTTATTTCAAAAGATGGCAAAATACGTAAAACGGATGGCAAACAAATTCAGGATCTTTTTCGTATAAAAAAATTAGCTGTGCACGCAAAAAAAGGAGATGTTTATTTTGCTGATAAAAAATATGAACTAGCCCTAATTGAATATCAAAAATGTATCAAATATGGAGCAAACCCGTTATTAATAAGCAGTTCACTTGTATATATATATACAATTAAAAAAATATGATGATGCTGAAAAATTACTATTGATAAAAATAAGAGAAGGCAATGCCGACATAAACGACTTCTATTTTACAGCTTATGCGTTACTCATGAAAAACAATTTTGAAAAAGCTATTTGTTTTACAAGAAAGGCATTAGAAATCGATAGCCAAAACCAACCAACTTTAAATTTACTTGGTTATTGTTTAATTGAAACCGCAAATTTTGAAGAAGCAGAAAATGCCTTATTTAATGCATTGGAAGACAAACAGACCAAGCCTTACTCGTTAAATAATCTTGGTTATCTAAAAATAATAACAAACAGACTCGAAGAAGGATTTGAATTAATTGAGGAAAGCTTACAACTAGATGCCAGTAATGGCTACGCTTATCTGAACAGAGGTATTTATTATTTTAAAAAAGAACAATTTGCTTTGGCAAAAAAAGATTTAGACAAAGCGAATGATTTAGAAAAGGATATTTTACACCTTAATGAATGGATGCAAAAACTTGCCGATAAAATTGCATGATAACACTGTAATAAAATCAAAAATAAACAAAAACTAATACCTTTCAAACCAATTGGAATTTGGAATTTATTTCTTGGAATTTTACCTCACTGGTTTTGGACAATTCATGCGATTATTGCCAAATTTGTAACTAATTCCAATTGTCAATCCGTAATAATAATCGTTCTTTTTTGCATTTGCCACATAACTAAACCCATCTAAATAATCGGTGGCAGTTATCCGATAAGTAAATTCTGCATTAAAAAATAATTGTGGCGTAAGCATGTATTTAACGCCAGCACCAATTGGTAAAACCGGAATAATGCTGGGTGTAGCATGCAAAGTATCTTTCCCTAGTCCCAACGAAACATCAGATTTATTGCCGCCAAACGCATTTGCATTAAAACCGCTCCAATTTCTTTTTACGTGCGTAAAAGCTAGCCCTGCACCAGCAAAAAGATAAGGTGAAAAACGACGCTGGTCGTTACCAAAATGGTCACCAAATATATTCCAGGTAAGGGTTCCAGACAGTTCGGTTATAGATGTGCTGAAATTTAATGCCCTTGCTTGCTTATACCAAGGCGAGGTATATTTTAAATCATCTGCAGTAATTTTTCCAATGTTTAAATTAGCTCGTAGCGAAAAATATTCATCTAAAGACTTACTTACAAACACACCGATTGTTGGTTTTAAAGTTTTGGTATAGCCGGCTCCATTTGGCGCTAAATCACCTTGATAAATTAATGTTCCAAAATTAATTCCGACCTCATAATTGGATGGAATAAATTGTGCAAACGAAACTTTACAAGTCGCCGTAACAAATAACACCGTGGCAAAAGATGTTTTGCAAATAGGATTCATAACAGGTTTTTATTTAGCAGGATAAATTAAAATACTGTGTAGAATTCTATAATTGGCTATCTTATTTGAGGCTAAAAACGGTCATCAAAAAGCTTTGGTATATTTAATTTGTTAAAACGGAATTTTAATTGTTTATAGTTTATTTAACTGACGACAAACAATAAATGGTCCATTCGAATTAAAACTATTTTTAAATATTAAATAATTCTACTTCAGTTTTTTAATTTTTATTTATAAATTTTTACTTTTTACTTTTCCCTTATCTTCCACTTTCGAAACAAATAACTTAATGAAACCTATAATATTAATAATGACAGGAAGCTTATTTATTAGCGGTTTGGTTTCCGCTCAATTAAAATATCCAGCAACAAGAAAAGACCAAACGGAGGATGATTATTTTGGCACCAAAGTGGCCGACCCATATCGCTGGTTAGAAGATGATAACAGTGCCGAAACAAAAGCTTGGGTAAAAGAAGAAAATGAAGTGACACAAAACTATTTGTCAACCATTCCTTTTCGCGAAAAAGTAAAAAACAGGTTGACAGAATTGTGGGATTATCCAAAATATGGTTCACCTGCCAAACATGGCAATTACTATTATTTTGCTAAAAACGACGGCCTGCAAAATCAAGCTGTTTATTATCGACAAAAAGGGCTGGAAGGCAAGCCAGAATTATTTCTTGATCCAAACACCATTAGCAAAGAAGGTATTGCAGCCATTGGTGACATGAGTTTCAGTCATGGCAATAAATATATGGCTTACACCATCAATAAAGCCGGTAGCGATTGGGCCGATGGATTTGTGATGGATTTGGCCACCAAACAAATGGTGAGCGATAAAATAGAGTACATGAAATTCAGCAGTTTTTCATGGAAAGGCGATGAAGGGTTTTATTATAGTC